>JBKQNU010000044.1:0-16008 GCA_052145815.1 Occallatibacter sp.
ATAGAGGCTGTAGGAGATGGCGCCGAGCCAAGCCAGGGGCTTGAAGGAAAACGGCCGCACAAAAATGGACGCGGGGTGAAGCGTGGTCGCGGCGATGAGGCCGGCAATGGAAACGGATTCAAAAAGCGGGGCCATGGTATGGAACCGTGCGATCGAGAAAAGCAGGCCGGCCAGGGCAAGGGGCGCGTAGAACTTCGACCAGCGGATGGCCTGGAGGCGCACGCGCGGGTCGGCGAGGAGCAGCGCCAGCAGGCAGCCAACCAGCAGCGAATCGGCACGAACCTGCGATCGGCCACTGATCATGATGTGATCGTACTGCGCCCAGAAAAACCATCGATAGACCGCGCACGTGATTGCGCCTGCAGCCGCAATCCATCGGCAGCGGCGCGCGCCGGCAAGCAGCAGAAGGAGGGGCCAGACCAGGTAGAACTGCTCTTCAAGAGACAGCGACCAGAAATGCCCGGTGAGCGGCCCGCCCTCCAGGCCAATGAAGTTGCGATAGAAAAAAACGCAGGAGCTCACACCCAGGATTGGGGCAAAATGAACGCCTGTGAGCAGGCCCAAGAGAAGCAAAACGACGAGATAAGTCCACGCTGCCGGCATCAGGCGGAACATGCGGCGTATGTAGAAGCGCTTCAAATCGATTGGGGATTCCAGAAGCTTTGTTGTGATCAGGAATCCACTGAGCACAAAAAAGACAGTCACGCCGTGCCCCCCGGTCTGCGCAAAGGGGTAGACGTAGTGGTGCAAGAGCGAGTCCTGCGCATGATCGAGCAACACCAGCAGAATCGCTATGCCGCGCCAGCCGTCCAACGTGGGAATTCGATTCATCTCGTCTCACCGGCCTTGCGGGCGTTTGATGAGCCGAGCCGTCCAGCCATCCGGGTTCTCCGGAATCGTGACGGTGCTGCCCACCTGCGCTGTGTCAAAGCGTTTCGCATATTCCGCGAACTGCACATCCTTGAAAGCGGGATGCTTCCAATCGCGAACGACCCCGATGCACATGATGCACAGAAGCACAACGGACACCGTTTTCAAAGCACCGGTGCGGTTCTGGAAGCACCACAGGATCACCCATGCAAAGGCAAGCGTGGGGAAGAACCAATAGCGGATGCCGCCTGCAGCGGTAAACAGCGACCAGACGGAAACTCCGGGAGGCGGATGCCCAGTGGAAGACATGAGCCCGGCAACGAAGGGCATGGCGGCGAAGGCAAGGAACAGCTTCATTTCAATATTGGACTTAATGAAGCAGAAAACTACCAACGCCGTTCCCGCAATGGCTATGCAAGAAAACACAATCAGCGGGACCAGGCCGGCATTCGTTCCCAGCCCGTTGCCGCCGATCAGTGTCCCGAGATAGATTTGGCTTGCAAGGATGCGCGCGAACAATGTGACCGAGGGCCCAAGGGCCTTGATACCAGTCACTCGATGGTCGAACGGATCGCCGGAGGAACCGAGGTGAACCAGCGCCCATGCCTGCACTATCGAGAGTACCGTCAACACTTCGGCTAAGATCCAGTGGCGGCGATCGCGATTTCTCCAGGCAAGGAAAAACGCGATGGGCAGGAGGAATATGCAGAACGGGCCCGTCAATCCGCACAGCAGCAGGATGAGGAGATCAAACAGCCAACCTGCCACGTCTTTTGGCTTCGACGCAACCAGCACCAGGAATGCCAACAGCGCCAGGTACCAGAGCGATTCAGTAATGCCGCTGCTCAATTCCTCGGAATTGGGCAGTACAAGATAAATGCCGGCCAGCATCGCGCGGAATTGCAAACTTCCCCACGCCGAAGACCGCGCAGAGAGCAGCAGGCTTATGGGCAGCGCCTGAACCAGGATCGCGATGAGGTTGAAGAACAGAGGAACCAGCGTGAGCGGCGCAAGCAGTGCGAAGGCCGCCGCGATGCGCGGAAAGGTTTGAAAGTAACCTGCCCAGGTGTGAAGGAGTGCCGGGCCCCAGCCCAGGTTGTAGGCATCCGCGAACCAGACGTGCCCATCCTCGCCATAGAATTGCGCGTGAAAAATTGCGTCAGGCTTGCGGGCGATCAGCACCGCGCAAGAAAAAAGAAAGATCGCGATCTGCTGCCGCAACTTCAGGCTAGGCTGCGAATCAGCAACGTCTGTCTGCGCGTCCATTCAGAGTCTCACTGACCCCGGGCGATCTGCGTGTAGTACTGTTGCGTGACTTTTCTGCCCGTGACGCCGAATGCAGGCGAGTGAATGATTCCTACCTTGTGGGCGACAAAGCGGACCGTGGTGGCCAGCACTCCGAGTCCATATTCCACACTGCGCTTGAAATTAATTGAGGAAGCTTCCTCGAAGTATTTCGTCGGGCAGGAGATTTCGCCGATATTGAATCCGAACATGACGGCTTGCGCAATCATCTGGTTGTCGAAGACGAAGTCATCGGAGTTTTCGAGCAGCGGCAGCTTTTCCAGCAACTCCCGCGAAAAGGCGCGAAATCCGGTGTGGTATTCGGAAAGCTTGACGCCCAGAAAAATATTCTGGAATGCCGTCAGCATGCGGTTGAAGACAAACTTGTACAGCGGCATTCCGCCCTTCAACGCGCCGGCGCCAAGAATGCGCGAGCCGAGCACCATGTCGTAGACGCCGCTGGCAATCATGCCCGCCATGGCCGGAACCAGCAACGGTGTGTACTGATAGTCGGGATGAACCATGACCACGATGTCGGCGCCCGCAGCCAGGGCTTCGCGATAGCAGGTCTGCTGGTTGCGCCCGTAGCCGTAGTTGGCATCGTGCACAAATGTTCGTACGCCGAGCCTGCGGGAGAGGTCGGCGGTGTGGTCTTTGCTGGAATCATCCACGAGGATCTTGATGTCCACAACGTCAGACAACTCGGCAACCGTTTTTTCAAGAGTCTTTTCGGCATTGTATGCCGGCATGACGACAGCGATTTTTTTTCCGTTGATCATGGTTCGAACTCCTGAAGTAGATATCGGCCCGCTGGTGCCCTTGTATGAGGCTCGATGACGAGTCAGCGGGTCACTTCCGGCGTTGCCGGATACGGCAAGACTGCAGCCGGCAGTGAGTCTGGCTCTACCAGCCACACCTTTCGGTTGGCGTAGTAGTGCATCAACTCCAAATTATGAGCGGGATCCATCTCTCTTGCCCATACGACTTTGGAGTCATCGATATCAGGAGCGTTGTAGACCCATTCGTCAAGCGGGTTGTGGCGGGAAGAATAGCGGACGATCACCAGCTGCAGGCCGGGCAGTTGTTCCATGCCGGCTTCAACCCGGGCGCGTTCCGTTCCGAAGTGGTCCGGGCCGTACCAGGTGTCGGACCAGTTCGACACCGGCCACTCCGGCAGCGCCAGATGCAGCGGCCCGGGAAACAGCCGCAACCCCGCCAGGACCACGCAGATGGCTACGTCGAGGCGAACCATGGCGAGGCCGACAGGCTGGCCGCCTGGCCGCCAGACGCGAAGATGGCGCATGGCTTCCAGTCCGATGGCGTAGAACGCCGCCGTGAACGGCGCCAGGTAGTGGGGAACGAGAAAGATTTCGATCGCCATGCCGGCCGCCAATACCAGTACGCACAGCACCAGGAAACGCACGCGCCGGTCGAGAAAGACACGCCGGATCATGAGCATAGGAAGCATCAGCGCCAGGCCGGCATAAAACTCGAAGCTTCGTGCAGCTTTCAATAGGGTCTGGGGAAGAAAACCAGCCACGCTGTGGATCTTGGTGAAGGAGCTGAGTTCGCTTTGCGCGTAAAAGCTGCGCAATGCTTGGTGACGATAAGCGGGAGCAGGGTGCGGGCCTTGCCACACATAATAAGGAGCAATCGCGTAGGTTGCCCGGTCCACGGTATAGGGCAGCGTGGTCGGCTTTCCGAAGGCGCGGTAGTCGTAGTAGCCCAGCCACGAAACCGCGGCGAGAACCAGCGCCAGCGGCAGCGCGCTCAGCCGGATCAACGCTCCCGCGGATGGCCGGTTCTTCCCCCGGAGCAGCCAGCGTCCAAGGTATCCGGCAACCGGAACGCAGAGAAGCAAGCCCTCGTAGGGCCGTGTAATGGCCAGGGTCGCAATGCCCGCCGCGAGCAGAAGCGCATAGCTTAGGCGCGGCGTTCGGGTCAGGCGCGGCAGCGCGCCGAGCACCAGCGCGCCCCCCAGGGCAGCCACCGACCCGCCGCAATTGTAGGTATCGATCCAATAGCTGAAGAGTCCGAGGCGCAGCACGGCGAGAATTCCCCCCAGCAGCGCCCAGCCGGGCGGCAGCCATGCCTGCAGCATCCAGCAGATGGCCGCGCACATCAGCGCGCTCACGCACAGCACGCCAAACCATGGATTTCCCAACAGCAGCTTGCCGGCCGCGAGCACCAGGCCAACAGATGGAAAGTACATTGACGCATACGTGGGTTGCATGGTGATGTGGATGCTCTCGAAATGAATCCACATGGCAGGGGTGGGGTTGGTCAGCCGGCCATGCAGAAAGGTCTGGGCAGCCAGCAGAAAGCTGAAGTCGTTGGGAACAAACGGCAGCGGAATGGGGCAGAAGGGAAGGATCGCCAGGCGCAGCAGCAGCGCAGCCAGGCCCACCGCCGCAACGGCATATCCTTTGCGCCGCGCCAGGCCCGCAAAAGCGCGCTCAACACGGGAGAAGAGCCCGTTTCCCAGTTTCGGCAGCGCAAAGGGCAGCGCGAAGGCGATGACGGTAAAACCGCCTTCAATCAGCATCAACGAAACATCATTTTCCGGAGCTGAGGAATGCAGCATAACCGTTCTGGGACACAGGATTTCGGAGGTCGAACTGGGAACAACAGAAAACCGGCCAGATCGCTCAGATCCGGTCAGTGCGCGATATGGCGATTGCGAGGATTATCCCTCACCGCCTGAGCGGGGGTCAAGAAAAGCTGAGGGAGAGACAGGACCGGGAATTGTTTAGCCCGCCGTATCTCTCCCACGAAGATTCTAAGCTTTGCTTTGCTTTGTCTTGCAGAGCCCCGGACAAACCTGCCTGGGGGTTAGGTTGTGTAACTGCCCAGGGTGGTGCTGACATTGCTGAAGGCGGAGTCGATGCTTTTGGCCACGGCGCCCATGCCACCCACAATTCCAAATGCGAGCAAGGCGCAGAGCAGGGCGTACTCGACCAGATCCTGTCCCTCCTCGCGGCTCAGCAGATCCTGGAATGTCGATTTCAGCTTCAGAAGTAGTGTGTTCATTTCAATCTCTCTCGGGGTCGTGCGCAAGGTTAAGCGTCTCGGGAGTCCTTTGCAAGGGAGAGTACGCAGGTTCACCGGGTAGGGTGCGCGTATCTCTCCCTCGAAGGAACGAAACTGCCAAGGTTGGTAGTTCTGCCCCTCGCAGGGCATGAGACTATGTGGTGTAGCTGCCCAGCGTGGTGCTGATGTTGCTGAAAGCAGTGTTCAGGCCCTTGGCGAGCTGGCTCATGCCGGCGGTAGCGCCGAACGCGATCAGAGCAACAACCAGAGCGTATTCGACCAGATCCTGACCTTCCTCGCGGCTTGCCAGATCCTGGAACTTCACATACAGCTTGAGAAGCATGGTGTTCATAGTTTTCTCCGTGTCCTTGTGTGGTTGCGAGTTAGGTGTGGATCCCTTTGCAGGGAGAGCATTTGATATGCTCTCCCTGCGAAGGAGCGAAACTGCCGGGGTGTGCCAAGCTGTCCCCGCTGGGACAAGAGACTACGTGGTGTAGGAACCGAGGGTGGTGCTGATGTTGCTGAAGGCCGTGTTCAGGCCCTTGGCAAGCTGGCTCATGCCGGCGGTTGCACCAAAAGCGATCAGGGCAACGACCAAGGCATATTCAACCAGATCCTGACCCTCTTCGCGGCTGGCCAGGTCCTGGAACTTCACATACAGCTTGAGAAGCATGGTGTTCATTTTTTTATCTCTCCGTAGGTTGTGTGATTCCCAGCCTCAGCCGGGGCACCCTCTCCACTGCATCTGACGTGCCAATCAGCCGTGGAAGCTCTTTTCTATATAAATCAACGACTTACGCCATTTTGCTTTTCGGGCAGCGGGGACGCCGGTGTATACGGCTGTTTACACGCATATTTCGAAAGGACCGGCGTCGTATACATTACCTGAAGGTAACTTGGCAAAGCCGAACTGTCGGGTTGAGCCGGACCAGAAGGGGCCATTACCTGCGTGCAGACAGCAAGGATGAAGCGGAAACCACTCTAGAAAATCGATTTTCCAGAAGAGAGCAAGCAGGACCCATGGCCACCGGCACCAATACGTCGAAGACCAAAACAGCGCGGGACATTGTGGAGTTTTCCATCGCTCTAGTCTGCGGGCTGGCATTGTCGTTCACTGCAATCTTCCTCTGTGTCGTGCCTCTCTCGGGCAATATCGCGGGCTCGCGTGACTTCGTTGTCTTTTGGGCCACGGGCCAACAACTCATTCACCACGCGAATCCCTACGATTTGAACGCAATGTCGCAACTGGAGCGTTCAGCGGGCCTCGATCTGGGGGGCGCGGCGCTTTTCATGCGCAATCCGCCCTGGGGATTACCGCTTGCGGCGCCGCTTGGATTTCTCGATGTCCGCATCGGAGCGCTTTTATGGTCGCTGCTGATGCTGGGGTGCCTGGTGCTTTCAGTGCATCTGCTCTGGCGGATGCACGGCCGGCCTGGAAATCGGCTCCATTGGCTCGCCCTCTCCTTTGGACCGGCCCTGATCTGCGTCATGCTTGGGCAAACCTCGCTGCTTGCGTTGCTGGGGTACGTGCTGTTTCTCTGCCTGCATCGAACGCGCCCCTTCCTGGCCGGTGTCTCGCTCTGGCTTTGCATGCTCAAGCCTCACCTGTTTGTGCCTTTCGGCGTCGTATTGCTGGCGTGGATCGCGATCACGCGAAGCTACAAGCTCCTGGCCGGCGCGGCTCTTGCCATCGCCGCCAGTTGTGCACTTACCTGGTGGCTCTACCCTGCAGCGTGGACCGATTACGCGAAGATGATGCACGCCGCGGGACTCGACCAGGAGTACATTCCCTGCATCATTGTTGCGCTGCGGCTATGGCTCAGCCCTCATGCCTTGTGGCTCCAATATCTGCCACCCGCTCTGGGCTCCGCCTGGGCGCTTGGCTATTTCTGGCCCCGCCGCCGCGCCTGGGACTGGGCCCGGCACGGCAATCTGCTGGTGCTCGTTTCACTCGTGGCGGCGCCGTACTCCTGGATCTACGACGGCGGCCTCGCCATTCCCGCCCTGCTTCAAGGCGTATATCTTACCCGCTTGCGGGCCTTGCTGGTGCTACTCGCCATTGCCAGCATTACGGTCGAGATCCAATTGGTCAGCGGAGTCAGGATCACTTCGCCCCTGTTTCTGTGGACCGCGCCCGCATGGCTTGCGTGGTATCTGCTTGCCGCCGCGTGACCACGCGAGCCGCAAACGGTTCTGACTCCGTCGATTTAAACAGGTTGCGGAAGAAGTCCCATTTCGTGCCGGGATTCCGAAGACCATCCCTCAGGGGCTAAAGAGGCTGCGGAAAAAGGCCTGGTTGGTTCGAATGCGCGGAAGGCATCCCGCAGGGGCTGAATCCCACGTGGATTCTGAGGCATTTGCGGCATGACTGAAGTCATGCCCTGTTACAAAGCAATCGAGAGTTTTGGTCAGCGAGGGTTTTTCCGCAGCCTGTAGAGACCGTCCGTGCAACGAAGACCGGGTCACGTCCCCTGTTTACTACTTTTTTCCGACGCCTGCATTCTTCGCCGCAATCCGATCCTTCTGCGCATTACACTGGGATCGACTCTGCTGAAAATTGACCGGTACTTGACCGGCTGGACGGGGAAATGCATCTGCTCGCCATCCTGATAAGCCCCCCGATCGTTGCGACAATGGCCCTCTTTTTGTCCGTGGTCTGGATGCTCATGGACGAAAAAGACAAGACCCGGCCCATGCTCGTGTTCGCCCTCACGCTCAATCTCTTCTTCGGCTTTCTTCTTACCACGTTTATGGGAAAGGAAGGCGGGCTGCTTCCCTTCAAGTTCGACTACGTTCTTGCCGCCATTGACGATTCGCTTGGCATCCGGGCCGCCTCCATCGCACGTCCGCTGGAAGGCTTCTGGCGCGTTCCCCTCATTGTGGTCTACCAGTTCATGGTTCCGATGATGATCTGCTGGTTCCTCGTAACCCGCTACAGAAATCCGCGCGGGTCGGTGGTCCTGGCTTACGTCGCCGAAATGATTGCCGGGCCGATCTTGTATGCCATTTTTCCCGCCTGTGGTCCCATCTATGCCTTTGGGGCGCACTGGCTTTATCCGCCGCAGGTTCAAGCTGTCGCGATCAAGCTCGTCGGCATGCCGAACGCGTTCCCGTCACTGCACATTGCAACCGCACTGGTATTTGTATTTCTGGCCCCCGGCAAACTCTGGCGGACAGTTTCGCTGGCTTTCCTGGCCGGAACGGCATTGGCAACGCTTGCAACGGGAGAGCACTACGTAATCGACCTGGTTGCCGGGCTTGCCTTCGGCTGTTTTGCGGCAAGCGTGGGATACCGGCGTTATCGCAGCGCTGCTCTTTATATGGGAATCGTATTGGCCTGGTCGCTCTCAGTACGGTTCGGATACTCATTCCTGATTGCTTACCCTGCGGTGCTGCGATCGCTGGCGGTGCTGACAATTGCGATTGCCGCGCGGGCAGTGTTCATGGAATGGCGGGTTCCCGCAGTGGGCGCGGTTGAGCCGGCAGTCGCGGTCTCCTGAGCTTTTGGCCGGAATGGCGCAGGATTGAAGCAATGTGTCACAGGGATAGCGAGTCAGCGAGTCAGCAAGTTGGCGGTGAAATTGGCCGGTGAAGGTTTCATCCCTCCGCGGGCCGATCGTGCCCTTTCAGATCATCGGCCGTCAGTACACTCATCGGCAGCAGGAGAAAACTCCACCGTATCGCCTGCCTGTGTGCGGCTGTTGCGAATGGTGCCTGCGGGCAGCTCGAGGATGGAGTGCGCGGAAAGGCAGACAGAGATTCGCCACGGAGGCACACTTTCGCAGACCTTCCTGATCCTGTTCTTGCGATCGAGATAGACGAGGTCGATGGGGAACTGCATGAAAAAGGTGTGCACCGATTCACACGGAGCGATCCACAGGCCCCCGCCGTCATCCAGGCCCTTGCGCCCCAACAGCCCTTTGTTCCGTTTCGCCCCGCTGTCGGCAACTTCCAGACGTGTCGCCAGCAGTGTGCCACGGGTCACGTTTGCGACCCGAAGGCGGCTATTGGAATTGGGCGTTTGCTGCGAATGCATACGACTCGTCGTCTCTTTGCTGCCAGTTGAAGAAGCGTGCGGTTGAGGGAAGAACGCAGGGCCCCGACCCCGACCCAGAGGGTGCCCCGGTGCCCCGGTACCCCGATGGGGGCACCCAAAGAATCGGATGAACTTGATTGTTGGAAGGATTGTACAGGAGTGAGAATGCGGGCAGGAAAAGAACGCCGGCCGTCTTTTTCAGACGGCCGGCGAAAAGCCTTACTGAGGTGCGGATGATGTGGGAGCAGAGGCAGGAGCAGAACTGATGCCCGCGCTGGATGCTGTGCCGAAGCTTCCCGCGCCTTCGATGATCAGTGGCGCCTCGGGTTTCATGCTGTCAACCAGCTTCTCCACGGGAATGGTTGGCGGAGGCGTTGGCAGGGTATTGGCAGGTGTCTTTTCATCCGGATTGTGCATCGCGATGCCGGAGTTGGGGGGCAAGAGCGGCGTAGGAAATTTCAGCTCCGGAAGCGCGGAAGCAACCCCGATGGGAGATACAACCTCCGGCGTCACAATCACGATCAGCTCGGTGTCTGTCTTGGTCCGTTGAATCGACTGGAAGAATTTGCCGAGGATGGGAATATCTCCAATGAACGGGATCTTCTGGAAGGCCTCGTTTTCGGTTTTGTCCAAGAGGCCGCCTACCACAAAGCTCTGACCATCGCTGAGTTCCACTTCGGTCTTGACTTTGCGTGTGGTAATGGCAGGCACGTCGAAGCCGGATATCTCAATGGCGTTGGTATAGTCCAGGGAGCTGACTTCCGGTGCAACCTGCAGACGGATGGTTCCCCGCGGCGTGATGGTGGGGATGAAGTTGAGGCGAATTCCATACTCCTTGAACATGATGGTGATGGCTGCGGTGCCGCCGGACGATGCCTGCGCAACCGGGTAGGGAAATTCGCCGCCGGCCAGGAAGCTTGCCTCGTGGCCGTTGGTTGCCAACACATTCGGCTCTGCCAGCAGTTCAACCACGCCCTTTTGCTCCAGCGCCTGGATGGTTGCTCCCAGATTGAGCCCCGGGAAGAAGGCAAACAGGTTCAGCTCGTTTGAAATAGAGGCAGTGGCAGCTCCCCCGCCCGCGGGCAAACCGACGATCGGAGGAGAATACTGTCCGGTGCTCACCTGGGCCAGGGTGTTGCCGAGGCCGGTGGAGAACACGTTGATGCCCAGCTGCCGCTCCTTGCTGCGGTCGACACTGGCAAAACGCACCTTGAGCAGGATCTGCGGATCGGCGGGTGGCACTTCGACATTGAGAAGATTGACGACTTTGCCGCCCGTCGAAGCAATCTGCACCGCGCGCGCCGAGTTATTGAGGTTCTTGACCGTGCCGCGCAGAAAGACCATGCCGTTTTCCGACGTGACCTTCAACGGCTCGCCGGGAAGCTCCAGGCGAAGCTCGCGGCGTATGGAGTCCAGGTTATCGGTGGTCACGGCCGAGCTGGCCCGCACCGTCACATTGAAGAACTGGCGTCCGCCGCGCTGGTCCCAGATGATCAGGCTGGTCTCGCCGGGGGCTTTGCCGTTGACCATGATCTCGGTCGGCGTAACCGCGGAAGCTTCCGCGATTTCGCCCAGGCCGACGGCCACTCGTGAAACGGGCCGCGCGCAGTCGATCAGCAAGGTCTTGCCCACCGCGACAGCGACTTCATTGGTTGAGTCCTGCACCTGAATCGCGCCAGGCAGCGAAGTAGTGGTCGTGTTTGACATTTGAGCCTTGAGGCCCAATTCGGCGCAAAGGAAAACGGACAATGCGCAGAAGTATGCGATGGGTATGCCAGTTTTCGCTCTCACTGCTTTGCCTCGGGTGAACTGAATTTTTCTTCGGTGCGCTTGGATCCGTTGAAGATCTCGATTGTCGTCTTTGCCGGCGGGGCCGGTTCCTTCTTGACGGCGTGAACCACCGGGTGCGCCGGAGGGGGGGCCTGATCCGCGAAGATATTGCCCATGGCCGTCATCGGTACCTCTTGCGTTTTTGTATCCAGCGGGTTGCGCAGGGCAAGCTGGATCTTTACGCCCGATGTGATCAGGCTCAGGGTCTCGGCTTGTTCAGGGGTGACCAGCAGGTTGACCACCTGCACGCTTTGCGGTTTGCCTTCCGCATCCTTCTGAATGTTCACGCCCGCCGACAATACCTGGATGTTCTGAAGCACCGTCTTGACTTCGGTGCCGAGCATCGCCTGGCGCGAGTTGGGCGCGTTGTTGGCTCCCGGAGGTATGCCCGAGACCAGTACGTCAACATGCATGCCGGGAGTTACAAATCCGGCCACGCCCACCACATCGTCCACTCTGACTGCAATCGCTCTCATGCCGTTGGGAATGGTGGCAGCCAGTCCGCCGCCCGAGCCGACCACGGCCAGGCGGCTATCCAGAATCGGTTCGCCCTGGTAGATATTTGAGATCACTCCGCGTCCAATGGCGTTCTCGGGTTTCAGAATGGCGCCCTTGGGCACCGACCCTGCAATGTCGACCGTCGTCAGGTTGGCAGCGGTTAGAACCGTCCCCAGTGGAATATCGGCAGCGGCAGCTACAACTTTGGTGGTAGACGGCTGGCTAGCCCCCAATCGGCTTCCAACCACGCGGAAGACCAGGAAGGCGCAAGCGCCTGCAATGACGAAAGCAAGGAGTAGGATCGTAAGTAGTCTTTTGTTCATTTAACCCGTTTGAACTGGCTACCCGGCCAGCTCCGCCTTTCTGTCTGCTGGATATATCGGCATCCATCAGACAAATTCTCATCACGCCGAACGGGAATGGGTATCTAACAAGCCAAACGAGTTCAAACGCGAGTTCAGTGTAGCTTGCACCACGATCAAATAAGGGCTGAGAACGAGCCTAGAAATCAGGTGGGGTATCAAGAGTGCTATGAGGAAGATAGGTGCCGATTTGGGAATGAAGAAGGTTAGAATTGAATTGTGGAGGGGTCTGCAGGGCCTCTCTGTGCTCGCTTGAGTTAAGTACTGCAGAGTCATCAGCCGGATGAAGATTGAAGAGACCGTGCGACGGAGGGGATCGATCCGAACATGAGTTCTTCGCGCATGATCTCACTCTTTTCCGAGAGGCCGGAGCCAAGCCAGCGGCCAACTTCCTTCGTGGTTTCCATTCTTGCCCATGCTGCAGTCGTGGCTCTGCTGTCTTTCGGTATTCTCTACACGCCGGAGTTCAGACTTCCTATCGCGGGTAGGCGGTATGCGATCCGCCATCTCGATCTGCAGGCAGAAAAGGAACCGCCGCACGGGTCGGCAGGCCAGGGCATTGCGTATCCCGGCCCTCATGACGAGGCAAAGACGACGACGCCTGCGCCGGGAAAGAGACCCGCTTCGCGCCCGGCAGTGCTGCGGCTGACTGCGAATGCCGAAAAGGGACCGCAGACGCTCGTACAGCCGGATATTCCCGATCCGGTAAAGGCGACCATAGAGATGCCGGTACCGACGGTCGTCATCTGGACGCCCAAAAGAGAAGTGGTCAAGACGTTGGTGGCTCCGTTGCCGGAGAAGGCCACGGCCTCCGACGTGAAGCCTTCGGTGAAGGCTCCCAATGAAGAGTTGAACCTGGGAGACATCGGCATTTCTTCAACCGGCAAGCCCACAAACGGTCTTCCCGTGTTCCCCACAACAACTTCGCCTTTGGTGGTGCACGCGCCCAACGTGGTGCAACTGGCTCCTGTTACTACCTCGCAGAAAGCCGCGATGCCCACGCCCACGGCGGTCATGTCGATCTCCGATCTGCGTATGCCCGATGGCACCGCAACGCTGCCGCCGGTGAACCAGACCACCGAACAAAGTGAATCGGGAACACTCGCGCCAGGCCAGGCGTCGGCGGGCCTTAAATCGAACCGCGAGGGCGGCAAAGGCAATGATGAAGCTGCAGGCAATTCCGGAGACACGAATGGCGTAACAGGAGACCGAAGCGGCACCAGGCCCGGAGATGGCGCCGGCTCCGGAGCAGATGACGGACTGACTACCGAGCACTTCACTTTGCCCAGAAACGGCCAGTTCGGAGCTATCGTGGTCGGAGCAAGCCTGGAAGAAAGATATCCCGAACTATCCGGCATCTGGAACGATCGCCTGGCGTACACCGTTTACCTGCACGTGGGCCTGCAAAAAAGCTGGATTCTGCAATACTCGCTCCCTCGCAACACTGAGGCGGCGCAGTCAGGGAACATCACGCGCCTGGAAGCGCCATGGCCGTATAACATTGTGCGCCCCAACATTCCGCCGGATAGCTTCAATTCCGATGCAATCCTGGTTCATGGATTCGTGAATCAGCAAGGACGCTTTGAATCGCTTGGCCTGGCATTTCCGCCGGATTTTCTGCAGGGACGATTCGTGCTCGATGCACTGGCACAGTGGCAATTCAGGCCGGCGATGCAGAACGGGCAAACAGAGAGAGTCGAAGTCCTGCTGATTATTCCAGAAGAGGACTAGAGCTGGTGTGATAAATGTCTCAAGCCCAGGGAGAAGGGCCCTCAGGGGCTAAAGCCCCGCACATTTGTGGTGGCAATTTCGGCACGACTGAAGTCGTGCCCTTTCAAAGCCGGTTTATGAGATAGCCTCCGGCCCCGCATTTCTCACGGACGGCGTTACAACCCGGAACTCCATGCGTGGGGAGGCCGCTGAGGGCCGGGAGGCCCTCAGGACAGCCGGTCTGGAGACCGGCGCTACGATTCTTAGATCAGCGCAACGATTCAGAGTGCTGAGTTCCCGGCTGGTCCGATGGGCGGACCCGGCCGGGAATTGGCATGCCTTCCCGCGAGTGTCTAGGTGGCGCTGTTGGGGATCAGCCGCGGGGTGGTGAAATCGGCCGAGATGGCCAGGAAAATGTCGGCCAGAGTCGATACTGTGTGCGAGGCGTCCTGGCAGGAGCTTCCCGACCCGCTTTGGTTGTAATCGGAGTAGAAGTAATTCAAAGACGAGGCGATGTTCTCCATCGTCACGCACGGGGTAAGGGTTGAGAGCGTGAAGGAGGCGTTTTGGCCAGTAGCAACAAGGGAGGTGTCGGTGCCGCCAACGCCGCATCCCGAATCCTCCGATCCGTAGGCGACCGCATACACCCTGGTTCCCGCCGCCGCGGCCGACTGCGCCGCCATGATGGCCTGCTGGCACTCATCGTTGAAGTCCGGGTAGAGTCCGAATGTGTTCGCGCCTCCGGTCAAATTGGTTGTTGAGGAGCCCGAAGATGTAACCGCTATGCCGGACGCAGCCGGAGAGGGTGTGCTCGTTTTCTGCGGGAATTTGCTCGAATCGGCGTTCGCCTGACCATCGCTGAGGAGGATGATGGCGTTCAGCGAACCCGGATTTGCTGCCTGTTCGGCGACCAGCGCTGCTTGCGCCGCATAGAGCACGCCGCCGTAGTAGGTGCTCTCGCCGCCCACATTCGGCAGGCAGCCTTGGTGTGTTATGGCGCCGGTTGAAGAGTTATATCCGTACCCGATGGCCTTGACGAGGTTGTCGCTGGAATTCAAGCCGCTCGTGGACGAACTTTGAGGGGCGTAATAGTTGTAATCCCAATCCGTGATCTGGTAGGTTGCGGTGAATGCGGACGTACCTGTGTATTTGATTGGCGAGTACGTCGTTGCCGTAGTAGTGGGTAACGAATACACCTCATTCGTAAATGGACCGCTGCAAGTGCTGGTATCTGAGAAGCCGCTCGTCGTATCGAGGTTTGGAAACGAGAACAGGCTTACGCGAAGCTTGGAGCCTGAGCTGCAGCCCCCCGGAGGGCAAGGGTTGGTGGCAGCCAGGAAAGTCTGAACGCCGCTAAGCGCGCATTGGAACTCAGTGAGCCCGCCGCAGTTGCTGTCCGTCGTACTCATTGACTGCGTTCCGTCAACGATGATCGCCACGTTCCACGAGTTGGCAATGCCCTGCATGGAGGCAGTCGCTGTCGCCGAAACGTTCAGAGTGGTCATGCCAAACAGAGCCATGAAGTGGGTCTTCACGGCGGCGCTGTTCGTGACCTGGACGGCGTTGGGGGGGGAGCCCGAGCCACAGGTCTCCCCCGTCGGCATGAGCATGTTAAGGCACTTCGACGTTACGGTCGTAGTGACTGTTCCCAGGGCGGGATTGGCATTCTCATCTCCGCTTCCAGCGCTGTATTGGTCGGCCTGAGTTGTCGTATTCACGGATTGTGATTGACTGGTATACACAAGTCCCGCGGCTGCCAGCGCCGACGCGTTGGCGGTGTTCTGGAGCTGACCGCGAACGACGTAGGCATGGCCCACGTCAATCGATAACCCGGCGACGCCCAGAAATGCGACCATTCCAAGCGCAACCCAAGGGATCATCTGTCCGCGCTGGTCGATTAGCGCTTTGCGGACAAAAAGCATGATTCTCTTTTTCATCGGATTTTCCTCTTTGAGCTCAGGATTAGTATTCATATTCGGTCACCTTTGCTGAAAGTTGACAGGCGTTTCCGAAGTTCAATCCATAGATTGGAAGGCTGCAAGGATAGGTGGCGGTCACGGTTACCGGCGAGCCCTGAACGAGGTCACTCTGATCGCCGGCGCACGTATTACCCGACGCGGTTGTTCCGTTCAGGTTGAATGAGAGACTGATCTTCGAACCGTCGAGGCCTGGCGCCGCGCTTTCTATCGCACTCAATGTATCGGCGCAGGGGTCTGTGGTGCTGGTTCGAATCAGCTGCAGATACTGGGCGCCGGAGCCCACCGCGCTGGTCAATGTCAGTTCGTTGTTGAAGGCTACTCCGAATGCGCATATCCCCGTAATGAGAACCAGAAGGATGGGCAGGGCCAGAGCCATCTCAACCAGCGCGCTTCCTCGCTCGCCGATACC
>JBKQNU010000045.1:0-4461 GCA_052145815.1 Occallatibacter sp.
AAGGGCACGACTTCAGTCGGGCCGAAGAGGGCCAAAAAAAGCGAGGGATTTTCACCCTTGAGGGGTTCGAGCCAATTCCGCTGGACCATTCTTAGACAAACTAGATTTGGCCAGCCGCTCGATTTGGCCGCTCTAGCGATCAGCGCCGCGATGGCCGAGGCTCCAGAGAATTCTTCTGAAGACGCCGAGCGTGCGCTTTGCGTCTGCCTGAGTGAGAGTGAGCCGGCGCAGGAGAAGGTGGAGATCGTGGCGGTTGGCGCGGCGCATGATCGAGGGCGAGTAGTTGGCTGCGGCCATGGTTTGCTCGATGACGCCGGCGAGTAGATCGAGATCGGCGGCGGTCGCGGGGGAGGACAAAGCACAGTTTTCGGCGACGGCCCCTGGGGCATCCGCAGCGCTTTCCCGGGTCGGCAATGGCGAGGGAGCCCCAACCCAGGGCCGAGGTCCTGTCGCCGGGGACCCCGGACCCGGAGCACCCGCTTCGACGGATGGCGAAATCAGACGCGCCGCCAGCTCATACAAACACACGGCGACGGCCTGGCCGAGATTCATCGACGGCTGGCTGGGGTGGGTGGGAATCTCAACCATGTAGTGGCAAAGGGCGAGGTCATCGCGGGTGAGACCGCGTTTTTCTGGGCCGAAGACGAGGGCGATGCGGCCATCGCGGGCGAGTTCGGCTTCGACGATTGGAGCGAGGTTTGGAAGCGCGACGATTGGTTGTTCTGGCGTGCGGTGAGTGAGCGCGCCAGTGCCGAGAACAAGGGTACAGTCGGCGACGGCTTCATTCAAGGTTGCGGTGGTGCTGGCGTTCTTGAGGAGTTCTTCGGCGCCGACGGCCGACTTTGCTTCGCGCCAGTGGGGCTCATAGGGAGCGACGACGGTGAGATGGGAGAAGCCGAAGTTGGCCATCGCCCGCGCAGCCGCTCCTATATTGAGGGGGTTGCGCGGCGAGACCAGGACGACGGTGAGGCGGTCGGCACACATAATCAACCCTTATTTCGCCGGTACCTCAAAATTGATCCAATTCGAGTAGATCTTTGGCAGTCCGACGAGCTTTGTTCCCTCCTCGGCGTCCTGCTCGTCGTAGCGGTAAATCCTTAATTGGTATCGCCCCGGATGACTAAGGTCGTAGCTTTTCTCATATGTCCAAATGCCGAAATTTATGGCTTGATGAGGGGCCAATTGAAACCAGTTGTTACTGAGCGGGTGTTGATGCGTATGCACCGTACTGATGGCAGGATCGTTGTACTGATTCCATAGCTTCAGCTCTGCATCGGTCATCGGGACGGCTTTGTTGTCGGGCCCGAGGATTTCGGCATAGTTTCCGGATGCGTTGTACATCCAGATTTCATGATCCGAGATATTGCACATCAGCAATGCAGCACTGCTGGGATCGATATGGCCGTCATGCTGTGGATAAGGCACATAGCTGATGTTCATCATAAATGGCGGAATCATGCGCTTTTCTTTGAATCCAGCAAAGTAATCCGCGGACCGCAACGCGAATTTGATCGTGTTCGACTCAACGCGCAGATTGGTTGTCGTGTCAACCAGAACAATCTTGGTGCTGTATGCTCCGGGCTCACTCAAGTCATATAAATTGCCGAGTGCGATATTCTTCTCCGCCAGGCCATGCGCGGGAACCTGAGTGAAGCCGATTCCTCCTTCTGGATAATGGTGCGCTTTCCAAAGAGCCCTGGTATCGGGAACCGCAATCAATGCCTCTCCAGATGCATCGAAGATCTCGACGCCCATCGCAAATTCATCCGGAACTTCGCCCCACACCACCGGTGTTGCCCACTGCGCCGTTTGATTTCCACGGTTTTGAATGGAGATACTCACCGGAACGGCCCAGCCTGAAGGGTAATCCTCTTCAGGCGTGGAGAGATGGATTGAGACAGACGATCTTTTTGACACGGGCGGCAATTGCGATGCGGCGGTAGAGAAGTTAATTCTTTCTGCCTCTAATTTGCGATTCGGGCTGCCGCATGCGCGTGAAACTGCTAATGAATAATTTCCGCCAGGTTCCAAATTAAAAAGCTTGTCCAGAAACAATGGATATTCGATCGAGCTGCCGGCTGCTATGGGCATGGACACATTCGCAGTGATGACGGCGTGCATTGCTTCATCAAGGTGCTTTTGGTAATCCTCTGAATACGGGACTTCGCGCCCCTGTGCGTCGCTTACTACAAGCTGCAAATGTATCCAATCACGAGACCAGCTATCTATCCAGAAATCCCTGTCACTGATATTTGTCATTTTGACACGCACAGGAATCACGCCTACAGCGTGAATTCCGTTAGCGGGAATCTCTGCTGTAAGGCGAAAACTGCTGCACATATCCTGCTGTTGGGCGTCAGTGTGCATCGGCAGGAGAAACCCAAGGCTGATGATTAGGCTGCAAAATAACCTCTTCATTCAGGCTCCTTCTTACGGCGTTATTCCTTGTGCCAGCGGTCGAATCCCTCGCCAATTTCATCCTTGGTGATCTGTTCGATTGTGAACGCAAATGTATCATGCGTTGCCATCACCTTCGGCAGTTTGCCAGGTTTGGGCTGGTGTTCTAGCCTGAAACGTGCTCTTCTCCAGTTCAGCCGCGGATGCTCTCAACGAACTCAGCCAGGCGCCCATTGTGCGGTTTTCGCTGCTGGCGTTGAGCTCACTTCTTTCTCGTCGATCCGTTTGCGGCGATTCCGTCGTTTCTTGCCATTACCGAGAACGCCGATGCGGTGCGGCGCAAGCAGATGGCGCGCAAGGGCGCGCTCACCTGCTTTATCGTGCTGACCAGCTTTGCGATCGCCGGGCAGCTGATCTTCCGCATGTTCGGGATCACGTTGCCGGCGTTTGAGATCGCGGGCGGGCTGATCCTTCTTCTCATCGGACTCGACATGCTGGAGGCGCGGCGCTCGGCGACGCAGGAGACGCACGGGGATACGGAGGAGGCGACGGCGAAGGAAGACGCCGGCATCGTGCCGCTGGGGATTCCCATGCTGGCCGGGCCGGGCGCGATCTCGTCGGTGATGGTGCTCGTGGGCCAGGTGCCCTCGCTGTGGGGCTGGCAGATGGGCGCGATTCTAGGTTCGATCACGATTACGAGCGTGGTGACGTATATTGTGCTGGCTGCGGCGAGCCGGGTGCGGCAGGTGATGGGCGAGACGGGAATCCGCATCCTGGTGCGCATTATGGGTCTGCTGCTGGTGGCGCTGGCCATGCAGTACTTCGTGAATGGAATCACGGACTTGGGACTGATACCCCGGCATTGAATGCAGGGACCAAGGGACCGAGGAAACAAAGGAACGAGGGAGGGTTGTTGGTGGGGCCCGCTCCGTTCACCCCGCGATCACCGCCAGCCTCGATGTCTTCAGACACTTTCCCACAGGAATGGAAGGCTTTCCACAGGCAGAAGGGCCCGGGTTCCGGAGGGAGGGCGCGTGAATTCTATTAGCGATTGCAAATAAAAGAGTTAATTGCTAGGAATCGCTTGCATCGCGGTGGGACCTGTGCTAGTCTAATCAAGCAGTGAGTGAGCAGTGGAGCCTCCCGGTGGCCCGGGGCGTAAGAGTCTGTAGGGCCTGCCCCGTTGAGGGAAGTGGGAAGCCAAGGTGATGGAACTCGTTCGTTGGGTCAGGTGAGGTGGCTGTTTCACCCCTGGACCCCTGTAGGGAACCCCTAGAGAGAACAAGCCATTGCATGACCCGGGAGAAGATCTCCCGCGAGCCCTAGTGGCTCGGGCAGATTTTGCTGGCCGCTCTTTGATATTTTGCGCAGCGCGAACAGGTTGCCCGCTTGGTTCGGATGAATTCTTTCCTTGACCGGTAACCACAGTTTTGATAGCTTTGAAAGGTTCGCGCCAAAACGCCGAAGCCTGTTGAGCAAGCGGCAAAATCGGACAATGCGCAATCAAGTTCGAGGACATCCCAGGCGCAAGCTTGGGCCGGACGCGAGTCCGGGCCTCGATCCAAAGGGTCTCGCCTAGGCGAGTCGCCCTCAAGGATCTTTGACAAATTGGTTGAACGTGCCAGTCGTGAGATGCGATCAGGTTTGGCTTGATCATTCTCACAAGGTAAGGTGCCGGCGCTCCTTTCGCGAGAAAGTTGCGTGGGCACGATCGGTTCACATCGACCTCCGTCGAGGTGGATCGATATCAGGCTTCAAACGAGAGTTTGATCCTGGCTCAGAATCAACGCTGGCGGCGTGCCTAACACATGCAAGTCGAACGAGAAAGTGGTAGCAATACCATGAGTAAAGTGGCGCACGGGTGAGTAACACGTGACTAACCTACCCTGGAGTGGGGGATAACTGAGGGAAACCTTAGCTAATACCGCATAATACCCACGGGTCAAAGGAGCAATTCGCTCTGGGAGGGGGTCGCGGCCGATTAGTTAGTTGGCGGGGTAACGGCCCACCAAGACGATGATCGGTATCCGGCCTGAGAGGGCGCACGGACACACTGGAACTGAA
>JBKQNU010000046.1:0-9184 GCA_052145815.1 Occallatibacter sp.
TCCTCGGCATTGCCTCCCTGGTCGTGCCCATTCCTCACACCGAAACGCATGGCATTAGAGCCGGGGATATGCACTTCGGCGTGCAAACCAGCCACAGTGAACGCGTCTCGCCCATCATCAGCGCGTTACTGATTGCCGGCGGCATCGCGTTGGGGATTGCAGGCGGCCGCGGCAAGTAATCAGTCGATAGAAACCTAAGCCGGGCGAGCGCACCGGCCTCTGGTTGACCCGCTCACGCAATTGTTCCAAACAACGCCCCAACGCCAGCCGTCAGCGCCATAGCTAGCGCGCCCCAGAACGTGACGCGTGCAGCGCCTATCGTAACGCCAGCGCCGCCCGCGCGTGCAGCCAACCCGCCGAGCAGCGCGAGGAAAACCAGCGAAGTCCCCGCGACCACTGGAATCAACCTCGCCGCCGGGGACAGGGCAGTGACCAGAAGAGGCAGGGCCGCTCCCACGGCAAAGCTGGCAGCGAACGCCAACGCTGCCTGAATCGGACGCGCGCGAAAACTCTCGGAGATGCCGAGTTCATCGCGGGCATGAGCGCCGAGCGCGTCATGATCCATCAGTTCTTTGGCAACCTGTTTCGCCAGCGCAGGATGGAGCCCGCGCTTGACGTAGATGGCCGCCAGTTCCTTGTGTTCGCCCACGTCGTTCGTTTTGAGTTCAGCGCGCTCCAGCGCGAGGTCGGCTTGTTCGGTATCTGCCTGCGAGTGCACGGAGACATATTCACCGGCAGCCATCGACATGGCCCCAGCCACCAGGCCCGCGACTCCAGCGACCAACACGTTGCTGTGCGTCGCATGAGAGGCGGCAACGCCGAGCACCAGGCTCGCGGTCGAAAGGATGCCGTCGTTCGCGCCCAATACCGCCGCGCGCAGCCAGCCGATGCGGTCCGTGCGATGTCGTTCTCTGTGGCGAACGTACATGACTATGATCCTCCCTGACCCAGGCGCCGCTAGAAACACGAAACACCGTTATTATACGGACGCCAGTTGCCGAATTTCCGGAGGATAGCTGGTTAACATAGCTCACCTTCGCCGGTCCGTGAAAGCAAATTGACGGATTACCGCAAGGCAAAGGGCTGAGAATTTTTGTGTGGCGTGAGCAATCTTGCACAGAATAACGAACCCTGGCATATCATCTTCAGCGTGCCGGCGATGCGAAACGGTCGAAGAATCTCGCTGATTGTGCCGCAAGTCGTTCGCTCCGGCTGGCGCGGACAGATAGGCAACCTTTCCAAACGCTCCAATGACCGAAGGAGATCGACATGCTCTAGACGATTTTTGTTGTGCTTCTGATTTTGTGGCTTCTTGGTTTCAGCCTTCACAGCGCAGGCGGACTGATTCACCTGCTGCTGCCGGCAACCAGAGTTCATAAACGGCTCTTCCGCCATCATCCGCCACACGAGCACGGAGGGATAGATTCGCATTCGTGCGATTGTGCGATCGCGGGCAACAACTGGCTGTCCAATCAGTCGGCATACGTCCCAAGTGAGCATTATTGCTCAGACCTCTTGAATCCTGATTTGCTAACGTCGGTATCGACCTTGTATGCTGGCATTTCGAATCCGCATTTTGCCCGACTCTCTGCGTGGCACGATGCTGGATATGCGGCGCAGAGGTACAGAAATGAGGTTCTTTGATGAAGAAAGTAATGTTCTGGCTTGCGATGTTGAGTCTCGTCACGTTCTGCTGGGCAGGCTCGGCGCGGGAAGATGCCGTCGAGCGGTTGAACAACGCCACCTCCGTGATGCACGAAATTATGGGGATGCCCGACAAGGGAATCCCGGATGAAGTGTTGCAGCACGCAAAGTGCATAGGGGTCATACCGCACCTGGTCAAAGGCGGCTTTGTCTTCGGCGCCAAGGGAGGCAAGGGCGTAGCCACCTGCCGCACCGAGCATGGCTGGAGCGCGCCGGCCTTCATCACGGTTTCCGGCGGAAGCTGGGGCTTGCAGATCGGCGTGGAAGCTGTGGACGTGGTAATGATCTTTCAGAATGACAAGGCGATGAAAAGGCTGCTGGAGAGTAATTTCCAGGTTGGAGGGGACGCTTCCGCGGCAGCGGGTCCAGTGGGACGCCATGCCGAGGCCGGTACGGATTGGAAGTTGGACACGGAGATCCTGACCTACTCCCGTGCCAAGGGTGCGTTCGCCGGATTGACGTTGGAAGGCGCATCGCTCCGCCAAGACACCGATTCCCGCCACGCGCTCTACGGCGACACCACAACTCGCGCTTTGCTGTTGGGCGAAGTACCGGTTCCCCCGGAAGCCCAGGCGTTCATCGCGGAAATTCGCCACGCAAAAGCCGAAGCCAGAGAGAGCGAGCACAAGTAGAACTGGCAGCATTGGGATTGCCGCTGTTTGTCCTCCAGCCGGCTTTGTATGTTCAAGCGGCGGCACAGTCCCATCATTATGTTCTCTTGTCCGTCCGCGCAACTCGGTGCTCTCGCGACCCTGGCAAAACGATGTCCTGGGCGACGGCCTCTGTCCGGAATCTCCTTGGGCCCATCGTTGCATGCACCTTTCCATACAACTTTTCGCCAGCTTCAGGGTTCAATATTATGTAGAGAAGTGTTGGTTTGGAGGACATCTTGAAGATATCGCGCTGGTTTCGTGAAGCAATCGGTTCATCGCTGGCGGCAACGGCCGCTCTTTTGTTTTTTGTGATCGGCATAGCGGCCTTGGCTTGCGCCCAGAGTGGCGCCATGTCTCCTTATCAGGACGAATCGGATGGCGTCAGCGCCGGGGGAAAGTGGATGGAGTTCCACTCCACCGATAAGATGACGGGAGCGAAGAAGGTGCGCTTCGAGCTGCGGGCCAACAACTATTTCCGCGAAGACCCGGAATACAAGCCCAGAGTCGATCTGTATTGCAGCGACGGCAAGCTCAAGCTGGCGGACTTCAATCCCGGAGTCAAACTGGGTCCACCGAATCGCCCTCCCGGCTGGTACGGACAGCCCCAGGACGAGGTCATGGTACGGGTTGACGGCGTGCACTACCACAAGGGCTGGAACTGGGAACGCGGCCACTTCCTTTCCATGGACAAAGGCACCGTCCGTGGCATCCTCGGGGCGCAGGTTTTTAACGTCGCACTGCCCACCCGGAGCGGCCGGCAGATTGCCGAGTTCTCTCCCGCCGGGCTCGATCAGGAGCGCATCAAACAAGCCTGCGACCTGACGCCGAAGAAGCCGAGCTCCGACTGACCACCCCTCAATCGGGCGGGCGGCACATCGCTCACTACACTCAAACCCGGTGACAGACGCGACGATCCCTGCGCGGATGCCTGCCGGGGTTTTCACTCCAGTAATCTGGCGTCTAACTTTTTTCATCCCATCCGATCAATGATCAATGATCAATGATCGAAGATCGAATTCCTTTGACTTAAGACCAACCGCACACGACCATAATTCTTAGAGATCGGTTTGGGGCAGTTAAGAGGCGGCCCGTCCGCCAAGACGGCCCTCGGAGTTGAGGAGTTTAGCGGCGGTGAGCGAAGCCGGGATCCCCCGCACCCGCTTTTGCGTGACGGGGTGGAGGAGCGGGAGCTCGCTGCCGAAGTCCTGAGCGAAGCGAATGGATCGCCCCAAACCCATTTTTAGTTCAGCTATTGGAGCTAAGTTATTGTTTTATAAAGACTTTACGTCTAAGTCCTTTAAACCCAAAGACCTGGCGGGAAATCCCTCTAAGTCTTTGATTCCAATATACCGGGGGTAGGGGGGTACCCACCCGGTAAGGGTACAGACCGGGCGGGCGCGCGCTTCGACTTGCGGGTGAGAAGATCAGCGGTGCTTTTTGGCGTTGGAGCTTAGTGCAGTGCGGATTTTCTGGGACAGGTCGGCCATCTCGAAGGGCTTTTGGAGAAAGGACTGGGGATCGAAGTCGGGATTGCGGCCGGCTTGGTCTTCCGGATATCCGGACATGAGCAGGACCTTGATCTCGGGGCGCAGGGATTTCATTTGGCTGACCAGGTCGGGGCCGCTCATGCCGGGCATGACAACGTCCGTGATCAGCAGATGAATGGGGATGGGCTCGTGTTCGGCCAAATGCAATGCTTCGGGGCCATCGCGGGCGGGCAGGACTTTGTAGCCGAGTTTTTGCAGGTTCTCGCAAAGGAAGGCGCGCAAGGCGGCCGAATCTTCGGCCAGCAGGATGGTTTCGTTCCCGCCACGCACTTCGGTTGTGCGCTTCGGGGGCTTGAGAGAATCCGCAGTACCTTCAACCTGGGGCAGAAAGATTTCGAAGCGGGCGCCGCGTCCCACTTCGCTGACGACGCGGATGCAGCCGCCGCTTTGTTTGACGATGCCATAGACGGTGGCCAGGCCCAATCCGGTGCCCTTGCCAGCGGGTTTGGTGGTGAAGAAGGGATCGAAGATGTGGGCCTGGGTTTCTGAATCCATGCCCAAACCGGTGTCGCTCGCTGCGAGCATGACATAGGAGCCGGGCGGAGGAATGTTGCCGGGAGACGCGGTGCTTTCATCCACGGTGACGTTGGCGGTTTCAATGAGTAACTCTCCACCATTGGGCATGGCATCGCGGGCGTTGACGGCGAGGTTCATGATGACTTGCTCGATTTGGGCGGGGTCGGCTTTGGCCAGCGCTAAGTTGGATTGGAGGTGAAGGCGGAGGCGGATATCTTCTCCAATAAGACGGCGTAACATGCGATCGGTGTCGGACACCACGGAATTCAGACTTAGTAACTTGAATTCGAGAACTTGTTTGCGGCTGAAGGCCAGCAGTTGTCCGGTAAGGCTAGCAGCGCGGTGGGCGGCGGATGTGATGGCCTCGAGTTTGCGCTGGCGGGCGGGATCCTTTTCGACCTCGGTGAGCATGTCGGCGTATCCCAGGATCACTTCCAGCAGATTGTTGAAGTCGTGGGCCACGCCTCCGGCGAGGCGGCCGACGGCTTCCATCTTCTGGGCCTGAAGGAATTGCTCTTCGAGGAGGCGGCGCTCGGTGACGTCGTCGAAAATTCCTTCCACCACTTCCTCGCCATTGAGTGTGTCGTGGGTGATCCAGGTGCTGCCGCGAATGGTAAGCGGGCTGCCGTTTTTGCGCCTCCAGCGAAGTTCGACGTCGATAGGCTCGGAACTCGCCATCAACCGGGAAAGAAACTCCTCGCGCCCGTGAGGATCGACATACACATCGGAGAGCTTGAGAGCGAGGACTTCCGCCTTGGAATCGTATCCCAATATTCTTATGGCAGCAGGATTGGCGTCCAAAAAACGATTGCCCTGAATGCTGGCCCGGGTAATGGCGTACGGTGCGTTCTCGACAAAGGAGCGCAACTGGGTTTCGGAGCGGCGGAGGGCTTCTTCGGCGCGCTTGCGGTCGGTGATGTCGTGGAAGATGCAAGCCACGCGATCGATTCCCCCCGGACCTTCCACGGGTAAATAGGTGATCGCCAGCTCCCGCTCGCCCATCCCCGGAAAAGGCTGGCTGCGCTCGCGGTGGATGAGCTTCCCCTGGAAACACTCGTCCAGTACGATCTTGGCCACGGTTGCAAAAAATTCCTGGCCTGTTACCTCGGCCACGGAATGTCCTATAACCTGTTCTTTCGTCTTCCCCCAATATTTCAGGAACACAGGGTTGGCAATCACATGCCGGTATTCGTGATCCACTACGACGATCATCTCGTCAAGGTTCTCCACCACTCTTTCAAATTCCCGCAGACCCGCTTCGCTCCGGCGCAGGGCCTCTTCGGCGCGTTTGCGGTCGGAGATGTCCTCATAAGTCCCCAGCACTCCGATGACTTGGCCATTGAGGTCAACCATGGGGAGCTTGCTGGTCACCAGCCAAGACTGAGTGCCATCCGGCTTGTTTTGCGGTTCTTCGTACCTGATCTTGGGCTTGCCCGACTGCATTACGTCGAGATCGTCAGCGCGGTAGAGATCGGCATTGGCCGCCCAAGACATTTCGTAATCTGTCTTGCCCAGCACATCATCCGACGACAGGTAGCCGGAGTCGAGGGCAAAAGGCCGGTTGCAGGCAACGAACTTGAGATTTCGATCTTTCCAGAAAACGCGTTGGGGAATGT
This sequence comes from Occallatibacter sp., assembly GCA_052145815.1. Lineage (GTDB taxonomy): Bacteria > Acidobacteriota > Terriglobia > Terriglobales > Acidobacteriaceae > Telmatobacter. The sequence continues at coordinate 6,037 of JBKQNU010000046.1, forward strand.
TGTCGAGCACGGACTGGAGGAGCTGGCGGGAATTGAACAACTCTTCTTCGGCTCGCTTACGCTCGGCAATGTTGCTGACCATGCCGACGCCGCCGACAACTTTTCCTTCGACGTCGCGCAAGGATGTGGCGTTGACCAGGCCCCAGATGCCGCTGCCATCCTGGTGGCGGAACTTGACTTCGTAGTGGTCGGAGATGCCTTGCATCCGCCGCTGGATTTTGGCGCGCACCAGGTCGACACTTTCCGGAGCAATGAAGTCCAACGCTGGACGGCCTAGGATTTCGTCGACGGTGTAGCCCAACATTTGGGCCATCTGGGGGTTGACCCAGGTGACGCGGGCTTGGGCGTCATACATCCAGATGCCCTCGCCGGCCAGCTCGATGACGCGGCGATAGCGCTCCTCGCTCGCACGCAATGCCTCCTGGGTACGATTGAGATCGGCGGAGCGGCGCAGTTTCCGTTCCGTGCGGCGGGTTTCGGTGACATCGCGGACAATGGCGAAAACAACCGGAGCGGCGCCGCCTCTCTGGAGCAGGCTGTGATACTCGCAGATCGTGCGCTTGCCGGATTTGGTGAGGAGTGTGGTCAAACCGCTGGCTGTTTGATGTTGCTGGATTATGCGGAGATAGTCATCCAACCGCGGGCGGTACTCTGGCGCCAGCAGACCGGGCAGGCGTATTTGCAGCAACTCCTCGACGGTGTATCCCAGCACTTGTGGTTGAGGCGAGTGAATGGAAAGGATGCGGCCGCTCAGATCGTGGGTACAGAGTAAGTCTTGTGATTGATGCGGTAACGAATGATGCAGGCGATCAACGGGGAAACGTCTGGCTGACGCCCGAACGCGGATATGTTCCGGCCCGTTCTCTTTGGATCTGTCAGGTGCGCCGGAAGGTTGCATAAGTCACCTTAGTGCCAAAAGAGTATCCAAGGAGGACGAACAATTTTTCAGGCCAGAATTTCCCACGTGCAATTCTGGCTAGCGTTGATTGTACGTCGAGCCGCTTTGGTTGGTGGATATTTCTTGGCAGCAAATCATGGCGAGAGGTCATTCCGGCACATATCCGTGAGCTTCCTCTATCGCCCGCGCTTCTGGCAAAGTACCTGAAAAGGACGGGGGATCGGGCTGGAAGGCCAAGACGGCCGGTCCTCCATCGCATAAGTCAACACGCGGTGACGGCGGGGGAGTGGGTGGACTTGCCGCGCGTGCATCCCCGGCCGCTGGTGCGAATCCAATTGGAAGGGTGGTATCGTTGGAGTCACAGCGGATTCACAACGGAAACGCATTCTGGAGGCGCATGAAGATTGGGATCACTTGTTATCCGACTTACGGGGGCAGCGGAGTGGTCGCGACCGAACTGGGTCTGGAGCTGGCGCGGCGGGGGCATGAGATTCATTTCATTTCTTATTCGCAGCCTATTCGGCTGACCGGGCCGGAACCTAATATTCACTACCATGAAGTCGAGGTCACGAGATATCCGCTTTTTGAATATCCTCCGTACGATCTGGCGCTGGCGACGCGGATGGCGGAGGTGTCGCAGCTTTATGAGCTCGATCTGCTGCATGTGCACTACGCGATTCCGCACTCGGTGAGCGCGATGCTGGCCAAGCAGATGCTGGCGGCGACTCCGCCGCGGAAGCGCCTGCCGTTTGTGACGACGCTGCACGGCACCGACATCACGCTGGTGGGGCTGGACCGGTCGTATCTTCCGATCACGCGGTTTTCCATCGAGCAGAGCGATGGGGTAACGGCGATTTCGCAGTATTTACGCACGCGCACGCTGAAGATTTTCGACGTCAAGAAACACATCGAAGTCATTCCGAACTTCGTGAACTGCGCCGAGTATCTGCGCAAACCGGAGTGGCTGGAAAAGCGCAGCGAGTATGTCGGGAACGACGAGCGGCTGCTGGTGCATCTTTCCAACTTCCGGCCGGTGAAGCGGGTTCTGGATGTGATCGAAGTGTTCGATCGCGTGCGCAAGAAAATCCCCTCGAAGCTGCTGCTGATTGGCGACGGGCCCGATCGGTCGCAGGCGGAGTGGCTGGCGGTGCAGAAAGGAATTCACGAGCACGTGCTGTTTCTTGGGAAGCAGGACCAGATCCGGGAAAAGCTGGCGATTTCGGACGTGTTGTTGATGCCGAGCGAACTGGAAACTTTCGGACTGGCGGCGCTGGAAGGAATGGCTTGCGAGGTTGTCCCGGTGGCGGCGCGATCTGGAGGAGTGCCGGAACTGATCGAGCACGGGGTGACCGGATTTATGGCCGATGTGGGCGACGTGGATACGATGGCGCGGTATGCTATTGAACTGTTGAGCGATGAATCGGCTTTGCGCGCCATGGGGAAACGGGCGCGCGATGCGGCGCAGGAAAGATTCTGCTCGAGCAAGATTATTCCGCTTTACGAAGAGTTTTACCGGAAGGTGCTGGAGCAAGCGGCGTAGCGGCCCGGCCCTCAAGGGCCAAGGGCATTTTCAGATTTGCTGTGAACCTTGCCGCCGACAATCGCTCAGCGGCTAAGAGGCTGCGGAAAAACTCGCGCCCAAGGGGAAAGTGTTCCCGCAGCGGCTAAAGCCGAATTCAAAACAAAGCAGTTACCGCAGCGCTGAAGCGCTCCACCCCATCACGCCAAAAGCGGGCGTGATGGGGACCCCGGCGCTGCGCCACCCATAAACAAGCGCGAGGTAAGTTTTTCCGCAGACTCTAAACTCGTGCACTTCCCAAAAACCGCGAAGGCCATTGCTCCGCGAAACTGAAACCCATCATTCGCCCCTCTTGGGCTTGGCTTCATCAGAGCGATGTCCAGCCCACGGCGCAAGCCGTGGGCTGGATTCTTGCGCCGCTTCGCGGCTACATCAACTCTAGAACTGCCGTAGTATGTTTTATCTCATGCGAGGCACGGCGGGCGGGGACGCCCGCCGGACAGCCGCCGCGACGGCGGCGCTACAGTCGAAAGATTCAGAGCACTCGACTTATTACTTTCCGCGGCTGCCGGCAATCCCCAACGCGATGCCGCCGGCAATCAGCAACGCGCTGATGATGGGCGAGACGCGTTCACTGTGGCTGGTTTGCACGCCGAAGTGCATATCCCCGGCTCTAATGCCATGCGTTTCGGTGTGAGGAATGGGCACGACCAGGGAGGCAATGCCGAGGA
>JBKQNU010000047.1:0-185710 GCA_052145815.1 Occallatibacter sp.
AGAGCGAACCGGCATTTCCACGGAAACCAAGTTGTGGGACCAGGTGCAGACGGTCGGCGATCTACGACGCCTGCTGGCTTCTGACCCCGAACCTGCGCAGAGCGCGACGACACTCCGTGCCCCATCCTTTCCGCGCTCTTCGGCTGAAGGGGTGAGAGACCGTGAATTCCAACCTGTGCTCAATCGGCAAGCAGCGGATGCATCACATTCCTCTCCGCATTCCGCGGAGAAGGCCACAGACCACCCGGCAGATTTTGTTCCCATGACACCGCCGCCCCAGGGCAGCTACCTCTATCCTCATTGGCCGTGGTGGTTCCCGTTCCGCTGGCTGCGCGCTGCATTTATCGAAGCGATCATGCGCCCCCTGGTGTGGCTGCTCTCGAATCCCATGGTAGCCGCCGGCGCACCTCTGCAATTAACCGAGCCCACGCTGATTGTCGGCAACCATGTCACCAGCTTTGATGGGCCGCTCCTCGAATATGCACTGCCGGGACCGGTTCGCCGGCGCATCGCCGTGGCCATGTCGGGAGAGATGCTGGAGGACTATCGCCACTTCCGCGACGCCGACCGAACAACAGTGAAGGCCAGGTTCTTTCTGCCGGGGCCCTTGTTTTATTTCCTGCTGACGGCGCTGTTCAATGTGTTCCCGCTGCCCAAGCAGCGCGATTTTCAGCGCAGCTTTGCGCACGCCGGCGAGGCGCTGGACCGGGGAATGCACGTGATGCTATTTCCGGAGGGGATGCGTTCCGAGGGCGCACTGGCGCGCTTCCGGCCCGGCATCGGACTGCTGGTCAAGCAGTCCGATGCGCCGGTTCTACCCATGGCCATCCGGGGCCTGGGCGAGTTGAAGAAAGCCGGCAAAGGCTGGTTCCGCTCCGGCACGGTAGAGGTGCGCGTCGGGGAGCCGATGCGGTTTTCGCCAACGGACAGTGAAGCCTCGATCACGGCGCAATTGCAGGCCGCGGTGGAAAAGCTGCTAAATGCCTGAACGGCTTGTTGAGAGTCTCGGCAGCCTCGTCGCACGGCTGCGAACCCAAGTTCCTTCGCAGCCCGCTCCGCCCCTGCGCAGTTCCTTTTGCTAGGCTACGATCCGCTGCTGTTCGAGCGATGGCACAGTCCCCAGCAGCGCGTCGAACAGGGTGCGGTACTGAATCATCGCGGTGCGCAGTTCCTCGGTTGTGGCTTCGTTCCGGCCCGCACGCATGGTAATGGCGTTGGCCAGCCGGTACGGTCCCACCAGCGCCGAGTGGCTCACGGAAATGTCTGCCGCACGCTGCTCGAATCCGCCCACCGGGTAGCCGCGAGCCACCAGCAGAGAATTCACCAGCTCATCGGCTTGCGTCACCGCGCCGCGAGGATGGTCGAGAAACCGCGCTTGCACCGTATCCCACTCCACCAGGTAGCGCTGGCGTTCGGCCACGGTCAAATCGCGGATCTTCAAGTGTTCAATCCGCTTGCAGCGGGCGTGCAGTGCTTCTTCCGCCTTTTTCCTCGACCCGGATTCGCGCACCGCCAGATCGTATTCCGGTCCAAAACGGCTGCGGAGCTTTGCCGTCTTTTGTTTCTGCAGGTTGACAACAACAGCAATGGCCGCCGCGATGAGGACCACCACTACAACCACGCCGATAATGAACGCGGGACTCGAATAGTCGATGTTATTCAGTGGGTTCATTGAGAATCTCTCCCGTACCTCTAGATGGGATGAGATTCCCGCGTCTGCTGTTGCTTGGCCTCACGAACACGCAGCCCTGCGCCACGATGAGCCGCTCTCGCCTTCGAGTTTCGCCGGCGCGGCAATGGGAGCACGCGCCGACCCTGTCGCCTTAGGACGGAAGTAGCAGGTGCCTCCCGCAAGCACCGCATGTGCCAGCTTTTCCAGGCGCTTAAAGCCGAGAAAGCCCGTCGTACCCTTGATCGTGTGCACCGAACGGACGATGTCTCCGATGAGGCACGCGTCGTCCGGCCGCACTTCCAGTTCAGTCAGACACCGCTCCATGCGGTCCAGACCTTCCTGGCTCTCGATCAGGAACTCCCTCGTCAATTTATCCATCGCCATCGCGCCTGCTCATCTGCCTAGCCAGGGCGAACCCGGCTAAAGGCACTCAAGCTCTTTTTCGGTAAGAAGGCGATCAACGTGAGCCAGGCTTTGAGTCTGCTGACTCGACTGTTGGATCAGGAAAGCTCAGCAGGAGCCCACGCTTCGTGGTATACACCGGCGCACGCAATGCATTAGCCTCAAGTTTCACTCCGTGTGCACAGGTTAACCCGATGACTCTGACCTACTCGACCGAGCCGGCGCTCGAAGATCTCCTGGATCAAGCCCGGCGCGTCGCGCTCAACTCTTACTCGCCCTATTCCGGCTTCCGCGTCGGCGCCGCATTGCGCCTGACCAACGGCGAAGTCGTAACCGGAAGCAACGTCGAGAACGTAAGCTACGGCCTTACGATTTGCGCCGAGCGCTCGGCGCTGGTCGCCGCGGTATCGCGCTTCGGCCCGGAGATCCGCATCGAAGCCGTCGCGGTCGCCAACTTGAACGACGCAGCCAGCCCGCCCTGCGGCGCCTGCCGCCAGATGCTCTCGGAGTTCATCCTGCCCGACGCGCCGATAGTCTTCCCCGCCGCCGATGGACCCCGAACCATGCCCTTTTCCGCGATACTGCCGCTCGCCTTTGACATGAAACTCAAATAACAAGGACGGAGCAATCACCATGCAGACCGCCAGCAACTCAAAACCCCTCCACGTCATCGACCTGATCCGCAAAAAGCGCGACGGCGGCGCACTCGACGCGCGCGAAATCGCCTTCCTTGTCTCCGGCGCGGCCTCAGGCTCCATCCCCCTCGAACAACTCTCCGCGTGGCTCATGGCCGCCTGGCTGCGTGGCCTCTCACTCGACGAGACCCGCGCCCTCACCCTCGCTATGCGCGACTCGGGCGAGAAATTCGACCCGTCCAAGCTCGGCAAGACCGCGGTCGACAAGCACTCCACCGGCGGCGTGGGAGACAAAACCAGTTTCCTGGTTGCGCCCATCGCCGCAGCTTGCGGACTCGCCGTCCCCATGATCAGCGGCCGCGCCCTGGGCCACACCGGAGGCACTCTGGATAAGCTCGAATCCATCCCCGGCTACCGCACAGCGCTGTCTCTGTCCGAATTTGAGACAGTCCTGGCCCACTGCGGCGCTTCCATCGTCAGCCAGACCCCTGCGCTAGTCCCAGCCGACCGCGTGCTTTATGCCTTGAGAGACCGAACGGGTACCGTTGAAAGCCCGGGACTCATCTGCGCGTCGATATTGAGCAAGAAGCTGGCAGCCGGCCTCAACGCCCTGGTTCTCGACGTAAAAACCGGCTCCGGCGCTTTCCTAAGGAAACGCGAAGACGCAGAATATCTCGCGGCCCTCATGGTGGCTACTGCCGAAGCCGCCGGAACCCGCACCGTCGCCCTGCTCACCGACATGGGCCAGCCCCTGGGCCGCGCCGCCGGCAATTGGATTGAGTTGGTTGAGTCCGTCGATCTGCTGCGTAACCACCGCCCGCCGGAGAGCGAAGACCTGCGCGAGCTTTCGCTATCCCTTGCAGGATGGATGATTTATCTCGGTGGCAAAGCCGCCACTCCCGGACAGGGACACCAACTTGCCGAAGCGGCCCTCGAAGACGGCTCGGCACTGGCTATCTTCTTCAAAATGATCGAAGCGCAGGGCGGCGACTCCAGCGTCTTTGCCGATCCATCAGCATTCCACAAACCCGGCGCAGCACAGGTGCTCAATGCCTGGACAACCGGCTTCATCGCGGAAATGGACACAACCAAAATCGGTTGGGCAGTACAGCGCACCGGCGCAGGACGCGAGAAAGCTGGCGAGCCGGTCGATCCACGCGCGGGGATCATGTTCCATCGTCGCCGCGGCGCACGCGTAGAACAGGGACAGCCCATTGCGACTCTCTATGCGACCACGCCCGCAATGCTGACGGAGCCGATTGAACTTCTTCAGCAAGCCATCGTCATCGCAAGCGAACCGCCCGCGAGTGTCGAGTTGGTGAGTCGCGTCTTCACACGCGAGAATGCGGAGGAACACCTCATGAACTGCCTGGAAAAGTCAGCTCCGCAAAGAGCGGCGGATTCTGATCGAAGTCGCTGTAGCGAATCCACGTTGGCCGCACCACAAAGTAGGTAATCCCGGGCCACGTCATGCGCGCAGGGCCATCGGGCCATGCAGCAAAATATGCCGCCTGGTAGCGCTTCAGCTCGTCGCCCTCCGGCTCCCGGGCGATTCCCTCATACTGTACGGTCTGCTCGCCGCCCCAGCCCACGGCGAACGAGCAGCAAGGGCGCTCCACCAGGTTCGGATATTTCCTTGATGACTTCACCGTATCGAAGATGACTTCCAGCTCCGGCGTAGTCGCGATGCCTACCAGCGCAGATTGAGGAGTGCCATTTTTCGCAATGCTGGACACCACTCCGTAGCGAAATCGCGTCATGAATGCGTAGATGGCTGCTATATCCATGGGTGCCTCCCGGTTTCACAAGATGAATATAGTTCCAATTGGGCCTAATTGCGTTAGAAACTGAAACCCGTCTGGACCTCTATTTCGGCTCGGGATTCGGGGCGACGACAAAAACACTTAAGTCAATGTCCGCGATGCTGTAAGGTAATCGAAAGCCTTTCTCAAGCGGTTTACCTTCAAGGAGAAATCGAGCAAGGAGAAATCGATTTGGATCGATTCACGGGAATACTTGGCATTCTCGCCGTGCTTCTCGCGGCCTGGCTGGGCTCGACAAACCGGAGACGCATCCGCTGGCGTACCGTGGCCTGGGGCCTCGGCCTGCAAATATGCTTCGCCTTCCTGGTGCTGCGCTTCGACTACGGCCAGCGCGCCATGTCCTGGGCCGGCGGCGTAGTCAACAACATGCTCTCCGCCACCTTCGCTGGCACGCGCGTCCTCTTCGGGGAGCTCGGCCTGCCTAACGCCGGCGCATTTGGTAAAGTCATCGCTCCCAGTTCCGGCTCTATCTTCGCCTTCCAGGTCCTGCCCACCATCATCTTCATCTCCGCATTTTTCGCTGTGCTTTACCACATCGGCCTCATGCAGATCATCATTCGTGGCATGGCCTGGATAATGCTCAAAACCATGCGTATCTCCGGCGCTGAAAGCATGAACGTAGCCGCCAGCATCTTCATGGGACAGACCGAAGCGCCGTTGACGATTCGGCCGTTTCTTTCGCGCGCCACCCGCAGCGAGCTCATGGTCATCATGACCAGCGGCATGGCCCACGTCTCTGGCGGCATCATGGCCATGTACATCTCGCAGGGCGTCGAGGCACGCCATCTGCTCTCCGCCGTAATCATGACCTCGCCCGGCACCATACTCGTTGCAAAAATGCTTGTGCCCGAAACCGGCATTCCCGCCACGGAAGGCCGCGTCGTGATTCCCAAGGACGAACTCCATCAGGATGAGAATCTCATCGGCGCCATCGCCCGCGGCACTATCGACGGCGGCAAGCTGGCTATGAATGTCGCCATCATGCTAATCAGCTTTCTGGCCCTGGTCGCGCTGCTCGATAGCCTGCTGCTGTGGACGCACGGATACATCCACTTCATCCCCGGCTCTCTCGGCCAGATCCTCGGCTACGTCTTTGCGCCGGTGGCGTGGCTGATCGGCGTTCCCTGGCACGATTGCCTCGCCATTGGCAACCTTCTCGGCACCCGCATGGCGCTCAATGAGGTGATCGCCTACATTGCTCTCGGTGCGCAGAAAGCTACACTAAGTCCGCGTTCCTTCACCATCGCAACGTTTGCGTTATGCGGCTTTGCCAACTTAGGTTCCATCGGCATGCAGATCGGTGGCATTGGCGCGTTAGTACCCGAGCGTAGAAACGACTTAGCCAAGTTAGGCGTCCGCGCCATGTTAGCCGGAACCATGGCTAACTTGATAAGTGCCTCGATTGCAGGCATGTTTCTAGGATAAGTCAGCTGTCCCCGGGTGTCCCAGGTCTTCCGCCGTGGCGGACCGCGGCGCATGAGCCCTGAGATTTCACAGCTCAATCCGTCACTTCTTGCGTCCCCAGCCGCCTCACCCGATAAAAAATCGTCAGCCCCGTTACCGACCCGCAAGTCACCAGGCTCGCCGTCATCCCCAGAATCAGCGACCAGTCATGCTCAAGAGTTCCATGCACAATGCCAATCCCTTGCAGCACAATGAACCCGCCAAACGTAATCAGCGAAATACCTTCATCGCTCTTCTTGCGCCAAACCGCAATCACCTGGGGAACGAACAATGCAGCATTACACCCCAGCCCCAGCCCAAATAGCCAAGCAAAAAGCTCTCTCATTGATCCGCACCTTAGTCCCTTGGTCCCTAGTCCCTAGTCCCTTAGCCCCTAGTCCCAAATCGCACCGCATTGCGCGCCTTAGCCCTGGCCGCCTCTTCTTCGCGGCTGCGCGGCGGCGCATTGGTTTCAAGTGAAGCGAGCAGCCGTGCCGACGCTGCCGCAATCTCATCCACAGCCGTCAAAAACGCCGCTTCGTTCCCCTTCGAAGGCTTGTTGAAACCGCTGACTTTTCGCACAAACTGCAGGCTCGCCGCGCGAATCTCCTCATCCGTCACCGGCGGATCGAAGTTGAAAAGCATCTTGATATTCCGGCACATCGATCTGACCCTCCACCTGTTGCATCCCGCTGACTCCATCATCGCCTGTTTCACCGCTTCGGTGCTGGCTGTAAAATCGCCAGAAGCGCTTGCGACATCCAGACCATGACCTACTTCGACCAAGTCACTGAAGCCGCCGCATTCCTGAAGTCCCGCCTCGGCGCGCTCACACCGCGCATCGGCATCGTCCTCGGCTCCGGTCTAGGCGCGGTGGCAGACGCTATTGCTAACCCCATCCTTGTTCCCTACGCCGAAATTCCCCACTTTCCGCAATCGACCGTAGAAGGCCACTCCGACCGCATCGTTGCAGGCTTATTGGGCGGGGTTCCGGCCGTTGTCATGCAAGGCCGCGTCCACTTTTATGAGGGCTACACGCCGCAGCAGGTCACCTTCCCCATGCGCGTTCTTGGGGCTCTTGGGCTACGCGCCGTGGTGCTCACCAATGCGTCGGGAGGCATCGCCGAGGGATACCACATCGGCCAGCTTGTCGCGCTTGCCGACCACATCAACCTCATGGGCTTCAACCCGCTGGTTGGCCCCAACGAAAGCCGCTTTGCTGCCCAGCCCGGCGTCGGCTTGCGTTTCCCAGCTTCTGGCCTTCGCTTTACAGACATGACAGAGGCGTATTCCCAACGACTTCGCACCCTGGCCGGTGCGGCTGCACAAGAAGAAGGCTTCCGGCTGGCGGAAGGTATCTATCTTGCGGTCTCCGGTCCCAGCTTTGAGACGCCCGCCGAAATCCGCGCCTTCCGATCGCTGGGAGCCACGCTCGTCGGCATGTCCACCGTGCCAGAAACCATCGTCGCGCGGCACATGGGGATCGAGGTTTTGGGCATCTCCTGCGTGACTAACCTTGCCGCTGGCCTGGGCGCAACGCAACTGAGCCACGAAGAGGTCTTCGCGGCCGGCCGCCTGGTGGAACATCGCCTCGCGCGTCTCTTCGAGCGTCTCGCGCCACGCATTGCTGCCTGCCTGGAGCAAGAATTGTGAGCGGCGCACCCGCTGACCAAGGTGCCAGTTCAGAGGTCCGGCGTACGCAGTCCCCGCCTGTTTTGCTGGCCATCGGCGGCTGCTCGGGGTCGGGGAAAACGACACTTGCCGCGGAACTGGCGCGCACGCTTGGAGGCGCCCATTTCCGTTTTGACAATTACTACCGCGACCTGGCCCACATGCCATTCGCCGAACGCGCCCAGCAAAACTTCGACGATCCCGCCCTCATAGAAGGCCCGTTGCTTATCGCGCATTTGGCGGCACTTGCACAGGGCCAGCCGATCGAGCGCCCGCTGTACGACTTCGCCACCTACATTCGCAATCCCAGCCAGACGGAGACCTTCCAGCCTGGACCGTATGTACTCGTCGAAGGCCTGTTCGCGCTCTATTTCCCCGAGCTGCTCCCTCTTTACCAACTGCGCATCTATGTGGACACGCCCGACGATCTTTGCTTTGAGCGCCGCCTCAAGCGCGACATTGAAGAGCGCGGGCGCACTGCGGAGTCGGTCCGCCGGCAGTATGACGCGACGGTTCGCCCAGCCAGCCTGGCCTACGTTCGACCCTCGGCCGTGCACGCCGACTTGATCGTGGATGGAGCAGGGGCGCTGGACTGGAAGGCGGAACGCGTCCTCAGCGAGATGCGGGTCCGCGGGTTATTGCGCGGCACTACATAGCCTCAGATCACCCAGCCTTTACCACCAGCCGTTACCACGGACTAGGAGAAAATCGAGTTTCTGGTGACAAGTTTGGCTCATTTGCCAGAAATTTACGTCCAATCCACAAGGAGCCTCCGCTCGTACCGTTAAGGTGAGGGTGAGATGAGCCATTCCATGACTTCATGCCAGTTCAAAATGCGGGGTCAGCGCAAGATTCGCGAGAGGTTTAGCTCGTCGCTCGACGCCGTCAAGCGCGGCACGGTGCAGGGGTTGCGCCAAGGAATTTCCCCGCGCCGCCTGGCTCTCACCCTGGCGCTTGGATTCGCCATCGGCTGCATTCCCGTTGTGGGCATTCCCACACTCGTGTGCGCTGCGCTGGCCTTGACGTTGCGGCTCAACCTGCCCGCCATTCAGGCGGCAAACTACGCTGTGATGCCCCTGCAGTTGCTACTGATTGTCCCCTTTGTCCGGCTCGGCGGACGGCTCATCGCGTCAAGCCACAATCCGTCTCTGCAGGCCGGCGCACTGCTGCACGCGTCGCCGCACGTAGTGGCCACGCAGATGGGTTGGCTCGCAGGGCAGGCGCTGCTCGCCTGGGTATTGATCGCGATGCCTGCTGTTCTGCTGCTGACCTTCATGCTGACCAAGGTGCTGCGCCGCATCCCGGTCGTGGCCGCGGCTGAAGTCGGCAATTGAAAAATCTGGCTGCCATTCCGCGGAATTGAAGGATACCGGCTTCACAGGCTGCGGAAAAACTCCAATTTGAGCCCAGAAGTGTCAGGGCACGACTTCAGTCATGCCGTAAGTGCAATTAAATCAGCGCCTGGCTCTTAGCCCCTGCAGCCGGTCTCTCGAATTCGCGTCTATCCAAAGGTTTTTCCGCAGCTTCTTCAGCCCGTACTTCAATGCATGAATTTGCTCCCCTGCTTTAGCCGCCAAGGAAATCCTGAACTGGCCCCGGGGCCAACCTCCAAGCATTTGCAAATGCGTATTTACGCGCTAAAAGAACTAATTAGAGCCTGCGAAAAGCGCAACATGTCCCCGGAACGATACGGAGCCCAATGCAGCTCGAAGGTCGGGCCAACAGAGACTCTTCCCCATTGACGGCTGGTGTTCGCCTGGGTTGACCGGCGTGCGCGGCCCCCACCCGTTACTTCGTCGTTTCTCCCCGTCAACAAGGCCCGATTTGCCTAGAGAGTGCGGATTCGAAAGCTTATACTACGTCCAAATCGCCATTCACATTACGCGATCGACAACGAGAATCGCAGTCGATGAATTGAATACTTTCGGCTCGTTGGTAGTAACAAAGGTAACAGACAACGGCCGTTTTTCTGGATACTATAGCGTGAACCAGAGGTTGCGGAATCTCGCGCAGAATACTGCGGACGCATCCGTTCTGGCTCCGCGATCGCCTTGGGGGCCACATGCACGACGGCGTCTACGCCGATAAAACGATCCCGATCGAGGAAGCTGCGCCAGCGGTGCGGAGCGGCGTTTCCCTGCTCTGGCCCGCACTGGCCGGTATTTCGGTGGCGCTCGCGGCTGGCGCGTCGATCACCCGGCTGGTGGCCGGACCGCGCTACGATGGACTGCTGATCTTTGCCGCTTGCGTCGCAGTCGTGGTCCTTGGCTTGCGGCTTCTGGTTCCCGATGCCGCTCCTGCCGAGGCCGTTGCCGCCGCTGCCCCTGAGCCGCTCAAAAACCTGTTCGAGTCCGCCGGCCCCGGCATAGTCGCCATCGGCCTGGATGGACGCCTCACGTATGTCAACCCCGCCGCTGAACGCATGCTCGGCTACCATGCCGATGAGTTATTGAAGGAGTGGGCGACCTTTGAGATCCTCGGCCCCGGCGAAGGCACTCGCCTGGTTGCCGAGATGCAGAAGATCTGCGGCATTTCCCGGCCGCCGGAAGCCACACCCGCCGGCCGCATGGCCGCATATATGGAGTGTGTGCGAAGCCTTCCGCCCAGCAAAGTGCCCTCTTTCGATGTGCAGTTGCGCCGCAAAGACGGAACACTGGTCCCGATCGCCCTGCATATCTCCGGTTTACGCGAAAGCACCGGCACAATGGCCGGCCTGGTGGCTGTGGCAGTGGACCAGGGAGCGACCCTGCGCCAGGATCTGGCGCAGCGCGAATCGCAAGAGCGCTATCGCGACCTGTTTGAAAACTCCAGCGAGATGATTGCCACGCTTAGCCCGGCGGGCAAGTTTCTCTACGCCAATCCAGCATGGAACCGGTGCTTCGGCAAGGACACGGTGGAGCTCATCGAACTGGATTCCTTCGACGAGTTGTTCGGCCCAAGTTGCCGGAGTGAAGTTGCCGCCCTCTTCCGCCGAGCCCTGGATGGAGAGGTGGTGGATCGCGCTCCCCTCCGCTATCACACTCATGACAGCCGCGTGCTGGAACTGGAATTGAGCCTGAGCCAGCGGCAGAAGGCAGGCAATCCGCTGGCGATTCGCTGCCTGATGCGTGATGTGACGCAGCAAAAGCAGCGTGAGCACCGCCTGGCCCTGCAACTTGTTGTCAGCCAGATCGTCGGTGAAAACGCCTCCTCGGATGTGGCCTCGATGCGCATTCTGGAGGCGCTCTGCGTGTCCCAGGGCTGGGATATGGCGGTGAAATGGAGCGTCAATGCGGAGGAGCGGCGTTTGGAATTCGGCTCTGCTTGGGCCGCACCCGGACGCCGCGCCGAGACCTTCATCCAGGAAAGCATGGGCCTCACGGTGCCGAAGGGCGTCGACCTGCCTGGGCTGGCTTGGCAGGATTGCCGTCCGGTGTGGTTCACTGACCTCGCCTCTTCGCCGGACAACCACCGTGTCAAGGATGCGCTGCGTCACGAAATGGTCTCCGGTTGGGCGGTCCCGGTTCGCGAGGGCAACAAGGTTCTGGCCGTGCTCGAGTTCTATTGCCACTTCAGCCTGCGTGAGGACCGCGAAGCCCTGGCAGCCGTCGAGACGGTGGCTGCCTCGCTGGGCCAGATGCTGGCGCGTTCCCAGGAACGAGGCCGCGCCGAAGAGCTTTCCCGGCAGCAGGAGATTCTGCTCGATTCCGTTGCCGACGGCATTTGCGGCGTGGACCGGCGTGGCTTGATCAGCTTTGCCAATCCCGCCGCGGCACGGCTGCTAGGCGCGGACGCCGAGAGCCTGACCGGCAGGCCCGTCCACGAATTACTGCACGGCGCAGCCCCTGCCAACCACACATGCAGCGAGGATTGCCCCTTGCGCCGCGCCTCCGGCCACCACAAAGCTGCCGCTGGCGAAGACACCATCTTCCGCGCCGATGGAAGCACCTTCCCTGCCGAATACGTGCTTACGCCCATCGCCGACCAGGGCCGCTTCTCGGGTTCCGTGCTCAGCTTCCGCGACATCAGTCAGCGCTACGCCCTCGACCGGCTGAAGGACGAGTTCATATCAACCGTCAGCCACGAGTTGCGCACCCCCCTGACTTCGATTCGCGGCGCGCTGGGGTTGCTCTCCTCCGGCATTCTCGGCCAGGTCAACGACAAGGCCGCCAACCTGCTCCGCATTGCCGTCACCAACTCCGACCGGCTGGTACGGCTGATCAACGACATCCTCGATTTGGAGCGCATACAGTCCGGCCGCGAACCGCTGGCCTTCCGCCCAGTGCAACTGGCTCAGATCATCCGCCAGGCTATCGAGGGCATGGCTCCTGTAGCCGATTCGGCGGGCGTGCAGCTCATTCATGACACCACGCAGGCGGAGATTGCCGCTGACCCGGACCGGCTGCTCCAGGTACTCACCAACCTGCTCTCGAACGCGGTCAAATTCTCTCCCCCCAACTCCACCATCTCCGTCATGGTGCGTCCCGGCATGAGCGGAGTCACCCTCTCGGTCATCGACCAGGGCCGCGGAATCCCCGCCGACAAGCTGGAGGCGATCTTTGGGCGGTTCCAGCAGGTGGACGCGTCCGACTCGCGGCAAAAAGGCGGAAGCGGGTTGGGCCTTGCCATCTGCCGTACCATTGTCCAGCAGCACTCCGGGCGTATATGGGCCGAGCGCAACCCGGTGCGCGGTTCCACCTTCCGCGTGTTTCTCCCCTACCAGCCCTCCCCCATTGAGCCCTCGAAGCCCCTCTTCGATCACGAAACCGGTCAGGGAACTGTGCTGCTGGCGGACGCAAACCCCTCCTCGCGGCCGCACATCTCCGCCATGCTTACCAGCCATGGCTACCGTGTAGTAGAAGCCACCAGCGTGGAAGAGACCCTGGCCGCCGCGCACGACGGTGTTGAAGCCATTCTGCTCGATACTTCTCTCGACGGCATGAACGGCTGGGAGATTCTTCCCCTGCTGCGGCGCCTGCGCCCCGAGGCGCGCACACCCATCGTGCTGCTCAGCGTGGACAAACGGCAGGACCCCGGCATCCTGCCCGCTGATGCGGAAGGCTGGGTGGCCAACCGTCTGAGCGAAGACGCGCTACTGGGTGAACTGGCCCGCGTGCTCTGCGGTCCTGGCGAGAACGCCCGCATTCTGATCGTCGAAGACGATGTGGAGCTGGCCCTGGTTATCGGCAATGTTTTCCTGCGCGACGCCATCGAAGTCCGGCTCGCCCACACGCTGCAGGACGCACTGGACGCCTGCTTCGCCTTCCAGCCCCACCTGCTGGTGCTCGATATCGGCCTGCCTGACGGGGACGGCTTCAACGTGGTCGATTGGCTGCGCAAGCACGAAAGCCTCGCCAACCTGCCTTTGGTGGTCTACTCCGGCCGCGAACTCAGCCACGAAGAATGCCGCAAATTGACCCTGGGACCCACGCAGTTCCTGACCAAGGCCCGCGTGCAGCCGCAGCAGTTGGAGGCCCTGGTCCTCACCATGCTGCGCAACTCCCGGCACGCGGAAGAGACCGGCCCTGCGGAATCGTCGCTCAAGAGTCCTTGATCGCACGTCAAGCACGGGCGTCCAATTCTTTCACCTTCGCTCATGAATGCGCTTGACGCGTGCTTGTACTTACACCAAGGTGGGATTCCCGCGAGCCAACGGATTTCGTTCTCCTGTTACCTGAAGAGTGCCCAAATCGCCTGTAACCATCGACAGGCACGCGCGAACAGCCGACAATTAACTAGAGCAGTGTAAGCAACCAACTGGTCTCCGATTACGGTTATTTTCGAGGTAGGACCCCATGTCGCACAGCATCTTGGTCATCGACGACGAAGACGATATTCGCGAAGTAGCAGCGCTAAGCCTGGAGACCGTCGCAGGCTGGCATGTGTTCACCGCCAACTCCGGGACGCAAGGTCTGGCGCGCGCCATTGAGCATCAGCCTGACGCCATCCTGCTGGACGTGATGATGCCGGGCATGGACGGACCAACCACGTTCCGCGAACTGCGCAAGAATCCCGCAACCTCCCGCATCCCCGTGCTGCTGCTAACCGCCAAGGTGCAGAGTTCCGATCAGCGCCGCTTCGCGGACCTGGGAGTGGAAGCCATCCTCTTGAAGCCGTTTGACCCGCTCACCCTTTCCACTCAGATCGCCACCGTACTGGGCTGGAAGTGACCTCCGATGGCCACCGATGGACAGGCCGCTCTCACCGCTGCCCTGGATCGCTTGTGGAACCAATATCTTCCCCTGATGCGAGAGCGTGCTGAGGTGCTCGAAGTCGCAGCGCAGGACTTCGCCGCCGGCTCTCTCTCTTTGGATCGCCAACAGGCGGCCCAGGCCGCGGCGCACAAACTGGCCGGCGTCCTGGGCACCTTTGGCCTTACACGGGGCACGGAGCTGGCCCGCGAACTGGAAATCGTGTATTCCCGTCAGAGCGACCCGAAAGCGTCTTTCGCTGAGCGGCTCTCGAGCATCACCGCCGAGATTCGCACTATCATTAACTCCCGCAAATAGAAAAAGACCGGACGAAGGTTAAATCCTCATCCGGCCTTTGAAAGTTTCAGTAAATCAGGGTGCCTCAGGTCTCGACTTCATCCGAGACCTGGGAAAGGGAGATCACGCAAGGTCAAAGCGGTCCAGGTTCATCACCTTGCTCCAGGCTGCAACAAAGTCATGAACGAATGCCTGCTGCGAGTCGGAGCACGCATAAAACTCCGCGAGAGCTCGGAGCTGAGAATTCGAACCGAAGACGAGATCGACTATGGTGCCTGTCCACTTGAGCTCGCCGGTTGCCCGATCGCGCCCCTCCAACACGCCTCCTCGCGCAGTGGACTTCTGCCACTTGGTGTTCATGTCGAGCAGGTTCACGAAGAAGTCATTGGTCAACAATCCGGGCCGCTTGGTGAAAACGCCATA
Source organism: Occallatibacter sp. (assembly GCA_052145815.1). Classification (GTDB taxonomy): domain Bacteria; phylum Acidobacteriota; class Terriglobia; order Terriglobales; family Acidobacteriaceae; genus Telmatobacter. The sequence goes on from JBKQNU010000047.1 coordinate 14,537, forward strand.
CTCCGTATGCCCGAAGTTTGCATCCAGGACGCGCAGGCCGCCGATTAGAACCGTCATCTCCGGAGCGGTAAGTGTCAGCAGGTTCGCCTTGTCCACCAGTAGCTCCGCAGCTGATTCCTCCTGTCCCTTGCGGATGTAGTTGCGGAAGCCGTCTGCGGTCGGCTCCAGCACGGCGAATGAGCCCAAATCGGTCTGCTCCTGCTTGGCGTCCGTGCGCCCAGTCGCAAACGGAACCTTCACGTCGTAGCCGGCCTTCTTCGCGGCTGCATCGACGGCTGCGCAGCCGCCCAGAACGATCAGGTCAGCGAGCGAAACCTTCTTCTTCCCGCTCGCGGCGTTGAATTCCTTCTGGATCGCCTCCAGCGTCTCAAGAACCTTCGCCAGTTCGGCCGGCTGGTTGGCCTCCCAATCCTTTTGCGGCGCAAGGCGAATGCGCGCGCCGTTGGCCCCGCCGCGCTTGTCGCTGCCACGGAAGGTTGAAGCCGACGCCCAGGCGGTCGTGACCAGTTGTGAGATGGAAAGTCCGGAAGCGAGGATTTTGGCCGACAAGGCAGCGATATCCTTTTCATTGATTAATATGTGATCTACCGCCGGAACAGGGTCCTGCCACAGCAGCTGCTCCTTGGGAACGAGCGGGCCAAGATAGCGCGAAAGCGGCCCCATGTCGCGGTGCGTCAGCTTGAACCAGGCTTTGGCGAAGGCATCCGCGAACTCGTCCGGATGCTCGAGGAAGCGTCGCGAAATCTTCTCGTAACTCGGGTCTATCTTCAGCGACAGGTCCGTCGTAAACATGATCGGGGCGTGCTTCTTCTTGGGGTCGTGAGCATCCGGCACGGTGCCCGCTGCGGCTCCATTCTTCGGTGTCCATTGCTGAGCGCCTGCGGGGCTCTTCGTGAGTTCCCAATCGTAGGCGAAGAGGTTTTTGAGATAATCGTTGTCCCACTTCACCGGGTTAGCGGTCCATGCACCCTCGAGGCCGCTGCTGATCGCATCTACGCCCGCGCCGCTACCGAAACTGCTCTTCCAGCCCAGGCCTTGCTCTTCGATTGGTGCGGCCTCGGGTTCGGGACCTACATACTTGATCGGGTCAGCAGCGCCATGAGCTTTGCCGAACGTGTGTCCGCCGGCGATGAGGGCAACTGTCTCCTCGTCATTCATCGCCATGCGCGCGAACGTCTCGCGAATATCCCGCGCCGCCGCGACTGGATCCGGCTTGCCGTTCGGTCCTTCCGGATTTACATAGATCAGGCCCATTTGAACGGCGGCGAGAGGATTTTCGAGCTGACGGTCGCCACTATAGCGTTCGTCTCCCAGCCACTTGCCCTCAGACCCCCAGTAAATGTTCTCTTCCGGCTCCCAGACGTCCTCGCGGCCCCCTGCGAAACCGAAGGTTTTGAATCCCATCGACTCCAACGCCACATTACCGGTGAGAATGATAAGGTCGGCCCAGGAAAGCTTCCGGCCATACTTCTGCTTGATCGGCCAGATCAACCGGCGCGCCTTGTCCAGGCTCACATTGTCCGGCCAGCTGTTCAGGGGAGCGAATCGCTGCGCCCCTGAGCCCGCGCCGCCGCGGCCATCGGCGATCCGATACGTCCCCGCGCTATGCCACGCCATACGGATGAAGAACGGCCCATAGTGGCCGTAGTCCGCAGGCCACCAGTCCTGTGAGGTCGTCATCAACGCATGGAGGTCCTTGATGACGGCATTCACGTCGAGGCTCTTGAACTCTTCAGCGTAATTGAATCCCTCGCTCACGGGATTGGACTTCGGGGAGTGCTGGCTCAACATCTTCAGGTTCAGTTGATTGGGCCACCAGTTTGCGTTTGCTTGGGCTCCAGCCACCGCGTGTTTGCGGGCGCCGATCGAGAACGGGCACTTTGCATCGCCTGCCCTTTCTTCGCTTAGCATGGCGTTCTGATCGTCGACTATGGGGGGTCCGGGGTGCGTTGCCTGGTTTTCAGACATGGGCAATTCTCCTTGGTTTCCGTTTTCTGAATTGTGCTATCCATTCCGCAATTCGCGGCAGGAATTCGATATTTAACCCGCTCGGCAGCGCAATGTCTGCCGCCGTCATAATACGCTTGTTCCTTCATCCTCGCCTGTCCACTGCCATAAGTAGATTCACCTGCTTCTGCAGCGACGATTCTCCTATTCTATGACGGAAACCGAGGGCGCTGTGGAAACGCCCTGTGCCCATTCAGCGGACAATCCTCCCGCATCAACCGCCTCGCCGTCAGTTTGTAATCGCGAGTTTGCGAGGCGAGCGATTCTGCTCAGCGTGACGCGTGCAAACGAGCGAATCTAGAACCTGGCTGCCAACGGGCACGAATCTGCTCATTCTTCTGGACCGGGACCGCCGCCAAATGGAGAAACAAGATGAAAACGACCAAATTGCTCGTTGCGGCGCTGGCGCTGCTCATAATTGGGACAATGACGGGTTGCTGGGGGAACTCCTCCAAATCGGCTGATGTCTCCGGCAGCATCCGCAAGTCGCTCGATCAGGCCGGGTTGAAAGACGTCACTGTAAGTCAGGATCGTGAGCAAGGCATCGTGACCCTCGGCGGACAAGTCACCAACCCCAACGACAAGGCGCAGGCCGAGACTTTGGCAAAGTCGTTTGCGGGCGCGCAGGTTGTCGCCGACCAGATTGCCGTCGTTCCTGCCGGTCAAGGACGAGAAGTCGGCGCTGTCAACTCCGACCTGGACCAGGGTATCGAAAAGAATTTGGACGCAGTGCTGATCCAGAACAAGATGCACCATGATGTGAATTACAAAGTAAAGAACGGTGTAGTCACACTCTCCGGACAAGTCGACTCTGAAGACCTGCGCAAGGGCGCCGAGGCCTTGGCGACCGCTGTGCCGAACGTCCTGCAAGTGGTCAACGATCTGCAGATCCGAAACATGAAAGCCAGCTCCGGACAATAACGCCGGACACCACGCAGCCGCTCTAGCCGGGTGCCGGGAGCCCTATCGGCGCGCCGAGGCACCCTCTGGGTCGGGGCCGCACGTTCTTGTTCCTGTGCCGAGGGTAGGATACCCCCGGCTCGCCATCCCAATCAGCCCCGCTGTCCGAAATCGTACAGCCGATTGCGGAATCGAACGGCCGCCCCATCCCTCCTGCCCCTGACTCGCTAAAAACACAGCCTTTTCCGCCATACTCCCAGCCCAACGTTTGGCAGACCAAATGCTCTCACACTCTGCAGAGAGCCCTCCCCCAGAACCACTGACCTCTCCTTTCGTAAGCAACGATACGCGGCCTGCAACCAGACCCTTGAGCAGCCGCAAATTGCCAGGGCTCCGGAGGTTCCATACATGCGCATGTTTTTCGATCAATTCAGGCAGGTTCTGCGCAGGCTCAGCCGCGCGCCCATGTTTACCGCCATCACGCTCCTCACCCTGGCCATCGGCGTAGGAGCCAACACTGTGATCTTCAGCGTGGTCGAAGGCGTGCTGCTCAAGCCGTTGCCCTACCCCCACGCCGAACAGCTGATCGGCGTCTGGTACGCCTCCCCTGCCGTTAGCCTGAAAGAGATTAACCCTGCTCCGTCCAACTACTTCATCGATCGCGAGCAGAACACCACCTTCCACGACATTGGCGCATACGCCGGCGACGCCTTCAGCGTCACCGGCGCCGGGGAACCGGAGCACGTTCGCGCCCTTGACGTCACCGACGGCATGCTGCCCATGCTGGGAGTCACCCCCGCCCTCGGACGCCTCTTCACGCGCCAGGACGACACCGCCGGCGCTCCGCAGACCGTGCTCCTCTCCGATGCCTACTGGCAGAAAAAATTCGGCGGCGCAGCCTCCGTCATCGGAACCTCCATCATCATGGACGGCAAGGCCCGCCAGATCATCGGTGTGCTGCCCAGGGGGTTTCAATTCCTCGATTACGCGGACGCCTCGCTTTTCGTGCCCTTCCAGTGGGATCGCAGCAAGACCAAACTCGGAGACTTCAGCTACCGCTCGATTGCTCGGCTCAAGCCCGGAATCACCATACAGCAGGCCAGCGCCGACATGGACCGCCTTGTGCCCATCACTTTTCGCAGCTTCCCGCCGCCAGACGGCTTCAGCATCAGTCTCTTTGAGAAAGCCCACATTCACTCCAGTCTCCGTCCCTTGAAGCAGGATGTGATCGGAGATGTAGGCAAAGTCCTCTGGGTCCTCATGGGCTCCATCGGAATGGTGCTGCTTGTCGCCTGCGCCAACGTCGCGAATCTTCTTTTGGTCCGCGTCGAAGGGCGCCGCCAGGAACTCGCCATTCGCGCCGCGCTTGGCTCGCCCTGGGGACGAACAGCCGCCGAGTTGTTTTTTGAAAGTCTCATCCTCGGCATTGCCGGCAGTCTCATTGGCCTGGCCCTAGCCTACGGCGCGTTGCAGGCCCTGGTAGCCGCAGCACCCACCGGCCTGCCCCGCATCAACGAGATCGGCATTGATCTTCCCGTTCTGCTTTTCACCTTCGGCCTGGCGCTCTTCACCAGTGTCCTCATCGGCGCAATTCCCATCTTCAAATATGCCGGCGTAAAAGCCACCACCGGCCTGCGCGAAGGCGGTCGCGCCCTCAGCCAGAGCCGCGAGCGCCACAACGCCCGCAAGGCGCTCGTCGTCGTCCAGGTAGCCCTGGCGCTTGTGCTGCTCATCTGCTCCGGTCTCATGATCCGCACCTTCCAGGCGCTGATGCGTGTCTCTCCCGGCTTCACTCAACCCGATACAGTCCAGTCCTTCCGTTTCTACATCCCCGAATCGCAGATACCCGACGAGCAAGCCGATCGCGTGGTTCACATGGACCAGGAAATCCTTAACAAGCTCGCTGCCATTCCCGGCGCGCAATCGGTGGGCTTCAGCAATGAAGTGCCCATGGACGGCAACAGCTCCAACGACATAATCTACGCTCAGGACCGTGTGTACGGCGAAGGTGAGTTACCGCCCCTCCGGCGCTTCAAATTCATCTCCCCCGGCTTCTTCTCCACGCTCGGCACTGGACTCGTTGCCGGCCGGAATATCACCTGGACAGATACCTATCAGAAGCTCCCGGTCGCCATAATCTCAGAGGGTCTTGCCCGCGAGTACTGGCATGACGCCAAAAACGCGCTGGGCAAAAAAATTCGCGGGGCCTCGACCGACGACTGGCGTGAGATCGTCGGTGTGGCCCAGGACATTCACGATGACGGCGTAGACCAGGCTCCGCCAAGCACCGTCTATTGGCCCGTGATGCGAGCCAACTTCGGAGGACAGAAGACCGACCTGCGGCGCGATCTCACGTTCATCATCCGCAGCCCCCGCGCCGGTTCCCAGGCTTTCATGAAAGAGGTCCAACAGCAAGTCTGGTCGATTGACCCCGATGTGCCCCTTTCCGAAGCCGCAACTCTCGGCGAGCTGTACACAAAATCCATGGCACGAACCTCCTTCACCCTTGTCATGCTCTGCGTTGCCGGCGCCATGGCGCTGTTGCTAGGCATCGTCGGCATCTACGGAGTCATCGCATACACGGTCTCGCAGCGCACCCGCGAGATCGGCATACGCATGGCGCTTGGCGCGCAACGACGCGAACTGACGAGCCTGTTCGTTCGCCAGGGATTGTGGCTTACTGCAATTGGCGCAGCCTGCGGCCTCGTAGTCGCCTTCGTCACCATGCGCCTGATGTCGTCGATCCTGTTCAACGTGAGCCCGGTCGACCCGTTGACGTACATCGTCATCACCGTCTGCGTGGGAGCAACAGCTTGCCTGGCCTGCTATCTGCCCTCGCGCCGCGCCGCATCTGTCAACCCCGTGAACGCGCTTCGCTCCGAATAAAGCTCCTTCTTCGATGAGGTGCCCCAGGTCTCGTCCGCCGCGGCGGAAGACCTGGGTGCTTGCCTCCCGACAGGTCCTATCCAACCGCAACAAATTACACTTCAACTCAGCATGTCTCTGTCTGACCGATCCGCGCCGCAACTCGGTTTCAGTTTCGAAGAAGCGCCCCAGACCCGCCGCGTCTGGCCGGTGCGCGAACTTGTGGGCCAGGTTCGCGAATTCATCGAGCGGCAATACGGCGATGTATGGGTCGAGGGCGAAATCTCCAACTTTCGTCCCGCACCCTCCGGCCACCTCTACTTCACGCTGAAAGACGCCGAGGCGCAGTTGCCCATTGTCCTTTTTCGGCGCCAGGCGATGCTCTTGCGTTTCCGTCCGGAAGACGGCCTTCACGTGCTGGTGCGCGGCCGGGTCAGCGTTTACGAGCAGCGCGGGCAGATGCAACTGGTGGCCGAGACCATGGAGCCTGTGGGAGCCGGATCGCAGCAACTGGCCTTCGAGCAGCTCAAGCAACGCCTCAAGGCCGAGGGCCTGTTTGACGCGGACCGTAAGCAGCCGATGCCGGCTTTTCCTCGCACCGTAGGCATCGTCACGTCACCTGCGGGGGCGGTGATTCGAGACTTCCTGAACATTGTTGCCCGCAGGCATTCCGGCCTCAACGTGCTGCTCGTCCCCGTCACCGTCCAGGGCGATCAGGCGCCGGGGGAGATCGAGTCCGCCATTACCAATCTGAACCAATCCGGCCTTGTGGACCTCATCGTCCTGGCCCGCGGCGGTGGGTCGCTCGAAGACCTGGCCGCCTTCAACTCCGAGCGCGTGGCCCGCGCCATTGCTGCCTCGCGGTTGCCGGTGGTTTCCGCCATTGGCCACGAGACCGATTTCACCATTGCCGACTTCGTTGCCGACCTGCGCGCACCAACGCCCTCAGCGGCTGCCGAGCTGGTCACCGAGGTCCAGCACAAAGTAGGCGATTTCCTCGCCAATCAGTCACATCGTCTCGATCGCGCCATGCGCTTCCAACTCCTCCATGCTCGCCAGCACTTGTCGCGCTTGCCCATCAGCCGTGCAGAAGCCCGCATCTCAGCCCTGTTGCACCGCAAGGCACAGTACTTGGACGACCTGGCCGACCGGCTTGAATCCTCTGTCACCGGTCAACTCCGAACGCGCCAGGATCAGGTCGCCGACCTCACTGCATCCGTGCTGCGCCATGACCCGCGCCAAGCCCTCGCCCAAGCCCGCGAACGCCTGCAAGCCAGCCACAATCACCTCCATCGCGGAGTCGAGCACCTGCTCCACACCCATGCAAATAAACTCAGCGCACTCGACGCCCGCTTGCATTCCCTCTCGCCGCTCGCCGTTCTCGACCGCGGCTACGCGCTGGTGCTCAACGCAGAAGGCATTGTAGTGCGCTCAACAGCCCAACTCGCTCCCGGCGACCCGCTCGTTACGCGCCTGGCCGACGGCCTCTTCGCCAGCCGTGTGGAGTCCACCTCGCCAGCCGGGAAGTCTGAGAAATAGTAACCCCCGCCAGACAATTTCGTAACCTGAATGCGCACCCTGCAACCGCACAACAAATTCAGCGACAATGTGTCTTTAAGGTATGCTTTGAAAAGAGCCCCCATTCGTGTGCGATTCAGACATTGGGGGTTGTTTTTTGATCTTTTCAAGAATTGAGATTATGACTGCAACCGCTACTCGCCAGCTTTTCGGCACAGACGGCATCCGCGCCGTTGCCGGTGAATCCCCTCTCGATCCCGTAACCATTTACGCTGTCGGCCTGGCCCTGGCTCACACGCTTAAGCGTCAGGCGCCCGAGCCCTCCGTCATTCTTGGCCGCGACACCCGCGAATCGAGCCCCTGGATCGCCGCCACGCTCGCCGCCGGACTGCGCGCCGCAGGAGCACGCGTTGAGAGCGCCGGCATTGTGCCTACCCCGGCTGTTGCTTTCCTGGCCCGTACCCACGGATTCAATGCTGGCGTGGTCATCTCCGCCTCCCACAATCCCTGGCGCGACAACGGCATCAAGCTGTTTGGCGCGGACGGCTTCAAGCTCCCCGATGCGGTCGAACTGGCGATGGAAGAGGAAATTCTCCACTACGCCGCCAAAAATCACATTCCCGACCCCGCCTCACTGCCGCCCGTCGCAGACAACGCGAGCTACCAAGCCGATTACATTCAGTTCCTCATTGACTCCGTGCCCGGTCTCGAACTGCACGGCATGAGCATGGTTGTCGATTGCGCCAACGGCGCCGCGGCAGCCGTTGCACCCGAACTGTTTCGCCGCCTTGACGCCGATCAGTCCGCTCACATCACCCTACTCAACACCAAGCCTGATGGCCGGAACATCAACGACGGATGCGGCGCACTTCATCCCGAGTATGTCGCCGCGGAGGTCCAAAAGCGCGGCGCGCCGCTCGGCCTCACCTTCGATGGTGACGCCGACCGCTGCATGCTGTCCGGCGCTCATAGCAACGTCATCAATGGCGACGCCATCCTGCTGGCCGCCGCCCGCGACATGAAGGCCCGCGGTATTCTCACCGGCGACCTGGTTGTCGCCACCACCATGTCGAACATGGGCCTTGAAGCGGCGCTCAAGCGCTCCGGCATCCGCATGGTGCGTGCGCCCGTGGGCGACCGATACGTGCTCGAGCAGATGCTCAAGCACAATGCCTCGCTGGGCGGCGAGCAGTCCGGGCACATTCTCTTGCCGCACCTGGCCACTACCGGCGACGGCCTGCTGACGGCCCTGGTGGTACTCGATCTCATCGTCCGCACCGCGAAATCGATCGACGAACTCACCGCCGACCTGAAGGTCTTTCCGCAGGTGATCGTCAACGTAAAAGTGCGCGAAAAACGCCCGCTCGATTCCATCCCTACAGTCGCAGCCAGCATCCGCGCGGCCGAATCGGACCTCAGAGACTCCGGCCGCGTCGTCATTCGCTACAGCGGCACAGAAGCCTTGGCCCGGGTCATGATCGAAGCCGAATCTGAAGCCGCAATGCACCATCACGCCACCACCATCGCCGACGCCATCCGCCACGAATTGGGCGTCTAGCCTCGGACTCTCCTCGGGTGCTCGGGTGCCCCAAGTCTCGTCCGCCGCGGCGAAGAGACCTGGGAAACAACCCGAGTTCCCCACCCTCGCTGCCACCGTGGGTGCCCCGTCAAGCCTCCTTCCAGTAAACCCACTTTCGGCGTAGCTTCGTCCGGTCTAAAGTAGGATGGAAGACCATTCCGATCAAGCGATAAAGTTTTTTGAGGTGCACCCCGGCAATCACCGCCATTCGAGGGCTCACCATGGGAAGTAAGGAAGCCTGATGTTACTGGTTGTCTTCACCGTCTCCATGTTCGTCAGCTCTGCCCTGCTGTTCCTGGTTGAGCCAATGATGGCCAAGATGGCGCTACCGATGCTCGGTGGTACACCGGCGGTGTGGAACACCTGCCTGGTTTTCTTTCAGACCATCCTCCTGGCCGGCTACCTCTACGCCTACGCATCAACCAAGTGGCTGCGCCGCCGCTCACAGATTATCCTGCACGTTTCTCTCGCGCTCACGCCGCTCGCGGTACTGCCGCTGCATATTCCGGCCGGATGGGAGCCGCCCTCCGATAGCACACCCGTCTTTTGGGTGCTCGCCATGCTTTCAGTCGCGGTGGGCTTGCCGTTCTTCTTGCTTTCCTCATCCACGCCGATGCTGCAGCGATGGTTCTCTCATTCCGGCCACAAATCCGCCAATGATCCTTATTTTCTGTACGCCGCCAGCAACGCAGGCAGCCTGGTTGGTCTGCTGGGGTATCCCCTCCTGCTGGAACCCGCACTGCGTCTGAGCGTGCAGAGTACCTTCTGGAGCTTTGGCTACGCGCTGTTTCTAGTCTTGACCGTGGCCTGCGGCGCATTGGTCTGGCGCAACCGCACCGAAACCGCACCCGCGCAAGCAGCCACAATCGAGGAGCCGGACGAGACCGCACCCAGAGATATGTGGCGTCAGCGCCTGCGCTGGATTGCCCTGGCCTTTGTGCCTTCCAGCCTGATGATGGGCGTGACCACGGCGCTCACAACGGACGTTCCCGCCATCCCGCTGTTCTGGGTGTTGCCGCTGGCGTTTTATCTCCTGAGCTTCGTTCTGGTGTTCGCCAAACGCCCGCCCATCTCGCATGAGTGGCTCATTCGCCGTCTGCCCTTTCTCATCCTCATCGCGCTCATTCCCACTCTCTGCAAGACCAAGCTTCCTTTGCTGGCATTGATCGCGCTTTATCTGCTCACCCTTTTCGCCATCGCCCTGGTGTGTCACGGCGAGCTTGCCCGCAGCCGGCCAAAAATCACGCGCCTTACCGAATTCTATTTGTGGATCTCCTTTGGCGGCGTGCTAGGCGGCATCTTCAACGCGCTGATCGCACCCGTCATCTTCTCCACAGTCGTTGAGTTTCCGCTGGTGCTGGTGCTGGCAGCCATGTTGCGCCCGCCCATCGACCAGACACCGCCGCCGCCGGAAAAGGCCGCACGCGTCAAGCGAAACGACTGGCTGCTGCCCATCGCACTTTTCCTGGTGATGGCCGGCATCCTGACCGGACTGGCTCATGCCGGAATCGAGCTCGGCAGTTCATTGATCATTCTCATCTTCGGCTACTCCATGCTGTGGTGCATGAGCTTCGGCAAACGGCCGCTGCGCTTTGCCGCAGGCCTGGTGGCGCTGCTGGCCGCAAGCACGCTTTACCACCCCAACCTGGGCAAGATTCTTGAAGCGAAGCGCAACTTCTTTGGCGTCATCCGCGTGACGGACAGCCCCAACGGCAAGCTTCGCTATCTCCTCCACGGTGGAACGCTGCATGGATCGCAAAGTCTCGATGCCGCGCGCGCCCGCGAGCCGTTGGCGTACTACACGCAGACGGGTCCCGCCGGCAGCATTCTTCGCGCCATGCAGGCAAAAACGCTTCCCGCACCTGCGGGTGACCCTCGCCAGGCAAATTGGGCCGTCGTAGGCCTGGGAGCAGGCGCCATGGCCTGCTACCTGCAACCCGGCGAGTCGCTCACATATTACGAAATCGACCCTCTGGTCGAGCAAATGGCGCTCGACCCGCACTACTTCACTTTCCTTCAGCAGTGCGCCCCGCAGGCCAAGATTGTCCTTGGCGATGCGCGCCTCAAGCTCCGCCCCGCACCCGACGCTGGCTACGACCTGATCGTCATCGATGCCTTCAGCGGCGACATGATTCCCATGCACCTGGTCACGCGCGAGGCCCTCGCTCTTTACCTGCGCAAGCTGGCGCCGGGAGGCATGCTGGCCTTCCACATCACCAACCTCTACCTCGACATCGCGCCCACGCTGGGCTCGCTTGCCAACGACGCCGGCCTGGTATGCATGGCTTCCGACGACCGGGGTGTATCTCAAGATCAGCTGGACGCAGGAAAACTCGCCTCCCATTGGCTGGTGATGGCGCGCAGCCGCGCCGATCTAGGTCCGCTGGCCACCGACCCGCATTGGGTCGACATCCACGTACCTCCCGGAACCAAGGTCTGGACCGACGACTACTCCAACCTGCTCCACGTCATCAAGTGGAAGTGACCTGCATTTCTCGCAGGTAGCCGAAAATCGTAGCGCCGGTCTCTAGACCGGCTGTCCTGAGGGCCTCTCGGCCCTCAGAGACCTCGCCAAGCCTGGAATTCCGGTTATCGTGCCGTCCGAGAGAAATGCGGGTTAACCACTCCCGGTATGAAACTGACGCCACAACGCTCCCGGAGGGAGCCGCGAAAATAGCCCAGGGTGCTGTCCGCCGCGGCGGACGAAACCCTGGGTAGGCAGGCCACCGAAGACGCTCGCCCCGGAGAGGCGATGTGAACGCTCCTGTATTTGCCAAGCCGCACCCGCATCACCCCAAATTCAAGCAGGTATGATGAAGTGTTGGCAGCCTGCTCCCGGACCATCCATCCCGCACGCTCACCCAGCCAGGAAATCAACTCCATGAGAGAACCCACGCACGTTGAGCTCTTCGACACCAGCCTGCGCGACGGAATGCAGCAACCGAACATCGAAATATCTCTGCCCAATGCGATCAGCCTGCTGCAGCGCATGTCCGCATTCGGAGTACACTATGCGGAAATCGGCTTTGCCGGCGCAAACCAGTTCGTTTCCGATCTGACTGCCGCTCTCGATTCCGTAGAAACAGGCCAAATGAAACTGGCTCTCTTCGGGCGAACGCGCGGTCGCGGCGCAAATGTTAATGAGTGGCCTGATGTCGAATTCATCGTCGCACGCAAGCGCCGCATCCCCGTTGCCGTTCTCGTCGTCAAATCCCGGCTGCTCGATGTCATTCGCTCCCTCGAAACCACGCCCGAAGAAAACCTGCTCATGGCCTATGAAACAATCGCCTGCCTGCAGGACCACGGCCTTGAAGTCATCGTGGATTTGGAGCACGCCATGGACGCAAATTGCGGCCGCCGCGAAAACGGCAACCTGTGCGACGCCGATTTCAAGCAGCGCGGCCTGGATTACTTCCACAAACTGACTGAACAATGTGTAAGTCAGAAAGTGAGTCGCCTTGTTATTTGCGACACCACCGGCGGCGCCAATCCAGAGGAAGTTACAAGTGTCTTCCACGGACTAACACAGAGCTATCCCGGCGCCAACTTCGCGTTCCATGGCCACACCGATCGAGGCCTGGGCATCGCCAACACCCGCGCGGCCATTCTTGCGGGAGCGGTTCAGGTTCAAGGCACGCTGCTCGGCACCGGCGAGCGGTGCGGCAACGTAAATTTGACCTCCGTGATCGGCAGCATGCAACTCAGGGGCGAAGCCGAGTTTGTAACTCCTGAATCGCTCGCCGGACTTACCAGCCTTGCTCATTCCGCCTACGCTGCTTTCTCGCTTGATGTGCCGCACGGCTCGCCCATTGTGGGCACGGGAGCCTTTGGCACCTGGGCCGGCATGCACGGCAGCAGCGAGCGCAAGAACCCCGGCGCTTACCTGTGGTGCGACCCTGCGCTGGTGGGTGCCAACCCCGTAATCGGCGTGAATGCGCAATCCGGCAAAGCCAACATCATTCTGCTCTCTGAAACTCTCGGCGTTCCTCTGGACGGTGCGCAGGCACAGGCCTTCATTGACGCCAACCAGGCCATGATCGACGGCGGCGGATTTATTGCCAGCGATGTATCCTTCCGCCTTGCCTGCATGAAGGTGCTCAACACCTTGCCCAATCGCTTCAAAGTAAAAAGCTGGCGCGTGATCGACGAGTCCGACGAGACAAAAAACAGATATGTACAGGCCTCCATGTTGTTATCCGTGGGTAACTCGACTGTAACTACAACGCGTGCAGAAGGCGCAGGCCCCGTGGACGCACTTACGAAAGCCATGCGACAGGAGTTGGAGAAGTGGTATCCGTCTGTGGCGAAAATGCACCTTGGCCGCTTCAGCGTTACGGCCATCGATGTTTTCGCCCACGACACCGCGGCGCGCGTGCGCGTCACTCTGAGCTTTCATGCAGACGGGCATGAGCCCTGGACCACAGCCGGGGTCAGCAGCGACCTCAACCAGGCCGCGTTGATGGCCATCATCGACGGCTTCCACTATTGGCTTTTAACGAGTACCGACTGATCCCAGTTCCTTGCTTTAGAGATCCCGCCAGTTTTGCCCGAATGCCAGGTCGGCCACCAGCGGCACATTCAGCTTGACCACGCCTTCCATAGACTCCCGCACCAGCGTCTCAATCTCCGCAGTCTCATCGAGCGGCACTTCGAAAAGAAGCTCGTCATGGACTTGCAGAACCATCTTTGTCTTGAGCTTGCGCTCGCGCAGTTCGCGGTCGATCACGATCATGGCCAGTTTGATCAGGTCGGCGGCGGTGCCCTGCAGTGGCGTGTTGACGGCCGTGCGTTCGGCAAATCCGCGCTGGTTTGGGTTGCGGCTTTCGATGTCCGGAATGGGCCGTACGCGCCCAAACAGCGTGCGCACGGAACCCTCGCGCCTCGTCTGCTCCAGCGTCCGCTCAATGAAGGCCTTAACGCCCACATAGCGAAGAAAATAACGCTCGATATAAGCCTTGGCCTCGGTTTGCGGAATCCCCAGCTGCGCCGCCAGCCCAAACGCTGAAATCCCATAGACGATACCGAAGTTCACCGCCTTGGCCCGCCCGCGCGTCTCCTTGTCCATGGCTTCGATGGCAACGCCGAAGACCTCGCTGGCCGTTAGCGTGTGTATGTCGATCTCTTCCGCATAGGCGCGCATCAACAGCGGATCCTGGCTGAAGTGCGCCAGCAAGCGCAGCTCAATCTGTGAGTAATCCGCTGATAGCAGTTGTGTACCCGGCGACGCCGTAAACGCCGCCCGAATCTCCCGCCCCAGCTCGGTGCGGATGGGAATGTTCTGCAGATTCGGATTGACTGACGAAAGCCGCCCCGTCGCGGTGGCAGCTGCCTGGAACGTCGTATGAACCCGCGACTCGGCGTCGGCAAGCAGCGGTAACGCGTCAATATAGTTCGACTTGAGTTTGGATAAATGACGATATTCGAGCACCAGGCGCGGGACTTCGTGTTCTGTGGCCAGCCCCTCCAAAACGTCCTGGGCAGTTGAGATGGCCTTGCCCTTCCCGCGAACCACCGGCGCAGGCAGGCCGAGGTGCGTGAAGAGAACCACGCCCAGTTGTTTAGGCGAATTGATATTGAAGCGCTGCCCGGCCAGTTCGAAGATGCGCTCGCCCACGCGTTCCAGCTCCGCACTGAATCGCTCTGAAAGCGCGGCAAGAGCTGCCTTGTCGATACGCACGCCTGCCTGCTCCATGCGGAACAACACCGGCGCCAGCGGACGATCGACCCCTTCGTAGACCTTCGTCACAGCAGCTTTTTCCGCCTCAGCCCGCAGCACGGGAACGAGCGCATGAATGGCGGCCGCGCCTGCAGGCAGCGAAGATGGCGCCGCCTGGTTGTGCCGCGCCGCAACATCCGCAAGCGTCTGCGTGGTGTGCGTCGGATTCAGGGCGTAGGAAAGCAGCATCGTGTCTTCAATGGCCCCCTGCAGCGTTACTCCCTGCCCGGTAAGCACATGAAGCGCCAACTTCCAGTCATGCAGATGCTTGGCAACCGAGGCGTCTTCCAGCAGCGCTCGCAGCTCCGGCGTCAGCGACACGCGCAGCGCCTTCCCAGCTTCCGCACACACGCCGAGTGCGCAGCCGCCCTGCTTGTCCGCGGCGTCGGCAACGTCCAGCAGCGACATGGTTTGCGGCGTTTCCGCTTCTTCCTCTTCCTGCACTGATGGCGCCGCTGCATCGAGCGCGAAGGCGAACCCATGCTCCCGCGCGGCTGCGTAGAACGCGGCCGCTTGTTCAACGCTCGGCTCTTCAATCAGTTCCAACGAAGGCCCGCCCTCCGCAGGAGCAAGGTCGCGCAACATCGAAGTGAATTCGAGCTCGGTAAACAATTCGCGGCACGCCTCCAGGTCCGGAGCCTGCGTCTCCATGGCCTGTAGATCCAGTTCCAGCGGAACATGGCTGTCAATAGTGACCAGTTCCTTCGAGAGCAGCACGGCGGCGCGGTTCTGCTCGAGCGACTCGCGGTAGCTCTTGCGCTTGACCTCGCCGGCCCGGTCGAGCACCGCTTCCACGCTGCCGAACTCCACAATCAGATCGACGCTGCCCTTGTCGCCAATGCCCGGTGCGCCTGGGATGTTGTCGACCGAGTCGCCGCGCAGGGCCATCACATCCACCACCTTCTCCGGCGGCACTCCCAGCGTCTCAACCACCTTGGCGGGATCGAGGATCACGTTATCCTTCTGCGGATTGAGGATCTTCACATTGGGCGTGACCAGTTGCATCATGTCCTTATCGCCGGAGACGATGAACACCTCGTGCCCGCACTCAGCCGCCTCGCGCGCCAGGGTGCCGATCACGTCGTCTGCCTCAAATCCCTCCGCTTCCAGGATGGGAATGCGCAAGGCCTCCAGCGCTCGCCGAATGTACGGAATCTGCCGGCGCAGGTCTTCCGGCATAGCGGCGCGATTGGCCTTGTAACCCTCGTAACTCACATCCAGAAAGCTCTGCGTTTTGCTGTCCCATTTGCGCAGCGGACCCATGGTACGGGCGCGGCCGTCGCGAAACACCTCTCCGCTTACATCGAAGACAGCGGCAAAATAGAGCGGCGAAAAGTCCTGGCGCAGCTTTTTGATCATGTTGACGAAGACGTAAATAGCCGCCGTGGGCAGCCCGCCGCGTGTGGACATGGGCCGGCTGCGCTGCATGGCGTGGTAGGCACGGAAGATGAACGACATTGCGTCGAGAAGATAAACAGGCGGCTTGGCTTGGTCTGTCATGCTAATTTCCCGTCTCTAAGTTCATACCGAAAAGAGAACTGTCATCCTGAGCGAAGCGCAATTCAGCGGAGCCGAAAGCCTGCCTGAGCAAAGTCGAATGAGGACCTGCTTTGGGCAGTTTTCATTTCAAAAGACTCATTACGCCACGAACCTCTGAGACATACGCTAGAGAGTTTATCAGCGCGGAGTTACCCGATGAACATGCAGTCCCCGTAGCTGAAAAAGCGATACTTTTTCTCGACGGCGTGCCGGTAAGCGGCCAGCACCTGTTCTCGCCCGGCAAAGGCGCTCACCAGCATCAGGAGGCTCGATTCGGGCAGGTGGAAGTTGGTGAGCAGCGCACCAACCAGGCGAAACTCAAAGCCGGGTGAGATAAAGATGTCCGTCTCGCCGGAATGCGGCACCAGTTCCTCTCCGCCAGCTTGCTCCGCGGCGGCCTCCAATGTCCGAACCACGGTCGTTCCGACAGCAACGATGCGCCGGCCATCGCGAACGGCTCGGTTAACGGTCTCCGCCGTGGTGGCAGAGATGGTGTAGCGCTCGTGGTGCAGGCGAACTTCGTCGACGCGTTCAACGCGCAGTGGCGCGAATGTTCCGAGGCCGACGTGGAGAGTGATGCGCGCAACCTCGACGCCGCGTGCGGCCAGCGCGTCAAGCATCTGCGACGTAAAATGCAACCCAGCCGTCGGCGCTGCAACAGAGCCGCGTTCGCGTGAGAAAACAGTCTGATAGCGCTCGCGATCGATGTCTGCATCATCGCGACGAATATAGGGCGGCAGTGGCATGTGGCCAAAGCGATCGAGAACCGCAAAGAAATCGTCCACCGGCTCAAAGCGCAAAAGCCGCTCGCCAAATTGCCCTCGTTCCAGTACTTCCGCTTCAAGCGCGATGGCCTTATCGGCCCCTGGAAATATAAGCCGCTCGCCGATGGCCACCTTGCGCCCCGGCCTGACAAGCGCCCTCCACAGGTCCTCTCCGGCTGGCTCGGTCAGCATCACTTCAATGCGTCCCGTTGGTTTCTCGCGATCGCGGCGCAAAGTGCGGCGGGCGTAAAGGCGAGCGGGAATCACGCGGCTGTCATTCAGCACCAGCAGATCGCCCGGTGCCAGCAGGGATGGAAGCGCAGAAAAGCTCGAATCGCTCACCTCGCCGCTGGCGCGATCCAGCACCAGCATGCGGCTCTGGCCACGCTCGGCCGGCGGCTCTTGCGCAATCAGCTCCGCAGGCAGCTCGAAGTCAAAATCGACCACCCGCAAGCCGCTCGGTTGTTTTGCTTCGCCTGTCATTTCGCCTTCTTGAAGTAGTCCAGCGCCCGCAGCCGGGCGCGCTCAATGGCAGCATTCAGTTCTTCACGCTTCGGTTCAAACTGCTCGGTGGGAAGATCGACCGGTACGCGCGTCCACTGTGCCCAGCTCACGCAAATGCGCGTGAACGGCCTGGGAATCAGAAAGCGGTCCCAGGAGCGCATGGTCCACGCATGTTCCGGCTGCAAGTGAAACGCGCCGATGCGCGCGCCGGTCATCTGTGCCAGCTTGATCGGCCCCATTTTTGTCTGGTAAATCGGCCCGCGCGGCCCGTCGGCGGTAAAAATTGCAGGCCTGCCGCTCTCGATGACGCTCTTCAATCCCAGCAGTCCCTCGCGCGCGCCGCGTGAGCTGGAGCCGCGCACAGCATGGAAGCCGAATAGCTCAAGGATGCGCGTGATCAGCTCGCCATCGAAGCTGCGGCTGATCAGAATGGTTGCGCCGGTGGTCCGGAAGTAGACCGTGCAGGGCAGCACGCATTGGTGCCAGAAGCAGAAAATCTCAGCACCGGCGCCGCGGCCACCGATGAGTGGCGTGACGCCTTCTTCCGCAATCTCCTCAAAGCGCCAGGTCAGGCTCACAAACCGCAGAAGAGCCCAGACCACACGAGGGACCACCGCCAGCACGAGGCGCTGGCTGAAGGTGAATCGCGGTATCCCAGATCTCTCCGCCGCGGCGGACGAGACCTGGGGCACCCGGCTGGGAGTTGGGTCAGCTGACACTCCTCCAATTTTAGCTGTAGCGCAGCCAGCGCAGAATTTCAGGCAGCGTGGCCCGCTTGCCATACATCAAAATGCCCACACGGTAAAGCCGCGATGAGAACCACAGCACGCCCCAGGTGGTAAGCGCCAGCAGGACAACCGAAAGTGCCACCTGCCAGAGCGGCACCACCGCCAGGCCCATGCGCGAGATCATCACGTAGGGCGAGGTAAGCGGGAAGAGCGAAGCTGCTACCGACCACGCCGAGTTGGGGTCGTTGATCATCACCGGCAACATTCCCATGGCGGTGTAGAGCGGAATGATCGCCACCCACATGAACTTCTGCAGGTCCTGAGAGGTTTCGCAGGTGGCGGCAAGGCCGCTGAAGATGGCGCTGAACAACGCGAAGCCGAGCACGAAGTAGATGGGAAAGAAAATACCTTCGCTCCATGAAAAGCGGATGGCGATGTCCCCCGTAAGCAACTCCGCGGCCAGCTGAGTGCCCATGAAAATGGTGGCGCCCGCAACCCAGATCATGATTTGCGTCACGCCAACGCCGCCCACGCCCAGCAGCTTGCCGGCCAGCAGGTCGCTGGGTTTGGCCACGGCCAGCATCACTTCAAAAACCCGCGAGGTTTTTTCTTCGATGATCGCGCGAGCCATATCCAGGCCATAGAGCATGATGGGCAACGAGAGCAGCACCAGCATCAGTGTCGCTTTAAGCACAACCGTGCCACCGTTGTTCTTGCCCACCCTTCCGTCTTTGTCCAGTTGCAGAGACTCGATGGAAACCTGCGCCAGCAGGGCATCAGCCTCGGCCACAGTCATGCCCTTGCGGACCATGCGCTGGTTGATGGCGCCGCGATTCAAGGCGTTCTGCAGGCTGCCGTGAGCCGATACGTCAACGGCGGACAACGACGTGAAGGTGGCCGAGATCTTGTCCTGTGAAGACGTATCGATGGACAAAAGGCCGTCAATCGTTCTGCTCTGCACCTGTCTTTGCCCCTCGGCGCGCTGTTCCTCGGTAGCCGGCGCGATGACATCCACTTTGTATTCGGCCCACTTGTCTTCGAGCAGTTGCTTGCGCACTTCATCGGCCAGGGCCGCGTCCTGGGCCACAATTTCGATGTGCTTGCCTTTGCCCGCCTTGAGGTCCATGTAGTGGCTGAAACCGAGCAAGGCGGCAATCAGCAGCGGCACGGCGATGGTAGATATCTTGAAGGCGCGCCCGCGAATTTGCTCCAAATACTCCCGTTTGGCAATCAGCAGAATGTTACGCATCGGTCTTGCCTCCCACGGTCTGGATAAATATCTCCTCGAGCGACGGCTCAACCAGTTCGAAGCGGTAGATGGTTGCGACGGCGGCAGCCTCATGCAACAGCTTTTGCGCATTGCCGTGCTCTTTGAGGCGAATCTCGGCGTGGCCTGAGTAGTTGTTCGCCTCCGCAATTTCATCACTCTTCAAAAAAGCCGCGCTGCCTTCAAACTCCACCACAACGCGGTTGCGTTCATAGGTGGCCTTGATCTCGCGCACCCGGCCGGCCAGCACGGCTTTGCCATTATTGATCAGGCAAATGGAGTCGCAAAGCTTCTCCACCTGGTCCATCCGATGCGTTGAAAACAGGATCGCCTTGCCCTGATGCTTGAGCTCCAGCAGCGTCTTCTCAACCAGCACCGCATTCACCGGATCGAGGCCGGAAAAAGGCTCGTCCATCACGATCAGGCCGGGGTCGTGCATCACGGAAGTAATGAACTGGATCTTCTGCTGCATGCCCTTGGACAGCTCTTCGGTCTTCTTGCCGAGAGAGTCGGCAATCTCCATGCGGCTGGCCCAGGCAGTGGCGCGCTTTTTTGCCTCCTCCGCCGTGAGCCCATGCAACTGGCCGAAGAACACAAGCTGATCGAGCACTTTCATCTTTTTATAAAGGCCGCGCTCCTCGGGCAGGTAACCCACGCGCTCCAGATTCTTGCGGTCGAAGGACTTTCCGAAGAGGCTGATCCGGCCGGAATCCGGGATGGTGATGCCCATCATCATGCGGATGGAACTGGTTTTGCCAGCTCCATTGGGTCCCAGCAGGCCGAACATCTGTCCCGCATCGATGGAGAGACTCAGATTGCAGACGGCAACTTTGTTCTCATAGGCCTTGGTAACGCCCGCAAGCTCAACAACTGGCATGGGTTCTCCAGGGTTCTTAACGTTCGTGGAGCTTGCTGAACACGAAATTGGCCCCAGAGAAGTTTAGCAAAGCCCCTCCATGGACTGCCGGTTCGCCCAAAACTTGAACAAGTGCCCCTAAATGCTACTAAAGAGGGACTCGCACGTTGACCAAAGAGGGAGCCCCAAGGGCTGCGCCGAAAGGTAGAGTGAGGGGAGCAGTTTGGAGAGTGGCATGGCAACCTTGTTATCCATGTATGACTACGATAACGACTTCATCAGTTCCGAACCCAAGGTAGGGCCAACATTCAGACCAAAGTCTCTTGCGGCACTCGACGTGCGCCAGTCAGTGCTTGAAGACATCGCTCTAAAAACACTTTACTTGTCGGGGTCACTCTCGGTTCTCGAACTAGCCGAGAAAATGCGCCTCGGTTATGAAGTGGTGGACGCGCTTTTCTGCCAGTTGCGCGTGGAGCAGTTATGCCTGGTCACCGGCATGACCGGCCACGTTCACCAGATCGCCATCACCGCCCAAGGCCGAAACCGCGCCATGGAATTGCTTGCTCACAACCATTACTCCGGAGCAGCCCCGGTGGCATTCGAGAGTTATGCCGAGCAGACCCGCAAGCAAAGCGTAAAAAAGGCCGATGTGCATGCGCCCGATGTCCATCGCGCTTTTGCGCACCTGGTCATCGACGACGAGACCCTGCGCAAATTCGGAACCGCGTTGAACTCCGGCAGTTCGGTCTTTCTCTGGGGCCCGGCGGGAACAGGAAAAACCACCATGGCCGAGACCCTATCACGGGTGCTCGCCCAGGATGAAGTCTGGATTCCGTACGCGATCGAAGTGGACGGCCAGATCATCACCGTCTACGATCCATCCATTCACAAGCGCGTAGAGACGAAGGAACCGGAGGATCGCGATGCGCGCTGGGTGCTGTGCCAGCGCCCTTCGGTTCTGGTAGGTGGCGAACTCACCGCCGAGATGCTCGACCTGCAATTCAATGCAAGTTCAAAGTTCTATGTCGCGCCAGCTCAGATGAAGGCCAATAACGGCGTGCTCATCATTGACGATTTCGGCCGCCAGCGCCTGCGCCCCGACGAACTGCTCAATCGCTGGATCGTTCCGCTCGATCGCCGCATCGATTTTCTTACGCTGGTCGGGGGCAAGAAGATCGAAGTTCCCTTCGAAATGCTCATCGTGTTCGCGTCTAACATGGACCCGGCCGAGCTTGTCGACCCCGCCTTCCTGCGCAGGATACAAACAAAAATCAAGATCGGCGAAGTGACTGAGGTTCAGTTCTGCGAAATCTTCCGTCGCGTGGCAGCTGAAAAGCATGTTCGCTACGATCACAGCATCCCTGGCGATCTGATTGAATTCATTCGCATCAGCATGAAACAGGAATTGCGCTCCTGCTATCCCCGCGACATCGTAAACCAGGTCTGCTGGTCTGCGCAGTATGAAGGCCAGGTGCCGTACATCGACCGCCCGGCTTTGCAAACAGCGCTCAACGCGTACTTCCTTGAGAAATCGTAAAAGAAGTATCGAATCAGTTCCCGCACAATCTTCTCGATCAAGAAATCAATCTGTCATCCTGAGCGGAGCGTACTTCAGCGGAGTCGAAAGCCTGCCTTGAGCGAAGCCGAAGAGGACTTGCTTCTGCACTTAGGGATGTTCCGAAATCGCCTCGTGCCGGGTGCCCCATCCTCGCGGCTTTTTTTCGCCGCAAGGGTGGGAGACCACCAACACTCGTGGCGCGCAAGCGCCGTCTGCCCCACCGCAGGTGGCCGCAGGGGGTTAGATCAGCTTCATTGCCTCCGCGTCCCAGTGGACAACCGTGCCCCGCTCAATGCTCAGGTTGCTCAACAGCGCGGCTCCGGCTGCGCGATAACCGAACACCGCATCCTCAACAACAGGTTTGCGGCTGCGCACGGATGCGAAGAAGTTCGAGAAATGATCGTAGTTGTCCGAGTAGCCCGCCGCCGCAATGTACTTTTCATAACCCACCGGTGGCTCTCCTTGCGGATGCGTGCGCGGATACTTCTTGCGGTAATCTTCCACAATCTGCTTTTGCATCGCCAGCGGAAAGGTATCGATGGTGTAGCCGGGCTCTTTCTCGCGCGGCACGCGATTCACGCTCACTGAGTTTCCCGCAATCTCCATGGTCCCTTCGGAGCCCGTGAAGACCAGCCCCTCGCTTTCTTCGCCGCCATCCACAAAGTTCACGCGCAGACTCAGGTTGAAACCCTCCTTGTAATCGAACAGCCCCAGCAGCACGTCATCGGCGTCGCGCCCATCCTTCCAGAAACGAATCGCTCCTGTAGCCATGCCCCGCGTCGGTCCATTCGAACCGGTAATGAAGTGCGTTCCACTGAACAGGTGGACAAAAAGGTCGCCGGCCACGCCGCTTCCGTAGGCCTTCCACTTGCGCCACTGGAAGAAATGCTCGGCGTTGAATGCGATCTTCGGCGCCGTGCCCAGAAAGCGCGGCCAGTCGCATGTCTCCGGCGAAGCATCCGGCGGCACGGTGTAATTCCACGCACCCATGGAGGAGTTGCGATCCCACCGCGCCGTGACCATGTTGAGCTGGCCAATGGCGCCCGCCGCAAGCAGCTCCTTGGCCTTGGCATAGACTACGGAACTCACGCGTTGGCTGCCGACTTGCAGAATGCGTCCGGTTCTGCGCGAGGCCTCAATCATCTCCGGCCCGTCGGAATACAAATGAATCATCGGCTTCTCACAATACACATCTTTGCCAGCCTTCATGGCGTCCACGCTGGCCTGCTTGTGCCAATGGTCGGGAGTGCCGATGATCACCGCGTCAATATCTTTGCGGGCAAGAATCTCGTTGTAGTCGCGGGTGGTAAAGATGTCGTCGCCCCAGATCTCTTTCGAGCGCTCCAGCCGCCCGTTGTAGCAATCGGCCACTGCCACCAGCTTCACGCCCGGAACCTGCACAGCGACCCGCGTATCGCCCATCCCCTGCCCGCCTGCCCCGATCAGGGCAATCTGAATATGGTCGTTCGCCGCGACCGTCTTGGCCGGCTCCTCCTGTCCCGAAGCCAAAGCGTACAGCCTGGGACCGAGCATGGTTCCCGCCGATGCTGCTCCCGCGACCCTTAGAAAGTTCCTTCGATTCCACTCGCTCACTGATTCGCCCTCCAACCTTCAAGTTTCCCGCCGCATACAAACATACACCGCCACGCCGTGGACTTTCTGCCAGCCTCGGGTCCGTGGTATCAACGATCAGCTTCGCATTTGCTTTGTGTGGAAGAAGGATGGCGCATATGACGTTGAAATCGTCGATTACCACCGCGAACGGAAAGACAAAAAATGGCGTGCCCCCAAAAGTTCCCCTGCATCGTCCCGCCCATGGATGGGACTACCAGTATGTGACCACCTCACCGGGAGAGATGCTTGCAGAGGAGTTTCTCAAGCCGCTGGACCTGAGCCAGCACCGGCTCGCCATGAGCATTCGCGTGCCGTCGACGCGGATCGGTGAAATTGTGCGCGGCAAGCGCGCCATCACTCCCGTCACAGCTCTGCGTCTGGCCCGCTTCTTCGATAACAGCCCGGAGTTCTGGCTCAACCTTCAACAGATGCACGACCTCACCAAAGCCAAACTAGCCCTGGCCAAAACCATTGAAGCCGAGGTGCCTGTATACGAACCGAATGCGGCGTAGCGGCGGGGATCTGCCGGGATTTCTCCGCGCAAACCATGGTACGGTTCACGTCGCAACCGGATAGTGAGGCGGATGCATTAGCATCCTTAATGTGCCCGGCCTAGATACTCCAGTCATGTACGTGCGCGGCGTTGGTCCGAAGGTGGCTGAGTTGCTCGCCGCCAAAAACATCCAGACCGCCGAGGACCTGCTCTACCATCTCCCCTTTCGCTACGAAGACCGCCAGAACCCGCGCAGCCTGGACGAGCTAAAGCCCGGCGAGACGGCCAGTGTCATCGCCGAAGTGCGCGGGGCAATCCTGCTCAGAACGCGAAAGGCTCCAATATTCGAGCTCACCGTTGGCCAGGGCCGCCACGCACTGAAATGCATCTGGTTCAACGCGACCTATCTCGACGGAAAATTTCACGCAGGCCAGACGATCGCCGTTTACGGCAAGGTCGAGCCGTCGCGTTCCTCAAGCAACATGAAGATGATCCAGCCGCAGTTCGAGCTGCTGCCCGACGCGAGCGACGACGCCGAAACGCGCCTGCTTGAAGTGGGCCGCATTACGCCTGTCTACGAGTCACTGGGCGGGGCGCGCCTGGCCTCGCGCTGGCAGCGCAAGGTCATCTTCAACCTGCTCGAATCCATGCGGGGTGCGGTGCCCGAGTGCCTGCCCAAAGAAATGCTCGCCCGCCTCGACTTGCCTGATCGCGAATCGGCTCTGCGTGAGGTTCACTATCCGCCCGAAGGCACACCGTTCGCCCAGTTGCAGGCCTCGGCCACGCCGGCCCATCGCCGCCTGATCTTCGAGGAGTTGTTCTTTCTGGAACTGGGCCTTGAACTCAAGCGGCGCCGCATGCGCGAGCGCCCTGGCATCGCCTTCGCCACCACCGACAAAGTGCGCGAGGCCATTCGCGAGGTGCTTCCATTCCATCCCACCACGGCCCAGAAACGCGCGCTGGGCGAGATTGTTGCCGACATGCGCCAGCCCAACCCCATGCGCCGCTTGCTGCAGGGAGACGTCGGCTCAGGCAAGACCATTGTCGCGCTGCAGGCCATGCTGGTTGCCATGGAAAACGGCTATCAGGCAGCCCTGATGGCGCCCACCGAAATCCTTGCTACGCAGCATTTTCTGGCCGCGCGCAAACTTCTCGAGCGCTCCAGCCGCAAGCCTCGCATCGTTCTCCTCACCGGCTCGCTCGACGAAGACCGCAAGCGATCGACTCGCGGGCAGATCAATCGAGGCGAGGCCCAACTCGTCATCGGCACGCACGCCCTGATTGAGGAAAAGGTCGAGTTCGATCGCCTGGGCCTGGTGGTGGTGGATGAGCAGCACCGCTTCGGCGTGTTGCAGCGCTTCCGGCTGATGAAGAAGCCCAACCAGGCTGAGCCAGATGTTCTGGTCATGACGGCAACGCCCATCCCGCGCACTCTCGCGCTCTCGCTTTACGGCGACCTGGACGTAAGCGTTCTCGACGAGCTTCCTCCAGGCCGCACGCCGATCGTCACCCGCCGCGTTCCCGGAGAAGAGTCGGAAAAAGTGTGGGATTTTCTCCGCAAGCAAGTGAAGCAGGGCCGCCAGGCTTACATCGTCTACCCGGTGATCGAAGGAACCAAGGACGACCAGCCGGAACTGGATTTCTCGCATGACGATCCCGACGCCGGACTCGAACCACCGCAGCTTGCGACGAAGAAATCCGTCCGCAAAGGCAAGACGGCGGAACTGTTCCCCAAGGCTGCTCAGGAAGCAAATCCAACCGCGAAATCCGGCTTGAAGTCTGCCGTCGAAATGCACGAGAAACTGCGCAAGGGGCCGTTGGCCGGGCTGCGTGTGGGCTTGCTGCATGGCCGCCTGGATGCGGACGAAAAGGAAATCATCATGCGCCGCTTCCAACGCGGCGAAATTGACCTGCTCGTCGCAACTACGGTCATCGAGGTCGGTGTCGATGTTGCCAACGCCACCGTCATGGTAGTCGAACACGCCGAGCGGTTTGGCATGGCCCAGTTGCACCAGTTGCGCGGGCGCGTCGGGCGCGGAGCCGCCAAGAGCTATTGCATCCTGATGACCGGCCCTCGCGTCAGCCCGCTCGCGGAGGAGCGCCTCAACGCGATGATGCGCACGCAAGATGGTTTTGAATTGGCTGAACTTGATTTGTCGATGCGCGGCCCCGGCGAGTTTTTCGGCACACGGCAGGCGGGGCTGCCCGACTTTCGCGTCGCCAACCTGGTGCGCGATCGGCAATTGTTGGAAGTTGCCAAGGTTGAAGCCGTCCGCTTTGCTAACGCTTCGAGCCAGGATCACGCAAGAGCCAGCGAAGGAACTGAAGCCGAGCGCGCGCGTGTCTGGGCCAGGCTCAAAGATTCATGGCAGCGCAGGTATGGACTGGTGGAGGCGGGCTGACAGCTAGGCCGCTCTGTTAGCGGCAGAACGGCGCGCCGCTTCCACGGGGAACGTCTGAATCTCGAGATCGATGCTGGCAATCTCGGTACCGCAGTCATTCTGTTGGCTGCGCGTGCACTGGCACAACTCGGTAAAGCGGATATGGCCGCTCTGGCTCGAGTCCAGCCCCGCCGCAATCAGCAGGCTGTAAATTTCAACGCAGACCTGGCGCTCAAACTCAAACAGCATGCTCACCACGCCGGAATCGTTGGCGCCGCGGCTAAGAACCCAGCCGCCCGATGCCAGAATGGCGCCTGTGAGTGTCTGAACAAGCCGGGAGGGATCCACGGTTGAGACGGCCTTCATCTCCATTGCCCACGGAATACTCATCGCTCGCCTCTCGCTGCCGTCCCGCATGATCAGCCTCACAACGCTCTTATCGGAGCAGGCCCCGGCAGCATAATAACTGTGCCGGAGTCGCACGGTATTTGACCACAAACGGAACAGCCGTGGCCCACGAGCAGTTTGAAGTTGTTTCGCTGGTAATTGGATGGCCGGCTTTGAAATATTTTAGAGTCGCGGCTGTGCGCTGGATACACGCGGATTCGCAAAACCGGAGGCACCTATCCCTTCGCTGCCGGCACACACCCTTCAGTTTTGCGATAGCTTGATAGACAGCATGATTGTCGGATCCGGAATCGATTTGGCGGAAGTTGGACGCATCAGGCAGTCCATTGACCGATACGGCAGCCGCTTTCTCGACCGCATCTTCACCGCCGCGGAACAGGCTTATTGCCAGCGCAAGCGCAACTCCGCAGAGAGCTTTGCCGCCCGCTTCGCCGCCAAGGAAGCCGGCGCCAAGGCGCTGGGAACGGGCATCAGCCAGGGCGTGAGCTGGCTGGAGATTGAGGTGGTGCGAGAGCGGGGGGGACGGCCCACGCTGCGGCTTTACGGCCGCGCCGCCCAGTTTGCCCAACGCCTGGGAGTAGCGCACATCGCACTTTCCATCACCCATACCACCGACGTTGCCATGGCCAGCGTGGTGTTGGAGAACGAGGACTGAATCGGTCCGTCTGGTATCCTCAAGGCGACGACATGCTCATTTAAACCAGAGGAGTGCCGTGCCAAGCCGCAAAGAGGTCCAATGGTCGCAATTGAGAGTGGGAGCGCTGGTGTTGGTGGCCATGGCCGTCCTGATCGGGCTTATCCTTCTCATGTCCAACTCAACCGGCGGCCTGTTTGCGCGGAAAATCGAGCTTCGCTGCTACTTTGAGAATGCCTCCGGCGTTAAGGAAGGTGCGCCGGTCACGTTGGAAGGCGTGACCATCGGCAACGTGATTCACGTCCGCGTAGTGCCCGCCCGCGACCCCACCCCCGTCGAAGTGACCATGCGGGTGGGAGGGGAGTTCATCCCCGACCTGCACACCGACTCCGTCGTCAAGATTGAACAGGCAGGCGCGCTGGGCGACAGCTTCATCGACATCAGTTCAGTGGGAGCCACCGGCCCCCAGCCGGGAAACAACGCTGAACTGAGGCCAAAGGAATCGTCCAGCATTCAGGCTGTGTTGCGCTCCAGCGACGAGACGATGAAGGAAATTCAAGGACTGATTCACAGGATCGATACCCTGGTGGATACGCTGAACTCCAAGAAGGGATCGGCCGGCGAGTTCCTCAATAGTCCCGATCTCTACAACAAGATTTCGCGTATTGCGGATGACCTTCAGGCGATCACTGCCGGCGCGGCCAGCGGCAAAGGCTCGCTGGGAAAACTGCTTACCGACGACACGCTCTACG
The DNA here is from genome assembly GCA_052145815.1 of Occallatibacter sp. Taxonomy (GTDB): domain Bacteria; phylum Acidobacteriota; class Terriglobia; order Terriglobales; family Acidobacteriaceae; genus Telmatobacter. Next base: position 42,620 of record JBKQNU010000047.1, read on the forward strand.
ACCGTGCCAATTCGACGATCGACCGGCTCGACAAAATCACCGCGGGCATCGAGGATGGCAAGGGCAGCGCGGGCAAGTTTCTCAAAGACGATACGCTCTACAACAACCTGAACTCGACCATCGCCAACGCCAATGAGCTGGTAGCCCAGATCAATGCCGGCAAAGGCTCCCTCGGCAAGATCGCCAGAGATCCGGAGTTTGCCAAGAAGCTGGATGACACGGTCACCCGCCTCGACAGCATCCTGACCAGCGTGGATGAGGGCAAGGGATCGATCGGGCAACTGGTGCAAAACCGCTCCCTCTACGACCACGCCGACCAGACGCTGGATCAGGCGCAGCAACTGGTGAAGGGCATGCGCGAGAATCCCAAGAAATACCTGGTCATCAAGTTGAAGGTCTTTTAAGGCTTCCTCCACCGATACTCCCTGCACAGTTCCACAGGCGCAAGCGGCGTTTTCAGTTGCTGTTCCGGTCGATGTAACTCTTTGATCTTGTGCGGGTTCCTTGCGAATGTCTTGCTTTTGCGGGGTGAATCCGCGCGACTTTTTTATTTCGCGGAACCTGTTTGAGGAAGCCGACGAGGGCGTGGCTTTCCGCGGTGGGACGGACGCGGTTGCGCGCTCGGCTGCCAGGATGCGTATTCCGTGGTTCTCGAGATCGGTAATGGAAAAGGCGATGTTTTTCATGGGTACCGGTTGATTAAAGTGACCTTCCCGAAGGGGGCGAGAATGCCCTTCAGCCTTTCTTCGCTCTCTACAAATAGCTTGCGCCAAATGGGACTAATTCCATGCAGATTCAAGGAAGGGATTTGCGAGGCGGCAAGCGGTTGATTCTTCAAGGGAAAAGGCCTGTTTGGGCGGTTTGGATATGGGCGTAGGGTATTGACAAGGTTGGGAGCAGTGAAGGGAAACCGTCTTGAAGGGCGCATCTTCAGTGTGGCCATGACGGTCGCACTTGCCTACATCCAATGGAGAATATCTTGCCCTGGGGCGCCGTCCTTAGTCGGTTTCGCGGTACATCTTCCAGAACTCTTCAAACCCCTTCAGCCTCACAACCTGAAAATAATCGCTGGCCACGAGGTAGAACACCACCGCTGCCGCATCGATCCAATGCAGCGCATCGCCGCCTAGCTGGTCGCTGAAGGGCAACGGTGCAGCAGAGAGGACCATGGCCAGCACAATCAGGGCCAGGTTCACGATGCCCATCACCAGGTTGATCTCCACCAGCTTGCCGGTGAAGGCCTTTCCCAGCCTGAGGCTTTGCCCCAGGGCCGAAGGCGCCGATCGCTTTTCCAACAGCATGACGAACGGAGCGATGGAAAGCGCCCAGCTCACCAGCGCCCAGGCAGTGAAGAATCCCAACGCGAGAAAGATCGTCCAGGTTGCGAAGCCGATCAGGTCCGGCTCTGCGCCCGCCGTGATGTGCGTGGCGCTCACCCAACCCATGGACTCGAACCACCCCCAGCAGGTTGCCCCCAGCAGGGCCAGCCATCCTGCCTGCAACACCATCATGGCGAGTGGGAGGAACGGAAGCCTGCGCACCGGATCAAGACGGCTCAACACCAGGCTGCGTCCCAATCCCGACACAACCACCCAGCCCAGCGCTGCGACCGGCCCCAGCCAGGCCAGCACAGCAACCACGTGCGGCCGGTAAAGCGACCATGCGCGGGCAAGCTGCACAGCAGCGACCCAGGGGTTCTGCGGATCGATGGAATTGAGACCAGAGGACTCGAGCGGCAACACGGCAAGTATCTTCTCCGCCTGCACCCGGCAGACCAGGAGGAACGGAATTCCGAAGATCCAGCGCCAGCCCACCTCAATCGCGATCAACAAGGGCCTGTTGAAGACCCATCCCATTTGACCGACCAGCGACTGGGTTCCGCGCAAAGGCGCAGTCGGCCGAAGATCCGTCACTTGACCACCATCACTTGACAACCAGGTTCACCAGCTTGCGCGGCACCACGATCAACTTGACCACGGTCTTGCCGGCGATGCGTGCTTGAATCTTTTCGTCAGCCAGCGCCACTGCCTCCAGGGTCTTTAAATCGGCGTCGGCAGCCACGCGCACCACGGTTACCAGCTTGCCGTTGATCTGCACCGGAACTTCGAGTTCGTCTTCCCTGGCCAGTTCAGAATCGCTCACCGGCCAGGGAGCCCGGAGCACCGAGCTTTCCTCGCCCAGTTCCTCCCATAGCTCGGCCACCAGGTGCGGTGCGAACGGAGCCAGCAGCAGCAGCAGCGAGCGCAGCAGTTCCAGCAGAACCGGCGGCGGCACCTCGCCGGCCGCTAGCTGCTCATCTGCAGCCTGGATTTCGTTCACCAGTTCCATGATGGCCGCGACGCAGGTGTTGAAATGCCAGCGCCCTTCGAAGTCCAGCGTGATTTTGGCGATGGTCTGGTGCAGCTTTCGCAGCAACTTCAGCGAAATGCCGGTCGGCACGCCAGATTCCTGTCCGAAGCGCCGGCGCGCAACCGGCGCATACTTGGTGGTCAGCCGCCAAACCCGGCCCAGGAAGCGGCTCACACCGGCAACGCCGTCTTCCTGCCAATCAAGATCGCGGTCCGGCGGCGCGGCAAACAGAGAATACGTTCTTGCCGCATCCGCCCCGTAGCGAGCCACCATTTCGTCTGGCGAAACAACGTTGCCCTTCGACTTGGACATCTTGTGGCCATCTTTGATGACCATGCCCTGCGTAAACAGCCGCCGGGCCGGCTCGTCGTTCTCCACCATCCCCAGGTCGCGCATCACCTTGGTCCAGAAGCGCGAATAAATCAGGTGCAGAATCGCGTGCTCCACGCCACCGATGTACTGGTCGATGGGAAACCAGTACCTCACAATCTCTGAGTCGAACGGCGCATTCGAATTCTTGGCATCGGTATAGCGATAGAAGTACCAGCTCGAGTCGACAAACGTGTCCATGGTGTCGGTTTCGCGCCTGGCCGGCCCGCCGCATTTGGGACAGGTGGTATTCACAAACTCCGGCACGCGCGCCAGCGGCGAACCGCCCTGCTGCGTGATCTCGATCTTCTCTGGCAGCAGCACCGGCAACTGCTCATCCGGCACTGGCAGCGGGCCGTCTCCTTCGCAGCGCGACTGACAATAGACCATGGGAATCGGCGTTCCCCAATAGCGCTGCCGGCTCACGCCCCAGTCCTTCAGGCGATAAGTCACCGCGGCCTCGCCAAACTCTTTGGCCGCGGCAATCTGCTGCAGTCTCGTCTCCGCCTCCGCGCAAGTTAGCCCGTTGAATTCCCCTGAGTTCACCAGCACGCCCTCTTCCGAAACAAAGGGCAGCACGATGGACAGAGACTTGTCCTCGGGATGAATCACCTGCTGGATCGGCAACCCGTATTTCACGGCGAACTCGAAGTCCCGCTCGTCGTGCGCCGGGACGCTCATGATGGCGCCCGTACCGTAGTCGGCCAGGATGTAATTGGCGATCCAGATGGGCACACGCTCGCCGTTGTAAGGATTGATTGCGAAATGTCCGGTCGGCACGCCGTGCTTTTCAATCGCTCCCAGGTCACCCGCCTCGCGCGCCTTCTTCTGCTGTTCGATTAGTTCATCTACCTGGGCTTTCAGCACCGGATCGGCAGCCGTGAAACCGGCCACCAGCGCATGCTGCGGCGCCAGTTGAACGCTGGTCGCGCCAAAGATCGTATCCACCCGCGTAGTAAACACACGGATGCGGATCTTTTCTGTTCCCTGTTCCCTATTCCCTCCTCGGCGTTTTCCGCCAGGAAAAAGTCGACCTCCGTCCCCTCGCTACGCCCAATCCAGTTGCGCTGCATGGTGCGCACTTTTTCCGGCCAGCCATCCAGCTTGTCGAGGCCATCGAGCAGTTCCTGCGCATACGCCGTGATACGAAGGAACCACTGCACCAGGTCGCGCTGCTCCACGATGGTGTCTTCATGCCGCCAGCAGCGCCCGTCGATCACCTGCTCGTTGGCCAGCACTGTGCAGCACTCCGGACACCAGTTCACCTTGCTCTTCTTGCGGTACGCCAAGCCGCGCTCATACATGCGCAGAAAGAACCACTGGTTCCAGCGGTAGTAATCGGGCAGGCAGGTGGTCACTTCCGTGGCCCAGTCAAAGGCCATGCCCAGCCGCTCGAACTGCCGCTTCATGGCGGCGATGTTCGCTAGCGTCCACTCACGCGGAGGTACATCGTTCTTGATCGCGGCATTCTCCGCCGGCAGCCCGAACGCATCCCACCCCATGGGATGCATCACGTTGTAGCCGCGCATCCACATGTGCCGCGCCAGCGCGTCGCCAATGGAGTAGTTGCGCACGTGGCCCATGTGCAACTGACCGCTGGGATAAGGCAGCATCTCCAGTACGTAATATTTGGGCTTTCCGCAGGCGGCAGGCTCCGCCGCATAGAGTGCAGGGTTCGCGGCCCATCGCTGCTGCCATTTAGGTTCAATCGTAGCCGGGTCGTACCGCAGTTCTTTCTCTTCCGCCATAAGGCTTTAGTTTAAACGGGCGGGGGACAAGTGCGGCGCAAGTGCATTCTACGGGCAGCGAAACTCCTCGTGCGTTTCCTGGGTCACAACTTCGTAGTCCGCTGGCGGCTGGAACAGCGACGCGTCCGGCTCGCCCTGGTTGAACTTCACCAGTTCCCTGGTTGTCCGGCCTGTCTGCGGGTCGTCGTACACCCGGCGGACATTGATGCCCGAGAGGCCCGGCGCGGTGGAGAACCACGTCTCCTCGGTACGGACCAGGTCATCGCTATTACCGATTGTGCGTGCCGGAATCGTCCAGGAAATCCGGTGTCCCTGCGCCTCAACTCCCTGGAAAGTCTGCTTTCCCAGGTCTTCCGTCACCGGCTTCATGCGCGCGTCGGACGCTGGCTGCGGCATTGCAGCCAGGTTGCTGGCGGCGCAAGATGAACGCGCCGAGCCAATCTCCGGAATGTTCGACACCGTTACCCGCTGGCCGGGTACAGCCCACCAGGTGTGCGTGTGAGCCACGGGATCGTTGATATTGACGCTGCTGTGAACCGTCTGGTCTTCCATTGCCGGAGTAGTCGACGACATGATCAGCGTGCGCCCCTGCGAATCCCGGGCGTGGACCTCGGTTGTCTCGCGCGTGATGGTGCTTCCATCCGCCAGTGTCTGCACATGCGTAGTTCTGAACTCCGCCGTGTATGGCAGCCGCGCGGCCTGACCGTTCGTGGCCGGCAAAGAGGCCCTCGCCCTGGTCTCAGCAACCTGCCCGGCAACCGACAGCGACCAACAGGCAATCGCCGCCAACGTCAATATCCCGCAAATGCGTACGCGCACAGTCTCCCCCCTTCTCTTGAGCCTGTCCCTTGAGCCTGTAGTGGTGCGATTCGGCGACACACACAGTCTGACGCCGTGCCAGAAACAAAGCAAGCAGGGTTTTTGGAGTTATTTGCTTATCACTTTTTCGGGCGCGATTCCGGCGGCACCATCCCGGCTACGCGGTAATAGACCACAAGCTGTCCGTAGTGCTCCCCGGAGTGCTCGATGAATTCCCAGGCGAGGTCTGAAAATCGATCCTGCTGGTTGCCGAACGGATCCATGGACAGGTCATTTATACCGGCATCGCCCTTGCTCTGGATCAACGCCGCACCGTCCGCAAAGGACTTTTTCACGTACTCGACCACCGCAGCCTTGGTTGCGTAGTCGGAGCGCTTGGGGAGCGTTGGCGGCTTCAGGCCCTTGGCTGAGTTGATGACGAAATAGTTCGCCCCGGCAGCGTGCAAAAGCTGCTCGGCAAACGAACGCTGGGCAGGATTCGGCTTGAAGTCGTATTTGTCTTCAGGAAAGTCCTCCGCCATGGCGATCAGTTTGCGGCCAACGTCGTTCCAGCTATCCAGCAGCACTTTCGACGGGCTGTCCGGGGGCTTGGGCGCGGCATCCTGCTCGGGCGCAGCCTGGGCATGTGCGATGGGGATGCACAACGCAGTCACAACGATCAGGGGAAGGTACTTGGTCAGGTTTCTCATTGGACGACCTCCTTTGAAATCAAATCAGCGATGGTTGACGATAGCTGCTTTCATGGACGAGGAGCCAGTTAATTCGTTTGTTCCGGAGACTGATTTATTCGGAAGTCTTCAACCCGCATGGCCCGGCACCTCTAAGCGGACCGAACCAGGCTCTTCAGCACCCGCACATTGCGTTCTTCATCGCCGGGCTCGTCCACGGGAGTCTCAGCGATGAAGGCCGCTTGCGCGAATCGCTTGTCGTTCAACAAGCGGCGAAAAGGCTCGACGCCCATCGTGCCCTGGCCAATATGTTCGTGTCGATCGAGCTTGGAACCGCGCAGCGCCTTTGCATCGTTGCAGTGCCACACGCGGACGGCTTCAAAACCGACCGTCGCACCCACCTGCTTCATGGTTTCCGCATAGCCTTCTTCGGTAACCATGTCGTAGCCGGCCACATGCGTGTGGCAGGTGTCGAGGCACACGGCAACCGGCGCGCATGCTTTGAGAAGAGCCACAAGCTCCGCCACCTGCTCAAAGCTGCCACCCAGCGAGAACTCCGCTCCTGCCGTGTTTTCAATGAGTATGTGAAACCCAGTTTTCTGCCACGCCAGCCCGTCAATCGCGCGCTTGATCGAATCCGCCGCCAGCTTAAGGCCCTCGTCGCGCGTAAGGCCCTTCCAGGAGCCGGGATGCAGCACCAGGTATTCAGCGCCAAACGTCAGGGCTCTCTCGATCTCGCCCCGAAACGCAGCAATGCTGTTTTCCCTGACAGTATCGGTCTGGCTGCACACATTGACCAGATAGCTTGTATGAATGACAATCGGGCCGACATCGAGCTTCGCGCGCAGTTCTTTCATGCGCTCGGCCTGCTTGGGATCAACCTTGGGCGCGCGCCACATGCGCGGACTGGAAGAAAAAAACTGAAACGTATTGGCCCCAATCTCCCGCGCCCGCTCCACGGCGTTCGAAGCGCCGCCTGCTGTACCCAGATGCACACCGATTCGCTTTGCCATGGGGATAGTTTAGCGGTTGCCACCCTCTACGGCTCGTGCGGTTGAACAAACGTATACCCGATTCATCTGCATACATCTGGAATAGAGTTCACATCCCAACCAGTCAGCAGCTGACCTGCAACTGTCTGTGGCTCACGTCGATCTCTTTCCAATGGAAGCACCCACTCCCTTTTCCGTGTCGCAACCACCAGGCTGGAATTGGTCTGTTGGATTATTGCGGCCCCGGACGCCCGTTGAATTCCACCCTCTTGAATATGGAACCAGCTAAGCATCTTACCGGCGTCGATGCTGCGCATGCTGTTCAGCTCCAGGACCTTTAATGCCTCATGTTCGAATTCAAAATGGCCCTGCTGCTCCGGGACTTGTTCATACAACACACAATGAGTGCCTACCCATCCGACCGCGCTTCCACTGAGGGAGTCTGACGTAATCTTCAAATCGCGAAGAGCCCTGCCTCGCGCATCAGTGATGAACGCGCCATCCTCGCAGTTAAAGAGTATCCATTTCCCGTCTGGGGACCATTGCGGATCGCTCTCTGAACACGGCCCATTGCCGTCAATATTGCTCGTCGCTTTCAACACCTGGATCTTTCCCGTGGCAAGATCAATGACACCGATCGGGCCGCTGTTTTCCCATGCGTCATTTCCGTCGTCGTGCCTGTTTCCGTGAGCTGCAAACGCAAGGCTGCGACCGTCCGGGGAGAATGCGGGGCTGTCGTAGACTTCGGTCTCACCGGTATCAAGCCGACGAAACACCTGATGGCCACTCGTCAATCGCCGTGTGGCGCCGGATTTCACATCGATAAGAATCAGCGCACCGCCATGCTCGGTATCGGGCGAAACCACCACGAGCTTCCTGCGGTCTGGCGAAACCGCAAACCCTGCAATGGGACGTTTCAGATCGACGCTTCGAACCTCTTCTCCAGATTCGTTGTAGAGCGATAATGTTGGCCCTGAAGCGATGGCAACCACTGCCGGGGGAGCCATTTGGCAAATCGCAGTGGCCGCACACATTGACATCGCCGCCAGACAAATACATTGACTTCTGCGCATCACCAGCTCCGTTGGAATCGAGCGGCGGCCATGCAACTCTTCCAAATTGCAACAGGAGGTTTCCTTCGCGCCCTAATCATCGTCATCGTCCTTGGTCGCCTTTTTCCGCCGCTCTCTTATCATCGCCGGCACCGGCTTGTCGCCCATCGCGTCCTTCCACAGAATCACATTCAGCTTCTGCGCATCCGCGTGGTCGGCGTGGCGGAAATCCATCTTCATGCTCTCTTTCCCGCCCGCCGCGGTTTTTTCGTTTGCCTTGTAGATGAGCCCGTTATCGCGGTTCGCATACTCTGCCTGAAACGGCGCCGGATCGCCGAGCCCCGTAAACAAAGTCGAAATCAGCGAGCAGAGCGCATCGTTGTTGTTCATCGGTGGCAAGCCGAGCAGCGTCTCCATGGTGCGCACCACGCTTACGGTTGAGTAGAAGCGGCTGTCGACAAAGGGCTCGCCGGAGGCGGTGTGCGGTGCGTATTTGCTGATGGCCAGCGCCAGGCTGCGGTGTGCATCGACGTGATCGCCGCCGTTCTGCGCGTCATCCTCAATAATGAAGAACGCTGTCGAGTCCCAGTAGGGCGAATGCGAAATGGCATCCACAGCGCGCCCCACCGCCAGGTCGTTATCGGCTACCGAAGATTTGGGCGTCGGTCCGCCGGGGCGTGTGCCTGCGGTGTGGTCGTTGCCCAGTCGCAGCATCACGAAGTTGGGCATAGTGTCCTTGCCCTCTTGCTCATCCGCAATCCATCCCTTCAAATGACGCAGAAAGATCTCCACTCTCACCTGGTCGGGCACCAACAGGTTGAAGTCCGGAGCCTCCTCGGCGAAATGCCCCACCAACTCCGGCTTGGTCGCCTTGTTCGACGCGATGAGCGGAATGGGCCATGCCCACTTGTTCACTCCTCCGCCCCACTCCTCCGGCAGCGATTCGCCCGGCTCAACAGCCTTGTGCGCGCAGCGAGCACCTTCGAGCACGGAGCCCTGCTGCGGGTTTGCGGTCTTCACCTCGTCGCAGAAGGTGGTCGCAATGAATTCGCCGAAGTGATAGTAGGTCTTCCCATGCGCGGCCAAGTTGCCCCACAGGTAGCCGCTGGCTGGCTCGTTCACATCGGGAATACGCTGTTCCAGCGGCAGTCCCTCGGCCACCACGCCTTCGTAGTCGTAACTGCGCTGTTCGCCGCGATACGATTGCTGCCAGGTCTTCTCCAGATAATCCGTTCCGATGGCGGCGGTCGACCAGACGTGCCCGTCGCCCGACACCTCGCCCGAGTCGTAGAAGTTATCGAGCACGCCAAACTGCAACGCAAGCTTGTGCAGGTTCGGCGTAACATCCGCGCCATACATGGTCAAACCGGGATCGCCGTTGCCCACCGGCTTGCCACCCTTCTTCAGGTCCCCAAACACCTGGTCGTATGTCCGATTTTCTTTGATGATTAGATCACGTGCTTGATGCGATTCTGGTCCGCACCGGCAAAGGTAATCTTCTCCGCCGCCGCTTTCATGCGATTGGACTCCATCACCACCGAGGTCCATTGCGGCAAATCCGATTCAACGTCCCGCGCGTTCAATACAGCCAGCGAGCCGTGCAGCAGGGTGACGATATACGTTGTTGGCCGATGAACCCGCCTGTCATTTGAATCTGTATAGTTCATGGGAGCGCCGTTGGGCCCGGTGCCCATGCCCTTTGCCGTTGCAACGTAGAGCTTGCCGCCGTTGGGGGTGGGAAGAAACTCGAGCGCCATCGGCATCCATTCGGTAGGAATGAAGCCGATGGGTTCAACCATGCCCTGTTTCACGGCCTTGCGCGTCAGTTCTTGCGGGTCGATCACGGCAATGGCGTCGCTGATGGCGTTGGCGACATATAACCGGCTGCCGTCCGCATTCATCGCCAGCGCCTCAGGCTCGGCGCCAAAGTAGCTTTGCCCGGGAAGCCGCGTGTCGAAGTAGCCCTTAACGGAAAACTCGCCGTTGTACTCTCCCGGCCCGACATTCACCGCTGCCACGGCGTCCCGATTGGCCAGCGCAACATAAAGCGTTTTCTCGTCTGGCGAAAGCTGAAAAGCGCAGGGATGCGTGCCGGGAGCCACGGGGTCTTGTGGCTTGAGCAGCGCCAGCCTGCGCCCTACTTTTCCCTTTTCAAGGTCGAGTTCGGCAATCTCCGATGAATTCCAAAGAGCCACAAACGCACGACCGCCATGATGGGGCACAATCAGAGCAATGGGATAGGTGGAAGGGACCGCGTTGCTTTCGGATAGATCGAATCGCTTCTCGATTTTGCCCGTCGCGGGATCGATCAGCAACACATCGTCAGAGAGGTTGTCGGCTACCAGCAGCCTTTCCAGGGCAGGGTCTGCCGGACCAACGACGGCCAGATCCGCAGGAAACGGGACTCCCTTGTCGCCCTCTACACCGCCAATCAGCCTGGTCTTCTTGCCCGGAGCAAGCTGCTGCAAAGGCAGGGGAATGAAGCGCTGGGCCGCGATCTGGCCCGCTTTGAAGCTGTATACAACAACGCCGCTGCCGGTAGCCTTCTTGCCGTCGCCTTCCGGGACCGTGAGCGAACCCATGCTGGCGTAGAGGTGCCTGCCGTCGCGGCTGAACGCAAGCCCGGAAAAGAGCGTCTGGCTGGCGCCTATCGGAGTGCGGTCGTCAGGAAAATCCTCCACCGAGCCGGTCACCGTGTCCAGCACCGCCAGCGATTGCTCATAGTGCGACTCGACCGTTCCATATCCGGCGTTGACTGTGACCACGAAGCGGTGGTCGGGAGAGATGGCCATCGTCATGGGCAGGCTGTTCAAGCGTTGCGGATGGCCGGGAATCTCGCCAATCAACTGCTTGCTGGTGGGCAAATCAACCGTTTGGGCCGCAAGGTACCCCGCGCCAAATGGAAAGATCGAACCGACGACCGTCAGCAAAACCTTCATCTTCATGGCAAAACCTTAACAAACCTGGGCTCTCTTGCGCTTCAATCCTGCGTAACATCGGTCGTACCGGCTTTGCGGTTGGCAGCCGTTACCAATGGCCACCCAGCCGTAATGAGGCGTCTGAGTCGATTTCTGCTTAGAATCCTCTCATGAACGATCCCATCGCTTCCGTTACTCAGCTGCTTTCCGATGTTGTGCTCCCCAATCTGAAAGCAGTGCAACTGAGCCAGGCGGAACAGATTGCCGCCAACGACCGGCTGGAGCAGGCCATTAAGGATTTGCGTACGCATCTGGATTCGCAATTCGCGATGCTGTCTGCGCAGCTGACCGCCTGCCAGGCGGAGCTGGCCGCAACCCAGGCGGCCTTGACGGAAACGCAGACGGCGGCCGGTTTGCGGGTACCCGGGGGCAAGCTCCTCATTCACTAAGTCTGGTCGCCTGCGCACGCAGCAGGCGCTCTGGGACTGCCGTGCGTTAATCTTCTGATATGCGAACGGTGCTGACTGCGAAACGGCTTTGGAACGGCACGAGCCTGCTGGACCACCCCGTCATTCTGATCGAACACGGACGGATCGCCTCGATCGACACCCGCGTGGCAAGCGATCTTCCCGTCGCAGGCGGTGACCTTGTCTTCCACTATCCCGAAGCCACATTGTCTCCCGCTTTTTTCGATGTCCACATTCACGGCGCCGCCGGCCACGATGTGATGGAGGCAACGCCGCAAGCGCTCACCACCATAGGCCGCTTTCTCGCAGCGCATGGTACTGGCCGTTATCTCGCCACCACGGTTACCGCTCCCACGGACACGACGCTGCAGGCGTTGTCAGGACTCGCCAAGCTGCTGAGGCAGCCGCCGGATGCTGACCAGGCCATCACCTGGCCCATCGGCATTCATCTTGAGGGTCCGTTCCTTTCCCATCTGAAGCGCGGCGTTCATCCACCCGGACTTTTGCGCGCTCCTGATATCGCCCTCTTCGACAGGATGTATGAAGCTGCCGAGGGAAACATCCGTCTGATGACGCTGGCCCCGGAGTTGCCTGGAGCCGTCGAATTTGCAGCGCACGCAACGGCGCGGGGCGTTCACGTTTCTGTGGGCCACTCCAATGCCATCGCTGCAGAAACCCGCGCGGTCATCGCTGCCGGCGCCGTGAGCGCGACCCACACCTTCAATGCCATGCGGCCGCTGGACCACCGCGAACCGGGAATCCTCGGTGTTGTGCTCACGACAGATTCTCTCTTTGCCGAACTGATCTGCGACGGCATCCACAACACAGCGGAGATGGTAAAAATCTGGTGGCGCTGCAAGGGCCCCGAGCGCGCCATTCTCATCACCGACGCCATGAGCGCCGCGGGCATGCCGGACGGCGAATATTCCCTGGCCGGCCTCAGAATCCATGTAGCCAACGGCAGAGCCTCGTTCGGCGACGTGCTGGCCGGTAGCGTGCTTTCGCTGGACAAGGCACTGTCCAATTTTCTTGCATTCACCGGCGCGTCGGTGGAGCAGGGCCTGCGCCTGCTCACCGCCAACCCGGCCGCCATGACCGGCCTCGGCGCCCAAGCCGGTTCACTGGCCCCAGGGGACGCCGCCAACATCGTCGCCGTGAATGCCGATGGAAAACTGGCAGCCTCGTTCCTGAATGGCCGCAAGGCGAGCTGAGCTAAAAATTCAGCACCCTTTCCCTGTGTGTCTGATCCTCGAATTGGGAGATCGATCAAGCTTGCCCCGCCATCCGCTTGGCTCGCCACAGGGCGCCGTCAAGCGAAACCACACCCTCGCTGCCGACTGGCATCTCCGGTGCAGCGGCCTTGAGGCCGGCGAAGAATACTTCACGCACGATGGTCATCTTTTCTACCACGCCGCCGGTCCAGGCCACCGGAACCTCGCCCGCAATCCCATGCTTGCGGCGCAACTTCTCGCGCACCAGCAGCACAAAATCCACCAGGTCGGCCGCGGCCTGGCGCAGCACCCCGAGAGCAACGGCATCGCCTGCCTCAGCAAGCTCATTGATCGCCGGCGCCAGCGCGGCAAAGTCCGGCCCGGGCGAGCTATCACCCAGGCTCACCAGATCTTCAAGGCTGGGGGTGCCCCAGATCTCTCCTACCCGTTTGAGGACCTGCGTCGGCTCCTCGCGGTCATACGCAGTGAGTGCGCGGCGCACGCTGTGCAGGCCGATCCAATAGCCGGAGCCCTGATCGCCTAGCCGTGAACTGTAGCCCCCGGCGCACTCCCGGCTTCCATCCGGCGCGCGGCCAATGGTGTTGGAGCCGGTTCCCGCAATCTGCAGGATCCCCGGACCGCCCTGAAAAGCCGCGTCCAGGGCGATGACTTCGTCGCCGACTACCTCGGTGCGCTCAGCCCCAAACTCCTCTAAAACGGCAGTGATCCACTCCACCGTTCCGGGAAGACTGCAACTGGCAACGCCGCACGAAGCTGCAACGACGCCGCTCACGCCCGCTTGCGCGTAAACATCCTTCAGCAATGCCCGCAAGTTGGCTTCGGCCGCTTCCGCGCCCACGCGCAGCCGCTTGATGGAACCGCTCTCCGCCCGCGCCAGCACTCGATCACCTGCAACAATCGAGGCGCGTGTCCGCGTCCCTCCACCGTCAATTCCGAGAACTACATTCATCCTCACCCAACTCCCTGTAATCGGTGACTTTCATCCTGCCTCTATTTATGGTCTGTCATCCTGAGCGAAGCGCACTTCAGCGGAGTCGAAGGACCTGCTTCCGCTTTTTCATTTTCCCTTTCTTGAGCGAAAGCAAATCACCCAACCATCCCTCACTTCTCCGCCGCGCCCCCACCATCCCGCAACGTTCCCGCCAGCACGTTCAGACTGCCATCCGTCTTGGGTGCGGTAAGACCCAGCATGTGCGCCAACCATGGATAGAGATTCACATTCTCAAAAGGCGCCACCGTTTTTCCCTGCACAATATCAGGACCGGCAGCAAAGAAGCTGGCCTTCATCTCCGGCAGCAAGTTCGGATCGTACCCATGCATTCCTGGGATCGGTGGCTGATCCGGCTTGCCCTCGGGCGGTGCGTGGGCGCGGATGGCGTACGGTCCCGTTGCTATCACCACCGGGTCACCCTCGCGTGGATTCTGGTTGTAGTTGAGCGCGGCGGGAACATCCTTGCGACGATAAACAACGAATTGCGGCGAAGCCTTCTTGAGCTGGTTGTAAACGCGAACCCGATCTTCCTCGGTCTTCCCGTAAAGCAACGTCCCCACCGCATCGAATCCGGTCAGGTCGGCGAACTGGTCGAGCGTAATCCATCCTCCCTGCACCTTGGCCATGCCGTGATCGCTCACCACGACCAAATCGATCGGCAAGCCGGTCGCATCCAGCCCCGCCTTGAGTTTTCCGATCAGTCCGTCCACCTTGAGCGCAGCGGCCTTGGTCTCCGGCGCGTCGGGTCCGAACTCGTGGCCTTCATGGTCGGGCTCGGAGTAATAGAGCGTGATGAAATGGGGCCGGTCTGCCGCGGGCAACCGCAGCCACGCGAGCACTTGCTGAATGCGCGCGGTGTCGTCAATCTTGTTGTCGAACTTGAGGTAGTACGTTGGCCGAAAGCCGGCAATCTTGGCCTCCGACCCCGGCCAGAAGAAGCACGCGCTGCGCATTCCCTGGCTCTCCGCCAGGCTCCATAGGGGAGTGCCGGAATACCACGAACCGTCGGTCACAGCCGTCGCGTCTGCAATGCCATAGCGCGCCTGCTTTGTGCCGTCGTAAAAGTTGTTTGCCACCAGCCCGTGATGCTCGGGATAGAGGCCTGTCACGATGGTGAAGTGATTTGGAAACGTGACCGAAGGATAGCTGGGCAACATGCCTTCAGGAGCCCACACGCCCCGCTTGCCCAGGGACAGCAGATGCGTTGCGCCATCGCGCTTGGCATAGTCCCAGCGGAAGCCGTCAAGCGACACCAGCACCACATAATGCCGGCTCTGCGCCTGGGCTGAGTTAGGCCCGCTGTCAATATGAATGACCGGCAACGGCGGGTTCGGCGCAGTTTCAACGGAAGGCTGCTGAGCTCCCAGCGCAAGCCCAAAGACAAGAACCAGCGACGCAAGAGCCCCGCGGCCCAGGGCGCGAAGACGCATGGATGAATACCTCGGCTCAAGCTTATCGCACTTGACTGCGACGGTCCCTACAAGAAAATGATTCCCGCCAGCGGCATTGAATCGTTATAGTGCCAGCAGCGGCTCCCCCGTGAAAGTTGAGGTCAAGCCTTGGTGCGTCATTCCCGTTTCGCGGTTCTGATCCTGGTGAGTTTGTTAATTCCCTGCGGTATGTCCGCGCAGTCGTCCGCAAGCAAGGACGCCGCGCGCGCTCAGGCCGCAACCCCTGACAGCGAGCAGATTCGCCTCGGCAACAGCGTAGTGGCGCTTTACGGCCCGTGGAAGTTCCATACCGGCGACTCGCCCACCGATCCAAAGACCGGCAGCCCGCTTTGGTCCGAACCCGCCTTCGACGACTCCGGCTGGGAGAACGTCGATCTGACGCCTGAAAGCGGAGCCACCGACCCTATCTCCGGATTGTCGGAATTTGTGCCCGGCTGGACAGCCAAAGGACATCCCGGCTACTGGGGCTATGCCTGGTACCGCATTCGCGTGCAGGTGGTGACAAAACCAGGAGAGCAGCTGGCGCTGGCCGGCCCGTCCAATGTGGATGACGCCTACCAGGCATTCGACAACGGCACGCTGGTCGGCCACTTCGGAGATTTCTCCAGAGCACACCCAGTCGTCTATTTCACCCAGCCGGTCATGTTTGCGCTGCCTGAATCCGCTGCCAGTGCCGGCAGTCCCGGGCATGAGAGTACGCAAGTGATCGCTTTCCGCCTGTGGATGGAGCCGAACACACTGCTCGAAAGCAACGACGTCGGCGGCTTCCACACGGCGCCGCTTCTTGGCCAGTCTGGCGCAGTCACCGCACGCCATCAGATGCGCTGGCTTGAGTTGATTCGCTCCTACATCCTCACCCCCATCATCGCCCTCGGCTTTGGGCTTCTGAGCATTGTTGCTTGCAGCCTTTTGCTCTTCGACCGCTCCGATCGCGTCTACCTTTGGATTGGACTGGTCCTGTTCATCTCCTCGGCCTTCTATGCCTCAATTTGTATCGGCTCTTGGACCCAGTTGGTAGGCGCCATTCCGCTTACCATTCTTCAGGATGTGATCCTCGTCCCGCTTTTCTACACAGGATGGGTCATGGTGTGGCGAGTTTGGTTTCGTCTGCGACGGCCCACCTGGATGCCGGGTGTGCTGGCCGGCCTGGTGCTTGTGCTCATGGTTTCCAATGCCCTGGGCGAGAATATCTTCTTCAACCTGGTCTCGCAGCCGGTCAGCCACGCATTTCACCTCACCTCAATCGGGGTCCGCCTGCTGCTGGCTCTACTCATGCTAAGCAACGTCTTCATGGGCATTCGCGATCAGGGCCTGGACGGCTGGGTGGTTTTGCCCGCGACCCTGTTTTCGGCAATCTCAGGCTTTCAAAACGAGCTGCGTGTACTCCACATTCGCACCAACTGGCTGGTCTTCGGAGCCAACATTTCCGTATTTTTCCTTGCCAACCTTCTGCTGGTGGCGGCGGTAGCTGTTCTCTTGCTGCGCCGTCTGCTCGTCAGCATGAAGTACCAGCGCCAGATGGCGCTCGACGTACGCCAGGCGCAGGAAGTGCAGCAGGTGATCCTGCCTGAAGGACAGACGACGCTGCCCGGCCTCGTCATCGAAAGCGAATACCGGCCGGCGCACGAGGTGGGCGGCGACTTTTTCCAGATCATCCCCAACAGAACAGACGGCAGTTTGCTGATCGTGGCTGGCGACGTCGCCGGTAAAGGGCTCAAGGCGGGAATGCTGGTAGCCCTGCTCGTAGGCGCAATCCGCAGCACCGCGGAGTTGAACTCCGAACCGGAGTTTGTTTTGCAGGCGCTCAACCGCCGGCTCATGGGCCGCGGTGACGCGCAGGCCACTTGCCTCGCCCTGCGCATCGAAGCCGACGGCGCCGTCACGCTGGCCAACGCGGGCCACATGCCGCCTTATCTCAACGGGGATTCGCTGCCGATTGAGGGCACGCTGCCGCTGGGCATGATCGAAGGCGCGGAGATTTCCGTCATGCGCTTCAATTTGAAAGAAGCAGACAGGCTGGTTCTGATGTCTGATGGCGTTGTTGAGGCCACCAACGCCGAGGGCCGCCTGTTCGGCTTCGAGCGCGTTCATCAATTGCTCGAGACCGCAAGCACCGCCGCCGAAGTTGCGCGCGTGGCCCAGAACTTTGGCCAGGCAGACGACATCAGCGTCATCGCCGTCACACGTACTGCTGTACTCGAGCCCGCCCTGGCATGAGGCCGCGGCTGCAGTCGGTCGACCTGATGCGCGGGATCGTAATGATCCTGATGGCGCTCGATCATACCCGCGACTTCCTCGGCACTCCCGGAATAAGCCCGACCAACCTTGCGCAGGCCAGCGCGGGGCTTTTCCTCACCCGATGGATCACGCACATCTGCGCCCCGGTCTTCTTTCTCCTCGTCGGTGTGGGCGCCAGCCTTTCCATGCGCAACAAGTCGCGCGCCGCGTTATCCGGCTTTCTGTTCACTCGCGGACTTTGGCTGATCTTGCTTGAAGTCACCGTGGTCCGCTTCGCCATGCAATTCAACTTCGACTACCGGGTGACCATGCTGATCGTGATCTGGGCGCTTGGATGGGCCATGATCACGCTGTCCGTACTTGTTTTCCTGCCCAGGTGGGCCATCGCCACGTTCGGAGTGTTGATGATCGGCCTGCACAATGTGTTGGACATCGGGGATGCTTCTTTCTTTGGAAAGCTGGCGCCATTGTTCGTTATGCTGCACCAGCCGGGGCCGATATATCAATCTCATGGCCACCTGGTTTTCGTGGCATATCCATTGATTCCCTGGGTAGGCGTTACCGCCGCAGGCTTCGCGCTGGGAAAAGTCTTCGAGTGGCCTGCGGAACGCCGAAAGAAATTCCTGCTGCTACTGGGGATCGGCCTGATCGCGGCCTTCATCGTTTTGCGCTTCATCAATGACTATGGCGATCAGGAGCCATGGACCCATCAGGAATCACCGTTCTTCACGTTTCTATCTTTCCTGAATACGACCAAGTACCCGCCGTCATTGCTCTTCCTGCTGATGACCCTGGGTCCGGCCATGCTGCTATTGTGGGCATTCGACGACGGAACACCCCGCTGGCTGCGCCCGGCTCTGGTCTATGGGCGCGTGCCCCTGTTTTATTTTGTGCTTCACCTGGTACTGATTCATTTGTTCGCAGTGGTCGTGTGCCTGGTGCGTTTCGGCGGTGTGCACCGCATGTTCGAGTCACCCGATCTGGGCCAATACCCCTTTAACGCGCCGCCCGGATGGGGATTCAGCCTGCCCGGAGTCTATTTTTCCTGGGCCCTGGTCGTCATCGCACTCTATCCGCTCTGCGCATGGTTCGCAAATCTCAAGCAGCGCCGCAAAGATGCCTGGCTCAGCTACCTCTAGCGTGCAGAGACCCCTCTGCCGACCTCAAGCGCCACACCTATCAGTGATCTGTCATCCTGAGCGAAGCGCACTTCAGCGGAGTCGAAGGACCTGCTTTTTCTTCGCCGGCCTGCTATAGCAAAACCAGGGACGATGTATCCCGTGGCCAAGGCTCTCAAGTCGACGCGACCAACAGTGGGCGGCGACCTTCAACGAAGCCAATCAGGACACAGTATCCCTGGTTTTGCCGTAAAAAGCTGGCCGAAATCCCAAACATTCTCCGACGCACCACTCGCCTGGTATACGATTTCCGCATGGCTCCCCTTCGCATTTTTCTCTCCGCTATTTTCGCCCTCACTATGTCTCTTCCTACGCAACTCGCCGCCCAGAACCCCGCACCCTCGCCGCCGCTCGGATGGAATAGCTGGGACGCCTACGGCCTCACCATCGACGAGGCCGATTTCCGCGCCAACGCGACCGTCCTTGCCGGCCTGCGCGAGTTCGGCTGGGAGTATGCGGTGATCGACGAAGGCTGGTACATGGAGAACCCCTTCGGCAACAACCTGGAGTCGCGCAAGTACCTCTGGGATGGCAATGGCATTCTCATTCCCACCGCCAACCGCTTCCCCTCCTCGGTCAACGGAGCCGGGTTCAAGCCGCTGGCCGACTGGGTTCACGCCAAGGGCCTCAAATTCGGCATTCATATTGTGCGCGGAATTCCCCGCCAGGTGGTGAAGCAGAACCTGCCCATTGCAGGTTCGAACTTCCACGCCGCCGACGCAGCCGATATCAACTCGCCGTGCCCGTGGGACGAGGGCAATTGGGGCGTGGCGGATAATGCCGCTGGCCAGGCTTACTACGACTCGATGCTGCGCAAGTACGCGTCCTGGGGATTGGACTACATCAAGGTGGACTGCATCAGCGACCATCCCTACCGCCCCACGGAGATCGCGCAAATTGCGGCGGCGATCAAGAAGACCGGCCGTCCCATCGTGCTGAGCCTCTCTCCCGGCCCCACGTCGCTCGATCACGCTGCAGAAGTGGCCGAACACGCGCAGATGTGGCGCATCGCCGACGACCACTGGGACCAATGGACCTTCGACCACAAGCCCGGCGCCGGCGAGTTTCCCATCGGCACGCGCGATGCCTTCGACCGCCTGGCCAAGTGGGTTCCCTATGTGGGCCCCGGGAGCTGGCCCGATGAGGACATGCTACCCTTCGGCTCGCTGACCCCGCATCCCGGATGGGGTGAGCCGCGTCAGTCGCGCTTGACGCCGGACGAAGAGCGCACCGAGTACACCCTATGGTGCGTATCGCGCTCGCCTCTGATTCTCGGCGCCAATCTCACCAAGCTCGACGCCTACACGCGCTCGCTCATCACCAACCAGACGCTGCTGTTCATCGACCAGGCCTCCTCTTTCAGCCGTCCCGTCGAGGGCCTTGGCGCAGGATTTGAAAATGCACGCGTATGGCGGGCCACTATCAACACTCCAGGTGCGCGCGGCTACGCCGAATATTTCGCCTTTTTCAATCTCGACAGCAAGCCGGTCACGCTGCGCGCCACCTGGAAGGAACTCGGCCTCGACGATAAGAAACACGCCGCCCAGGACGCCTGGACCATGGACACCAGCAAGACCGCAAAGGACGTAAGCGTGACCCTGCCCGCGCATGGCAGCACAGTAGTTGAGGTCCAGTAAAACGACCCAACCCAAATGCTGTCATCCTGAGCGAAGCGCTCTTCAGCGGAGTCGAAGGACCTGCTTTTTGCCTTTTCCTATTTCCTGAAAGGTGCCACCCGTTTCGGCTCGTCCTTACCCACTTTCTTTTTCGAGACGGGTTTCAAAGATCACGATGATTTCACGGAGGAGTGCGTACTGAGAACAGCCACGGAAACAGCGACGCCCTGCTGTGCACACACTTGAATCGCCTCAACGCTCAACAGGCCCATTGTGCGAAACTGAAGGGTACGGAAACCGCGCCCCAAAACAGCGTATGCGCCCGTCAGGATCGCTCAATGCCCCTTCTTCGTTCCGCTTTTATTGCACTGTCAAAGAATCGACCCCTTCGCAGCTTTTGTGAGAATACCCGCTTCGGCCGACGGATGAGTTCCCGCTTCGTGGCGGGTATGGAGATTGGCGACGCCCTGCGCGTGGCCGAGGCCCTCAACCATCAGGGCATGCTCGTCACCCTTGACTCGCTTGGCGAAAGCGTCAGTTCCGAAGTGGAGGCGGAACACGCCGCCGATATCTATCACGAACTGCTGGACTGGATCAGCGCCCGGAAATTGAATGCCAACATCAGCGTCAAGCTCACGCAAATGGGCCTCGAGCTATCCAGGGAACTGGCCGAAGGCATTGCCGTGAGCCTGGCCGAGCACGCCCAGTCCCTGGGCAATTTTGTGCGCATCGACATGGAAGACTCATCGCTCACCCAGGTCACGCTGGACATTGTGCGCCGTGCCCACGCGCGTCCCGACCTGCGTGGATCCATCGGAATTGTGATCCAAAGCTACCTTTACCGGTCGCAGGCGGATATCGAGCAACTTCTGGTCGAGGGTATTCGTGTGCGTCTCTGCAAAGGCGCATACAAGGAACCGCCGGAAGTGGCGTTTCCCGATAAAGCAGACGTGGATAAGAATTATGTGAAGCTGAGCGAAATGATGCTGGCAAGCCCCATCTATCACGGGCTGGCTACGCATGACGAGGCCATGGTCGCGGCCGCCAAAGCTTTCGCCAGCCAGAATGACATCGCCCCGAGCCGCTTCGAGTTTCAGATGCTCTACGGCGTGCGCCGCGACCTGCAGCGGCAACTGGTGCGCGAAGGCTATAACGTGCGCGTCTATGTTCCATTCGGGCGGGACTGGTACCCCTACTTCATGCGGCGGCTGGCGGAACGGCCGGCGAATGTGTTGTTTCTGGCCCGGAATTTCTTCCGCTCCTGATAATCAATCCCGCCTGAGCAGGGACCACCTTTCTGCCGGGAGCACTTCTAGTCGGCGCTGGGTTCCTGAACGCTCCGGCGCTTGCGCAAATACTGCTTCCTGATCATGAGAGTCTTCCGGCAAACCGGGCACTCCCATGGGTAGTATCCGAAGAAGGGATAGACCGTCAGTTGCAGAAAGCCCTTGCGTGCAAGTCGGCGCAATTTGTTTCCGCAGTCTCTACAGTGCATGTCAAATCTCCTGGCAACAGCTTTCTATGACCCAGTTGATGACAATCCGATCTCTTCGGCCGCGATCATCACAGTTCAATTCAAAAGCATAGCCTGTTCGAGGGGATGCCGCCCAAATATTCTTGCTTCTGCCTCGAATGTCTGAGTGCCGAAATCGAGCTATCCCGCAAGCTCTCGGGTTGATGGACCGAGGGACGAGAACATATACCCTGACTCAGGACTGCAATTCTCGCCTTTCAGATATTAAAGCTTGATGAACGAATCATGTCTCTGAGGAATGGCGGCATCCTCAATTGACTTTTGCGATCAAACTAGGCCGATCCCAAATCATGAACCATGACGGCGACGTTCCCGCCCGCCTCTTCGAATTGAATGCAAGGGGCTTCCAGCCCTCCTAAGTTACTGCGCAGCGTTCCCGGGCAGCTTGGTCAAGCCGCGCCAGACCCAGGCGCGCCAGATCCGCGACCGCCCTGGCAAGATTTGGCGACGCATTCAGCGATTCTGGACGTTCCAGCTTGATGCCCAGTTTGACGGCATACTCGCGAAAGAGATGATCTACGTCATAGAGGATTTCCACGTGGTCGCATAAGAAGCCGATGGGTTGAAGAACCAGGGCTTTGACGCCCTCGGCGGCGATGGAGTCCAGAGTGCTTTCCACGCTGGGCCCAATCCATGGGCCGCCGCTGGCGCCCTGACTCTGAAATGCAAACCACCAACGCGCGATCTCCGGGACGCGTTGTGCGACCAGCGCGGCAGTTCCCTTCGCTTCTTCCGCGTAAGGATCAGCGCCGGTGCCGGGCCAAAGCCGCGGCTGCGCATCTGCGTTTGGATTTGCCACAGGTGCCTGCACCGTGCGGCAGGGCACGCTGTGGGCCGTGAACAGCACCGGTACCGGATGGCCAACCTCGGCGCTCAGCTTGCTCAACGCCGGACGGAGCCGCTCTGCAAAAGCCTCAATCAGTAGCGGCTGATGCGCCCAGCCTTCGGTAAAGTCGATGCGCACTCCGCCAGCCTCCGCTTCCACGGCGCGGCGGTAGAGCCCGACGCTGGTGCGTGAGTTCTGTGGCGCCATGCAGATCACCGCTGCCTCTTCAATGCCGTCGGCCCGCATCTGGCGGACAACGTCCGGAATGTAGGGGCGCCAGTTGCGCATCCCGACATACACCGGCGCCGGCAGTCCAGACGCGGCCAGTTCGGCTTGAACCATGCGGCCCTGCTCCATCGTGATCTCCGTCAGGGGGCTGCGGCCAATCAGCGAATAGCGGTGCTGTATCTCCTCAATGACTGCTTGGGGCATCGGACGCCCACTCACAACGTTGCGCAGGTATTCCGGAATCTGCTCGACAGTCTCGGGTGTGCCGTGGGCGAGCAGCAGGACGGCGCTCTTAGCCATTTGCGCCCTCCAGCCGAAACTCCCGCACCATTTTGACCACCGCCTGCACGTTCTCGACCGGGGTATTGGGAACAATTCCGTGGCCCAGGTTGAAGATATGCCCTGGCCGGCCATTGGCGGCGCGCAGAATCTCCTTCACGCGCAGTTCAAGAACCTCCAGCGGCGCAAAGAGCGTGATGGGATCCAGGTTGCCCTGCACGGCATGCCCGTGGCCCACCGCGCGCCAGCCTTCATCGAGAGGCTGCCGCCAGTCGAGGCCGATCACGTCCGCTCCGGTTGCGGCCATCTCCGTCAGCAGTCCCGCCGTCTCTACGCCGAAGTAAATGACGGGCACACCCATCTGCTGTACCGAGCGCACCAGCCGCTTGGAAGCCTCGAAAGCGTACTCGCGATAGTCCGCCAGGGCCAGCGAGCCCACCCAACTATCGAAGATCTGGATCACGTCCGCCCCGGCC
This sequence comes from Occallatibacter sp., assembly GCA_052145815.1. Lineage (GTDB taxonomy): Bacteria > Acidobacteriota > Terriglobia > Terriglobales > Acidobacteriaceae > Telmatobacter. Next base: position 66,051 of record JBKQNU010000047.1, read on the forward strand.
AGCACCTGCAGGCGGCAATAATGCTCCAGCACAGTTACGATCTTGTCCAGCAATAGACGCCAGGTGAAAGTGTCGCGATACATCATCTGCTTGGTGTGGATGTAATTCCTTGAGCCACCACCCTCGATCATGTAGCTGGCCAGCGTAAACGGTGCGCCGCAAAAGCCGATGATGCCCAGCCGGTCGCGGAAATGCGCAGCAACTCTCTGAATCGCCCGCGCCACGTATCCCAGGTCGTCCGCCCGGTCGGTTCGCAGGGCGCGAACGTCCTCAGCCGTGCGCACCGGATGATGGACCACCGGACCCTCGCCGGCCTGAAACTCGAAGGGCAGCCCCATGGGTTCAAGGGGCAGCAGCAGGTCCGCGAAGATGATGGCCGCATCCACTCCCAGTTTTTCCGCGGCGGTAATCGTCACCTCGGCGGCAATCTCCGGCTGCTTGCAGATTTCTACCAGCGTGTGGTGCTTGCGGACATCGCGGTACTCCTGCATATAACGCCCTGCCTGGCGCAGAAACCAGACCGGCGTGCGGTCGACAGGCCGGCGCAAACAAGCGCGGACAAAGCGGCTGCCGTCGAGAATCGTGTACGGGACGGCTGAAATGACATTTTGAGGTTCCATACAGAATCGATTCTAAAGGCCAAAACAGGCGAACCAGGTGATCTGGCTCACATCTACAGCACGCGATTTGGTCGGGCCATAACCCGGCTGGAGATAGTCCCCCACCGTGCCTTGAAGCACTTCGCTCGTCATTGGATGTCCCCGCCTCAGGAGACCCATCCACCGCACTGGGCCTTCTTCCTCCAGATACCGCCTGTCTTTTCCAGCAGCATCGTCGTTCCGTTCCCGCACAATCTTCCACAAACAAAACTGAAGGACACCAAAGCATGCGTATGCGTCTTGTCAAACTGAATTTCCCCGACCGTCAGCAGGCCGTGCGCGAAGCCGTTCTCAACGGCCGCATCCACGGCCTCACCCTTCTGTATCGCCTTCCCAGGATCGTTGTCAGACACCTCATTTGCACCGGCCTTAGGCTCGATTAGGCGAAACTCGAACGGCCCCAGCCGAGCCAGATCTTCCTTTCGGATGCGGTGCGCGACCCCCGCCGCTAGAGGTTCCATACTCAAACCCTTGAGGCACCTCTTGTCGAGCGAGTCTCCCACTGCGGTTACCGGGTCAGTCAGGACACGAAGATTGATTTTGGCTTTCTCGCCCTGATACCAGCTCACAAGCATCGTGCGGTACACAGCCAGTTGCTCGGCGGTCAGCGGTTGGTCAGCAATCTTGGCGGGAACATCACTCGACTGCGTTTCGAAAGCAGGAGCAACAGGAACGCAGGCGAGTGCTGCAAGGAATAATGGGAGGTTTATTTGGAGCCTTTGGCATCGAGTGGTCAGTTGCATTGGTTTCCTCGACGGTTCGGTTTACTGATGGCTTAGACACCGCCAAGTGGAAAATGGGTCCCGCCGCTAAGTTTCGCTCGATAAGAAGAAGCCTCAATGGAGTTATAATACTTACAGAAATGACAAAGTAAGGATTCCGCCAATGCCCGCAACCCAATCCACCGTAATCAGCATGCGTCTACCGTCAGAGAGCAGCCAGCGCCTCAGGCGTATGGCCCGGCGCCACGGATGGACTGCCAGCGACGCCAGCGCCCGGCTGGTAGAGGAGGGGCTTCGCCGCTCCGAGTTTGCTTTCATTGACTTCAGAGACTCGGCAGCCGGCCGCCAAGCCTGCATTCAGGGGAGCACACTGGCGGTGTGGGAGATTGTGCTCCTGGTGCGCAGCCATGCGGGAGATGCGAAGGCGGTGGCAAAGCATCTGGATTGGCCACCCACGAAGATCCAGGCGGCCATTCATTACGCAGAGGCCTTCGCGGAAGAGATTAACGAGGAAATCGCCGACAATGACTCAATGGACTTTGCGGCGCTGAAACGCATGTTGCCGCAAGCCTCCGAATTTGTCGTGGGCAAGGCCGCGAAGCGCTGACATGTTGCGCTTGCTGCTCGATGAGCATATTTCGCCCCAGGTAGCCAAGGGCCTGCGACGCTCAAGTCGTGGCATCGCCGTCTACTCTTTGACGGAATGGGAGGACGGTAACTTTCTCGGTCAGGACGACACAGCCTGCCTGCGAGAAGCGGCGGCACAGGGACTGACATTTGTAACGTATGACCGGAGAACGATTCCGCCCCTGCTTAAGACCTGGGCTGAAGCTGGCCTGCAACACGGCGGAGTGATTTTCATAGACGAGAGGACTATCTCTCCCGCGGATATCGGCGGGCTTGTCCGAGCTTTTCGCGATCTGATTCGGGAGACCAGGGAATGGGATTGGACCGACCGCGTATGTTTCCTGCGGCGCTGAGCGGCGATCCGGCCCTACTTCGTCTCCACGTGCAGCACGCGAATCTCCGGATAGGTCCCGTCCCAATCCGGCGAGACGGCGTCGAAGATCAGCCGGAAATCCCGCCCGTCGCCCGGCGCCAGCGGAGCTGCAGATACCGGCTCCAGATCGACATATGGCTGCCGAATCCGGATCAGCTTGAGCGGCTGCGTCTCGTTCTGCGCGACTTCATGCGCGAAAGTCCTGAACAACACCTGCACCGTAATGCCGGTAACCGTGCGCGTACCGGTGTTGGTGATGTGCCCGTCGAGGTAAGTGACCTTGCCTCCAGCCAGGTTGGACGATTCGCTCATGGCCAGGCCGCTGATGGGCAAGCTGGTTGCATAGGCATCCGGAGTTGCCGAGATGGGCGTAACCGTCGCTTTCGGCCTCCCGTGTTCCAGCAACAAAATGGCGACGACCGCCACCGCCACAACCACCGCGGCGGCAATTGCCACCGGCAGCCAGTTGCGCTCCCGTGGCTCCGGCGCGCGGGCAGCGGAGGGAACGAGTTGCGGACCAGTGCTCACGAGCGGATTTTACACCCGTTGGCAAAGGAATTGTGTGGCGTCCCTCGTTCTTGTTAGTGAGACGGTGCTTTTTCGCCATGGACTGACACGGTGTTGAAGAGAGAACATTTTCACCGAATCTCTACAAGGTTTCGAGAATCTCCTGCGCGGATTCAGCGTCTAAAGTTGCAAGCGCAGGAACCGATCTTGATGCGTATGCGTAACTCGCCGCAAGGCACAGAAAGGCAGGTCAGCCATGCATCCAACACAGCAATCCTCACCCAGCTGCCTGTCTCCATCTGCTGAAGCTGCCACGCCATCGTCGAGGCGCGACGATCTTGCCTACCAGGCAGTCACCGTCGCCGCCATTCTGCTGGTACTGGGTAGCCTGTGGCTGTTCTGAGTTTCACCCATCCGATGAAAAAAAGACCACTCCTGGGAACTTCTGATCGAGTCAAACGCATGTTGCTTTGAAAGAGCACGGCTTTAGCCGTGCCGCCAGTTGTCCTCGATTTGCTGGGCTCTAGCCCCTGAGGGAATGCTACTGGACGCCGATACCCGTTGCTTGACCGGCTTAATCAGATGCTCAATAGGCGCCCGCCCGTGCAGCGCGGAAGACGGCGACCCCGTGTGCGGCGAGGGTGACAAACACGGCTACCAGGAAAAGGGGCACGATCACCGGCGATAGCGCTGCATGGACCTGCCGCACGGACTCGATGATGGACCACTGAATGTAGAGAAACAAAGAAACCAGTTCCACCTTGACCCACGCCATCATCTGCAGCGTGAGCGCTACCAGGCGAGGCCGATTCATAGGCGTGGAACGAACCGGAAAATTGAAGGCGGCGGGAAACATCGAAACCACGGAGATCAGCAGGAACACAAACGCGGCCACCGCAGGCAGGAGCCAGAGGGTGGCTGGAGAGCCCCACGCATTGGGCTCACCCATGGCGTTGAAGTGGGTTGGAATGCGCTGCGGGAGCGGGTTCGGGCCATTCAACGCGCTCCAGGTAATCCAGGCCAACAGGGCCAGAAATGCAATGCCAATGGCTTCCAGAGTCTTGCGCATGGAGACCTTTCTGGCGGAAGTGTATCGAATCAGGACGCAAATCTGTACGGAAATGAGCTGGTTCTGTGTACTGAAACGAGACACTCCCCGATGAGCGCGCCCCGTTTCGACTCCCTCTAGCCGAAGCGGGCGCGTTTGACCGTCTGACGGAAGTCTTCGCCGGTCATTTCCACGCGGACGCACATCTCAGCCAGGCGAGACCGCATGCGGTCGCCAATGCGGTCGCCCAGCGTTTGCTCGCGTGCGGCGCGCTCCGCTTCCGTCTGCCCGCCGCTTCCGGCTGCCAGATCGGAGTAATTCGTGGTGATGATGGTGGTTTGCCTGTCGTTGTAGCGGGTGTTGAAAATGAGGGCGACCGTATCCCACACCCACTCGTTGGGCTTCTGTGCGCCCAGGTCGTCAAGAACCAGCACTTCGGCGGCAAAGACAGGCTTGAGCAATTCAAGCTCGGTGGTATTCACTTGCGGGTTGTAGCTGTTCTGGATGTTCTTAAGCAGCTCGCGGTAGTCGCAGAAAAGGCCCTTGACGCCGCGCTCCTGCACCAGGCGGCGAAGAACGCCGACAGCCAGGTGGGTCTTTCCTACGCCGATGGAGCCCGTAAAAAGAAGTCCTTTCCCCGCGGTATCCACGGGGTAGGCCTCAACGAACTTGCGCGCGGTCAAGTGAGCGCGTCCCAGAGATGGGTCTGCTCCGCGGAAGGCGGTTTCGTAGCCATCCAGCGTGTAATGCCGGTACCGCTCGGGGATGTGCGCCGCGGCCAGGCGCCGCTCTTCGCGCACCATCTCCTGGCACTCGCAGGCGCGCGACACCCAAAGTCCCGTGCCATTGACCACGCGGACCAGGCCAACTCCATTGCAGATCGGACAGACACTCATCTGCTTCAAGCCTAGCGCATGAGCCGCGAGCGGACGCCGGTGCAGGTCCGGGGCCGTATTGTGGAAAAACGGATTGGCCAACCCGCAACCCTCTTCCCTACAATCGGAGCCGCGAACTGAAGGCCGGCTTTGGGGCCGTGTCATTCCTTCTCGTTTTGAAAAATGGAGATGTTCTCGTGAATCGAATCCCGATGTCCCCCGCTTTCATCGCCACAGTGGCCCTGGCCGTACTGCTAGTCTCTGGCCCCCTCATGGCCCAGGAGCCGGGTAATGTGCCGGAAACCAAGGCGCCGCCGGCAACACAGGTCGCTCCTGCCCCCGCACCCCCTCCGGTGGTTCTGAGTTCCACCTCGTACGACCCCAAGCTCGACTGGCCTTGGCTGGGCAAGTTCCATGCCGCCGACGCAGCTCTGCTCGCGCCCGCTCCGGGTGAAAACCGCGTCGTATTCATGGGCGATTCGATTACCGAGGGTTGGCGAATCGAGGGACCCGACAGCTATTTTCCCGGCAAGCCGTACCTCAATCGAGGCATCAGCGGGCAAACCACGCCGCAGATGCTCGTCCGCTTCCGCCAGGACGTGATTGCTCTGGGACCGAAGGTTGTGGTGATTCTTGCGGGAATCAACGACATCGCCGGCAATACCGGCCCAGAGACGTTGCAGCAGATTGAAGACAACCTCTTTTCGATGGCCGAACTCGCCGCCGCGAATCATATCCGCGTGGTGCTGTGTTCCGTCATGCCTGCATTCGACTTTCCCTGGAGGCCAGGCCTCGCGCCGGCCGCGAAGGTTGTGGCTCTGAACAAGTGGATCAAAGCTTTTGCGGCGGATAGAGGATTAGTCTACGTGGACTACCACACACCCATGAAGGATGAGCGCGATGGACTCCCCGTCAGCCTGAGCAAGGATGGGGTGCATCCCACTGCGGCAGGCTATGCGGTAATGGCGCCACTCGTCGAAGCAGGAATTGAGAAGGCGCTAAATGCAGGGAACAGGGATTAGGGAACAGGGAGCAGCCTTTCCCCTGTCTCGACCTTCGGATGCCGGTAATCAACGCCCGGTGAGTCTCGCCGCCAACTGTTCCCTAATCCCTAATCCCTGTTCCCTGTCTTCGATCAATTGCCAATCCACCCGATTCCCCCTACAATGGAAGAGGAAGATTGCAGGAAAGGTCTGTCTTTAGCGATGCCCAAGGAAAAGATTCATCCCAAATACGACGCGGTGCGGGTTATGTGCGCCTGCGGAAACAACTTCGAAACACGTTCGACCCACAAGGGTGACATTCACCTGGAAATTTGCTCCAACTGCCACCCGTTCTTTACCGGCAAGCAGCGGCTGGTAGACACGGCCGGACGCGTCGAGCGGTTCCGCCGCAAATACGCCAAATCGGATGCGGCGACGGCAGCCAAGTAAGGGCCGCCGATTCAGTCGGATAGCACGATTTGGCCTCCGCCGCGGCGGAGGCCAAAGTTCGTCAGGGCTCAATTCGTCAGGACTCAAGAGAGTCGCAAGATTTCAGTGGTGATTCATGGCTGGCAAGGGCTTTACCGTGAAGAAGGAATGGGACAACCCCATTGAACACCCCATGCCGGCGGAAGCGCGGGTACCGGCGGAGGTGCGGATCGGGACGGTGTCGGTGTCTCCGGCCACCGTGCTGGCGCCAATGGCCGGAGTCACGGATACCGTGTTTCGCCGCTTCATTCGCCATGCGAGTTTATTCAGTGCCACTGCCACAGCTTCCGAACCAAGCGCCGATTCAGTCGAGACCGCAGTGAGCAACACACAATCCGGCTGCGGGCTGCTGATGACGGAGTTCACCTCAGCGGATGGGCTGGCACGGATGCGAGAGTCCAAGCGCCGCCGCTATCTGACCTTCTACGACGACGAGCATCCCATCGGGGCGCAACTCTTCGGCTCCAATGCGGAAACGCTTGCCGAAGCGGCGCGCATTGTCGCAGACACCGGCTTCGACACGGTGGATCTCAACCTCGGATGCCCGGCCAAGCGTGTCGTCGGCTGCAACGGCGGTTCAGGGCTTCTGCGCGATCTGCCCAGGATCGCGGAAATTTTTCGTGCCGTCCGCAAATCGGTCACGATTCCCTTCACAGTCAAGTTCCGCATGGGTTGGAACGAGAAGCAGATCGTGTGCGTTGAACTTGCGCAAATGGCCGAGGCCGAAGGGCTGAACGCCGTGGCGCTGCACGCGCGCACCCGCGAACAAGGCTACAGCGGCCAGGCGCAGTGGCAGTGGATCGCGGCGATCAAGCAGGCGGTGAATATTCCCGTCATCGGCAACGGCGATATTCGCACCCCGGAGGATGCGGCGGCCATGGTCGCAGAAACCGGATGCGATGCTGTGATGATTGGCCGCGCCGCACCGGCGAACCCATGGATTTTCCGCCAGATTGCGCAGTATACGGCCACTGACGCCTACGACCGTCCTACTGTTGACGATCGCTACAGGATGATTCGCGCTTATTTCCAGATGCTGCTGAATGAGGCTGAGGCGACCCAAGACCTGCCGCGCAGCGACCGCATGGGCGAGCCGGCGGGGAAGATGAAGCAGTTCGCCACCTGGTTCACGCACGGTGTGCCGGGAGGAGCGAAGCTGCGCGCCGCCATCTACCATGCGCGCACCGGTTCTGAAGTGCTTGACCAGGTGGAGCAGTTCTTTGCCAGCCGGCGCGCGGAAGTCTCGGTCGATGCAGATGGGGGAAAGCCTGAGGGTGAAACTCGAGAATTCCCCGACTGCGCGCTGGTATGCGACTGATGGGCCATAAGAGAGCGGTGTACACTCCGCCTCTGGCCCATTTATGCCATATGAAACGCCCACGGAATGGGGTATATATTGAACTCATTCAAGCGAGAAGGATTCGCCTTGGGAGACGTGGCGCGGAAGTTGAGTAATACTTTTAAGACAGTTATGTGCGCGTTGGCAGCGCTCAGTATTGCTGCGCCTTGCTGCATCGCGCAGCAATACAGCTTCAGCACCACCACCGCGGGGCTGGGAAATTTGAACGTCAATTGCATGGCGCAGGACCATGCAGGATATCTCTGGGTTGGGACGCAAAACGGCCTCTATCGCTACGATGGGCGGGATTTCAAGGAATTCGGCGCGACCGAAGGACTCAATGGGCATATTATCCAGAGCCTGTTTGATGGCCCGGATGGGACTCTCTTCGTCGGCACCACTACGGGCATCTACTTCCAACGCCACGACGGTCAATTCAGCCAGATTCATCCACCCGCGCCAGTCACCGATTTCTCGCAGAGAATTGGAACGGTGTTCACCGCCCTTGCGCCCGATCAGGTGGTCACTGCGGACCGGAGCGGCACATTCCTCCTTCGACATGCGGCAACGGACAGTTGGGCGCCCGAATCCATGCGCCTGGAAGGGACTGCGATCTGGAGTGTGCTGGCTACACCGGGCGGCGTGCTTTGGTATGGCTGCGACGCCGATCTGTGCCGCATGCAAAACGGCAAGACCACGCGCCTTGGCGCCGCTTTGAAGATGCCCGAGGGGCCATGGCTCCATTTGCGCCTGACCCGCGAAGGCCACATCTGGGTACGCAGTTCCACACATCTCGGCGAGGTGCTGCCCGTCGAGAACCGGTTCGTGGCGCACGACCTTCCCGGCCCCTCGAATGCTGTTCCTTACGCAGAGATGATCGAGGACGCGCAGGGGCGCGTGGTGGCCTCGCAGGGTCCTGCGCTGGGTCTATGGGAGAACGGCCGCTGGCGCATGGTGACGGCCATGAATGGTCTCACCCGTTATGACATCTCAGAGCTGTTTGTAGACCGCGAGGGTTCGCTGTGGATTGGCGTCATGGGCCACGGCCTTATGCGTTGGGTGGGGCAGGACCAATGGGAGGCCTACACCGCCGCCAATGGATTGAGCGACGACATTGTATGGTCAACGATGCGCGACCGGAGCGGACGCCTGTGGATTGGCACAGAGTCCGGTCTGGATTACCTTCCCGCAGGCGAAACCACTCCGAAGACATGGCAGGCGCCCGGCATCCTCACCTCCCGCGCAGATGCTTTGTCAGAGAGCGAAGACGGCGCCATATGGATGGGCTCGGCAGCAGGCAACCTGGTGCGGATCGACCCCAAAAACCTCTCGGGAACGCAATGGAAGCTGCCCGAGGTCTTTCGCGTTCTGTGCGACGGCGCGCACCACGTGTGGGTGGCCACCGACGAAGGCCTCTACGTGGCGGATGCCGCGGCCGAAGATCACACCCCGCGGCTGGTGGAGGACGTGGGGATCGCTCGACCCCGGCAGCGCTTCCAAGACATTCGTATGGACAAGTCGAGCCGGTTGTGGGCCACCGCCGACAGCGGTCTCTACAGGCTGGATGAGTCCGGCTGGCGGCACATCGATCCCGGACTTTCCGGAGCGGTGCCCGAAGTGATTGCTCCCGACGCGAATGGAAACATTTGGGCCCTGGGAGCCTTTCCGGGGGTCCTGCGGCTGCGCATCGAGGGCAACCGGGTCGTGGAGTCGGAGCACGTGGTGCGCCCGCACCTGCTCTCGGAACAGGTGGTCTCGCTGGCCGTGGACCATCGCGGATGGGTGTGGGTGGGCCAGGACGCCGGGCTCTCGGTCTTCGATGGCCACGCATGGCGCAGCTATACGCAGGATGACGGCCTCATCTGGAACGACATCGACAGCTATGCGCTTGCTGAGGATCGCGACGGCAGTATGTGGATTGGAACTTCAGGCGGGTTGTCGCACCTGTTGCACCCACAGGCCGTTTCGTCCGGTCCGCCCGGCGCTCCGGTGTTTTCGCAAATCTCGTTTGGCGCGGCCGCCCTGGTCAACCAAGCCGAGGTGCCCTGGAGCGCCAGCCCGCTCGCGATTGCCATGTCTTCTCTCAACTTTCGCGACGCCAGTCACGTGCGTATCCGCTATCGGCTGCTGGGGGTGGAATCGGACTGGGTGGAGACAGCGGAGGGGACCATGCGCTATCCGCGCCTGGAGCCCGGAGCCTACCGTTTTCAGGCTGTCACGGTCGATGGGACCGATGGTGCGGTGTCCCCGACCCAGGAAATGTCGTTTGTGATTACCCCGCTGTGGTGGCAGAGCGGACCGCTGCGCCTGGCATTGGTGCTGGCGATCGCGCTGGGTGTGGTCCTGGCATGGCGCTGGAGTGTGCAACTGCTGATGAGGCAGAAGCGGCTCCTGGAACAAGCCGTGCAGCGCCGGACGGAGGACCTGGAAAAGGAAAAAGGCGAGTTGATGCGTGCCCGCGAGCAAATGCGGCATTTTGCCGAGCACGACGATTTGACCGGTCTTTGGAACCATCGCATCATTGTTGAACGATTGGCACAGGAAGTGGACCGTTCGCGGCGCGAAGAAAGCCCGCTCGGCGTGATCCTGGTGGACCTCGATCATTTCAAAAACGTCAACGACACGTGTGGCCATCCCGCGGGCGACCTGGTCCTGAAAGAGGTGGCCGCGATCTTCCAGCGCGCGGTGCGATCCTATGACTGGGTGGGGCGTTATGGAGGGGAGGAGTTTCTACTCATTTTGCCCGGCACCAGTTTTGCGGGCGCGCGCCTTCGCGCAGAGCAACTGCGAATCGCGGTTCAGGAAGCCTACATCCACGACGGCCAGCGAGTCATCCCCATCACCGCCAGCTTCGGCGTGGCATCCGGCTTCCCCTCAAACTACGAAGTGCTGATCCATACCGCCGATGGGGCGCTCTATCGCGCCAAGGACAACGGACGGAATTGCGTGATTGCAGTCGAGATTGCTGCTTCAGAGAGTACCGAAGAGGTGCAGGCGTAGTGCTCTACGGCATCGTCAATGGCAGCCGGATAATGGCTCGAGCGCCATCGCCGTCTTCGCGGTTGACAAGGCTGATTTCGCCGCCGTGGGCGCGAGCGATCTGCTGGGCCAGCGCCAGACCCACACCGCTCCCGGCGGGCTTTGTGGTGTAGAAGGGAACAAACAGATTTTCTGCGTTGGCGATTCCCATGCCGCGGTCTTCAATTGCCACCAGCAGCGCTGATTCGTCGACACGCCACAAGGCGCGCACCGGTTGAGCGCCATTCGCCAGTGAGGCGTCAACTGCGTTGGCCAGCAGGTTGATGAACATTTGCTCGAGTTGGTCGGGATCAGCGTGCAGCACCACGGAAGGTCCGGCTTCAAGGATCACCGGAAGACGCTGTTCGAGCAGAACGACACGCTCCAGAAGCGGCCCTACCGCGACCGATTTGAACTGCGGCGGAGGCAACTGGGCCAGCAGGCGATAGGACTGGACAAAGCGGTGCAGCGAGTCCGCGCGGCTTTCAACCACGCCCAGGCCGCGGCGAAAATCGCGCAGCGTAGCATCGTCGCCCTGCATGTTGTCCACACGCGCCAGCAGACTGCCGGCGATAGACTTGATGGGGGCGAGCGAGTTGGAGAGCTCGTGGCCAAGCACGCGAATCAGGCGCTTCCATGCGATCTGTTCTTCTTCCTGGAGAGGCAGGCTCACGTCGGCCAGCAGGAGAAGCGTGTGCGGCGCGCCGTCCTGGCGAAAGACCGCTTTGCGCAGCAGCCAGCGCGTGGATTTGGAACCGAATGAGTGAATGCTCTGGTCCGGCGCGGCCAGCAGTTCTCCGAGGCCCAATTCGCGGGCCGTGCGGCCAAAGCTGCGGGCATGAGTGGAGCCGAGCAGCTTCACGCCGGCGTTATTCACCAGCTGCAGAAGATCCTCGCGGTCAAAGGCGAAGAGCGGTGCGTGCATCACTTCAAGAATGCGGGCCAGCAGAGCAGTGGCCTCAAGCGATCGAACGCGCTGCTTTTGCAGCAGGTCCGCCAACGCATTGACCTCAGCGGCCAGTTCGCCGTATGCGTCGCCGATACCGGCTCCGCGCGCACGAAACGAGTAATCGCCTTCGCGCAGAGAGGAGACAACGTTAGAGAGCGTCTGCAGCGGGCGGATCAGTCCCTCAACCAGCGCAGCCGCCACCACCAGGAGATAAAGCAGCAGGCAACCGGAGAGCAGCAAAACCGGCGCGAGAGAGATTTCCTTCTGGTAAAAGAAGATCCCGGCAAAGACGAGCGCGGGCAGCGTGAGCAGCAGGCAGTAGAGCCACGCGCGGCGGACCACCTGGTGGCGGCGGCGCGGGCGGCGGACGACCCTTTCAGAGGCCATATTTTTCGATGCGGCGATAGAGGGCGGCGCGGCTGAGCCCGAGCGACTCGGCGGCCTGGGAGATGTTGCCGTCGCAGCGGCGCAGCACCTTGCGGATCAGCAGCGCCTCCACATCGTCGATGCTCATGTTCTCGAATGACTGCGGAGACGATTTCGCGGCTGCAATGGCAAGGTTAGCTGGCTCGATCTCCTCGCCGCGGCAGAGCAGAACGGCGCGCTCCACCGTGTGCTCAAGCTCGCGTACATTACCCGGCCACGGATACTGCATCATGTGCTGCATCGCAATGGCGGAGAAGCCGCTCACCTGCTTGCGATAGCGGGTGCGGTTGCGATTGAGAAAATGCGCGGCAAGCAGTGGTATGTCTTCTCGCCGCTCCCGTAGCGCGGGCAAGTGGATTTCGACTGTGTTGATGCGAAACAGCAGGTCCTCGCGGAAGTTGCCGGCTTTGGCCTCGTCGGTGAGTACCGCGTTCGTTGCGGAAAGCACGCGCACATCGACGCGCCTTGTCTGTGAAGACCCAACGCGCTCCAACTCGCCGGTTTCAAGCACGCGCAGCAGCTTGGCCTGCTGGCGGAGAGGAACATTGGCAATTTCGTCGAGAAAAAGCGTGCCGCCGTTGGCCAGCTCGAAGCGGCCGATGCGGTCGGTGCGCGCATCGGTGAATGCGCCCTTGACGTGGCCGAAGATTTCGCTCTCGAAAGTTCCTTCAGGCAATCCCCCGGCGTTGACGGCCACCAACGCCATCCGTGAACGCGGCGAAGCGGAGTGCAGCAGCTTGGCGACAATTTCCTTGCCTGTCCCGTGCTCGCCGGTGATGAGCACGTTGGCGTCTGACGGCCCGACTTGCGCAATGAGTTCCAGCACCTGCTGCATTGAGGGTGCGCCGGCCACAAACTCCGGCATGCCTTCGGCGCGCAACAGGCGATTCTCAAGTTCCAGTTGCCGTGCCCGGCGCAGCGCGGAGTGTAACTCTGCATGAACGCGGATCAGCGAGATCAGGCGCTCGTTCTCCCACGGCTTCTGCACAAAGTCGCGCGCGCCACGTTTGATTGACTCAACGGCAAGGTCGATGTTGCCCCAGGCCGTCATCACGATCACCGGCAACCGCGAGTCGTACTCCTGAATGCGGGCCAGCAGATCCAAACCCTCCTGGCCGGACGTTGTGTCACGCGTGTAATTCAGGTCGATGAGCAAGACGTCGTAGTCGCTTTGCCCCAGCGCTTCAAGCAGGAGTTGCGGCGAGCGCACGCAATCCACCGCGATGCCCTGCGGGGAAAGCAGCAGTTCGACGGCCTCAAGAATATGCGGCTGATCGTCGGCCACCAGAACGCGGATCTTGTCTTGCTTAGTCGGAATGGTCTTCCTCCCGAACGCCCGCCTCGGCGTTTGCGATCGAGCCTGCGCGCTCTAAGGAAACCGGACCGGCGCCGCGGTGCAAAACGGGTTGTGATGAGGCGAGCGCAGTCCTTTCGAGCATAGTCCCTTTCAGCGATTCTACGGCTATAGCGGATTTCGAATTACTGTAACCGGGAGCGATTGGCCCCAAGTCGCTTTCTCCTCTCCGGGTCCCCGGCGATGGGTCCATGTCGCCGGGGTGGAAGTAAAAGCCACCTTCCACCAGGTCAATAAGGCTACACCAATTCGAAATCCGCTCTAATGACTCACCACGCCCGATTTCGCGTCGTCGATCGAGACCCCGGTCCGCTCCAGCGTCTCGCCGATGGCGCGGTCGATATCGACCTTCGCCTTCTCGTAGGCGGTTTGCGCAGCGTCCAACGCGGATTCGGCCTGGGCGAGCGCAATATCTGCATTCAGCGTATCCAGGCCCGATTTCGCACCAAGCAGCTGCTCCTGTTTCGTGATGTCGAAGGTTTTCTGGGCAAGGTCGCGCGCTTTCAGGGCTGCGTCCACGTTGGCCTGCTTCTGTTCAAGAGCAAACTTCGAGTTGCGAACGTCGAAGAGAATGGTTTTCTGCTGCTGCTCGGAAGAGATCTGGCTCTGCCGGTACTGCAACACGGCGCGGAATTGATCGGCCTTGGCCTGACGGTTGCGCAGATTGATGGAAAGCGTCATCCCCACCTGGTATTCGGGGGATGAGTAGTTGAAGGTGTTCGCGAACATGCTGCCGAAACCGGTGGGCAGATCGGAAACGCATTCCGTTCCAAGGGAGCAGTTTGGGTTTGGGGGACCGGCCGTGCCTGCACCGGCGTAATAGCCATACATGTTGAGAGTCGGTAAAAGCTCGCTGTTGATGTCCTTCAGGGCCTGCTTCTGCACTTCGGCCTGCATCTGGTAGATGGCAACCTCGGGCCGCTTCTTCTCCGCCTCGGCGATCAGTTCGCTGATGGATTTGTCGGCATTTGGGTCGGGATCTGCCTTCAGGTCGAGGGGAATCACCGGCATCTCGTCGATGGTGGGATCGTCGACCTTGGTGAGCGCGTTTTTCATCAGGAGTTCGTTCAGTCGCAGGCTGGCGCGCGCCACCGTGAGGTTGCCCTCTGCGGTAGCCACGGCAGACTGGTCCGTCATGACCTGCATGGCGGGTATGGCCTGCAGCTCAAGCTGCTTCTGATCGTCGGAGAGATTCTTGTTTGCAAAGCCGAGGGACCGTTCACTGATCTGCTCGGCTTCGAAGGCATTGACCAGATCCCAGTAGATATTCTGCACCTGGGTTACGGTGGCGATGACCTGTGCCTTGAATGCAAGGTCGGTGATCTGGGAGTTGCGCTTGGCAATGCGGATGAAGCGCTCGTTGGTGGCCTTGCCGAACCCGGCCAGTAGGGACTGCTGGATGGTCACCGCAAAATTGGAATAGAGCGTAGGATTGATGCCGTTGTAAGGAGAGTTGCTGGCAACACGCTGGCCGAGATAATTGACAGAGAGATTCGTGCCGATGGGAAACGACTGAGAGTAATTCGACAGGACCTCAATCGTGTTTGTCTTCAGAACCGGCACGCCGATGAGGAACTCATTGGCCTCCTGGACGACGGTGTGGTCCACATAGCCGCGGAAGGTGAGGAAGGGATCGAAGGAGGAGACAGCAGTGCCGGCGCCGAGGGTCGAGGTGACGATGCCGCCGTTGCCGGCGGAGAATCCGGATCCGGACGAACCGCCTCCGCCGCCGCCCGAAGAGGCAAAACCACCCTGGGTCCCTTGAACGATGGCGGTGTTGACGCCGTTGGCCGGGCTGCCCGCTTTGGTGCGCAGGATATCGGTTTGCGCGATGGGGAAGTTATAACGGAAATAGGCAAGATCGAGGTTGTTCTCGATTGCCACCGCGATCGCGTCACGCAGTGAAACATAGATCTTTCCATCACGGATAAGATTCTCGAGGCGCGGTGAGTTGCTCATGTTCAGTTCAGGCGCGGTGCTGGGTATATAGGGCGCAAGCGGGTTATGCGAGTGTGGCATTGGCACCTGAAACGGCTGAGGCGGAGCAAACGACGGCTGCTGAGCCTGCTGCAGCTGTTGCGCCAGTGAAGGAGGCGCGACGGGGGCGCCCTGTGTCGCGGGCGAAGGGCTGTCCGGCACAGTCTGCGTGTGCGGCGGGGTCTGCGACTGCTGCTGAGCGGCAGCCGGCCGAGTTACCAACGCGAGATTCATCTGCAACAAGACAATTGCAGCTATTGCCCGCGTGCCCTTGCTGGACGCCTTCTTTCCCGTGCTGGGCGCCCTCTTTGTAGATCTTTTCCCGAAACAATTCACTGTGCTCCAACCTCCGTCACCCGTGGCTCGACCGCTTCATCGCGCGTCACCCATCCATCGCGCAGCTCGAGAATGCGCTTGCCGTACTTCGCGTTCTCCTCTGAATGCGTGACCTGCACAATGGTGGTGCCGGCGCGGTTGAGCTGGCAGAAAAGCTCCATGATCTCGCGAGCCTGCGTGGAGTGCAGGTTGCCGGTGGGTTCGTCCGCCAACAACAGCGACGGCGCATGAACCACGGCGCGCGCGATGCCCACAAGCTGCTGCTGTCCCCCGGAAAGCTGGTTAGGGTAAAGGTCTTTCTTGGCCACAATTTGAAAGCGATCCAGAATGTCAGCAACCATCCCCTGGCGCTCCTTTGCGGGCAGATTCTTGTAAGAAAGCGGTAAGTCAATGTTTTCGGCCACAGTAAGATCGTCCAGCAGGTGATAGCTCTGGAAGACCATGCCGATGCGTTGCCGGGCGAGGTCGGCGCGCTGTTTGCGGTTGAGCTTGTGCGCCGGCGTCTCGTCGAACCAGTACTCGCCCAGCCAGCCGTCGTCAAGCAGCGCAAGCACATTCAGCAGCGAGGACTTCCCTGCTCCGGATGGTCCCATCACTGTGACGAATTCGCCTTCGTTGATGGTAAGCCGAACCTGGCGCAACACCCAGGTTTCGGTATGGCCCGTTTTGTAACTGCGTTCTACATTTTTCAGTTCAATCATGTTTCTCAACTACTCCGATCTCAGTGCAAGAATGGGGTCGACGCCCGCGGCGCGACGCGCCGGCAACCATGCCGCGAGGAAAGATGCGGTCGCCAGAACAACAACGACCGCGCTGAACGTGAGCATGTCATGGACCTCGACTCCATAGATATACCCGCTGGTGAACCGGACCGCAAACCAAGCCAGTACACCGCCGGCGGCAAGCCCGATGCCGACAAGCAAAAGCGCCCTGCGCAGAATCAGCGAGAGGATGTTCGCTTGCTGCGCTCCCAAAGCAATGCGCAAGCCGATTTCGCGTGTCCGATGCGCAACAGCAAAGGAGAGCAGGCCGTAAAGGCCTACGGAAGCGATCATCAGCGCCAGCGCAGCGAATCCTTCCAGCAGATGCGCGGTGAGTTTCTGGCTGCCAAAGGAATCCTCGACCGCCTCGTGAATGGTCTTGACTTCCGTGGTGGTGGCGTCGGGAGCAACCTGGTGCAGCACTTTGTCGAATTGCGCGCGCAGCAAATCGGCGTCAATCCGGCCGCGGATCGCCACCTGCATGAAGGCGATAGCGATGCCGTAAAGCGGCGTTCCCGGCTCAATCTGCGCCAGGCAGAAGTAGATCTCCGGCCGCGTCGCATCGGTCACATTGGTTTGCTTGGTGTCGCTGATGACCCCCACGATACGCGCGGCGGAGAATCGGCCCGACTTTCCCATACCGTAGGTGTGGCCGATCGGATCCGCGCCGGGAAGAAACTTGTTGGCGAATGCCTGATTGATGATAACCACCACGGGCGAAGAGGCAGTGTCGTCCTCGGTAAAGAATCGGCCGCGGGCCATGGGGATGCCGAGCGCCTCGGCCAGGCCGGCCGAGGCCAGGCGGCCATCGGCCGTGGGCGAATTTTCGCGCGGAGTGTTCTTTCCGTCCAATGTTCCTCCGATGCTCACCCGCATCTCGCTGCGCAGCGGGAGGACGGAACTGAGCGCTGCCACTTGCACACCAGGAATGGCACGCAGACGCTCCAGCAGCGGCAAATAGGATGTGCGGACAATGTTGGTCTGCATGTGCGGATCGTTCGGTTCCTCGCGCGACGAGCCGTTCAGGATGACACCGCCGGTGAGCACATTCTGCTGCGAAAAGCCCAGCGGCACCTGGCGCAGGGCATGAATGGTGCGTAGAAACAGCCCAGCGCCGACCAGAAACACGACGGTAAGAGCCAGTTGCGCCACGACCAGAATCTCCCGCGTCCGGTTCTGGCTCGCCGAGGCGGTGGAGGTGACTCCGTGCAGCGACTCCTGCACATTGCGGCGCGAGGCGTACAGCGCGGGGATGATGCCGGTGATGGCGGCTGTGATGAGCGTGAATGCGGCCAGAGCAGCAACCACGCTCCAGTCCACATGAATGGTGGACGTAAGGGGCAAGTGCCGGTTGATCTGACGCCATAGCAACTTGATGATGGATTGGCCCAAGAGCATCCCAGCGAGCGCGCCAATGCCACTCAAGAGCAGACTTTCCACAATGGACTGCTGCAGCAGGCGGAGGCGGCTGGCGCCCAGCGCGGAGCGCACTGCCTGTTCGCGCACCCGCGAGACGGCGCGGGCCAACATGAGGCTGGTGATGTTGAGGCAAGCCAGAGCCCAGATGCCGAAGACCACGCCAGCAAGGAGAAACAGCGGCTTCCGCGCCTCGGAGTTCAGCGAATCCTCGTAGCCGTTGATCTTCACTCGCGTGGGCCAATCGCTGTCCTTGGGAACTTCTTTGGCAATCGCTGTCTGCGCGCGGTTGAACACGTCGGCCAACTGCGTTTTCGTCATCCCATCCGGCAATCGGGCAAAAACGGCAAAGGGATTGACGGCCGCGTCGCCGCTCATCGCCGTTCGACCCGCCGGAGCGACCTCGGCCGGCGACCAGATCTGCAATGGGTCTTCGCCGAAAGGCATCGCGAAGCTCCGCGGCATGACTCCCAGAATTGTGTAGGCATCGCCCCGGATGGTGAGCGTTTTGCCCACGATCTGCGCATCGCTTAAATAGAGTTTGCGCCAGACATCCTCTCCCAGCAGCACCACGCGGTTGCGCCCCGGATCGTTCTCTTCCGGACGGAAGACGCGGCCCAGAATTGGTTGCACGCCCAGCATGGGGATTAGCGCCGCATCCACATCCGTGCGCTCCACTTGCAAGCGCCCGCCAGGTCCGATAATGCTCGCCCTGGAACCGGAGAGCGCGGCGCCCACCTGCAAGTCCCGCCCTCCTGCATCGCGCAACTGCAGCATATTCGCGTAGGTCATGCTGAAGTAGGGCATGGGACTCACCAGTTCCACCGTCACTATGCGATCTGGCTGCGCATAAGGCAGCGGTCGCAGCAGAATTCCATTCATCACCGTGAAGACCGCGATATTGGCGCCGATGCCGAGCGCCAGCACGGCGACTGCTGTCAACGTGAACCCCGGCGACTTGCGCAACTGGCGCAGCGCGTAACGTAGGTCCTGAAGTATCGATCGCATCGTCGGTCTCCTTTCCCCTCGGTGTGCTCCAAGTTCACAGCTACTCGTTGCGCAACGCCTGCATGGGTTGAACCGTTGCTGCGCGCCGTGCTGGCAACACCGCAGCCAGCGCCACCATCACCGCTGTTAGAAACACCGCCCCTGCAAGCGTGACGGGATCGAACGTAGTAACGCCATAAAGCTGGCTGCGAAACAGTTGCGCCAGGCCAACCACAGACGGCAGGGCAACCACGACGGCAATGCCGGCAATGAGCGCCATTTCGCGCACCACCAGAAAGATGACCGCAGAGCGTTGCGAACCAAGCGCCAGGCGTACGCCAATCTCCCGCGTGCGCTGCTCGGTGGAGTAGGCCAGCACGCCGTAAAGGCCCACCGCCGCAAGCAGCATGGCCAGCATAGAAAAGCCGATGGCCAGAAAAGCCAGCGCTCGTTCGTCGGATGCGCTGCGGCTCACCTGCTCTTCCATGGTGCGCAGGCCATCGACAGCCAGCGTGGGATCGAGTTGATGGATAGTCAAGCGGATCGCACCTTCGACGCTTTCCGGTGCTGACAGGGTTCGCGCGTAAATCTGGACGGCGCCGGGATGCGGCCTTTGCAGATAAGGCCGATAGACCGCGGGCCCAATGTCGGTACGCAGATCCTGGTGCTTCACGTCGCCCACTACGCCGACGATGGTGGTATCGGGATGCACGGAGGCGCCACCGCCTTCGGCAAGCGACCGGCCCAACGCGTTTTGCGCCGAGCCGTAGAAACGTTTGGCCAACGTCAAGTTGACAATGGCCACCTTGGGTTGACCGGCGACATCGGAGGCGGTGAATTCGCGGCCCAAAAGCAGCGGCTGACGCAAGGTGGCAAAGTAGTCCGGCGATACCCACGGAACCTCAAAGTCCATATCCTCGTCCTCCGTCGCCTTATGGCCCTCCAGCGTGAAGTTGGAGCCGTTGCCGTTGCCGGAGAGATCGGGGTCGGTGCTGCTGGCCACACTGGCCACGCCGGGAATGCGGCGCAGTGCGTCGAGCGAACTGGTGACAATCTGCGCCGTGCGATCGTCTCCATAGCCGGAACGTGTAGGGTCCAGCGAGAATGTGTCAAGATTCGCGGGCTCAAATCCCACCGGTTGATGGCGAAGGTTGTCCAGCGTGCGCACAAACAATCCGGCCCCGCCGAGCAGCATGACGCTGAGCGCGATCTGTGCGCCAACGGCGAGTTTGCGGAACCGCTGCGAGCTTTTCGAGGTGGTTCCGGAATTCTGCCGCAGCGCGCTGGCCAGATCTGGACGCAGGAAGTGAATGGCAGGAGCAATGCTGAACAACAGGCTGGTGATGAAAGAAATGGCCACCGTAAAAAGAAGGACGCGCGTGTCAATAGACGCCGAGTAGGGCTCGCTTCCAGGATCGGAACTCGTAATCATGCGAACCAACGTGCGCGCCACCATGGGAGCAAGACCCAGGCCGGCGGCCGCTCCGGCAATGCCAAGCAACCCGCCTTCGACCAGCAACTGCGAGACAATACGGCGGCGCTTTGCACCCAGCGCATAGCGCATCGACATCTCGCGCGTGCGCCCCGCGGCCCGCAACAGCAGCAGGGTGGCCACGTTGATGGCGCACAAAGTCACCAGCAACCCGGCCATGCTCATAAGAATGATGAGCGGTTTCCGCAAATCCATGCGGTCGGGAGAGAAGCCCTTCGAATCGTCGAGAACCTTGAGGCGCGAATCATCAAGAAAGCGCTTCTTGAATCGCTCGGAGCGCGAGTTGTACGTCGTCAATTCATACGCACGGAGCGAGTGCCACAGCGGCCCAAGACTGGCCTCGGCCTGGGATGCGGTAACGCCCGTCTTGAGGCGCGCCACAAGTGTCAGCCAGATGGAGTGGTGGTTTTCCAGATTCTTGCGTGGAATAACCGACGGCTTGGCGATCTCCACCATGCTGATGGGCAGGAAAACTCCGGGCCTGTAACCGCCGATCGCTGAATCAAAGCTTTGTGGCGCGACGCCGAGAATGGTAAAGGGATGGCCATTAATGAGAACCGCCTGGCCAACAATATCGCGCGAAGCAGCGAAGCGCGTCCTCCAGTAGTCGTAGCTGAGAACCGCAACTGGGTTGGCGTTCTTGGCAGTGTCATCCTGCTGCGTGAGGAGCCGGCCCAGCGCGGGCTTGAGTCCAAGCGTCTGAAAATAATTCCCGGTCACGATCTCCGCATCTTCGTTCTCGGCCAGGTTATGCCAGGAAACGCCGACGTAGGTCTTGTCTGCTGCCAAAACACTCGTAAACACCTGGTTCTGGTCACGCAGGTCCTTGTACATCGGATAGGAAAAGTAGTTTGTCTGATCGCCCCCAAAGCTGCTGGTTGACCCCTCGAAGTCGCCGCTCCACTCAAAGCGCACCAGCTCTTTCGGCTTCTCCACGGGCAGCATGCGCAACAGCACCTGGTCGAACAGCGTGAAGACAGCCGCGTTGGCGCCGATGCCCAAAGCAAGCGTGACGATCACAGTGATCGTGAAGGCCGGCGACTTGCGTAGTTGGCGCAGCGCGTAACGAATGTCCTGCAGCAGCGAGTTCATTCCTGGTTCACCTCGGGGGAAAGCTACTCTGTTCTGAGGGCCTGCATGGGTTCAATTTGGGCTGCGCGCCGCGCCGGCAGCCAGCTTGCGGCCAGCGTCACAGCGATGATGGCAAAAGCAGCCAAGACCGCGGCCTGCACGCCGTTCATTACGATGTTCTGCGTCGTGCTAGTGGGGTCGACACCGGCGTCGCTGAGCAGATGACTGACCACCGGGCGAACCAGCCATGTGGCGATGAGGCCAAGCGCAACGCCAACCGACGCAACCGCAAGACCGCGGCCGAGAAAGTCGCGCAGAATGTGCAGCCGGTCTGCACCCAGCGCCATGCGCACACCAATCTCGCGTGTGCGCTGCGTAACTTGATAGCTGAGCAAGCCGAACAGGCCGATGACAGTGAGCACCAGCGCAAAGCCGGAGAAGCCGCTCGCCAGCAGCGAGAAGAAGCGCGGCGCCTCGATGGTTGAATCGATGACAGCCTGCATGGTCGTGAGGCGCGCCACCGGAATCTCAGGGTCGGCGCGCTCCACGGCCTGCTGCGCGGCCTGGGCAAGATTGACATGGGCCGCGGTGCGCACGGCAAAGCTGGTGGGGAACCAACCGTTGATCATTCCCGTTAGCTGGTCTTCGACCTGCGCCATGGGCGCATAGATGACAACCCCCTGGCCCTCCACCAGCGAGTGCATTTGAGTATCGGCAACCACGCCCACGATGCGCCAGTTCTGTTCGCCTTGAATGTGAATGGATTCGCCAATGGGGGAACGCCCCGGCCACCATCTCTTCGCTGCCGATTCGCCAATCACGACAACCGGATCGCCTCCCGCGTGGTCGCTGTCGGCAATGTCGCGGCCCGCAAGCAGAGGAATGCCCATGACGTGAAAGTAGCCTGGAGTGACGGTGCGAAATTCGACGTTGCGGCGAAGATCAGGTCGATCAGATGGGCTGCCGCCGATGTTGAGTCCACGATCGAGAGGCAGCCCGTCGATGGCCGCGGCGCGATCCACGCCAGGCGTCCGGCGCAACTGCTCGAGGACCGTGGAAACAAACTCCGCGGTGTGCCGCGCGTTGGCATAGCGATCGCCCTTGAGGTCGACCTGAAAGACACTTAGCTGTTTGGGTTCGACGCCGGACGGGAGCATGCGCAGCTTGACGAACGTTCCCATGAGCACGGAAGCCGTGGAGACCAGGACCATGGCCAGCGCAACCTGCGCAATCATCAATGCTCTGGAGAGCCGTGCGTGAGAAACGGTTTCTCCCAGGGACGGACCACCAAGCCGCATCTCTCTGCCCCGCTTGCGAAGAATGACCATGGCGGGAAGCAGGGAGAATACCGCCGTTGCAGCCAGCGCGAGGCCGAACACCACTGCGCTCAGCAGCAACGAACCCGGTTCTCCGTTCAAGCTCGGAATGCCGAGCGGAGCGACGCGCAGCAGCACATTGGTAAACATGCGAGCCGCCGCAATGGCCAGCAAGCCGCCGCCAAGGGCCAGCAACAATCCCTCCGCGGTCAGCAGGCGGGCAAGTTGCGCGTGCGTCGCGCCCAGCGCTGAGCGAAGAGCGATCTCGCGCGAGCGGCGCATGGTGCGCGACATCATGAGGCCGGCAAGATTGAGGCATGCCACCAGCAGAACCGACAGCACAGCGCCCATCACCGTCAACAAACTGCGGCGCACATCGCTCACCACCACGTCCTGCAAAGGCCACGTGCGGAATTGGTAGAGATGGTGGTCTTCGGAATACCAGTTCTTGTAATCTGGGTGCTGTTCGAAGAAAGGCTTCTCAAGAGAGGTCAGCTCTTGCTGTGCTTGCGCGAGGGCGACGCCGGCACGCAGGCGCCCAATCATTGCCCAGTTGTCGCCTTCGTATCCCGGTGACTTGGGGCCCAGTTGCAGAGGCTGCCATAGGTCGGGCGTACCCAGTACGCCGGGAGCGGTTTCCGCGTCGGCGTGAAAGCTCGCAGGCATCACGCCAATCACAGTGAAAGCTTCCTGATTAACTCGAATGGCACGGCCGATGATGCTGGGATCGCGGCCAAAGACGCGGGTCCAAAGGCCGTCGCTGAGCACGGCGACGCGCGCGGCTCCGGGACGGTCTTCATCGGGAGTAAATGTGCGACCCAAAAATGGCAACGCACCCAGTGTGCGGAAATATCCTTCGGAAACTCCGAGCTCACTCACCTGCACCGCGTGGCCGCCGTTCACCGAGAGATTCACCGTGGAGCCGGAGTCATCCATGATTGCGACCGAGGAAAACGATTTGCTGTGCTCGCGGAGGAAGTCGGCGGTGCTTCCGGCCTGTTCGGCGTTCGGCCGGGCGTGTCCGGGAGTAAACGCCACGCCTGCAAGTCGATCAGGGTCAGCGTAGGGCAACGGCGAAAGCAGCACCGAATGAATCACGCTGTAAACCGCCGCGGTTGCGCCCAGGCTCAGGGCAAGCGTCCCGATAGCGGTGAGCGTGAACCCGGGGGCTCGGCGCAACTGACGGAACGCGTAGCGAAAGTCGAGCCAGAAATTTTTCATTACTTTCTCCCTCCATTGCAAGGCGGCTTGGTTGGCTTGTTTGCTGCTTGCAGGTCGCCTTGATCAATTCCACGGCTATTCGCTTCTGAGAGCCTGCATTGGTTCAATGGACGCGGCCCGCGCGGCGGGAATGAGCGCGGCCAGCAACCCTGCAGCCATCAGCAGCAGAGCCAGCAACAGAAATCCGCCGGCTTCCCTCTGCGCCTCGAAGTAGATGACCATGCCGATGAGCTTGCGGGCAGCGTAGGTGAGCATCAGGCCAACAGCCGTACCCGCAGCCAGCATCAGCGCAACGCGTTGCAGAACCATGGAAAGAATGCGGTTGCGCGTAGCGCCCAGGGCCATGCGCACGCCGATGTCGCGCGACGATTGCTCCACTTCGTGACTCACCAGTCCGTACAGGCCAACCAGCGCAAGGGTTAGTGCCAGCGAAGCGAAGATGCCGAACAGCCAGCTCTCCATCCTTTCGAAGGCCAGCGTTTCTGAAACAACTTCGGTCATGGTTTCGGATTCTCCGAACGGAACCGTCGGATCCAGTTCGTGCATGATTGAGCGCACTGCTGGAATCACCTGTTTCGGATCGTCTGCCGTTCGAACCACCAAAAACATGTTCGCAAAAAGGTCGCTGCTCATTGCCGGGGGGATCTCGTCCATCAGCCAATCACGCTCCGCCAGCGGCGGCTCATAGATGTCCTGACGAATGTTGCCTGACACGCCGATAATCCGCGTCCACTTCTCCTGCTTGTCATCGTCGTCAATGCGCTGCGCCGTCACGTCGAGGCCCGCAGGGATGAACTTGTGCACGAATGCGTCGTTCACCATCACCGTCGACGCGGTATTCTTTGGCTGGTCCATGCTAGCTGAAAGCCTGCGGCCTGCGTGCAGTGGAATCCCCATCACATCGAAGTAACCGGCGCTCACAAAGCGATTCTCCGCCAGCATCTCCTGGTTGGGCGGATAAGGAGGCTGGCCGGCAATATGGATGTCGGAGTTGCTTCCGTATTCTTCGATCGGCAGAAGATTGATGAAGCCCGCAGCCTGGACGCCCGGCAGATGACTCACTCGTTCTTCGAGCGGCCGGTAGAAACTGCTTAACATGTCGCGGCCCTGGTACCGGTCCCGCGAAAGGTTGATCTGCACGGAGAGAATGTGCGCCGGATCGAAACCAAGATCGGCATGCCGATAGCGTGTCACCACGCGAATCAACAGTCCCGAGACCACCAGCAGAACCAGCGTCAGCGCAACCTGAGTAATGACAAAACCGGAACGAAGACGGTGCTGTCCACGCTGGGTACCCGCGCTTCCACCGGCTTTCAACGCCCGGTTAGGATCGATGCCGGAGAGGCGCAGAGCGGGATAGAGCGAAGCAGTTATGCTAGCGACGACAGCAATTGCAACGGCGGTTGCAAGCACGGTCAAGTTCATATGAATGTCGGCGCCGCGCTCCAGAGCCTTGATCAGGAATGCGCGCATGAGGTCGAGCATGGCCGTTGCCAGCAGAACTCCCCCGGCAGCTCCCAGAATCGCCAAAAGAAGTCCTTCCGTCAGCACCTGGCCGAGCAGCCGCCCGCGGCCCCCGCCAATAGCCACGCGCATGGCCATCTCTCGTTCGCGCTTCACGCCTCGCGCCAGCAGCAGCCCCGCGATATTCACACAGCCGATCGCCAATACCGCCAGCACCGCGCCGAACAAGGTCCACAGCGGCCCCCTGGTTTTGCCGGCCACGCTTTCAGCCAACGGCTGCAGCCGCACGGTTCGACCTCCATCGGTGGGATAAGCGCGAGCCAGGTTGTTAAAGACCTGCGTCAAATCGGTCTGCGCCTGGCTTGTGGTGAAGCCGTCTTTGAGCCGGCCAATGGTTTGCAGCCAATGGTTGCCACGGCCATTCATCCACATTTGGTCAAGGTGGATGGGCGTGTAGATTGCATTGCGCGTGCCGAGGGGAAAGCGGAAGCCCGCCGGCATTACGCCGATAACGGTGTACGCGTGGCCGTCAAGCTTCACGGCTTGATTCAACACGGCACGATCTCCGTTGAAGTACTTCTGCCACACCTCGTAACTCAGAACCGCAACGTCGTTCTTGCCCTCCTTTTCTTCTCCGGGCAGGAAGCTGCGGCCCAGGATTGGCTGAATTCCAAAAACCTGGAAGAAATTATCCGTCCCCCGCACGCGATTCAAGGATACGGGCCCGCTCGAGGGCGCATCCATGGTGGCCTTGAAGTAAGGGAAAAAGCCCGCCAGCGCTGAGAATGCGTGTGCCTGCGCGCGCTCATCCTGATAGGAGGGCCAGGAGGCCGGTTGGGTATAGCCGCTCCTGCTGGTGCTCACGACGGCAACAATCCTGTCGGGGTTGGCGTAAGGCAGGGGGCGCAGAATCACCGTGTCAATTACACAGAAGACAGCAGTAGCCACGCCCACGCTGAGGGCCAGGGTGAGAACGACGGTGAAGGCAAAGCCCGGAGCGCGTCGCAATTGGCGCAACGCATAGCGAAGATCCTGAAAGGAGTTGCGCAGCGCATTGCGAAGCATGGTTAAGCCTCCACTTCCTCGGTCAGCTTCTTGAGTTCGTCTTCCGAGACCACCTTGCCGTCGAACAGATGTACCTCGCGCTGCGCGTGCTTGGCAAAACGCGGATCGTGCGTGACCATGCAGATGGTCGAGCCCTCGCGATGCAGATCGGCCAGCAGGTGCATCACGGCTTCGCCATTCTTTGAGTCCAGGTTGCCGGTGGGCTCGTCAGCCAGCAGGATGGACGGCGACCCGGCCAGCGCCCGCGCCACGGCTACGCGCTGCTGCTGACCGCCGGAGAGTTGCGCCGGATAGTGCCGCATGCGGTGCGCCATGTTCACGCGCTCGAGGGCCTCTTTCACCCGGCCCTTGCGTTCAGCCGAAGGCATGCCGGCGCGGTAGGTCAAGGGCAGTTCCACATTCTCTTCGACAGTTAGATCACCGATCAGATTGAAGCTCTGAAAGATGAAGCCGATCTCCTGGTTGCGAATACGCGAGCGGTCGCTGAAGCTCAGGTTTTCGACCGGGTTGTTGTTGAGCAGATACCGGCCACCGGTCGGCGTGTCCAGCAAGCCGAGAATCGACAGCAGCGTGGATTTGCCGCAGCCCGACGGCCCGGACATAGCCACATACTCGCCGCGCGAGATGGTGAGGTGAATGCCGGAGAGCGCATGCGTCTCCACTTCGTCGGTGTAGAAGACCTTGGTCAGATCCTCAATTTCAATCAGCTTGTCGTTCGCCATCCTGTCCCCCTTCTTGGTTGTCAGATTTCAATTGCCTGTGGCCAGCTCAAATTGCTGGCCAGCCCGATCTTCCCTGATCCCTGATCTCTGATCCCTGTTTCATCACTATTCCAGACGGATGCGATCCACAGCGTCTTCTCTCGACATATCGGAGAGGATCACGGTATCGCCTTCCCTCAGCCCTTCCAGTATCTGAATTGCATTGACAGAAGCTCGGCCCACTTTCACGGGAACGCGCACCGCGCCCTTGCCGTCTGGATCTTCCTTGAACAGGCTCAGCGTTGAGTTCTCATTGCCCAGCGCCGGCCTGCCCACATAAAGCACATCGTGCAATCGCGCCAGGTCGATGGATCCGTCCACGCTCAGGTCAGGACGCGCGCCCGGAGGCAAAGGCCCATCCAGTGCTACGTCAACCGTGACCGTTCCGTTCAATACGGATGGATCAATTCTCGAAACGTGCCCAGGAATGATGCCGTTGTGTGTGTCGATCGCGGCAGGTTGCCCAAGCTGGATGTCGCGCGCCTGCGTCTCGGCAATCTGCAACGCGGCCTTCAGCTTGTCAAGCTGAATCACCTTGGCCACCGAAGTGCCCGCGGTCACGTGCTGGCCTACCTGTAGCGGCACCGGCAGTTGCGCCAGCACGCCGGAGATGCCGGCCCTCACGTGCAGCGCCGCCGACTGCTTCTCATAGAGATCCAGTTGCGCTTTGGCCTGTTCTACTTTGGTCTGCTGAGATGCAAGCTGCACCTCGATCGCCTTCGCGTTCACGTCCAGTTGCTCTTCGGAAAGCTTCTTCTGCGCAGTCAGCTGGTCGGCCGTATTCTTCGACGCGCTCGAAACCAGCCCGGAAACCACGCCAAGCTTGTAGAGAGCCTCGTCGGTCTGCGCCTGCCGCTGGTCCTGGGTATAGGACGCATTCACCTGGGCCGCGGCAATCTTCTTGTCCATCAGGGTGCTGTTCAGCGTAGCCTGCAGGCTCTTGTAGTCAGCCTGTGCCCCTTTGAGCGCCGATTGCGCGCTGAGCAGTTGCTGCTCCAGTTGCGGATCGCTCAGGTCCATTACGATGGTGTCGGGCGTCACCTTCGCGCCAGGCAAGGCAATGATGCGCACCACCGTCGCATCCGTCTGCGCCGGGATGAGTTCGATCGAATCCTCGCGGGGAACAAGCGAACCCGTTGACCCGCGCACTTGGATGGTCAGGTCTCCACGCTTGACCGTATCCGGCCAGATGGTGGAGCGGTCCACCGTAGGAGCGGCCGGTTTAAGCCGCGAAACAGCAACCACAGCAACGGTCAACAGCACTGCAGCAACACCAGCCCAAATTGCATACTGGCGCATTTTCTTCTTCTTCAGGTCTGGGCGTGCAATATCCATCACACCGGGATATAGCACTTGCCGTGCCAAAAGGCATGGGATGCGAATCATTGAAAATAAAACACTTCAGCGCAAATTGCCGAGCCGATCCGGAACGATGAGTGACCGCTTCCGCCTTGCGACTGTTCGATTTCGGACAGTCGGGAGAGCCCGTAAAGTGCGGGTGCCCCATCCTTGCGCGCTCTTTCTGCGCAAGGATGGGAAACCACGATCCCTGGGAACGATCCCTGGGTGCCCATCCTTCTGCGTTGTTCCACCGCGAGCGTGGAAAACCACGCCCCTCGCGACTCAAACCTGCTCCACCGCCAGCCCGACCGCATTCCCCCCACCCAGGCAAAGCGCTGCAATCCCCCGAGTCTTCCCGTACCGTTCCATTGCATAAAGCAGCGTAGTCAGCACCCGCGCTCCGCTGGCGCCGATGGGGTGCCCGATGGCGACGGCGCCGCCATGCACATTGACCTTTGCCGGATCGAGGTGCAGATCGCGAAGCACGGCCAGGGCCTGCACGCTGAACGCCTCATTGAGTTCAAACAGGTCGACTGAATCGAGCGGCCATCCCGCCCTCGCAGCAACTTTACGCACGGCCTCGATCGGCGCCAGGCCAAACCACTCCGGCTCCACGCCGCTGGTCGATTGAGCCCGGATCACTGCCAGCGGCTTCCGTCCCAATTCCTTCGCGCGCTCGGCGCTGGTCACCACCACCGCGGCAGCCCCATCGCTCACGCCCGGCGAGTTGCCCGCGGTCACCGTTCCGCCCTCCTGAAAGGCCGGCTTGAGCTTGGCAAGAATCTCGACTGTCGTTTCCGGACGGATGGTTTCATCGGCGTCAAAGCTGCGCGGCTTCTCGCCCTTTTTGGCGGCAGGAACCTCTACAAGTAGAATTTCGTCACGGAAAAGGCCTTGCGCCGTGGCTGCTGCAGCACGGCGGTGTGATTCGGCTGCAAAGGCGTCCTGCTCTTCGCGCGTAATGCCGTATTTGGCCGCGATCATCTCCGCGCCAACGCCCATGTGGAAGCCCTTGTAGGCCTCCCAAAGGCCGTCCTGGATCATTGCGTCGACCAGCGTTCCGTTGCCCATGCGATAGCCGGAACGGGCCTGCGGCAGAAGGTAGGGTGCGTTGGTCATCGACTCCATACCGCCGGCGACGACCATCTCCGCATTGCCGGTCTCGATGGCCTGCGCCGCCAGAGCCACGGCCTTGAGCCCCGAGCCACAAACCTGGTTAACGGTGAATGCGCCTGCATGGGGCGGGAGTCCGCCGTAAATGGCCGCCTGGCGCGCCGGGTTCTGGCCCAGCCCCGCTTGCAGCACGCAACCCATGATGCATTCGTCGATCTGTTCTGGTTCCAGGCCGGCTCGACGCACAGCTTCACGCACCGCCAGAGCACCCAACTTCGGCGCCGGAAACGACTGCAGCGATCCCTGGAATTTGCCCACCGGCGTGCGAATGGCGGAAAGGATAACGGCTTCTCTCATGTCTGCTTCTCCCACTTCCAGGAACGAACGCTCCTTGCACCCAACCTTAAGCCACGTTGCATTCGATCAGGACAGCGGTGATTTGAATCGCGTCTTGCCACCGAATCATAGTCGCACCACGGCCTACCCTGGCAATCCGTGCTTTTCTCAACTTTCCAAAGGGGTGGCTTTGCCTTCGCAAAAATGCGAAATGCATCTGCGGCTCATTCGCCGAACCGGCGCCTACGCTATCCTTCTTAAATGCAGCCAAACCTGACTGCAAATTGCATGGATTTTAATCATCCCAGGCAAAATTCCTAACCTCACGGTAGCAGGCGCGGAATAACTCTCACTAGAGAACTTCAAGACCTCCGCTGGGCGCCTGCCAGGAGGCGCGCGAGCGGCTTATTCCACTCTCCGAGTCCATCTCCGGGAAGCAATTCATGTCTCAGAAACCAGTTCCAATCAACAAGGAGCTCCCCCATGACACGCAAGCATCTTAATGCATTTGCCGGCGTCACCCTGTTTGGCCTCATGGTCATCCAGCCCATGCTGGGTTATGCGGCAGAACGCACCACGGTCGTCGAAAAGGAACGCGCCAAGACCGTCGAAATTGCACCAAAATCGAGTGCGGAAGTTTCCCGCCACATAATCAAGAGAGAGGACGAGCCGGTGCTGACCGAAGCTCAGAAACTGGCCCTTCTGCGAAAACACATCAAATATGTCTTTGTACTCTTTCAGGAGAACCGTTCCTTCGACTTCTACTTCGGCACCTACCCCGGAGCCAATGGCCTGTTCTCGCAGCCCGCTGCTGAAACTCCCGGGTTCAATCAACCCATTGTGAATACCGATGGCTCAGTGAGCCTCATCTCGCCATTCAAAATTCCTCAGTCGGTTACCGCCACCGGAGGCGGCACCGTGCTTCTTTATCCTGAGGACACGGACTCGGTGAATCACGGCCATGCGGCCATTGATGCCAAGCTCGACCTGAACTCCAGCAACGTCGCTCAGAACGACCGCTACGCATTCATCGAAGAGGGGCTGAGCGGGACTCTGAGCAACAACGCAGGCACTCAGTCCTACACCTATACCGGTCCCGCGCCGACCCTCGCGCAAAAACAGAAGGGCGAGCTTGTTGTGAGCCATGTGGATTGCGACACCGTACCCTTCCTGTGGAACTACGCCGACAGGTTCACCCTCTTCGACAACTTCTTTGACACCGTGATCGGCCCATCGACCCCCAACGCCATTGCCATGATCGCCGGGCAATCGGGCGAAACGCAGTGGGTTAAATATCCCGGTCTGGGCAACAACATCAACACCACAGGCGCGGCTCTCCCGGTAACCGGAGATTCGCAGCCCTTCTGGGGATCGGCCCTGGATATCTTCACGCCTCCCGGCTCCAAGCAGCCCACGGAAAGTGGCGGCGCGCCCAGCGCCAACCCGGCGTCAAATCTGACTTTTGCCACGCTGCCACTTTCCTTCATGGGCAATCAGATTGAAAACATCACCGCCAACGAGCTGGATCCCGCTTTCGACCTCATCGATGTCCAGAATGACATCACGAAGATCGCCGGCGACGGCAACAAACCGGTGAATTGGGCCTGGTACCAGGAGGGCTACGATCACGAATCGACCGACCCATCCACCACGGCAACACATACGACTTACATCGCCCACCACGACGCGCCGCAATACTTCGGCTACGAGGCCAATAACCCGAATGAGACCAGCGCTCACATGAAGGGCCTGGGCGATTTCTTTGGTGCGATTGGAAGCAACGCGTTCCCATCGTCAGGCGGTGTCTACTACGTGCGTGGCGGCTACGGCAATTTGGATAGCCTGACCCCGCGCTCTCCCAACAAAGCGGTTGAAGCCGACTTTGCCGGCAACGACGATCACCCTGGCTATTCCGACGCACAAATCAGCGAAGCTCTTCTGGCCGACGAGATCAACGCCATCGCCAGCAGCAAGTATTGGCCCGAAAGCGCCATCATCATCACCTACGATGAGACCGATGGCCTCTACGACCACACCCAGCCTGTAATTCGCTCCTGGGATCCGAGCGCAACCGCCCTCGACCAGGGTCCGCGCATTCCTGCCATCGTCATCTCGCCCTACGGCGTTGTTCATGGCATCTCCCACGAAGCCACTGAGCACGGCTCGATCATCAAGTTCATTGACCTGCTCTTCAACTTGACGCCCCTAGCCGACCTTCCCGACGAAGCCGCCGCCCGCGCTCTCGGCGAGAAGACTTACACCACCCCCCAGGGCGCCCCGCAGAAATACCTTGGACCCTCAGACGATAAGACTCCCGGCGTCGGAAACCTCTTCAGCGCCTTTGACAACGCTCGCCTGACCGGAGCCGCGCCCCCGCTGGAGGCTGAATACGCTGAGATCCCCGCTCCCCAGGTGACCAGCCTGCCTCATTTCATGGGCGAAGGCTGCCGGATCCTGGGAATCGTCCCCACCGATGTAGGCGTCGGCGGAGTCATCGATCCGGCGCCTGCGGACTTCAATCCTCGGCCCAGTTCCGAGCCGGGATTGCCGACCTCAGGCTCCTGGCAGTAAAACCCTCGTTATTTCTCAACCCTTCGGTGCGGCGGTCGGATTCTCCATCCGGCCGCCGCACTCATTGTCACGCGTATATTCGCAATTATCCGGCCCGCGAATTTCACGCCTGCATATGCAAGGCCGGCATGTGCAAGAAAGGCATGTGCAAGGCCGGCATATCCAAGAAAGGACCAACTCTCGAATGGTAAGAACCCGTTCGCTCGTACTTTTTTCAATTGCGTTGCTCACAATCGGAACCGCTCCGGCAAGCAACGCCGAAACCACGCTCGATAAGATCAGGGCGGCAGGCTCTGTGACCTGCGGCATAGATATAGAAGAGCCTGAGTATTCCACCCAGGACGCGCACGGCAATCATGGCGCCTTCGACCTGGACATATGCAAGGCGGTTGCCGTCGCCGCACTCGGTCCAAATGCGAAATTCACCGTCAAGCCCTTCCGCGATGAGCAGGATTCCTTGAAGGCTCTGAAATCCGGTCAGATCGCTCTGCTGGCAACGGGGTCGCCGAACTACATCAACTCAACCAACGCCGGTTTTGGGTTCTCCAGGCCCATCTTCTACGACTACCAGGGCTTTCTCGTGAACACCACCATGGGCATCCGGTCTCCGAAAGACCTTTCCGGGAAAAAGATCTGCTTTCTCGGAGGCACGGAGATCGAAATCGAGATCCAGGGCTACATGAAACGCGAAAGAATCGACTGGCTCCCCTTTTCCTTCCAGGAAGAAGGAGAAATGGAAGCAGCCTTCATCACCAACAATTGCGCCGCCATCACCGCGGACGTTTCACAATTGGGCTATGAGCGAATCGCCTTCAAAGGCATGGCGCGCAACTTTGAAATCCTGCCGGACGTGATCGCCAAAGACCCGCTCGCCATTACCTACCGGCTCGACGATCCGCAATGGGCAACCATCCTCAATTGGGTCGTGGATGCGCTAATTCAAGCTGAAGAAAGCGGTGTGACGCAGGCCAATCTCGCCCAGATGAAAAAGAGCGACGATCCGGTGATTCAGCGTTTGCTCGGCACGCACCGCGGCTATGGGCAGTATCTTGGCCTCGACGATGCCTGGGCCGCCAACGTAATCGAAGCCGTTGGAAATTGCGGCGAAATCTTTGAGCGCGACTTGGGTCGGGAATCAAAAATGAACCTGGCCCGCGGTCCCAACAACCTCTGGACGCATGGCGGACTGATGTACGCAATGCCTATTCGCTGAAGCCTTCCCTGTGCAACAGGAGAGTTATCTGCCGACCTCAAATCCTCCCGGCAGCGCGCAGATCGCGAATCTCCGCGTCATCGAAAATGCGCGATCGAATAAGGAATCTGACTCCCTCAGCATTGTCGAGCGAGAACATGCCGCCGCGTCCCGGAACCACGTCAAGCGTAAGCTGCGTGTGCTTCCAGTATTCGAACTGGCTCTTGCTCATGTAGAACGGTTCGCCGTCCACCTCGCCCAATTGCACGTCCGAGTCGCCCACCCAAAACTCGCCGCGCGGATAGCACATCGGGGAGCTGCCGTCGCAGCAGCCCCCCGACTGGTGAAACATGAGCGCCCCATGTTTTTCGCGCAGCACACGAATCAGGTGTATAGCCAGATCGGTAGCCTGAACCTGTGCCGGTAACTCAGCCATAACTCGACCCTCAATCAAAAGCACTGTCATCCTGAGCGGAGCGCAGCGAAGTCGAAAGCCTGCCCTGAGCGAAGTCGAATGGGGATCTGCGCTTGTTTTTTCTTCCCGTCCAGGTGCCCCAGGTCTCGATTTTGAGACCTGGAAAACCACGACCCTCACCCTACCAACCGGCCCGGGGGTTCTGATCCCTGACCCCTGACCCCTGTTCCCTGTTCTTAAAAGAACCCAAGCTTCTTCGGGCTGTAACTCACCAGCAGGTTCTTGGTCTGCTGATAATGATCCAGCATCATGCTGTGCGTTTCGCGGCCAATGCCCGATTGCTTGTATCCGCCAAACGCCGCATGAGCCGGATACGCGTGATAGCAGTTGATCCACACGCGCCCCGCCTGAATGCCGCGTCCCAGCCGGTGACAGCGATTCACATCGCGAGTCCACAGGCCGGCGCCCAACCCGTAAAGCGTGTCATTGGCAATCTCCAGCGCGTCAGCTTCCGTCCTAAAAGTTGTCACGGAAACAACCGGCCCGAAGATCTCTTCCTGGAAGATGCGCATTTTGTTGTTGCCCTTGAAGACAGTCGGCTGCACGTAGTAGCCCTCTTCAAGATCGCCGCCCAGGTGAGCACGGCCGCCGCCGGCCAGC
Source organism: Occallatibacter sp. (assembly GCA_052145815.1). GTDB lineage: Bacteria > Acidobacteriota > Terriglobia > Terriglobales > Acidobacteriaceae > Telmatobacter. The sequence goes on from JBKQNU010000047.1 coordinate 100,915, forward strand.
AGTTCCGCGCCTTCCTTGTGGCCGATGTCGATGTAGCTGAGAATCTTCTCAAGTTGCTCGCTCGAAGCCTGCGCGCCGATCATGGTGTCGCTCTCCAGCGGGCTTGCCTGCTTGATGGCGGCAACGCGCTCGAGCGCCCGCTCCATGAACCGGTCGTAGATGCTCTCCTGGATGAGCGCCCTGCTCGGACAGGTGCAAACCTCGCCCTGGTTCAGCGCGAACATGACAAAGCCCTCTATGGCCTTGTCGAAGAAGTCGTCATCCTCCTGCAGTACGTCGGCAAAGAAGATGTTCGGCGATTTACCTCCCAGCTCCAGCGTCACCGGAATCAGGTTCTGGCTGGCGTATTGCATGATCAGGCGGCCCGTCGTCGTTTCGCCGGTGAAGGCGATCTTGGCCACGCGCGCGCTGGATGCCAGTGGCTTGCCCGCTTCCAGGCCAAAGCCATTCACGATGTTCAACACCCCCGGCGGAATCAGGTCGCCAACCAGCTCCGCCCATACCAGGATGCTGGCCGGAGTCTGCTCCGCCGGCTTGAGCACCACGCAGTTGCCCGCAGCCAGCGCCGGAGCCAGTTTCCAGGTCGCCATCAGCAAGGGGAAATTCCACGGAATGATCTGGCCGACCACGCCCAGCGGCTCATGAAAGTGATAGGCCACAGTGTCGTGGTCGATCTCGGAGATCGTGCCCTCCTGGGCACGAATGCATCCGGCAAAGTAGCGCCAATGATCGATCGCCAGCGGAAGATCGGCAGCCATGGTCTCGCGGATCGGCTTTCCGTTGTCCCAGGTCTCAGCCAGCGCCAGCATCTCCAGGTTGTCTTCCATGCGCTGGGCAATCTGCACCATGATATTGGCGCGATGAGTTGGGCTGGTGTGGCCCCACGCCGCCCGTGCCGCATGCGCCGCGTCGAGCGCGCGGTCAATGTCCTGCGCATTGGAGCGCGGAATCTCGCAGAAGACCTTTCCGGTAACCGGTGTGACGTTTTCGAAATACTGGCCGGACACGGGCTCTACCCACCTGCCGCCAATGTAGTTGCCATATCGGGGGCGAAAGCTCGCTGTCTCGCTGAGCTTGCCCGGATGCAGTGCTGTCGCTGTCGCCATAATCGCTCCTCCAGGGGGTGATCCGCTTGGGTCGCGGCCGGAGTGTGTTTTTTCGATTCCTGTCTTCCCAATGCGCGGGTTTGAGTAGGTCCGAATGCAGGGAAGGCAGGAACGGAAAAACAGCCCGGGGACCGCAGCGCAGGAATCATACACGCATGGCGGCACACCTGTGCAGCCCCTCATGTTAACTGTATGAAAAATCGAGGATGTGATCGGAGGACAGCTGGAATTCCGGACCGAAGAGCAGTAGAGCAACCTCTGAATAAGGCAAATGAGAGCATGGTAGGCGAGGCGGGGATCGAACCCACAACCCCCGGCTTAGAAGGCCGGTGCTCTATCCAATTGAGCTACTCGCCCGTGCCTTCCCATTGTAGCCTCGATTGGGCGCAAAGCGCATGGGCAACTGCAACCAGAGCAGCTTCCAGGGTTCGCGCTGCCTCGGTAGGGGCGGTCCCGCAAGCCGTGAAATAGGCGGTGATCCCGGTATCCATAAGGTCGGGTTCGATCAGGGCGCGCCGGACGATAAGGTCCACCCGGCAGCAGCGCAGGGGAACATTGTGCAGCGAGGAGCACAGATTTTTGCAACTCGAAGCGATCGTATCCGGAAATGTCCATTGCCGGTGGCCCTTGGGAAGCACGTCAATGTAGCAGCCGGCAGCGTGGGCGAAGCTGCCGGTGGGCGCATCCAATTCATCCGGATCGAAGGCTTCACTCTGCAGGACCGGCCAGAAATCGCATTTCGACGTCCAAACTGAAGAATTCTCGGCATTCAGCATTTCCAGTGCGGCTGCCAGGCCTGGTAACTGGGCGGCTTCCGGCAGACTATGGACGCGCGCGGCACGATCGCACGCCGGCGAAGTCCGGCGCAAATCGACGAATCCTGGCCAGACCGCATCAATGACCGGCGCATCGCCACCCACCTCGAATTCCCAGTCAGCTTCCAAGCGCCAGACCTTTGACTGAAAGTGGACCTGTCACTGCCAGCAGAAAGCGAATCACGGCCGCCTCCGCCCAGTGAATGTCGTTGCCCGGATCGTGCGATAGATAGGCGCAGTGGCCTCCATGGCGCGTCTCGACAAACGCGATGTTGGGGTTGGCCAGAAGCTTGGCGCGTGTCTCCGGAAGCAGGCGGATGAAGGGGTCGTCCTGGGCGTGCAGAATGAATGTTGGCACTTTGATGCGATCAACCACCCGAGCGCTGGCGGCACGGTAGTAGTAGTCGTCCGCATCCCGAAAGCCGCAGTAGCGAGAAACGATTTTGTGATCGAATTGCCGAATGGAGCGGATCGGACCTATCTCCGCGGCAGGCGCATAACTGCCAGGAAAAAGCGCACACTTGCGTGCATAGCGCGCCCTCAACCCACGCAGAAAGTTCCATTCATACGCCCGGTTCAATGGCTCGTGCAGAGCGTCGGCGCCGACCGCCAGATCGATGGCCGGGCAGACCGCGGCCACCGCGCAAAGGGGTAGCTCGTCGCCCCACTCCCCTGCCAGCTTGAGCACCAGGTTTCCGCCCATCGAGTACCCAGCCAGCGCTACGCGCCAAAGGGAAAACTTCCGCGCATAATGGCTAACCACGGCGCCCACGTCCCCGGACAGCCCAGAGTGGTAGAGAGTAGGCGTGAGTGAGTCCGTGCCGCCGCAGTTGCGCATGTTCATGCGGATCACGTTGAAGCCGGCGTCGAAGGCGCGAGTCGTGATGCCCTGAATATAACGTGAGTTTGAAGAACCCTCCAGGCCGTGGACCAGTACCAGAGTGAGCCGTTCAGCAAGCACCGGCGCGGGTTGCCAGTGACAAAGGCATAACACCCGGCTGCCATCGGCCGGGTCCACCTCGACGGTCTCGGTCACGCCATCGATGCGGAACGGCGGTCGGGGAAGGTAGTTCCCAACAATGGTTTGCAGGTGGCCGTTGCTCAGCCAGCGCTGTGGCTCGAAGGGCGTTAGCCATTTCGGCAGCCCAGCGGGTGCCTGATCTATGTCTTTGTTTTCTGGGGATCTTAGATTCACTGAGACTCGGTAATTCGGCGAACTGGGCTCATTGCGCCCTCCGCGGTCCCTGCACGTTGGGGTAGCTAGTGGGGATCGAACGATTCACCCTCATTGACCGCCCGCAAGTTACAGAATACACGCTGCCACCGTCGCTAACACTGTCGGGATTGCCAAGGCGCCTTGTCCGATATTGCCCGACGAGTCAGAGTCCGGCTATTCAAGTATAGGGTGAGCCCCTCGGTTGAGACAATCTTGAATTGGCACACTTGCCGTTCGCTGAATTTTCCTGCTCGCATGGTCTTCACAACCAAGTCTCGATCACCTCAGGAAAGTTGGGTGCGAACGTCTTATCACTTTCAGCCATATGGTTGCGTGGCTGGTTCCAGAGGAGAACTCCTTTACTGCCGGCGCTGTTTTCGACTTGAGCGGAGGCCGCGCAACTTACTAGCCCGGCCGTCTTCGGGTCGATTCTCTCCTTCACACAGAGAACGAGACAGTGCGCTGCGTGACCGCGCCGGTCGCGGACTAACCGAGTCTGGATTGCCTTTCCGGCGCTCTCTACCCTATCGTTACGTCACGGAGAATTAACAATTGCCCAAACTTAAGCCCAAAAGGCTGTACCTGGTTCCCATCCTCTCCAAGGCGCTGGATATTCAGGAGGTAGTGGAACGGGCGCAGGATCCGCTAACGCTGGAAGCGATATACAAAGCGGCAAACTGTCCAAAGACCACAGCCTATCGCATTCTCAAGACTTATGTACATCGGGGATACATCGCGCAAAGCCAGGACGGTCTATACCGGATTTCAAGCAAGCGGAAGAAAATAAGGTTTGGATTTGCGGCACAATCCTCGGAAATGCCCTTTTCCGAGGCGGTAACTGAGAGCCTGAAGAAAGCCGCATTGGCCAATGGCATCGAGTTGCTGCTACTGGACAATCACTACGATTCGCAGACCGCGGTTGCGAATGCGGAGCGAATGGTGATGGAGAAAGTGGATCTGGCAATCGATTTCCAGATGGATTTGAGCGTAACGCCAAAGATTGGCGACTTGATTTCGAGCGCGGGAATTCCCATGATCGCAGTCGATCTGCCGCATCCGCATGCGACGTATTTTGGCGCGGACAACTATCGCATCGGGTTCAGTGCTGGAGAGGTTCTAGCGCAGCAGGCGATCGCATCCTGGGCGGGCAAGGTTTCATGGGTGTTGGGACTTGATGTGGACCAGGCAGGTCCGTTCGTGGCCAACCGCACGATCGGGGCGTTCGATGCAATTCGAAGGCAGCTTCCTGAGATCCCCCAGGAGTTTTATTCCCGGGCCGACAGCGACGGACAGAGGGCGAAAGGATACCGCATCGTGCTGGATTTTCTCCGCCGGCACCCCAAGGAAAAGGGGATCCTTATTGTGGCCCACAACGACGTGGTTGCGTTAGGCGCGGTGCAAGCGGTCAGGGAGCAACGTCGCCAGAAGCAAGTCATGATTGTAGGGCAGGATTGCATCCCTGAGGCGATCAAAGAGATGGCGCGGGCAGATAGTCCTCTGATCGGCTCGATAGCGACTGCCGCGGAGAGCTATGGGCCGCAACTGGTCGCGCTGGGGCTGGCAATTCTCCGGGGACAGGCGATTTCACCGTACAACTTTACGCAGCATGAGGTGGTTACGCGCGAGTCGCTCTCCAGGGGGAAGCAGGAAGCCATTGCCAAGGCATAGGTGTGGTTGGCAGACAGTCCAAACCACCATCGGGAACCAGATGACTCTGGTTATGGAGCCAGTCTCTTCCAACGGGTCTGGCAATTCTGGACGCTGGTTGCGATTCGTGAATCCTGCCGACAACCGACTTGCATGGTTGAACGCTGAGAGCAGATGGCCTGAGCCTCTAATTCGAACCCAATGTACGCATCAGGGATGTGTTATCGATTTGTTTGCCTGACGCCGGCAAAGGTTGCTATCCAGTCATGCGAGATCGGCCTCGAGTCGATGCACGCCGTGTTTGATGGGGGGCAGCGCGAGATAGGACGACTCTTCGATTTTCCGCAGATTGGCTTTTATCTCGTGTCCATCCAGCCTGGTGCTTCGAATCTGTAGATTTGTCGGCAACAGAATCTGCACCTCAAAAGTCTCTGCGCTGCCGGTAAACTCGACTTCCAGCTTGTGCTCCTCGGCGCGGTACTTGTACGAGCAGTAACCGTCCGAGGCGGGATAGCGCACTGTGACTTCCGCCGAGGGCACGTTTGTCGATTCCCATCGCGGCGTCAATGCTGTCCGGCTGAAAGCCGTGCCCTGGTCCTTTACTCCAGCGAGCCCTTCGAGCAATGCGTTGATGACGGAACCGGTCCAGCCGTCGGGGATTCCGGTGGATAGGTCATCGTATGGAGCGAAAAACACCGCGGCGCTGCTCAACGTCACCGCCAGAATGAGCCACTTGCTCTTCGCTCCGCCGACACTGAATTCCAGTGAGGCAATTTCGCGCTCTGGGTGAGGATTCTCGATCCCTGTCGCGTAAACGCCGGCCTCCCGCTCATCGGTCGTGCTCATCTTCCAGGCCACTCGATACGTGTCCATGGTTCGGGGTCCATCCTTGGCGTACTTTGTGTCGGTGGGAAAACCCCATGAGTGGCCATCCACGTCCTGCAAATAACTCGTGCCATCGGCATAGCGCAGAGTAAGGACCATGTTGGCCACCGGTCCCCAATCCGCCGCATTGAGCAGATAGACGGACGAGGCTTTCCGGCCGACCGGCAGGGAAAGGCTTGGGGTGTAGGGACTTTGGCGGGAGAGCACGATGCAGGAGCGGAAGGGGCTTTCAATGGGGTCCAGGACGTCGAAGGGCACTCCCTGAAACTCCTGCCTGCCGGTGGGAAGACCGGCTAGATTCATCTCCGCATCAGTAGACCACAGCGGCACACCGGACGCACTCTCTCCGTGGCACGCGTTTGCCGCTTCTTTGATGCTCAATTGCTCGAAGGTGCGTTGTGGAATTTCGACTGCCTTGCCGCGCAGGGTACACGGAAGATAGCCGCGATACCGATCCGCAATCCCCTTCACCCTGCGCAGAATGTCGGCGCCGTAGCTTTCGAAGCCATGTTCGAATGCGCCGCTTGCGAGCTCACCTGCAACCACTGTGAGCACGCCTCCATTGACATACTCCCAGACCATGCCAGGATTGTTGCCCGTGAAATCCCTTTGAAAGGGAGGATAGATGCCGTAAAACTCTCCCGGCGAGGTAGAAGGCATCTCGCTCCTGATCCGCCGGTAGGTCTCAATGATCGAGACGCACTTGTCATGCGCAAGTCCGCGATTCAGTGCATATGCATTCGAAAGCGATACCTGGCTCGACATATCCACGCCGACGTCGGGATGGTAATCCGGGTTTTCCGCAATCCAGTGGGTATAGAAGTTCCCATTCCAGGCGAGTGCATTGAGCCTCGTTTCCACCACATCGGCGAGCTTTTCGAATTCCGGCGCCTCCTGTGCCCGCCCTGCTTCCTTCAGCATCTCGGCGAGATTGCGGCACTGGAAAATCAGGTTGGTGTTGTCACCGTGAAAGACGCCGAACTCGCTCTTGCCCAGGTAGACCATGAAGACGCTTCCGCCAAAACGCTGCTGATCGTCGGAGACATAATCCCAGGTGTCGATGGTGAAGCCTCGATGCATGAGGTTATATTTCTTCGACCAGCGGTACGGGCTCTTCGTCACAAACCTCAATGCCCGCATCGCGACGTCCAGCTTCCCCTGCATCCAGGCAGTATCTCCGGTCGCCTTCCATGAGGCATAGAGGCCCTCTACGAAATACTGTTCGACGTGACTCTCAACCGGGGCGCGGCGCAACTGCCAGAAGCCGTCGCCAATCCTTCGCACGAAGTCGTCATAGTTGAACTTCCAGTCGAAGAAATTGTGGCCAGGGGTTTCGTGATAGCAGTTTTCCCAGATCATTCCATCTTCTCGCTGGGTATCCGCGAAAAAATCGATGGCATCCTTCAGGTTCGGCCAGAAGTACTTCATGCCCTTCATAATCAGCGTATGGTCGAATACCCAATTGGCGAAGAACTGATAAACACGATGGTTATGGTCAATGGTGGTCACCGGGTTGTCCTGATTCCAGCTCATCATCGTCCACAACACAGCGTCGAACAATGCTCGGTAGACGCCCCCTTCATCGTTCAACTGGGTGGAACAGTCAACCACGAATTCCAGTTCCGCGGCAACGGCGCCACGCTCGTCCACCAGCCTCGCAGTTTGCCTGCCCAGTGCGCCGCCGATTGCAAAGGGTATGGCGCCGCCCGCCTTTTCGCGAACGTATTCGCGGCCTGCGCCATCGAGAATGAGGAGGGTTCCGTTCTCCCATCCGCTTCCCGAGATTTGTAAGATAGCCTTTTGCAGAGGACGGAAAAACGGGTCGCCCGCAGGCTCGATGCTGAGTTTGGGATGGCCCGTTTGGGACTCCACCCGCAAAGATTGGCTTGTCAACGCAGCCGAGGCTGCGACTGGAAGCATCTTCAGCAGGTTGCGACGATCAGGGTTCATTTCATTACCCATCATTCGGCAAAATCACGTTTCTCTTTCCAGGTAAACCGCAAGCACATCCCTGGTTTCACTGCCGGTCGAGCATCGTGCACCTGATTGCCGGCCAACTGTGAACTCAGCCTTCGTGTGTCTTCCATCCGCGCGCAACATTCCGACTGCATTGGCCGAAACCTTAGCAGGGCAGCCATCTCCGTCCCCGCCACCCACCAGCGGAAGATCCTCCGATGTTCCTCCCGGCCCTTTGCTCGCTTGACGTTCTCCACACCGAAAATGGAGCCGGTGAGCTGCTCAAGGCAAATCACTCCACGGAATGCGCCGCAGAATTTGTTAGGACATTAGAGCAATTCCAGCAGACAGAGCCGGGACCGACATTTATACTACGTCTGCGATTCCAGATAGGCAACTATTTCACTTTTGACTTTTGCCGTCGTCGAAGTGAACAAAAACAATACAGCAAGCGGCAAGAAGAGCCTGGTGCAACGATGAACAATCCTTTTGGTTTCAAGAGTTTTCTGGCCTCCGTTCTGGTCTCAATCAACCTTGGCGCGGCTTGGGCAGGCGCGCAGGATGCGCAGATCACCGGCAACGCGCGTGTCGATCATCTGCTGGGGCAGATGACGTTGGACGAAAAAATCGCCATGATTCACGGGACAGGCGAAGACGCATCGACCTACCAGGGAGAAGCGGGCTACCTGCCGGGGATTAAGCGGCTCGGCATCCCTCCGATGCGCTTTGCGGATGGTCCGCCGGGGGTGCTGACGCGTGTGCCGTCCATTGCGCCAACGTCGACGATGGGACTGGCAGCGACCTTCAGCCGCGAGGACGCACGGCTCAATGGGTCAGTGATCGGGCGCGAAGCCAGATCGCACGGAGTGAGCGTGGCGCTGCAGCCTTTCATCAATATCGACCGGGACTTGAATTACGGCCGAGGCTATAACACATTCGGTGAAGATCCGTTCCTGACCGGCGAGATGGGCGCCGCGGAAATTGCCGGGATTCAAGGCGAAGGAGTCATGTCGCAAGCCAAGCATTACATCGGATACGACACAAACGCGGGAAATGTGTTTATCGACGATCAGACTCTCCACGAGGTCTATCTTGCTCCCTTCGCAGCTGCGAGCAAGGCTGGGGTCTCATCGATCATGTGCTCTTATAACAAGATCAATGGCCCGTACTCCTGCGGCAATGCCAACACGCTCAAAAAGATATTGAAAGGGCAGGTTGGCTTTGCAGGCTTTGTTACTTCCGACTGGGGTGCTACGCACGCCACGGACTTCATCAACAACGGGCTCGATGTTGAGATGTCGGGACCGCTCCCAGTTTCGTTTTCAGGTCCTTCGTACTTCGTCAATGGGCCCAGGCGGGAGGCGGCGGACGGCGGCGAAAAGCACGAGGGACCGGCGCTGAGCGATGCCGGCTTGCCGGACGAACCGGCGTCCAATCCCTGGCCTTCCAGCGATGAGCCTTTGCCGACAACTAACCTCAAGAAGCTTGTTGCCGCGGGGATAGTTTCAGAAGAGACCATCACGCGCGCCGCGGGCAGGGTCCTTTTACAGATGGATAGGTTCGGCTATCTGGATGGGAAGAACAAGCTGGATGTGACCGCGTCGGACAATACCGAGGACGTTAAGATCGTCGAAAAAACGTCCATCGATGCGGCAGTGTTGTTGAAGAACGACGGCGGCGCTCTGCCGCTGAAGCCCGCCGATTTGCAAGGACTGGCCATGATCGGTCCGGGCGCGGGGCAGATTGTCGCTGTAGGACTGACAGGTGAAAAAGCCGTCGGCTTGCCTGAGCTTGAAGTCGGACCGCTCGCGGCGCTCAAGAAGCTGGCCGGAGATAATGCGCACGTGACTTACGCGGCTGCCGACGATATGAATGGCACAGCGATTCCCGCGCAGTATCTCTCGCACTTTGGCGACCCGGGGCTGGAGCGGCGCATGTGGAACGAGAATGCGTTGTCCGTCGACCAGGAGATCAACTTCACGCGAGCAAAGGGCAATGCGCTGCCGGTAAACGCCGGCATCGTGTGGACGGGTACGCTGACTGCGCCCGAGAGCGGCAGTTATCGGATTCACCTGCAACTGCTCGGCTGCTTTGGAATGCTCAAGATCGACGATCAGGTAGTTGACAAGAACTGGTTCAACTTCATCCATGGAGAGGTGATCCAGGCCGGCGAAGCCAACATTTTTCCGACGACGGACGGGTTGGATAATATTCGCGCCACGATGGAGCTGAGCAAAGGCCCGCACAGGATTTATCTCGAGGTGAATCCCGACACATCGAACAACCCGGAGCAGGTGCGGGTGAGCTGGGTAACGCCTAGCCAACAGGCAGAAAACTACCGGGCAGCCATCGAGACCGCGAAACATGCCAAGACGGCAATCGTCTTTGCATGGAGCCGCACCCGGCCAGTCTTCGGGCTGCCCGGCGATCAGGATAAGCTGATCCATGACGTTGCTGCCGTGAATCCAAACACGATTGTTGTGCTGAACGTGAGCCAGGCGGTTGCGATGCCGTGGCTTGGACAAGTGAAGGCAGTGCTCGATATGGGTTGGACCGGCGACCTGGGAGGCCCGGCTACGGCAAAGTTGCTGCTGGGCCAGGCCAACCCCGGAGGACGGCTGCCGTTTACATGGCCAAAGCGGATTGAAGACACACCGGCCAATGATCCGAAGTTTCCCGAGCGGTCAAACACGGGCGTGGATGGAAGAACTACGTTCAGCGAAGGAGTTCTGGTAGGGTACCGGTGGTTCGACAGGCAGAAGATTGAGCCCGAGTTTCCATTTGGATTCGGGTTGTCGTATACGACCTTCGCTTATTCGGGCATCAAGACAACTCCGGCTGCAGACGGCGGCATGGAAGTGCGCGTGAAGATTCAGAACACGGGACCGGTTACCGGCGACGAAGTGGCGCAAGTTTACGTTGACAAGCCGGCACATCCTCCGGCAGGCTTTCAGTTCGCCGACGACGTTCTGGCTGGATTTGATCGCGTTACTCTGGCGCCGGGCGAATCCAAAGAGGTTGTGATTGATGTTCCGCAGCGGCAATTGCAATACTGGTCGACAGCGCAGAGCCAGTGGATCACTGCCTCGGGGCCGCGAACGCTCTGGGTTGGCGGCTCATCGCGCGACCATAGGCTCGATAGCCGGTTTGAGGTAAAGTGACGCATCATGTTGAAGATTTTTGAAGCGCCAGGGACTCCCTCAGACCGTCGTCGGAGGCCTCTCGGCGCCGTGGGTCGAACTCGATTCAAGAAACAGTTTTCAAGTTGGCTCGCATGGAAAACGTTACTGTGCACTGGATTGCGGGCGTGGAGTGAGAGATGATGAAAAACTGTCGGCGATTCCTTTGTCAGTTGGCCGGGAGACTTGCCCTGAGCATCTTGGCTGGACTGTTGGGCGCTTCGTATTGCGCAAGGGCACAGACTCAACCGGTCAGCAAGATAGAGCAGAATCGCGCAGCGCTGTTAAAGGTCAAGCCGGATATCGCGGGCTTCATGAACAGAGTTTCCAGTCAGCCCGATCCAGTCAACTTCGCGGACCATGCCGGATCCGTTTCCCTCTTCGACGGAAAGACTCTAACCGCATGGGACGGGCGGCCTGGAATCTGGCGCGTCGAAGACGGCGCAATCGTGGGCGAAACAACTGCGGAGAAGTATCCGGAGCACGCATTTCCCAATACATTTCTGATTTATCGCGGAATCGAGGCCAAGGATTTTGATCTGAAACTTGAGATCAAAGTGGAGAAAGGCGGAGGAAGTGGCATCCAGTATCGCAGCAGTATCGGCAATCCGCCGGGGCATGCTCCAAGCCAGGGCTACCCTGCGGAAGATTCACGGTGGGTAATGGTCGGCCCTCAGGCCGATTTCTGGTACCCGGTGAACGCGGATGCGAAGAGCTACAGCGGGCAGCTTTACTCGCAAAACACATCGCTCGGGATCATTGCGCAACGCGGTCAGGTGGTGCACTCGGTTGTGGGAAAGCAACCGCAGTTAGTGGGGACGATCGGCGATCGGGAGAAGCTAAGCGTATTCGTGAAAGTTGGTGAGTGGAATCAATACACGATTATCGCTCGGGGAGGCGTGATGATGCACATCCTCAACGGCCAACTGATGGCGGTATTGGTCGATGACGATCCGGCGTCCTCTAACAATCTCTCAGGAGTGATTGGATTGCAGATTGAAGGCGTGCCTTGCAAGGTGTCGTTCCGCAACCTGTGGTTGAAAAAGATCAATTAGGCGAGAATGCGAGTTCGGCAGGCCACAGCTACGCCTGCCCAAAAATGAGTCAACGGGATCGCAACCGCCAATCCAGCATTCGGAACGAAATCTTGCGCGTCGATGGCTCGCAGTTTTCGCACCGGACACTGAGAGTGCAGTCCAGGAAACTGGGCGGCTTCGCGCGATATTTTCTACAGAAATAATTTCAAATGCGGTACACTGACGCGTGGCGATTGCTCAGGGTAATTCGAGCGGCCGACGCTGCCGGTACGCAACTGTTGGTGTGTCTCAGTCGAACCGGGAGCCAGAATTCCAGCTTTTGACGGAGACGGAACATGACGGAGAGTCGCGGTTTCACCCAGAGGCAGATTGACCGGCGAAGCTTTCTCGAAGTGAGCTTGCTTGGCTCGGTAGCGCTTTGGCTCTCGAACAACGCATTTGCGGTTGCCGGCGAACTCCCTGCGTCGCCCAGGAAGTTTTCCCCTTTTCAAGCGCTATCGCCGACCGAGATTACTCCAAATGGATGGGTGCGCACCTATCTGGAAAAGCAGGCAGAGCAGCTCGGCTATCACCTGCCCGATGTTTCCGAGCCGTTCACCGGCGATTATTGGGATGGTGAAGAGCGCTACGTCGCCGAACACCAGGAATGGGACGAATCGTGGTGGGCCTGGGAGCAGAAGGCTTACTGGATCGACGGCGCTCTGCGGTGCGGACTGCTGCTCAACGACAAGCGTCTTCTCGATCGTGCGCTCAAACCGGTCCAATTTACGCTCGCTCACCCAGGCAACCATAGCTACCTGGGCCCGCAGGCGATCGAACCTCCAGTCCAGAATTTTCACCGCTGGCCTCATGCGATCTTCTTCCGTGCTGTCGCTGCTCTGGCAGATGCCCGAGGCGACCTGCGACCGGCGGCGTTGCTGCGGGACCACTATCTGCTCGATGCTGCGAGCTACTCCAAGCCCGTAAGAAATGTTGTGAACGTGGAGAGCATGCTTTGGGCATACGAACGGACTGGAGATGTCCGCCTGCTTGCACTTGCTGAGAGCGCGTGGAACGCCTATCTCAAACTGCCCCCGGATAGCGAACGCGGAGATTTGGCTTCGGACCGCGTTGTTGGAAAGACTCCAGTCAATTCCCACGGCGTTACATACGCCGAAACGTCGAAGCTGCCGGCAATCCTCTATCAGTACACCGGCAGGCAGGAGTATCTCGACTTTGCACTGGCTGCTCAAGAGCGCGTTGTTTCGCGATACATGCTGGTGGACGGAATTCCTTCGACCAGCGAGTCTTACCAAAGCGTCACCTCGCGCGATGTGCATGAGACCTGCGACATCGCCGATCACACCTGGAATTGGGGCTATATGTTAATGGCCAGCGGTGACGGCGTCTGGGCCGACCGAATCGAGCGCGCCTGCCTCAATGCCGGATTCGGCGCTATCCGCAAGGACTGGAAGGGACTGCAGTATCTATCTTGCCCGAACCAAATGCTTGCCACGCAAACCTCCAGCCACATCCCAAACAGTGGCCGAAGCACAATGGCATTCCAGCCGAACCCCGGTGGGCGGGTGGCCTGTTGCGCCGGAAACGTTCATCGCATCTTCCCCAACTATGTAATTCGCATGTGGATGCATGACGAGCAAGGCGGCTTGGCAGCGGTGCTCTACGGGCCATCCACGGTCAAAGCGGCTCTTGGGAAAGAGCATCGTATGGTCGAGATTGACCAGGAAACCAATTATCCGTTCGAGGAGAGCATCCTATTCACCATTCGTGCGGACAAGCCGGTCACCTTCCCTCTTTCCTTCAGGATTCCTGATTGGTGCAATGATCCTCGACTACTGCTGAACGGAAAGAGAGCACGGTTGCAGCCGGCGATAAAGGGATTCGTGCGGATCGAACGGACGTTTCACCCCGGAGACACGCTCACCCTGATTGTGCCCATGAAGGCGCGTGTTACGCATTGGCCGCAGGGAGGGATTGCCGTCGAGCACGGACCGTTGGTCTACTCTTTGCCCATCAAAGAGGACTGGTCGTCCCAGCCGATCGCACGATGGTCAACCGCGGAGTTCCCTTCCTGGGAGGCACGGCCCGCCAGCGAGTGGAACTATGCGCTGGCACTTCTGAGCAGCCGTTCAGGAACCGATCAACCGGAACCGGGGCTGCATTTCGAACGATCCGCAATGACGGCGGACCCCTGGGTTAATCCCCCGGTCAGGCTCATGGCGCCCGCTCGCCGCGTGTCCGGCTGGACACTTGCCGTCGATGCAAAGGATCCGTCCATTCTCTTTAGCCCACCGCTTCCCGGACCAGACCTCGCCGCTGCGAGAGGAACTCAGGCGGCCAAGGAAGAGGTGCCGGTCCGCGACTTTCTCCCGGAAGGCCCAGTGTCTTTCAGCTTCAATCCAGCGCCGGAAGTTGAGACCCTTACCCTGGTTCCCTATGGATCGACCCATTTGCGGGTAACCATCTTTCCCGATGCAGATCAATCGCGCTCCTAGGGACGCGGTTAAACAAGTAGCTATGTCAATCGAAGCGCCGGAGTACGAGTTTCAGCGCCCGGGCGTCGATTTGTGAGGGATTAAGCTCATGAAACTTGCCATTCTGCGAGAAGCTGCACTTTCCATCGGTTGCCTTGCGCTGTTGCCCGCCGGAATAATTGCATTCGCTGCGGCGCCTTCCCCGCTCGATGCCGCCTCAACTGCCGCTGCCGTTGACGTGCGGTCGTTTGGCGCTATCGGTGATGGAACAACGGTCAACACACACGCCATCTCCGAGGCGATTCGTTCCGCATCCAAGGCTGGCGGTGGTACGGTCAAGTTTCCTCCCGGAGTCTATGTAACTGGAACAATCGAATTGCTGAGTAATGTCACTCTGGACATACAGCGGGGAGCGATCCTAAAAGGAAGCACCAACGTCGCCGACTATCGGGCAATCTCCGACTTCGGCTTCGGCAGGGAGTATGGTGTCAACTACACCGGGGAAGGCTTCAAAGTGGGCATGATTGTTGCCCAGAACGCTCAGAACATAGCGATCGGCGGCGGCGGAGTCATCGACGGTAGCGGTGAGGCTTTCTTCGACTTCAACAAGCCTCACTACTCGATGGATTTCGATCCCAAGTACACGCGCCAGGGCAAAGCGTTCATGGATGCAACTTTGCGGACCGCGGACGGTCCTGTTGATATGAAACCCGACGGACGCTCCGGCACAATGATCGTGTTTTCACACACCAGCAATATCCTTTTTCGCGATATAACCCTGAAGGACGCGCCCAACTGGACTGTCCACCTTGCCGATACACAGCGAGCCGTTTTTACCGGCGTGCATATTGTGAACAATCCCCTCTTTCCCAATAACGATGGGGTTGATTGCATTGGCTGCAAGGATGTGCACTTCTCCGATTGCGACATAGTGACTGGCGACGACGACTTCGCCATCGTCAACAGCGAGGATGTCACAATTACAAATTGCTCGCTTACCTCCCGCTCGTCGGCGATCAGGGTCGAGAATACCAAGTACAGTGTCTTTACAAACCTGACCATTCATACCAATCGAGGCATCGGCATCTACGAGCGGGGAAAAGGGAAAACCTCAAACCTGCTCTTCTCAGACATTTTGATCGACACGCAACTGTATACAGGCCATTGGTGGGGCAAAGGGGAACCGATCTATGTCGCCATTACGGCGCCTGACGCAGACGGGAATATCGGCGAGGTTCACGACGTTAAGTTCGTGAATATCAGCGGCGAAGCAGACAGCGGCATCGTGCTTTACGGATCGGCTGGCGCGAAGATTCGGGATCTTACTTTCGACAATGTCCAGTTTCGTATTCGCGTCAAGAACCAGCAATCAAGCGCTGCGGTCGGCGGCAACTTCGATCTGCGCTGGACTGCGCCCAGCCTGACAACTGCGCTGTTCCAACATGACATTCCCGGCTTCTACGCCCGCTATGTCGATGGATTGGCGATTCACGGCCTTGATATCTCGTGGAGCGGCAAACTGCCGGGTTACTATTCTTCCGCAATCGAGTGTGAGGACTTTGAACGGTTGCAGATCGACGAATTCACGGGGAGCGAATCGAATGACTCCGTAAAGGATCAGGCGGCGATTACGCTGAGGCGGGGAAATCAGGTGTCGATCAGGAACAGCACAGCTGCCCCAGGCACGCAGATCTTCCTCAGAACTGCCTCCATCTCAGGAGAGAAGTTGTTCGCGGGAAACGACCTTAGCCTCGCGAAACGAGCATTTGCCGGCGATGCGCTCCACTTCCTGCTTTCCGGAAACCTCTTGCCGTCGTCGAGCGCTGAGGCCGCGCACCATCCGTCTCGACACTGACCGGCAACAGGTCGACCGCTCGTTCTAAATAGGCGAGGCGCAGTTAGAAAAAAAGCCCGCTATAACTCTCTTCAACAGCAACACGCAGATCAGTTTGAGGAAACCACTGATGCCCGCATCTCGACTGCTTTCGATTTTCCTCTTTTCTCTCGCTGCCGCTTTAGGTTCATCCTTATGCGCGGCTGAAACCTACTCGGCTCCGCAACTGGTGAAGCTGGCTATAGAGAACAGCCCAGACCTTTCTCGAGCGATCGAAGAGAGCTTTTCCGCGCAGAATCTGAAAGAGGGAACGGCCTGGTCGGGCCGGCTGCACGACTTTTTTTTCGCCCTTCGATCATCGTCTGCACCGACTCTCTTCATCGACGATGCTCCCGGGCTGGACATGAAGATGATCCCAGGAACTGATCTCTGGTTTGCGTCCGAGAAAATCGAAGTCCTCGGCCATCCGCACACGTTTCACTACCGGATCGATGGAAAGGTTTTTGGAGGCAGCAACAGTCTCCCGGCCTTCAGTGAGCTCTCCTATCCAATGCCGGGAGTGAAGCAAGGAACGCTTCCCCCTAAGATGACCGCCACCAGTAGAATCTATGACGGCATGAAGGCGGATTGGTGGATTTACGTTCCTGCCGGTTACGATGCAAATGTTCCTGCTGCGTTGATGGTCTTCCAGGACGGTGGTGGATACATCAACCACGAAAGCAGCCGCACTCTCGACGCAATTGACAATCTCATCGCGCTGAAAAAGATTCCTTACATGATTTGCGTTTTCATCAACTCAGGAAGCATCGACGGTCCTCCTGGCAACCCAACCGACGAATTTGTAAAAGCCTATTCGGAAAAATGGCGCCGTAACATGGGTGACTCCATGCGCAGCACGGAATACGATACGGTGAGTAACCGGTATCCACGCTATTTGCAAGAAGAGATCCTTCCCCCCGTCCAATCCAAATACAACATTCGCCAGGATGCTTACAGCCACGCCATTACCGGCCTCTCGTCGGGAGGCATCTGCTCCTTCAATGCAGCATGGCAAATGCCCGATCTATTCAGCCGGGTGATCACCTGGATCGGCAGTTTCACCGCCATTCAATGGAAGGAAACCCCCGGCGTCCCAGACGGCGGCCAAGACTATCCCGACAAAATCCTCCGAGAAACACACCGAAACATCCGCGTCTGGCTCCAGGATGGCTCTGACGACCTGGAATGGAATCAGTACGGAAGTTGGGCACCCGACAGTATTAGAATGGCCAACGCGCTCAAGTTGAAGGGATATGACTTCCATCTGAGCTTTGGCAAGGGCGGCCATAACACCGCGCATGGGGAATCCGAGTTCCCGCAAGAGATGATTTGGCTCTGGCGCGACTACGACCCTGCAAAAACAGAACAAACTTTCGAGACGGAACCCTCGGAAATGCTCAAGCCTGTCTTCCGGATCGGTATCGTCAACCGCGATGCAAACTAGCGGTGTTTTAGCTCCTCACGCGATAGGAGCATTAGAGAGAACGGGAGTGTTCAATGAAGGCACAAGCTAAACGAATCTGCGAGGTCTCCCGGAGAGGATTCTTGGGGACTGCCTCGTTTTTGGCTGCTGCACTACCGGCATCTTCGTCTATGCTCACCAATTAGCTAAGCAGACGAATCGCTAGCAGGGAGGTTCCTCCGCACTCTTGTTGGGGGGTACATCATCCTCCTCATTCGAGAGAAATGGATTCGATACTCGGTCCTGGATCGAAGGTCGACGAAAAGGTAAGTACGTTCATTGCTCCAGTCCGGTCAAGCACGGCTTGAATCCAGATCGTCCCCTTCGCATTGCCGCTTCCGGTGGGAGGGAACGCGATTCGAGTGGCAACTTGCCCATTCACGCGCAGTTCGGCGGTGCGCTCCGCCCTATCGGGATTGCTGTACGTTATCTGAATTGGGGCAAGGCGGGAACGAGAAGCGATGCCGGTGAAGCGGAGCGGGTGGCCTCTCGAAACGGTAACGCCGCGGTCCTCGGCCGGCTGTTCCTTCGATCTGGTCGCCTGGTAGCGAGTGGTCTTGCCTTCATTCCCATGAATGATGAGCATGACCGCATCTCCTGCTGCGACTGTGACACCATAAGAATCATGGAAGTCTCCAATATCCTTTCGGCGCCATAGGTCGGTTACACGGGCTGAAGCAGAGCTGAGTAGGCCAAGATCGCTCCATGTGACCGAAATCGGAGCTGCTGAACCGGTACGGTTGAGCAGCAACACTGCGCGTTCCCCTGGCCTAGCCAGGGGCTTTGACCACACCTCAAGCCCGGCCGCCGGCTCAACAACCTTGACCGCCTGCAGGCCGAGGGCGTCCTGGTCAACCGCCAGCACAGCAGCATTTGTAAGAGTGTCCAATGTTGTGTCGCTCAGCTTGGTAAGATCGGCGCCTACAAGCAGCGGCGCTCCCGACATGGCCCAGAGGCTCATGTGGACGCGATTCTGAGCGTCTGTCAGGCCCTGCATTCCAACCACCATCATGTCCGGGTCATTGTAGAATCCGGTGTGTTGCGCTTCGGGATGAATACCCTGGTCGAAGTTGGAGAGGACGCCGGGAAAGCTGGCCATCCGCTCGCTGTTCTTTGTATGCGCCACAATGGGAGCTACAATGTCGCCGCTCGTCCTCCAGATGTCGGCCGCTACTCCGCCAATGTTAGGTGCCCACGTCCAGGGACTGTTCTTTCCCCAATTGCAGATTGAATAGTACAAACGGCGCCCGGTGATGGCTTCAGCCTTGGCGATCGCTCGTGCAATCTCAGAGTATTGAATGGCCGGGTCCAAATTCTCCCTGTCGCCTCCACACCAATCGACCTTTACATAATCGAATTCCCACCTTGCGAACTGCAGGAAATCCTCTTCATAGTGGCCTTCACTGCCGGTATTCGGATAGGCCGGTCCGAGGTCGGGTCCCACGGTGCTGCAGCCATTCGCTCCTGCATCTGTGTAGATTCCGGCCTTCAGACCCAGCCCGTGAATATAGCGGACGATGTTGGACATATCTCCGGGACGTTCGCCAGCAGACAATGCCGGCCAAGCCCTTGGATCGACCACAATGTTGCCCTTCTCATCCCGTTTCCCAAGCCACCAGCCCTCGTCAATATTGATGTATTGGTAGCCCGCTTTGTGCATCCCGGAAGAGATCATGGCCTTGGCCTGGTCGATAATCACCTGGGAATCGACGGTGTTCGAAAAACTATTCCAGGACGACCAGCCCATCGGGGGCAGTGGGATGGCGGCCGCCTTTCCCGCCCCCTGCGCTTTCAGGCTTCCATCTCCGCACAAAGTCATCACTGCGAGCGCGAGAACAAATGCAATCGTGGCCCGCATGGTTGTTGTACTCTCTGATTTGCACATCGGATTTCCTCCCATCTCCGCATCTTTCATAACTGTTCACTCCGCAACTCAGCTTGGGAAGATGCCGTATCCGTGAGGCGGAATGGTGCGGCCGTCGTGGCTAAGCGGTTCCTGGCTGAAGTTGACAACAATCGAGTCTCCTGTGGAGAAGCTGGTCATCTCAAGAGAACAATCGTTCGTCAGGAAACGATGATCGACCATGGCGGCGGTCGCGATTTGGGAGAACCACCGATCAACGAAAAGTGTATCGCGAATATGATCGGCTAGTTTCGGCCACTGGTCGAAATTGGGTGCGGAGGAGATGAGGAAGTAGCCCCAAAGAATATCCAGGAGCCATTCAGGATAAGCTTCGAGCGCTCCGCTTGCTGCCCCGCCCTGCGCCCAGGTATCTGAACTCGTGTAACGGCCGCACAGAACGGCGTCGTGGAAAACAAGGGGCCAGAGCGGAATTGTTTCTCCCGCAATCCTTGCGTGACGGTTCTCGAACCAGTCCGCATAAGGTACGGCAAAATCCGCGCCCTCCTCGCTTCCGAGGGCCACGCCCTTCGACTTGAAGAACTGCAGCAGTTGTTGTTTGTAACGCATGTCCTGGATGCGCGTGAGCCGGTTGTCCGCCTCGTAGCACTGGTACATTTGAACCGCCGAGGTGGTGTCGATAAACATCCCCCTCGGTCCAAGCTGAGATAACTGCTTCCAGTTGCGCTCAGCGTAGCGCAACCCATCGCGCGCGTTAATGATGTAGGCTTGGCCGCCACCCCAGTAGCCGCCTCGCATGAGCCTCCCGTCCTGGCGGCGGATGACTCCAGCCGGCCAACTCGGGACGTGGTCGTACATGTCCTGGTAGTTGTCGTGGAGCGCTACTGTAATCGGATTCGGCGTATGGCAGATACGTTCCAGTTCCGGCTGCGAACCCAATGCCGGCTCAGGCGGAAACGGGTCTGGATGTGAGTAATCGTATCCTCCGTTGATCCAGCCGCGAACATTCACGAGCACATTTTGCAGGCCCACGGCGGGTAACTCCGCGATGACCTGCCTCGCCTGCTCATGGGTAAAATTGACGCGGACGCCCGAACCCTGGAGAGGATCATGGGCGGTGGACTTGAGAAGATCCTCCTCGTACGACGCCGGGTGCCTGGCATCGGCGACCATCAGGGAGATCATCCGGCCTTTCGCCAAATTTGCCAGCGCTGGTGTCTCTTCGATCTTTTCCTTCAGACTGCGGTGCAGCTTGTTTGCGATTGCCCAGTCGCGATACATTCTGGCGAGTTGGACATAGCCGCCGGTTGCGAACGTGTAGCGGACCGTGCGCGGCGTCCACTCGCCCAGACTCTTGAGCCACGCCGGACTGGCCGACATTTCGGTCAGCATCGCGCCGCCATCCACGAAGTTGTCATCCGGGAACAGCGCCATCCAGCAATTGTCGCCGGCAAGGCCTCCGAGCCAACGCATGTTCAGTCGCGAGAAAAACGGCAGGAACTCCCTGGTTTGAAGCGGCTGCCTTATCCATTTGCCAATCCCGATAGGAAGCACCAGGCAGGTGCACTGAATCGGGGGAGGAAATACCAGGCTGGGCAGGCGCGGATCGATCTCCGATAGTCTGAAGTTGAGCCATCGGCCGTCAAGCGAAGCGATAACATGAAATGAACCCCGTTCGATCCTCAACTGGTCAGTGACCTTGAACGTGATTCCGGTTCCCTCTTGCCTGCCTGCGAACCGGCCTGGATACTGTTCGCAAATGGACCTCCCCGTCCGCACCCATACATCGCCGATGTCGATTGGCGTTTCGTCCTGGAGCGCAACCGGTCCCATGCGCCATTCCGCCTTGCTGCGGCGGTCGACGATGCGCGCGGAGGCGTCGGTAAACCATGTAAAGGAGAGCTCGTCGTTCTCGAGTTCCTGGAGTTTGCCGGCGGTGGGCGCATCCACCACCGTGGGAGTTTCAGCGTAAGCAACAGCCGCGGGCGACACCGTGTTGACGATTCCAGCTGCCGCCGCCAAACCGCAAAAAGAACGCCGGTTCATGCTCGCTTCCTCCGATTCTGAATCCCAATTCGGGCATTCCGCTGCTGTATCCGGATCAGAGCGTCCCAGCGTGGCCACGTCGCACTTTCTACTCCGCAGCCGGTTCCGGTTGTGCGTGCCTGCCCACCGTTCGACATGCTATCATCTCGTTGCCGCTATGAAACAGTTTTCTATATGAAATCAAGGGTGCTCGTCTCAAGCGCCATAAATCGGCGCCGATTTCTTCGTAACAGCATCGCCGCGACGTCCGCGGCGCTGACTGGAGTCTATCTGGGATTCGATGTCCACCGAGTGTGGGCGCTCCCTGCCGAGTCTGAAGAGCTTCCCCCTTTTCCGCACGGGTTTCTATTTGGCGCGGCATCCTCCTGCGTGCAGGTTGAGGGAGCCTCGCGGGCAGACGGCAAGGGCGAGTCGACCTGGGACCGGTTCGCCCGCATCCCCGGCAACATCAAAGATGGCTCGACACCGGATGTCGCCTGCGACTCGTACAACCGTTGGCGTGACGACATAGCGCTGCTCAAACGCATGGGCATGAACTCGTACCGCTTCTCCATCGCCTGGCCACGAATCCTACCGGAAGGACGCGGACGGCGGAACGAAAAAGGCCTCGACCATTACGACCGGGTGATTGATGCTTTGCTTGAAGCCGGAGTCGATCCGCTGGTCACCTGCTTTCACTGGGATTTGCCTGCAACGCTCGAAGACGAAGGCGGCTGGGCCAATCGTGAAATCGCGCACTCCTTTGCCGACTATTGCGAACTGCTTGCGGAGCGATACGGCGACCGCGTCCGACGCTGGTGTCTTCTCAACGAGCCGCAGGCGTTCACTGTCGTGGGGTTTGGCTGGGGCGTCTTCCCGCCCGGGAAGCGCGATCAGACACTGATGCTTCGCGCCACACATACCGCCAACCTTGCATTGGCCCAGGGGTTCAGGGCAATGAAGGCGCAAGAAGCCAAATTGCAGCTTGGCTTTGCCCAAGATTTCTCCCTGGGTTATCCGCTCACTGGTTCCAATGCGGACCAGGCAGCATGGAAACGCTACGACGCGTTCCGCAACCGGTGGTTCCTGGACCCGAATGTCACCGGCCAATATCCCGAGTGCTTCATAGGCGGCGTGCCATTGGAACAAATGAACTGGAGGGCGGGAGACGAGACCATCCTCAAGGTTCCGCTCGACTACACGGGAGTGAATTTCTACTGCGAGGGTCAGTTTTTCGCGGCAGGAGAGGCGCAAAGCCTGCTGCACGGATTGGACGCTCACGCAGTAGACGCCAGGCATGACACTCCTCGGCACGGAATGCGCGAAGTCATGCTGCGCATGGCGCACGATTACAAGCGGCCCATTGAAATCACGGAAACGGGGTTTGAAAGTCTCGATGTGCCGGATGCGCTTGGCCGTGTGCACGATCCCGGACGAATCGCCTACATGCACATGGTACTTTCAGAGAGCCGGCGCGCGATGCTGGATGGCGCTGACATTCGTGCGCTGCATATCTGGAGCCTGCTCGATGACTGGGAGTGGAATGAAGGACTCACGACTCGCATCGGGCTGGTGTACGTCGACTTCAAAAACAATCAGAAACGGACCTTGAAAGACTCCGGGGACTGGTACGGCAACGTCGCGAGAACCAGCCGTATTCCTGCCCTAAGTTAGGAACTTGGCCTGCAACACGATCAGCATCGAGGATAGGCATCGTGGCATTTAGAGAAGTCTCTCGAGAACATTTCACAGCAGGCTGCGGTATATGGAGGGAATCGAATGGACAATTCCTGGACCAGACGAAGATTCTTGAGCCGGACGGCAGGTTCCGCGGCTTGTATCGCGCTTGCGGAGGCGGGGAACAATCCGATGGCCCAGGGTGCGGACACATCGGCTCTGCGGGGCAGATTCGTGACCCATGTCTCCATAGTTCGCGTGAACCAGATCGAGGTGACTCCCGATCGCTCGATCGGCGAGGACGAAGCCGCGGACAACCGACCAGCGCGGATCCGCTCGCGGCGCGATGCGTTTGCGCGAGGCTGCCCGGATGGCAGGATGACCTGGGCGATAAGCTGGCTGGCACTGAACGACACGCGCCAGGAGTACAAAGACGCGCGGCGCCTGCTCGTTTCCTATCACGAACGGTTTGGCGACGAGATCACGTTCATCCCGGGGGGGTATTTCGCGCCGATGTTCGATACTCGCGAACATAACCGGGAGACAATTCACAAAGCGCTTCGGTTGATCTCTGAAATGGTGGGCAACATGTATCGACCAGAGTGCCTGGTCGCAGGCTTTATGGATGCGGAGAACCAGCGTTTTCTCGCCACCGATGAAGGAATTCATGTTTGCCAGGGCCAGATCTGGAGCCAGCACGGCATCGACAATGGTGATGGTGACGGCGGCATCTGCTATCCCTATTACCCAAGTCGCGAGCACTACCTGAAGCCGGCCCAGGGAGCGGCGGATTTCATAGACTGCGTCTGTCTCGACGGGTGGACGTGCGATTTTCTTGCAGCTCGTCGCAACGGCTTTCAGGGTGGTTTCAACAGCCGCATGGGCGTGGGCCCCATCGAGACGGTGGGAAACCTGGGAAAGGAAGCGGGACGCAAGGAGATGGTGGATACCACCGCGATGCACTTTGACCAGGGCCACGCTCTAAACGGATTTGGGTTTGTAACAGCAATCTGGGAAGTATCTGTGGGCCACGACGAGGATCTGGCCTGGTGGCTGCAGGCCGTCAAAGAGAGATGGCCGGACACACAGGTGCTTCCCGAAGGGGCATTTGGCCTGGAGTGGCGCAAACATACCCACAACAATGCGTCGATCAACTATCGGTTCGATGCCAAAGGAACCGGGGCGCCGGGCTCAGATAAGGAATTGGAAATCCAGTGGTTCATGAGCCGGGAGTTTCGGCTGGGATTGCTCAATAGCTGGACAACGAGCAGTCCCGCCATGGTGATCGATTTTACCCGGTATGATCTGCCCGCGCACGAACCCGAGGGACTGCAGCGGGAATGGAGCCTGATGAACGTGCTGAATCAGAAGGGCACACGGCCCCAGGACAAACCGGTCCGGTTGGGACAATTGAATCCTGAAGATCAGCGGCGCATTTATGCTCGGTATCCGGAATTGAAGAAACTGGCGTAAGCTCTTCAGCAGAGTGAGAGCCACTGCGGGGTCGGCCAGGAATCAACTGCAGTGGTTCCACAATTGATGTATCCCGAAACCACAGCACTCAAGTGCCGTTTTCCTCAAAAGAAAGGCACCTTTAGGCGCAGCTCAAAGGGCACATGTGCAACCGCTCTCGCCCATTCACGGGTTTTTGAAAGGCTGTGGAGCAAATATGTGTGAGGAGGCGCAACTAGGCAATTGGAGGAGTAAGGACTACGCAGCGAGTACCTCATACACCACACTTTTTCATAGTCCCGTTGACGTTGAGTTAAATGCTGCGGTTACATTAGTTCAGAATCCTGCGCATGCATGAGGCATGACCTTCGGGCGATCTTTCCGTTGCCGCGGTTGTAGAATTGGATTGCCTTCCTTGGGGAGTCCAGGTTCATCTGCAACCGGCCTTCGCGAATTGGCAGGATTTTCGAGGTTGGAGCATTGGGTGTCATAACGATCCGTTCAAGCAAATTGCGAGCTTCATCTGCAACCTGGAAGTGCGGCTGTCTTCGAGGATTACTGATACGTGTCGCGTGCCTTATGGCTCTTGCAATCCACATGGCGATAGCGCAGGAGCCTTCACCGAAAATATCGGACGAGCTTACGATCCAGGGAATTGTAGTCGACGCTGGTGGCAAACCAGTTGGAGATGCGCTGGTACGGCTTGAACAGAAGGATGTTCCGAGCGCCCGGGAGATCAGGACGAATGCGGTAGGAGTGTTCGCCTTTTCGCATCTCAAAGCCGGTAGTTACAAACTAGGAGCGGAGAAATCGGGACTGCGCAGCCAGGTTATCGACGTGAATACGTTGCTACCAAGCGACCAGCAGCTGCTTCGTCTGGTTCTCGAAGACTCGTCGGTAAGGCAATCAGATTCGAATTCCTCTTCGAGCAGCTTGAACCATACTATGGAATTCGCAGACAAGCCCGACTTTATCATTGCAGGAGTTACCGATTGGACTGCAGCAGGCGGCCACGGATCCGACTCCACTCTACGCACGAGTGAAGCCCTGGTGCGCGAAACGGTCACACTCAAACCGGATGCTCCGGGCGGGAGCGCGACAAATCCGACCAGCTTCGGCAGTGGGACGAATGAAAGTGAAAGCAGACTGCGCGAAACTCTTGCAAGCGCTCCAGAGAACCCAGAGGCAAACCATCGGCTCGGAGCATTCTATCTTCGTGAAGGCAGATATTCAGAAGCGATTCCGCTGCTAAAAACTGCAGCCAACCTTGAGCCTGGGAATCAACGCTACGAATATGACTTGGCAGTGGCATGCAAGGGTGCAGGGGACTTTTCGCAAGCTCGTGAACATCTCCAGAAACTCATGCCGGATCGAGAGACCGCAGATTCGCATCGTCTGATGGGTGAGGTTGATGAGAAACTTGGCGATCCTTTAGCTGCGGTCCATGAATTTGAGCAAGCAGCCCGAATGGATCCAAGCGAACAGAATTACTTCGAGTGGGGCTCCGAGCTGCTGGTCCACCGAGCAGTTTGGCAAGCACAGGAGATCTTTAAGCGAGGCGCAAGAGCATATTCGAATTCGGAAAGAATGTTCTCTGCGTTGGGTGCGGCTCTGTTTGCTGGTGCACTGTACGATGAAGCAGCCCGTCGCTTTTGCGATGCTTCCGATTTGAATCCGGGAGACCCTGAGCCTTACGTTTTCATGGGCAAGATCGAAATGGCTGCACCCGGCGCGTTGAGTTGTGTCGAATCGAGGTTGCAGAGGTTTCACGATCAGCAGCCAGGGAACGCAACGGCTAATTACCTATACGCGGTCGCTCTTTTGAAAGAGCAGGGAAAGTCTTCGGATCTAACGGTGTTGCAACAGGTGGAATCCTTGCTCACAAAAGCAGTGATGATCGATCCCAAATGCAGCGATGCGTACTTGCAACTTGGAATCCTATACTCTTCACGGAATGACTATGCGCGAGCCGCAGGTTTTTATGAAAAGGCGCTCGAGTTTAACCCACAGTTAGCAGATGCTCACTATCGCCTGGGAGTGGCTTACGATCGAATAGGTGAGCGTGAAAAGGCCAGGAAAGAATTTCAAATCCATGACGAAATCAAGAAAACCCAGACAGCCGCGGTCGAGCAAGAACGTCGAGGCATTAAGCAGTTCCTGGTTGCTGTGCCAGGGCAGCCAACCAATCCGGTAGTCCATTGAGTGTTCCGACTTCTCAGCCGTCGGGACAATTGATCTTTGCATCTTCTAAAAGCCTCCTATGTCTTCCGGGGTTCGAAGCTCGACACAATGCCATCACCCTCGCGAATCGTGAGTATTTGATTTGCTTTCACATGCTTGAATTGGTCAATCTTCTGAGTTGTGGGCCACTTGACCTCAATCAGGTCTACCGTCTCGACCATACCGAGCCCAAAATGAAGTCGCAGATCACTTTGTGACATAACACTGGTACCGCTGTGGACTTCATCCATTTGCGTATGCTTGCCGATCGAAACCCGCACTCGCGCTCCAATCGCGGTTCGATTGCACTTGGTTCCAACTAACTTGACCTTGATCCAGTTCTGCTTGTTGCCACCTACATTGTGAAGGAGCGACGGCAGGTCATTCATATTCAGGATCAGCATATCCATTCCGCCGTCGTTGTCATAGTCTCCGAATGCAGCGCCCCGGCTGGAAAAACGCGCACTGATACCTGGCCCCATTTCTGCCGAGACGTCTTTGAAGTGACCATTCCCTAAGTTTCTATACACCAGCCTTGGATTCTTGAAAGTTTCTCCGAAATTGTAGTTGTCAATTTCCGGGTATACGTGACCATTGATCTGCACAATATCCGCCCAGCCGTCATTGTCGTAATCGATGAATCCGCAGCCCCATGCCACATAGTTATTGTTGATCCCGACACCGGAATTGAAAGAGAGTTCGCTGAACGTCCCATCGCCATTGTTATGGTAGAGATCGCTGGTGTCGTCGGCAAAGTTGGTTTTGAAAATGTCGAACCAGCCATCGCAGTCATAGTCGGCAACTGCGATTCCCATTCCAGCCTGCTCGTGTCCGTCGTCGTTGTAAGCACATCCCGCCATAACTGCCATATCTGTGAATGTGCCGTCATGGTTATTCCTAAAGAGAATACTCGGCTCCGAGTCGACAGCGATATAAATGTCGGGCCAGCCATCATTGTCGAAATCGTAGGAGACAGCGGTGATAGAGTATCGCGGGCCCGGCTTCAGGATACCCGCCTTTTCAGATACGTCGGTGAATGTGCCGTCTCCGTTGTTGTGGTACAGAATGTTCGTGTCTCCCGGTAGCCCGCGCGGGCCGCACATTGTCGGAACACCCTTCCACTGGCAGAAACTCATATCTTCCGGCGTAGGCGGCTTATCCGGATCCAGCTTGATGAAATTGCATACAAAGAGGTCCAGGTGGCTATCCCTGTCATAGTCGAGAAAGGTACAGCCAGTTCCCCAGCGGCCCTTTTCCTGAGCAAGCCCGGCTTTCTTGGTAACATCCGTAAATGTTCCGTTCCCATTGTTATGGAACAGGATGTTATGTCCCCAGAAGCAGCAGAACAAGTCGTCCCATCCATCATTGTCGTAATCGCCGACACAAACGCCAGTCTGCCAACCTGTACGCCCAATTCCTGATTTTTCTGTGACATCGTTGAATGTGCCGTCGCGATTGTTTTTGTAAAGATGAGAGATTGGCTCCTGGCCAGCGGGCCAGTGTGCGCCGAGCCGATTTCCATTCGTGAGGTAGATGTCGAGCCAGCCATCATTGTCGTAGTCAAAGAAGGCCAAACCGCTTCCCTTGGTCTCAACGATGACCCGCTTGTGTTCGATGCCGCCCCACACGTTGGGGACAGTCAGCCCCGCTTCTTTGGCCACGTCGAAATACTGCACCGCGGACGAGCTAAGCCCTGGCGCTGCAGCTTCAACGACGAGGGGATTCCTCCATTTCCAAAGCGGCGTGGCAAGAGCTTCGGTCAGGGTTGTGCCGAATGCGAGTAAAGATGATCCAAGAAAACGTCGTCGCGGAAGAATCATAGATAGCAGCAATTATAGCGATAGGAACAGAACGCGGAAAAGGTGCACTTGGGGAACATAGATCGCTTCTGCTGCTGCTGCGCGCGAAATCATCGGCTTGGCACCTTGGGAAATGGGTGTGGGACGATGCCAACGCCTTCTTTGACCGCGATGATCTTATTGATTGGCAGACTGGTTAGCTTATCTACTTGGCCACTTGGCCACGTGATCACGAGCGATTCAACTTTGGCTCGCTGGCCAAGCCCGAAGTGGATTCGCGGGTCGCTAGCTGACATATAGCTGGTTCCACCTTTCGCCTGATCAACCTGTACAACTCCACCGGATGTCAGCTTCAGCACGGAGCCGATGCCATCGCGGTTGGACTTAGTGCCTATGAGAAGGACTTCAAGCCAGTTGTTGGAGTTTCCTCCGTCATTGCGCAGAAGTTCGGGATAATCTCCGTGCACATTTACGGCAATTCCGACGCCGCCGTCGTTATTGAAATCTGCAGTGGCCAAGCCACGGCCCGCTATTGGGCGGTTGAAGTCGGGCCCGAGAGAATCGGACGATTTCTCGAATCGACCTTTGCCCAGGTTGTGAAACATCAGGAGGGGTTCTTTGTAGGAAACCAGGCTTTGATACAAGCTGACGTTGTCGACCATTGCGCCGTTTGCTTGCACAATATCGGGCCAGCCGTCGTTATCGTAGTCAATGAACTTAGCTGCTACGCCGCTAAGTAGAATCGCCTTGTTGCCGATCCCCGAGCCATAGGTGTCGTCCGTAAAGGTGCCGTCTCCGTTGTTATGGTACAGGCGATTCAATTCCATATCGAGATGAGTGATGTAAATATCGAGAAAGCCGTCACCATCCACATCGGCAGCGTCGATTCCCATGCCAGCTTCGTAGCGGCCGTCCTCGCTTGCCGCCAATCCGGAGATAAGAGAAACGTCGGTAAATGTTCCGTCGTGATTGTTCTGAAACAGGAAGTTCGGCCAGGTATCGTTGGCAATTGCGATGTCGGTCCAGCCGTCGTTATTGAAATCCGCCAGCACTAATCCCATACCTTTTGATTCTGGCAAACCAACTCCTGATTTATCGCTTACATCTGTAAATGTGCCGTCATGGTTGTTATGGTAGAGCTTGGTCTTCTGCCCTTTATAGTTGTTAGGATTGCAGTATGAACGATAGCCTGGCTTGCGATCCCCACACCAGAGGTTGTTCTTTGGTGTCCACTCAATGTAATTGGTTACAACCAGGTCAAGCCAGCCGTCTTTGTCGTAATCGAACCATCCTGCACTCGTTGACCACTCGCCTTCGTCGGCGACCCCGGCCTTGGCGGTAACATCGGTGAAAGTTCCGTCTCCATTGTTGTGGTAAAGAATGGCTCGGCCATAGCCTGTTACGTAGAGATCGGGATAACCGTCGTTGTCAAAATCACCAACTGCTACGCCTTGTCCGTAGTGCCCTTCGCCTCCGACCCCAGCCTTGGCAGTTACGTCTGTAAATGTCCCGTCGCCGTTGTTGTGATAGAGTGCCGAACGCAAGGGCTTAGCAGGTTGATAGGCATCGGTTGCGCCGGACTGAACGAAGTAGAGATCCATAAGTCCATCTTGATCGTAGTCAATCCACGCAACTCCCGTGCCCATAGTCTCGAGATAGTACTTCTCATCGGTTTCCGTCGAATCTTGAACGAAGGTAATGCCGGCGGATTTGCGGATGTCGGTGTAACGAACGGCGACATGAGCATCCTGAGGTTTTGCGAGCTGCTGTGCTGCGGCGCCGGCTGGGTGTGAGACAGCGATCACTCCGATTAGAATCAATGCGCAACACCATGGCAACCAGGATCGCTCAAAATGACCCTTTGCACTCAAAGTCCTCATAGGGTCCTGTCCGCGAGAGAGAGTGCTAGTTGAAGCAGTTGCGCCTTGTTGGCCGTTGACATGGGTTCATTTGCTGCGGGGGAAGTAGTCGGTGTCTGGGCAAGGAATTGCTCGATCCGTTTTGTATCAAGGCTCGCGCTTGCACTGCTGTTCTCAAAGCGGCTCAACACTTCTTTTGCTTTGTCAATCTGCCCGGACTCATAATAAAAGACACCCAGAACCGAATAACTTCCTGGCCATTCCGGAAGCAGATCAACAGCTCTTTCGAATTGGCTTGCTGCTTGGGCTGTTTTCCCTTCCAAAACTGAGGCGATCCCCAAGCCCCAGAGTATCTTCCCGGAGCCAGGAATCCGAGCCTGCCCCTTCAGGAGAACCTGATTGGCAGCCGCAAGATCGCTGCCGCGAAAATCCAGAAGGGCGAGTGCCAGATAATTCTGATCGTCGTCCGGATTGCGCTGGATCGCATTCTTGAAGATATCGCCTGCACGCGCGGTGTCACCAAGATGCGCATAGATATCACCCAGCAATGCGAGATAGGCGTCATCTTTGCGGCCCACTTCAGAGACCTTGTTGGCAGCCTCGAGGGCTTCTGCATAGCGCCGCTTTCTGAAATAAGCATCGGCTAGGTCGAATTCCACTTCGTCTGAACCCGGATTTGTCTGCAGAGCGGCTTGAAAATGCCTGATGGCATCGTCGTACAGATGATAACGAGCCAGCAACACGCCCACTCCCGTCAGAGTCTTAAAATCGTCGGCGATTAATTTATCGAGTTTCTCAAGGGCGTTCGCGGCCTCATCCACCTTACCGGATTTGAAATAGGCTTCGGCAAGGAAATATAGATCTTCGGTTTGATCTGGATGTTTTTGAACCTGGTCGGTGAGATCGGCAATATCCAACTGGTCCCGGCTGCCTGGATCGAGTTTTGATCGGGTGTCAAGAAAATCGAAAAGGTGTTGGAAGGGGAGGGGCCCGGTCGAAGCGTTTTTGGACAATGCCTGGAACGCCTTCAAGTCTTTATCGGCGGCATCCATTTGATGCAGGTTTCTCTCCACCATGGCAAGCTTGTAGTATCCAGCAGCTGGATTGTGGCCGATGCGGACGAAATCCTTAAGCAGGCTCTCTGCCTCAGCAAAACGCTTGCTTGCAATGCGGAGGTTAGCCAATTCCAAAAGAGCGTCGGGTGAGCCGGGATCGGAGCGGAGTACTTCTTTGAAGATGGCTTCCGCACCTGCCGTGTCTCCCTGCGCTTCGTCAATCATGCCAAGGTTTAGCAAACACGAGTTATTGTGCGGATCCAGCTTGAGCCCTTGCATAACATATTGTTTTGCCTCATCGAATCTTCCCAGGTTCCGGTAAGAGAGTGCTACGAACGCATAAGCGCGAGCTGAAGGTTCGATTTCGAGAAGCTTCTTGAACTGCTCAAGTGCCTTATCTATCTTTCCGGACATGAAATAGCTTTGACCCAATGCCGCAGAAAGATCGGCCCGCTCCGGCGCGATCCGAATGCCCGATTCCAAGAGAGGAATTGCGTCTTCGTAGTACTCCTGAGACATGCTGATCTGGGCCATGAGCAAGATGATATCCGGATTGTCCGGCGCAATCTTATGCGCGTGAACCAGCAGGTTGAGAGCGTCGAGTGGGCGCGATTCGTTCTTGCAGGCCAGAGCAAGCAGATAGAGCGTATCAGGCGACTCCGGCTGCAACTTGAGTGCCCGGTTTAACTCGAGATCTGCCCTGGGAAAATCGCCGGCGCGCAGGAGAGCTTGTCCGAAGTCATAAAGTATTTCGAACGTACCAGGTTGAAGTGCGTCAGCTTTTTCGAATTCGAGCGCAGCAGGCTTGTACTGCTTTTCAGAAGCAAGCAAGACCCCTAATGAGAAATGAACTTGAACGTCGTCCTTATTTGTGTCGGAAAAGACCTTCGCAGTCCGCAATGCATCCGCTGTACGCTTGCTCTGCAGATAAGCGCGTATCAAGTTTAATGTCGATTCCCGATTTGCTGGATGTATTTGCTCAAAGTGCGGAATAGCCTCCAGAGATGCGCCACGAGCCATGAGAAGCATCCCCAGGTTATAGTTCCCATCTCGATTTCCAGGATCAAGCCGAAGAACTGCCCGGAATTCCCTCTCCGCCAGATCGGGTTTCTTCTGCGAGAGATAGAAATCTCCAAGGTTATTGTGAGTCTTGGTGGAATTCGGAGAAAGCTTCAGAGCTTTGTCGAACGCCGCGAGAGCGTTGGAGTAATCCTGTTGGTCGCTTTCAATGATCCCCAAAAGGTTCAAGCCGTCCACACTGCCAGGGGCCCGCTGAAGTTGCTCAAGAACTGCGGCCTTGGCCTCGTCAAGATGGCCTTGCCGCAGAAGTTCCTTGACCGGTTGAAATTCATCGGAACTCTTCGCATGGGGTTGCTGGCCTGCACATAACTCAATAATACAGAGCAGTGCGAGCAAACAGCTCATCCTCTTCCAAGCCTTCGTATATCCGAAGCTGGAATCAGGCGAGGCAGGACTGCCCCCATTTCCGAAATCATTTAGCGTGTTCAACACCGCGGTCATTGTAGCCTTTCAAACGCCTGTTGCGCGGTAGGATTCTGGGGTTGGATGTGGAGCAGATCCTGCAGTACTTCTCTTGCCTTATCCTTGTCACCCTGCATTGCGTAGAGGCGGGCGAGATTGAGATAGGACTGATCATAGTTTGGCGCGACGCGAATGCCAATCCTGAATTCCTCTTCTGCTCTTGAGTAACCTTGCTCTCTTACATAGAGGACACCAAGGTTATTCAGCGCTTCAGGATAGTCAGGGCGGAGTGAGATCGCCTTTTGAAGAAAATCTTCCGCTTTTGCCATCTGATTTTGCTGTGCGTATAGCATGCCCAGGCTGTAGTTGACTTCGGGATCATCGGGTTGGATATCGAAAGCGTGATGCAATGATTCTTCCGCTTTCCCAAAATTCTTCATCCGCCGGTAGACATTGCCAAGGTTCAGAAGCGCGACTGCGTATTTTGGCCGCAGAGCAAGCGACTGTTGGAAGTTCTGAACTGCTTCCTCAAGGCGGCCTTCCTGAGCAGCCATCATGCCGAGATTGTTCCAGGCCTCCGGATAATCTGAACTGAGCTTCAAGGTCCGTTCAAGATATTGGCGGGCTTCAGCAAAATCATTTCTTCGCAGTGCTAGTGTGCCCAGATTGTAATAGGCGTCAGGATCGTCTGGCCTGGAGGCTACAACCTGTCGAAATGATTCTGCAGCTTGCTCCAGGTAGCCGAGCTGAAAGAGGGCGACGCCGTATGTGAAGTCATTGCGCTGGAACCCACCGAGGAGCAGTGTGCCAGGGAATGGAAGAGCTCTCCGTACGCGGTCCCCTTGGCTCGTTGGGACAGATTTCAGATCTTCCAGAATGCTCTCTGCATCTGCCAGACCTTGATACACCTTGACTATCACGCCCTCCCTATCGATCAAGAAGGAGGTCGGAATTCCCAGGTCCCTGCGGCGGTCGAAAAGATGACGATAGATGATGTTATAGATGCCCGCCATTTCTTCTGTAGCCAGAAGGACCGGAAATGGAAATCCCTCTTGCATTGCAAAGGACCGTGCGGCTTGACTGTCATTGGCTTCGTTAACGTTTACGGCCAGGACTTGAAGTTGGTTTGCGGCAACCCCGGCTCTGTGCTGATCGAGGACTTTCAACTGGTCGATGGATAGCTGCGCCGCGGTTGACCAGAAAGATACTAGAACGAAGGACCCTTGCAGCGAATGGAGTTCATGCAGGTTTCCTGCCAGGTCGGGAAGCGAAAACGCTGGTGCTTTCAAAGGGTCAATGAGCCAGGTGTGCACCTGCGAGGGAAGGGGCTCCAACGCTAGTGGTGTCCCGGCTTTCGCATAGCTTGAAGTTGGCGAAGCAAACGGTTTGGCAACAAAGGTCGCGGATCCCTCCTCAATCTCGATTCTGTGGTTCACCGGAAGATCGGTTAGGCTCTGAGTAAGCCCATTGGGCCATCGAATTGTTGCGGCGACTTTACCTTCCTCTTTTCCGACGCCAAAAAATAACTCCTTGGAATGCTGCGCCAGAAACCCCGTTCCGGCCTGAAGATACTTGGCTTGTTGCATAGGTTCAGTTTTCAGAGTAACTGCTGCACCAATGGCATCGCGATTGCTTTGACGGCCTCGCAAGCGGAACGCGATGGAGTTACCAACGTCCCTCATCGAATTGTGCAATATGCGAAGCTGTGGAGCGTTGCGATTCTTGAGAATCACCTCTAGCCGTCCGTCGTGATCGAGATCAGCAAGAACAAACGTGCGGCTGTCCTCAATAAAACCCAGACCGGAGGGGCCGGAAATCTCGGAAAATGTTCCGTCCCGATTGTTCGCGAACATCACATTTCTTGCATAGCCATGCCAGGTGTGGTCCGATCTAACCAACTCGTTGATTGCGTTCCATCCATGCTCGTAAGCGAGCGCAGGGGTTGCGTCTTCAGACGATTTTGCCACTACTTGTCGCCAGAAGAAGCCCGCTACGTCGTCGCGATCAACAGAGGAAAGGTAACCGTTTGCGACATAGAGGTCGGAGTAGCCATCGTGATCAAAGTCCCAGAAGTCCGAGGACCAGGACCAGCGCCCCATTTCAACGCTGGCCTGGTGACCGACGTTTTGAAAAGTCCCGTCTCCCTGATTGCGATAGAGCGCATTGCCGCGTGCGTGCCGTTGATAGAGCTTGCGGATATTCGGCGGAGCATTTTCGTGAAACTGCTTCTGTGCTGAAACCCGTTGACCGGCGGCCTCCCACATGCTGGGCACATAAACATCCTGATGTCCGTCATTATCGTAATCGCACCAACTGCAGCCCATTCCAGCGCCGACCTCCTCGACATTAGCTTCGCGGGATGCGACGGTGAAAGTCCCGTTTCCGTTGTTGCGATAGAGCTGAGAACTGCCGAAGTCATTGGCCACAAAAAGATCGGGAAGACCGTTGGAGTTGGAGTCGCCCCAGGCGCAGGAGAAACTGTACCGGTCATTGTCGGCGTTCATCCCCGTTGCTTCAGTTGTCTCGACAAACCTGCCGTTTCCTTCGTTATGGAAGAGACAGTTAGGTGGACCGTTGCGGGCATCGAAATAAGGAATCGGATAGTGATACTGATCGAGGCCCAGGTAGTACATATACATGCAGAAATAGATGTCGAGGCGCCCGTCGCGATCGTAATCGGCAACCGCAGCGTGGGTGAAAGTTCCTTGCGGAGGCTGCGCAAATTTGAAAGCGTCCCGCTTGATGCGGAAAGAACCGTCGCCTTGATTGAGGAAGAGCAGAGGTCCGGTGCCGCAGACTACGAGAAGATCCTGGAGTCCGTTGTTATTGAAGTCCGCGAATAAAGCACATGCGGTGTTGTCGAGTACGCCAACGCCGGCCTTTTCCGTTACATCTTCGAAGGTCCCGTCACCCCGGTTCCGATAAAGACGGTTTGGCAGTCCGGCCGGTTGGCATACATAGAAGTCGTCGAAGCCGTCGTTGTCGAAGTCGCCAGCGGCAACGCCATTGTTGGAGTAGACGTCAACGCCAACCGCTCCGTCCAATACGGTGCGCCAGTAGTCTGCGCCACGCAGAATCTGTTTTTTGTAGGACTCTTCTTTTCCGAGAGCCTGGGAAGTAACGTCGAGAAACGCAGGCCCTTGCATGACGCTTAGAGTTTCATCGACTGCTTCCCACTTATGGGCTTTCCAGGCCGAGGATGCATCGCGAACCCACTCGATTCGCCATGAACCAACCCGCTCCTCACGTAGGTCATCGCTACCGTCGGCGACGATGTTGTAGCGGACCTCCGTGCGCATTGACAGTGGCTCGGGGGCAATTTCTTCAATGCCGTAGATCTCGAATTCCGCAACTTCGATTCGAGAGAGCTGCCCAAGCCAGTTGCGTATCTCCCGCAGAAATTGGTCGCGGCCAGCGGCTGTCTGCGTGGCGAAACGGCGGCGCAGGACGTCGACCCCGAACCCGGAACGTACCGTCGATTCACTTACGGGTTTGAATGGCGTGGCTTCGATGGACGGTGAAAGAAAGTTCTCGAGGGGGGCAAGGTCTCCGACGGATGCTTTGAGGGCCTGGCTCCATTGCTTCAGAAGAGACTCGATTTCAAATGCATATTTTTCCGTGATGAATTCGTCAGAACCTGGAGGAACGAGGCGGAGAACGTCGGCCAAAGGGGATTTGGCGGGGTAGTGGGGCGTCAACCGAACGTCAGAAAAGGGAAGTGTTGAATTCTGGTCCGCGAAGGCCTCAAGCGGGCCGAAGAATACTGAAGATCCCCAAAAAGGGGACGGGCGCAAGAGCAGAGGCGCCATCCCGAGGCTCTTCAGGAGTGTCCGTCGGGAAAGGCAACGTGTAGCTCTTTTTTGGCGCGTCATCCTAAGGGAGTCCGAGTTGCAAGCGATGTGCCCGCAGGATAGCACCGTGGCCAGACGCAGTCCAACTGCTGGTGCTTGTTGTGACACGCCGAACAGTTGTGAGGCGTCACGGGAGTCGGAGTTCGAGCACATGCAATGTGGAAACTGATAAACAAGCGGGGCATTCCTCTATGAAATCCAGGTGCGAAGTGCTCTGAGAACACCGTCAAGCGAGACTGGATGCGTTGCCTGGAAGAGGGCAAATTCAGGAGGCGCCACGACGTAAGCTTCCGATAAGCTCTCGGCCAGACATACACACACTGTCGAACTCTGATATTCCGCGTAACGGGTGGCTGCAAGCCATACATAGAGAGCCAGAATCTGTGCATCTTCGGCGCTGCCAGCTAAATCATCGACAGCGGGAAGAGGGTTGACCTGATCCGGATTATCGAAGACAGCCACTCCAGTGAAGGGCTTTGGCTTGCTGCGCACACCGAATTGAGCCGCCAGGAAAGTGGGACGGGCGCGGCGGAACGCTTCTGAGGCCGCCCACTCGACAAAGGAGTTACCGAAAATGACGGCGCCGTTTCCGGTGAGATAGAGAGAACGCACGAACTCGCGCGTTGCCGTGTCTGCGGCCATTTCCGCAGGGCACCACGGGACGACATCGACCTTGCGCAGACGATCGAATACCGCGTCTGCGTCGGCAAGATCCTTGCGCATGGTATTCATTTCGTGAGAGAAGCCTTGGCGGTAGAGATCCAGCCTCCCATAGCTCAGCAAGATAGCCCCTGGGTGCGTTGGAGCCGCCGGGTCCTTCAAGAGGACGGCATCGACAAGGCTTCTTCCCGCATCCACTACCCAGATGTCCGCCGGCGATGCATTGGAACGGTTGCGGGCAACATCTACCAGCCCTGCCGAATGCCCGGCGGACCCGTTTGGCACCCCGGCAACCAGCTGTTCAAAAGCCTTGTGGGGTTCGCCGGTTTGAGAGATAGCTAGTTTTACAGGCCTGCCGGCTCCTTGCCACCTTTGCCAAATTTCAGACTTATCCACGGGAAGGTTTTGAGGGATGCCAAGCAGAACCAATCTCGGTCGGGACTTACTTGAAGCGCCGGTGTTTTCCAGCGCATGAGCGTCGGCTGCGTCGAAGACTGCCTGTACAGCCCGGCGCCAATCCTGGAAATACTGCGAACTTGCCAGTTGTGACGAGTTCTGGATTGTCTGCTCGGTAGTCGAAAACTGCCAATGGCGGACACCCATCTTGTCTTCGAGTTCGACCACGCTTCTGAACAAATCCGCGGACTGCTCAGGGCTGAGGCTTGCCACGTAAAGAAGGAGTCTTTCAACCGACTGCCGTTCGTTGGGGAAAAGATAATCCCATTGATTGAGTTGCTGATTAACGAAAGGGAGAAAAGTCAGCGGTATTCGGTTGAGCAGGCCCTTGCTCAATGCGTCTTGAATGCCCAATGGGAGTTTTTGTTCGGCCCTCATATTTCCCTTCCAACCAGAGAATCGCGCTCAATGCGGCTGGACCGGAGCCAGCTAGCCGCGGATTTCCGCAAGCATTTTCCCTTGCGCATCCAGAAGCGGACATCCCAGCAGTTTAGCCAGCGTCGGACAAAGGTCAATGTGATGAATGGGACGTTCAATCATCTGAGGCCTGTCTACGGCCGCCCCCAGAGTCAACATCCAAGTGTCTCTTGTTGAATCAACATTGGCTCGGTGGTTAAAGAACCCGTTAGTCGATGAGCCATCGGGATCCCGGCCAAATTCCGGGAGAATTACCATTGTCGTCTTGTCCCGATAATCGGGATTGGCCTGGATTTCCTGCCATAACTGGTAGGTGAGGCGGTCGGCGGTTTTAATGCCGGAAGTGTGGAGTGAATAGGAACCGAAGTGCGCTGCTTCCACATCCGAAAACACGACCACCAGCACTTGTGGAGCGAACTTGCGCATGATCTCCCGAGTCATGAAGAACGTCAGTTCGTCTCCGGAAGTTGGACCACCGCTGCGCACAAAACCGGCAATCGCGCTCTGGATAGTGCTGCGCACCCGGGGGTCAAGCTGGTCGGAAGCGTCGAAGACGTTCCAGCCCAGCCCTTCGTAGTTGCTTCCCTCCATTGCGCTTTCCAGTTCCGCCTCTACCTTGCTGCGGTCCGCCATGTTGGCGGTGCGGCCCTGACGGAGCGCTTCGACGACAGCCTGAAGCATCAGTTGTTTGGGGAATACGACGTTGGCCCCAAAGTTTGCGCCATAGTTTGAATCCGAACTCGCACCGATCAGGCTGGTAAGCGCCTTGTTGCTGGCCACAACCCATGTGTTGCTTCGATCAACGTGGAGTGCTTTGCGGAATTGTTCGAACAAAGTGGGCGTTGTCGGGGCGTATTTGCCCCAATCATCCACTCGTTGCCAGTTGCCGGTCAGGATGCTTGAAATCGCGTTGAAGTGCGCCGTCACACCTTCGTTGCGGGCGTGTCGATAGAAGAGCGATTGCGGGAGCAGGTCGGTTGCAAGGTGGGGGATGTTGACGATTCCATCTTGAGAGAACGTTTCATCGCGGCGTACGCCGCCAATCACGACCACGACGACTTTGTGTCCCGAACCTGCTGCCGCGTGGGATGCCTGTTCCGCCTGTTCCGCTTCAGCCCTCGGAAGCAGGAGACTGGCGATCAACATTCCCGTCGCGTGAAGGAATCTTCGCTTGGAGGGATCTGCGAGGGAACCGGGATCCAAAACAAACTCAGAGCCCCTTTCAGCTCCAGGGCAAAGTCCGATTTCCATTGACAGGCCTCTTTGGGAGGCTTGATCACCGGTCGATGCGCGTTCCGGGACGTCGGATCAAGTCTTGGCGGATTATATTCGCGGAGCGTTCTATTATCAATTCGAAGCCAAACGCTAAGACGTCGTACCGCGTAAGTAATTGACTATGTGTGCTTTATATTGGAAAGGAATATTCCTAGCCAATCTTTGGCGCTGCCCGTTTCGAAGCATGAGTTCGACCAAAAACAGGAATCTCCAACTTTTGGTTGACAAACATCAGACGATAGTAATAGATTGTTGCGCACAACGAAGAAAGCGTTTACAACCACGCTCGAAATCGTTTACAAGTCTGTGCCAGTGAGCTGTGAATTCCCTCTCAAACCTCGACAATGTGGCAAGCAAAAAAACAGGTGAAAGCGGAGGATACTCGAATGGGCCGTGATCGCAGTGCCGCAGTTTGGCTCAGGAAGTTTGGATATCTAACCCTCACATTTTCCTTCTTCTGCGTAGTCGCGAGTCAACAGGCGTTCGCGCAGGTCGACGAAGGATCAATAAGCGGAACAATCCAAGACACCACGGGCGCGGTTGTTCCCGGCGCGCTCGTGACCCTGTTGAATACGGACCAGGGCATGACCCTACAAACCACTTCCAGCCCCACAGGGGTATACACCTTTTCGCCGGTCAGAATCGGGCACTACAAGATTTCTGCTACGGCAAGAGGCTTTTCCAAGACGACTCAGGACAATGTGACTGTAAACGTTGCTCAGAGCTTGCTCGTTAACATTCAGCTCAAACTCGGCGCCGCGACTGAAACCATCGAAGTGAGCACCGCGCCGCCACTGCTGCAAACAGAAGAAGCATCGGTCGGACAGGTGATCGGCACGGAGACAGTGAACAACCTGCCCCTCAACGGGCGCAACTTTACCTTCCTGGCTCAACTTGGCGCCGGCATGAACACGCCACAAGCCGACACCCGCGGCAATGCCGCTTCGGGCGCATTCTCCGCCAACGGCCTGCGCCCCGCGCAGAACAACTACCTGCTGGACGGCATCGACAACAACTCCAACGCCGTCGACTTCCTCAATGGCACCAACTTCGTAATTCTGCCTCCGTTGGACGCCATCCAGGAGTTCAAGGTCCAGACCGCTGACTTCAGCGCCGAGCTTGGACGCGCCGCAGGCGCGGTTCTGAACGCGACGATCAAGTCCGGCACCAACAGTTTCCACGGCGCGGCGTGGGAGTTTTTCCGCAACGACAAACTCGATGCCGCGGACTGGTTTGAAGACAACTCAACAACCCCGGTCAAGGGCGAGTTGCGGCTGAATCAGTTTGGCGCATCCGCCGGCGGTCCCATCATCAAGAACAAGATCTTCTTCTTCGGCGACTACGAAGGAAAGCGCCGCGTTCAAGGCACGTCGTTCACCAGCAGCGTCCCGACCGCCTTGGAACAGAGCAGCACCTTCACCAACTTCACCGACGTCCTCACACAGGCTGGTGGGAGTACAAGGCAGGATGGCTTAGGCCGCTCCATTCAGGCAGGTACAATCCTCGACCCTGCCTCAACACGCTTCGTCCCTAATGGAACCATGGATCCTGTCTCCGGTTTGACAAACTCGAGCGGCCAGGATGTTTACGTCCGCGATCCGATCAGCAGCACGTGCGGGCCTTCCACCAAGATCGTTACCCTTGCCGCCTGTCCGGACCTCAACCAGCTTCCCAGCGCCCGCCTCGATCCGAACGCGGTCAAGCTCTTGCAGCTTTTCCCCAAGCCGAATTCCGGCCTGGCCACCTACCAGGACAGCCCAGCGCTCTACGAACACTCAAACACCTTCGACGTGCGCGGGGACATCAACCCGAACGAAAAGGAACAGATCTTCGTTCGTGTCAGCTATGCCGACGACCCGCAGTTCATTCCGGGACCGTTTGCAGGGGTAGCGGACGGTGGCGCATTCCAGCAGGGCCTGCAGACCGCGAAATCTCTGCAAGGTGTGGCGGGATGGACCCACGTCTTCACGCCCAACACCATCAACCAGGCTCGCTTGGGTGTTGCGCACCTGCATACGACCCGGTACGGACCAGTCGGCTCGCAGTCGGGCATTCCGGCTCAATACGGGATCGCGGACATTCAGCAGGTCGCCGAGAACGGCGGTCTGCCCGACTTCTACATCAGCGGCCTGACCAACCTGGGCAGCAACAACTTCCTGCCTTCCGACGAAGTGAGCTATACCATCCAGGCCACCGACGACTTCACCAAGATTTACGGCCGGCACAGCTTCAAGATGGGCATCGAGTACCAGCACGTGAAGTTCTCCACCTTGCAGCCGGCCTGGTCGCGCGGCGCATTCAATTTTACCGGCGGCTTCGCCGATATTCCCAACCAGAGCGAAACCACTACCGGAATGCCGGAGATGCTTCTGCCTCCAACCGCATTTTCGGCTAAGGGCGGAGCCTATACCACTGCAAACGACCCGAACGGATTCAGCTTTTCGGGAGGCTCCAACGGCGTATACGCCTCCAACATCAACAAGACCTACGATGAAAAGATCTACTTCGCCTCCTACCTCCAGGACGACTGGAAGATGAATCCGAAGTTGACCTTGAACCTGGGCGTGCGCTGGGATTACTTCGGGCCTATTAACGAGACCAATGGCGGCCAGGCCAACTTCGTACCCATCGCACTTCCCGAGAAAAACATCGGCGCGCCAACTTTCATTGTCCCGGCCAGCGGCAAGGACAACAGAACCTTGTCGACCAGCTCAACTTGCACAGGCATCGGGTGTGTTGGCGTCGTCGATCAGTTGGCGGAGGATGGAATCACCCTCTATGAGACCAACAGGTACGGACAAGGACTCCTTCAAACGCAAAAGACAAACTTTGCGCCTCGCATCGGTTTGGCGTACGCAGCCACCCCGAAGCTAGTTGCACGCGGCGGCCTGGGTCTGTTCTTCAACTCCTTCGAGAACCAGGGGTACGGCCCGAACATTGGGGAAAACTATCCCTTTGTGTTCAACTTGTCGTACTTCCCGACAGCGGATCCAAGCCAACCGTCCGAGGAGGGGCAGGTGGCGCCAATCCACTACAACTCTCCTTACGCAGGGTGCGCGTCAGCGGGTCCGGGCGGCACAGCGTCTCTCGAATCCGGCTTCTCCTGCATCCCGCTTTCGCCAGCGGCCGTCAATGCGCAGGGTCTCGGGCTGCAGGGGCTTCAATTTGACTACAGCACTCCACGCACCTATAGCGCCAACCTCACGCTGCAATACTCCCTGACGCATACGCTGTCGGCGCAGGCATCGTATGTGTTTACCGACGGTCAGGACCTGCAGGGAGGCGTCGGCTACCAGAACGTCACCGAGATTCTGCCGGCCGGCATCTCCACCGGCAAGGGCTGCCCCTACGCGACCTTCCCTGAAAACAGTTGCCACCCGTTCCCGGATTTTGGCGGCGGCAGCTATCAGGCCACATACGGGCACAGCCAGTACAATGGCCTGCAAACCAAACTCGAACAGCAGAACTGGAACGGGCTGTCTTACCTGCTCACCTATACCTGGTCGAAGACCATGTCCAATGCCGGCGACTTGCTGAATGGCGGCAACACGGGCAGTCTTCGCGCCTACGCCGTACCGGGCCTCGGTCCCAAATTCGACATTGCCCCGGCCGATTTCGACATCCGCAATGTGATCCACTTCAGCGGCGGCTATCAGCTACCCTTCGGCAAAGACAAGAGGTACCTGAACCAAGGGGGAGCTGCCAATATGATCCTGGGCGGGTGGTCCACCAACTGGATCCTGACACTGCAGGGTGGCCAGCCGCTGAACTTCGGCTGTCCCACCGGGTCAACCTCGGGCACAAACTGCAACGACGTCCTTGTTTCCGGCCAGCACACGAATCTCGGTGTCAAGGATCTCACCGACGGTGGTGGATACCACGGGCCCCACTGGATCGGGAACATCGGAAATTACACAATACCGACTCCCACCGTTGGAGCCTTCTCCCAGCCTTGCAAGCTGGGGGTTTCCAGTCCCGGAGCCCCTCTTTCAACGCTTGCTCCGATCACAGGCTCCGCAACGAACTGCGTAGCCTTGAACGGCTCGGACGCCCTGGGCAGCAAGGCGGGACAGATTGTGACTCCCGGCTTCCATCGCCTCGACTTCTCCCTCTTCAAGGGCTTCCAGCTCAACGAACGCTTCTCCCTGCAGTTCAGGGCTGAGTTCTTTAACATCGCCAACCACCCGAACTTCAATGCACCGAACTTCGGCGGCAACGGC
The DNA here is from genome assembly GCA_052145815.1 of Occallatibacter sp. Taxonomy (GTDB): domain Bacteria; phylum Acidobacteriota; class Terriglobia; order Terriglobales; family Acidobacteriaceae; genus Telmatobacter. The sequence goes on from JBKQNU010000047.1 coordinate 144,874, forward strand.
GTCGTCTCGGTTAGTGGTTCGGGCACCTACACCAATCCGTCCTTCGGCGCAATCGGATCCACTCGCGATGCTCCCTTCGATCCGAGACAGATTCAGTTTGCTCTGAAGCTGTACTACTAGCCTGAATGGAAAACGCCCCTGGGGAGGCGCGCGATTGGCGTCTTCCCAGGGGTTTTCTTTTGCTCGGTCTTTTGAGTATGCTCAAAAGGCACGGAGGAGTTTTGTGAGCAAGGGGCCTCGCCTTGGGCTTGCGATTTTCTGGCCGGTTCTGGTTTGCGCGCTATTTGCGCCCGCTCAGGATAGCCAGAAGCAGAAGCTGGACAGCGAGTATCAGTCGGCGGTGGCGCAATACGAGGCAGGCCGGTATGCCGATGCCGCTGCTCAGTTGGAGAAGCTCCTGCCCTATGCGCCCGATAGCTTTGCCATGCATGAGTTGCTGGGATTGTCCTATGCATCCCTGTCGCAGGATGCCAAGGCCGAGGCTCACCTGGAGGCGGCCGTCCGCTTGCAGCCCGATTCGCCGGCAGCCAGGACCAACCTGGCCGCTTTTCTAAGCCGTTCGGGAAGACCTCAATTGGCCGGAGAACAGTTCCGCAAGGCCCTGGCGCTCGAACCCCAGGACTTTGACGCCAATCACAACCTGGGCGAGTTTTACGTTCAGTCAGGAAAGCTTCCGGATGCTCTTCCCTTTCTCGAACGCGCGCAGCGCATCAATCCTTCTTCTTATGACAACGGCTACGATTTGGCTATGGCCGATTTTCTTACCGGCCATATCGCAGTTGCGAGACAGGTGATTCAATCGCTTCTGGAGAAGAAGAATACCGGGGAACTTCACAACCTGTTGGGCCAGGTCGAAGAAAGAGACGGCAATTCTCTGGTGGCAGTGAATGAGTTCGAGACGGCTGCTCATATGGACCCCAGCGAGGACAATCTTTTCGATTGGGCAAGCGAGTTGATGCTGCACAGAACTTACGACCCTGCCATCGACGTTTTCCAGACGGCGACTCAGCGCTACCCGAATTCTCCCCGGCTGATAATTGGCCTGGGGATGGCGCTCGATTTGCGAGGCAAATATGACGAGGCCGTCAAGGCACTGCTCACTGCCGCCGACCTGGACCCCACAGACGCGCGCTGTTATGTCTTTCTCTCCAAGGCATACGACAATTCACCCAGTCAGGCGGAAGATGTGATTCAAAGATTCCGGCGCTATGCGGAGCTTCAGCCCAACAACGCTCTGGCCCAGTATTACTATGCTCTGAGTTTGTGGAAAGGGAAGCGAGTCGGAGATACCGGGCTGGATCTTCATGAGGTGGAGTCGCTGCTGCAAAAGTCGATCGCGCTGGATGAGAAACTTCCGGATGCCCATGTGCAGTTGGGAAATCTATACGCCGACCAGCATGAGTATGCGAAGTCCATCCCGGAGTACTTGCGCGCGTTGGACCTGAACCCGAATCTGTCCGATGCGCATTATCGCTTGGGAACAGACTACGTTCACGTAGGACAGAAGGACCAGGCACAAAAGGAATTTGATGTTTATCAGAAGCTCCGAGCACAACATCTGGCTGAGATCGACAAGGAGCGTGCGGAAGTTCAGCAATTCGTTTACGCGGAGAAGGCATCCTCAACCACCAAGCATTGATTGAGCCAACTTCGCTACACCTGTTTCTTTGAGCAAGGAGCATCATGGATCGTCGCGATTTCATCAAGACTACGGGAACTCTGATTGCCGGCGCATCGGTGGCACCCGGGCTGCCCGTTTCCGGTTTTGCCTCGGAACCAACCGATAGCGCAACAGGACGAATTGTGCTTCCCATCAACCGCAGTTGGCGCTTCAGCCCGACAGCCACGCCCGCAGCGCACACCCGCGAATTCGACGACAGCCATTTTGTCCGAGTCACTGTGCCTCACACCAATCTTCGCGTTCCGTGGCACAGTTTCGACGAGAAATCCTACGAATTTGTTTCCATTTATCGCCGACGCTTTCGCCTGCCGGAAGTTGCGAGCGGACGCCGGATCTTTGTTGATTTTGAAGGGGTCATGACCGCCACCAAGGTATGGATTAATGACGTTAGGCTGGGTGAATACAAGGGAGGCTTTACTCCCTTCTCTTTCGAACTCACGTCCCATGTGGATTTCGACCGAGAGAATGTGCTGGCCGTGGAAGTCGACTCCAGCGAACGGCCAGACATTCCGCCGTTCGGATACGAGGTCGACTACCTCACCTTCGGAGGGATCTACCGCGAAGTCTCCCTGCGCATCGTCTCACCAACATTCATCGAAAACATCTTCGCTCAGCCAAAGGACGTTCTTTCCGGAAAGCCAACTCTGGATGTGCAGTGCTTCCTCGAGAGCGCAACTAAATCCATGGAGAGTGGCCTAAGTCTGGAAGCCGCGCTCTACGACGGTGAGCGCGTCATCGCGAAGAGGACGCAACAGGTACCGGCCGGTGAGGATGAAGGCAACGTACCGCGCACCCTCCATTTAGACGACCTGGGTGCCATCGAACTCTGGGGATTGAAAACGCCGAAGCTATATCGGGTTGAAGTGCGTTTGCTGCGCGGGACGACGGCTACCGATCGTGAAACTCGCCGCATCGGCTTCCGCGAAGCGCGCTTCACTCCACAGGGGTTTTCGCTAAACGGAACCATCGTCAAGCTGCGCGGCCTCGACCGCCATCAGACATTTCCATGGGTGGGCCAGGCCATGCCCGCGCGTGTGCAGCGCCGTGACGCGCTCATCCTGCGCAAGGAACTCAAATGCAACATTGTCCGCACATCGCACTACCCGCAGTCCCGCCATTTCCTCGATGCGTGCGACGAGATTGGGCTTCTCGTGCTCGAAGAGATTCCGGGCTGGCAGCACATCGGCGATCAGCCGTGGCAAGACATCTCTGTGGACAACGTCAGCCGCATGATCCGCCGCGACTGGAACCACCCTTCCATTATTCTGTGGGGCGTGCGCATCAACGAGTCGCGTGACAATCACGACTTCTACACGCGCACCAACGCCATGGCTCACAAACTCGATCCTTCTCGCCAGACCGGTGGTATTCGCTACTTTCAGGAGTCTGAGTTTCTCGAAGACGTCTTCACCATGAACGACTTCGGCTGGCCGCTCATGGCGCCCAACCATCCCCTCTATCTCAACACTGAATTCGTAGGCCACACCTATCCCACCAAGACCATTGACAATAATGAGCGGCAGCGCGAACACACTATTCGCCATGCGCGCGTACACGACCAACTGGCGTCCAACCCGCAGTATGCCGGAGGCATCGGCTGGTGCGCCTTCGACTACAACACTCATGCCAATTTTGGTTCCGGTGACCGCCTCTGCTACCACGGCGTCACAGACATCTATCGCGAGCCCAAACCTGCCGCCGGATTTTACCGTTCGCAGTGCGACCCGGATGAAGAGATTGTTCTCGTGCCCGCATTTCACTGGGCTGCCGGCGATGAAAATATCGGATTCAGCAAGGCCCTGGTCTCATCAAACTGCGATCATCTCAAGTTCTATGTCAACGGCAAGTTAGTTGCCGAGGCCGATCCCGACCGAACGCAATTCCCGCATCTCAAATACCCGCTCTTTTCCGCTGCGCCCAGTCGTAACCGGGAAGTCGGATGGGGAGATTTGCGCATTGACGGGTTCATCCAGGGCAAGCAGGTCATCTCGCGGAGTTTCTCCGGCAAGGGCGTCGATCAGAAATTTGCATTGCTCGCCGATGACACCAAACTCTTGGCCGATGGAGCCGACACCACGCGCGTCGTTCTTCGTGTTACGGACGAATTCGACGTGATCCGTCCGTTCGCCAATGACGCCATCCATTTCGAACTTACAGGCCCTGCTCAACTCATCGGCGATAATCCATTTGTGCTTGTTGGTGGCACCGGCGCCGTCTGGATTCGCTCTACCGAAGAAGCGGGCACAGTACACTTGACCGCGCATCACCCCAACCTTGGCGCTCAGCATGTGACGTTGGAGACCACTTCGGCCCCGTTGGAAACGGCCTGACGCAACAGAGTGGGAGTTAGTTTCCAGCGCGGCTATTCGGGTCTGAGCTGCGAAGACTCATTGAGGATTCTGACATTGGAGCCGAAGCGGCGGAAATTGCGGAACTTGATCTCGTTCAGGTCCGACTCGTGTCTGCCATGACCAAGTGTAATCATGATTTGCGCAGCAATCGGCAAGAGGTAGTCGTGATTGTTAATCGCGGCATAGTCGTAGTCAACGCTCACTGAAGCCGCGCGGACACTTCCAGTATTCGGCAGATCGTCGGCCACCATTGTGATGCGACGAACGCCTCGGGTCGCGGCGTCAATAAAAACCTGCCCATGGCAACCGACAAACTGTGTCGTCCCCGCACCAACGTTGAGGATTGAGTTTGCGCGCTCCACGCGGTAGTCGAATACCTGGACCTTCGCCTCTCCCAGGATGGCTGTTTCCTTCCAGTGGAATTCGGTCTTCGATGCGGATCGAAAAACGCCTTCGAGCACTCCGCCGAACTCTCCAGACGACAACGCACCTTGTGTGTCTCCTTCGTCTTTGTGGCTTTTGGCGCCGTTCTCTTCCTTCACCAGCAGGGTCCGCGCCTCTTCGTGCTCCACATAAGTAAGCAACTCGGTGAGCTTATCCTTGTGTTTCCACTTTCCCGTTCCGTTCCGGTCAACTGACCGGTTTGTCACCTGCTCGCATACGAAGTTGGGCAAGGACTGGCTGTAAGAGAGAGCGTATTGCCGTGCAGCTTCGAGAATGGGTTTAAGTTCATCCTGCTGCGGAGATTGAATGGGATTCGCAGGGAGAGAGATCGGCTGCAGGTCTGACGAGGCGATTGGGCTGTTTGTGGCGGGCAGGTCGGCAGTGCCAGATGCAACAGTGGGAGCGGGTGCGGCTTTAGGCTCCAATGATTGAATGTCTGAGCTCGCCGCTTCTTTATTTGCCGGTTCCGTCCCCGAAACAATGAATGGAGCGCGGGCCTCCGCGGTCTTTCCATCTTGCGTCACGGTTGCCTTCACCTCGTATTGACCGTCCCTTGGCGGGTCAACAGATAGCCCAGCAATGAAGGAAGAGGATTTCGACCTGCGAACTTTTCCCGAGATCGCGGGCACGCCTTCCAGTGGTTTGCCGTCCCTCAGAAGCTGCAGGTTGAGTGTGCCATCCTCATGTGCATTGCTGTCTGGGCGAACAATGAAAAACACTGAAACCTTATTGCTGCCCAACTCCAATTTGCCAGAAATATTCGGGGTTATTCTATTGCTTCCATATTGAAGCGGCTCCGAAGGGTCTTCCTCAGCATGAAACGGCGTCGTCCTGCGCACAAGTACCAGGTTACTTAGCGACGGCACTCCGGATGCATTTGGAATCTCGAAACTCAGCCGCTGTGCTCCCGCTTTGCCGCTGTTACGATCCAGAACGGCAACTTCCAGGACGTATTGGCCGGCAGGAGCAACAAAATGGCGCTGCAGCGTGATTGCTTCGAATCCTGGTCCTTCTACATCTTGAAGTGCTCCCCGTTGCGGCGCGTCCTCGCTGAAATGGGCTACCACCTCTCCCGTCTTATCCTTGATATCGGCCATCATCGATGCATGCGCTGAATAGAGATTTGTACTGGAGTCCTTTAGGACATCCAGGCTTGAAAGCGGCACCTCAACGGCCAGGGTATTCGAGCTACCATCGGGCAGATCTTCCATGTGAAACACTGAGGACCGAAAGCTCACATCGGTGGGAAACACCGGTTCATTGAGAATCTTCAGCAACGGCAACTCGAATCGCTGCAAGGTGACTCCTGCTCGTGTAGGCATGTCAAGATAACCCGACTGTGAGCGAATCTTGAGCCCAGCCCGCAGAGGCTTGACCATCACCGAACGGAACTTTCCGTCGTCATTCCCAGCGGCCGGAAGATAGGAGGCCTCATAGTAAGTCGTGATGTCCTGAATCATCAGTTTTGATTGCTTGTATAGATCATCATCCGGGACGATGTAACTGCCACCCGTCCCCTCAGCCAGATGTTGTAGCGCACTCCTGGCCGCTTCCCGGCTCTGATCCTTGTCAGCGGATGTCGCTCTAACTGTCGGAGCGACGTCCGAAGGGTTAGCCATTGACATGCCAATCGACTCCAGCTTTGAAGCCCGCAGGTCAAGATGGTTCCGATCGACTACATAAATGGTCACCCCGGCCCGATTTGCCGCTCCAATAATGAACTCGATCGCTTCCGCCGTGTGCGAATCGGGTTGCCGGCCATCAATCGAGGTGAAGTAGAGAATGGCCTTTCGGGCCGCGATCTGCCGCTGGGACTGCGCCAATGCCAACAAGCCGGCAAGGGCGGGCTGCATATGCTGATCCTGAACAATGCGGCCAGAATTACTAAGTGCTGTAAACAGATCTCGATCCCGCTCGAGGTCTTTCGTGCTCACCGCTGTCCCGGATGCATCGGAGCCGGTCCTGGCTGCCGTCGCGAGCTCCTTTTCCTGCAGGCTCGGTGTGACACCTGCCTTCTGTTCCACAACTTGCGCGGCGGCACTAATGGCATCGGCAAGAGCTTTACGATCGGAGGTGAATCCATGTTGAAGCTGCAGCCGTCCCGCCACTTCCAACACCGAGAAAGAAAAGCCGACATCCGGAAACATCTTGAGAATCTTTGTCGCAATATCACGCAATTCGCCGGCTTCCGACGGGTCTGGAGCATGGTGCGCGTCAGTGCTCGGTGGCGGCCGATCGAAGAGAAACGTGACCAGGTGCTCGGTCCTGTCCTTCTCGGTCAAAAGTCGAAAATTGCTGAGAGAGACCGGAGAATCGCCGTCTGTGATCACCACCTCCTCGGGCTTCAAGTCGAGTACAGGCTTGTCTTTCTTATCGAGAACCACGAGATCGAGGTTGATCGCGTCGGGATTAGCCGAAAGCTCCATTGGCGGGCTCACCGTCTGCGTCTGGAAGTAACCGCGCCGTGCCTGCAGTTGAAGCCCATCTCGATCAACTTTCACTTTTAACCGGTGATAAGTCCCGTCAGGCTTGACATTGTTGAGCGCTAGTTCGAGCACATAAACACACTCCGGCGTCTCCGTCAAAGTCTTGAATCCCGCTTCGATATCGTTGCTGTCGTGAAAGAAAGTTCCGCCAGTACCGTCGGTCAGTTCGCCCATCGCATTTTCGGCCACTGACATGCTTTCGCGGCGGTATCCAGTTTGAAGTTGCAGGCTTCCACCACCAGCCAGAATTGTGCTCATGCCCGGGCTACGTTCGCTGGCATTGATTTCAGTGGTGTAAAGGCCTCGCGCATCCAGAGCGCTGATCGTCACATTCGACTGTGCCGCCAAGTCCATTAGCCGCGACTCCGCGGTCCTCGCCTCCTGCTCGATGGGCAGAAATCCGGGCGACACCAGCACCAGCATGCGCTGCCCCGGCAGAGTAGACACCTTCCGCACAAATTCGGCAATCGAGGCGTAGGTTATCTGAATATCCTGACGGCCAAGACTCACAACCTGCTGAGCGGTTGCTTGCGCCAGACTCTGCGCTTCGTTGTAGTTGTACTTCACATCGAGCCCTGGGTTGCAATTGAATACCTGCCGTATTGCGTCTCCTTCCGCCTCCGTGTCGTGCTTGTTCTGGATCAGGTCGGCCTGGTAGTAGCCGATCTTCGGACAGTCGGTACTCCCAGGCTGGTACAAGGATTGCGACCGCAGGCTCATCAGCGCGCTCTGCAGCTTGGCAGGATCTCGTGTGAGGCCGCTGTTTACCTTCCCGGAAAGAGAGACAACGGCAGCGATATCAGTCGATGACAAAGCACCGGCCAGTACGTTTGTGGCTGCTTTTTGCGCTTGCGCCATGTCCTGTGTGTTCATATGCAGGTCATCGAACAAGAAGACGATACTGCGCTCAGGCAAGGCGGAAGATGGCGCCAAAGCGACAGGGGACGTTGACGGCTGCAAACTGGTTGCGGGTCCACCGCGCTGCTCCACCGTAAATGCGGAAATCGCGCGCGGCTGCTCATTGTCGAGTACCTGAAAGTCCTCTCTTTTGAGGTCGGTCACTACTTGGCCATGTTTATCACGGACCACAACCGGTACCAGCACCCTGATAACGTTTACTTCGAGCTGGAAAGCGGTATCTTTAGATTTCTTTGCTTCTTGAGCCTTAGCATCTGAGCAGGAAAGGGCCGCCAGGAAACCAAGGAGAAAGGCAGATTGGAGCCGAATGCTCCGTCTCATGGGATGATTCCTCCAGACCCCGATTCAGACACGCCTGACAGCGTTCCAGCTATCATACGCTGGTTTACTCACGCAGCATTGCCTGGCATGATCTGTATCATTTCGCAAGATCAGTGGCTTGGGGCAGCAGGTCCTAGAAGGTATTCGTTTGACCGGCGCTGATCGCAACGCATCTCTCATCGGGGTTGCTCAGCTGTTGTTGCCCGCTTGTTGTTCCCGCTGGCTTTCGATCTATCCACACTCGCATCTTCCTCCTCTCAATTCTGACGATTAAAGGAGTGCTCCGTGCCTGTTCCTCGCTCAAATAACGTCCGCCTTTTTTCTCATAACTTTCTAGCTACCACGAATCGGGCAGTCCAACCGAGCCTTAACCATTAAGACATTGGGACTTCGGTTCAATTTCTCGGCCCGATGGAGTTTTGACGAAGAACAACTACCTTTTGAGGTCAGGATTAAATTTGTTGCGACCCCGCCGAAAGAAGCTTACAGTTTGCAGTTTTGGGAAGTGTTCTGTTTGCGGGGTGTATCGCGACAGTTTGGGTGTATAACGTCAGTGGACTGATTCCTGCACAGTTTCACGGCAGTTCCGAGTCAGATCCTTGATTGGAGGAACGATGAAAACCTTTTCACGCCGCGATGTCCTGAAGACCAGCCTGCTAGCCCCCGCCGTCGCCGCTACGGCCCACGCCATCGGGCCAATCGATCCCGCCATGCACGCCGCCGGAGAAATTTCCGGCCCGCTGAGCGCGCCCGCTACTCTGGCCTCTCCTGCGCCCGGTGCCGGCCGCGAACGCCTCCTGCTCGACTTTGGCTGGTCTTTCCATTTCGGGAATTCCAATGATCCGGCCCAGGACTTTGGCTACGGCAGTGCGGACGCGGGGAACTTCCAGAAGACCGGAAATTTCATGCCGGCCGGTTCCACCTCCTTCAGCGACGCGGACTGGCGTCGAATCGATCTGCCCCATGACTGGACAGTCGAGTTGCCCTTCAAGCATGACCCCGATCTGCAAAGCAAGGGCTTTTATCCTCTTGGCCGGAAGTATCCCGAAACCAGTATCGGATGGTACCGTCGAATCTTTGAGCTTCCCGCCGAAGACGCAGGCAAGCACATCACGATCGAATTCGATGGCGCATACCGAGAGACCACTGTCGTCTTCAACGGGTTCTACATCGGCCAGCACAGCGGTGGATACGATTCATTCAGCTTTGACGTTTCAGACTTTGCCAACCCCGGCCAGCCCAATGTGCTGCTGGTGCGCGTGGACGCTACCGGAAGCGATGGGTGGTTTTATGAAGGCGCGGGCATCTATCGGCACGTGTGGCTCGTAAAGACCCATCCGGTGCACATCAAGCGGTGGGGAACGTTGGTTCGCTCGGAGATTCGCGCCAATGCAGCCAGGCTTTCGATCCTCAGTGAAGTTGAGAATCACGGCAATGCATCAAGCAATGTGCGCGTGATCTCCACCGTCATCGATCCTTCGGGATCAGCCGTCGCCAGGGATGTTTCGATTTCTGCCGTGATCGCGGCGCGCGATCAACACGACTTCAAGCAGGACATTGTTGTCAGCCGTCCGGCTTTGTGGTCCCTCGAAGAGCGCAACCTTTACAAACTCCTCACCGAGGTGCAGGTGGACGGCAAGGCAGTCGATCGCTACGAAACGCCGTTTGGCATCCGTTCCGTCCACTTCGATGCAGAGCGCGGCTTTCTGCTCAACGGAGCACCCGTGAAACTGAAAGGCACCTGCAACCACCAGGACCACGCCGGTATTGGCGTCGCATTGCCCGACGCCGTGCAGTATTACCGCGTCCGAAAGCTGCAGGAGATGGGCTGCAACTCGCTGCGAACCTCGCACAACCCGCCCACCCCCGAACTCCTCGACGCCTGTGATCAGTTAGGCATGTTGGTCATGGACGAGACCCGCATGATGTCGTCGAACCCAGAAGGACTGAGCCAGTTTGCAGACCTCGTCCGGCGCGACCGCAATCATCCCAGCGTCTTCCTCTGGTCGCTGGGTAATGAGGAGCCCACGGCCACCAACGCCAAAGGCGCCAACATCGTCACCGCCATGCAGGAGGTTGCCATGCGCCACGACGGATCGCGCCCCACCACCATCGATGGCATGATCAACGGCGAGGCGGCGGGTAGCGGCACCGGCGGTTTGGCGGTTTGCGACGTGATTGGCTATCATTACGCCGACCCGCAGGCCGAAGCCTTCCACAAGGCGCACCCTGAAAAGCTGGTGCTGGGCACCGAGACCGTCAGCGCGGTCTGCACGCGCGGCATCTACATTACTGACAAATCTAAGGGTTTCGTCAGCTCTTACGATCCCTACACCACGTCGGGTCGCGCCTCCGCTGAAGGCTGGTGGAGCTTCTGCAACGCACGCACGTGGCTTGGCGGCGGTTACGTGTGGACCGGCTTCGATTATCGCGGCGAACCGTCACCCAACGGATGGCCCAACATCAGTTCGCAATACGGCATCATCGACATGTGTGGATTTCCCAAGGACTCGTTCTTCTACTACCAGTCGTGGTGGACTGACAAGCCCGTACTCCACCTATTCCCACATTGGAACTGGCCCGGCTACGAAGGCAAGAAGATCGCCGTTTGGGTCTACTCCAACCTCGAGAAGGTGGAACTGTTTCACAACGGAAAGAGCCTCGGCGCCAAGGATGTTAAGAAGGACGCGCACGTCGCCTGGAACGTGGAATACGCACCCGGGTCCATTGAAGCCCGTGGGTGGAAAAACGGCAAGCAGGTCATGACTGCGCGCCGCGATACCACAGGTGATGCGGCGAAACTGGTGCTGCGGCCGGATCGCGATTCCTTGTTCGCTGACGGCGAGGACGTGGCCATGTTCGCCGTCGAAGTGCAGGACGCAAACGGACGCACCGTACCCATCACCAACAACCAGGTTACGTTCAAGGTCACTGGCCCGGCCAGACTCATCGGCGTCGGCAACGGAGACCCCACAGACCAGTCGCCCGACAAGGGGACGTCTCGCAGAGCATTTTCGGGGTACTGCATGGCACTCGTTCAAACCGAAAAGACACCTGGCGTCATCACCGTGGAAGTCACATCCCCCGGACTGACAGGTGCCTCCGCCAGCGTTTCGAGCAAGCCAATAGAGCTTCGCCCGCAAGTCAGTATCTGGCATCGGCCAATTCCCGAAGGCGCGGGAGTCACTGGTCTATGGGTCGCGGTGTCCTCCCCCGGTACCGGGCTTGCGGCCTCGGCTCTTGGCTCGCCTCGCATCTTCACCCTCACGCAGGAGGGCGGGAAACTCACCGGCACCGTGGAAGGCCCAGGCGGTTGGTTTGGTGGCGAAGATGGCCCTTCGCCAATTCGTGACGGCGTCATCGCAGGGGATCATGTCGCTTTCAAATCCGGCATCAATGTCTTCGATGGCAAGGTCAAAGGCGCGGAGCTTGAACTCCAGCGCACCGTCAACATCCCGTTCAGCCTCCCCACACCGAAAAAGGAGGATCCCAACGCGCCAGTCATCGGCCCCGCACCCGACGGTTCTGATCCATCCATAGACTTCGCCGATTTCTCCGGTGCCGGCAACATGTCCGTAGTGCTCAGGAGGTCGGAACGCTGAATCTATGCCGTCATTCCAAGAAGCGTAAAAGAGATCCATGTCAGTCACGGTCACCTGGTCGATGTACTGGTGGCCGCTGCGGTCGCAGTAGACGCCGAGCTGGTTCGTGAACGTCTCGTATTTTTCGAAGGTCGTCGGCTGGATGTCGCGGCCTTTGCATTTTGCCAGGAACGCTTCGACTGCCTCGCCGATGGTTACGCGCTCTGGAGTCGCCGGGGAGCTTGACGGTTCTGGAATTGGGTCTGCAGTCCATCGACCGGAGACCTCGAGCTTCGCGGCGATTGCGAGCGGCCTCCCGTTCCTACTGGCTCGTGGTTCGACGGGCGAATTTCCTGCTAAGCGCCCGAGAAACGAAGATCGGACAATTGCACCGTTTCCAGCCCTTCTTGAGCTCGTCGTATTCGGACGCGCTGACTATTCCGAGTGCCCTGACCTGCACTCGCGCCGGTGGCGGCGATAAAGCGCCAAACCCATGCTAGATTGCCCGGCGGAAGTCTGGCAAAACCCGTAATTCGTTATGAATAATAGAGAACTAGACTGGGGCGGCTAGTGGGGATCGAACTTCCACGCGCCTTTCACTTCCTGGAAGTTACAGATTACACGATGCCACGATTGCCAGCAACACCCAGATTCCCGTACACCATTGCACGCTATTGCACGCTGCAGTAGACTTCACACTGGACCGAAGTCTCCGCGGTGCTGGCGTGGTCGCTGAAAACTGGGTTTCGGACGAGAGCAGATCCAACTCAAGCCCGATAAAGGGGCTGTTCTGGTCAGGGTCAACCGACGACCTCTTCCATTCCATGGAATGAGTTCAACCTCAAATCATAGACAGCACAGCACTTAATAACCGGCTGAGTCGGCAAAACCGGCACAATCGGCGCTATTTGCGACAAAAATGCGACAAACTTTCCGACAGCGGGCCAACGGGGCTGATCGTGTGGGATCAGCCCAGTATCCCCTCGGTACTTCATTCCGTGCCGACCCTCAGCGATTGCACGTACGCACAGAGAGACCGTTGGCCACGAAGGTTCCAGGGGCCGGCCGAGGGCAGTATGGTTCCGAACTCAGGACGGGACTTGAGCAGTAGCCGAATAAGGCGGATTAAGGCGGTCGAATTAGGCGGAATAAGACGACCTGAAACTGGCCGCGAACAGGTTGCGCCTGGAAAATTGCTTTTGGTTCATCTTGGTGGTCCCACCTGGCGCCCAGCGGAATGATGTTGATTCTTCGCTGGGCGCTGCAGGTTTCGAACCTGCAGCTTTCCCCATATGAAGGTGGCGACTATGGGCGGTTTTTTTGACGAAAAAGGGGTTATGAACCGGAGAAATTTGCAAGACCGGCACTATCGCCGCTATTTGCTTCCAAATTGCTACCAATTCCGCTAACCAATTAGTGCAGTGGACAACCGGGCCGAACGTGCAGGGTCAGCCCAATTCTGTTTCGCTGGCTCAGAGCGACTCTCCACGCCCTTTGAACAGACCTTCCCTAAACTCGAACTCGCTGGTTTTGTGAGCCCCTTGTTTTCACCCGTGGGCAATGTAATTGGCACGGTTGCCGTGAAGATGAAACAGTCAGGCTTGGCGTTCTCCGAAGAATTCATCTCGCTGGGCGTAATCGACGTTTTGTGTCCTTTCGAACTCATCGAATCTCCGTATCCGCAGTTTGAGGTTCTTATGCCTCGGAAGCTGATTCGGCACGGCGCTGCAGCGGTCGTGAGATTTCCTTTCACGTCGCTTGTAACGGATTACCCATTCCGTGACTTTATTCCGATGAATGTACAAGCCAAAGACGCATCAACTCTCGACTTTCCTCTCTTATCGAGTTCTGGGCCTCTTTCTTCTGTTCTCGATGGGGAGATTGCCCGCCGATGCGCAGGAACCTCTGACGCTTCGGCAAGCTATCAATGAAGCCTTGGAGAAGAGCCCTGAGGCAGCGATTGCGCACGCCGGCAGTCAGGATGCCAACGCGGCTGCCACCATGGCGCGCACGCAACTTCTGCCGCAACTCAGCTTTATTGAAGATATTTCGCGCGGCAACGACCCGGTGTATGCATTCGGCACACACCTGCGGCAGCGACAATTCACACAGGCTGACTTTGCGCTAAACACGCTGAACTTCCCCCCGCCGATTGGCAACTTCGCAACGCGCTTCTCCGGCTCCTGGACAGCTTTCGATTCGTTCAAGACACAGAGGGAGATTCACCGGGCGGATCTCTTTAGAGAGAGCGCCTCGTCTTCCGCCAAGGCTGTGGACCAGCAGATTGTGTTTCGCATAGTCGCGGCATACCAACAAGTGCTTTATGCGCAGCGGGAGATCGACGTTGCCCAGCATGAACAGGAGACTGCGGCGGCATTGCTGAAATCGGCGGACGATCACGTGAGGGCCGGCCTTGCTGTCGAGTCGGACCGGATGTCGGCAGCGGTAAATGTAGCTGCGCGCAAAGAAGAGTCGATTGCAGCCCAGGGCGACTTGGAGCTTGCCTGGGCGGCGTTGCGGGAAGCAATGGGCACGCCTGATCTGAAGGCAACCGCGTTGAAGCCGATCGAGCCCCACGCATTTCCGCAGGGCGCGCTGGAAGAGGAGCTAGCGACGGCCCAAAAGACGCGTCCGGATCTGAGGGCCTTAGGACAGGCGCAATCGGCACAGGCGTCCGCCGTGGGAGCGGCAAAGTCCGACTTCGGCCCACGCGTGAGCGCCTACGGGAATTGGGAAGAAGACCGCACTTCGTTTGCGGGATCGGGGGGCAACAACTGGTTGGCTGGCGTCCAGATTAGCGTGGACATTCTGCCGTTCGGCAAGCGTGAGCAACTAGCACGCGAGATCACTGCGAAACAGCGGGTCGACGCTCAGGTGTCAGCATCGCAACAGCATTTACGGCTGGAGGTAAGCCAGGCTCACATTCACCGGCAGACAGCGGCATTGCAACTAGAAACGGCGCGGGCCGCTATGGATCAATCGGCGGAAAGTCTGCGCATTCTGAAGAACCGTTATGGCGCTGGACTTGCGACCATCACTGATCTGCTGCGGGCTGAGGACGCCGAGCGGCAGAGCCAATCCAATTACTGGCATGCCGTATACGGAAATGCCATGGCCTATAGCGAACTTTTATATTCCACCGGGACTCTCACTCCCGATGCTGCTGAGGAACTTCAATGAAGAATTTCATTTGGGCAAGTTTGCTTGCCGCTTCCGTGGCGATGATCGCCGGTTGCCACGACGGTGAATCCGCCGCAACGCCAGGGACCGTACAAACCATGCAGGGGTGGGTTGTTGAAAGCCAGGAGCAGCAGGTGCCTGTGAGTCTGCGATCGACCGGTACTGTTCATGCCAGGGAAACCGCGGTGGTATCGGCTCAGGTGATCGGCCGCATCCAGCAGGTCCTGGTGCGCGAAGGAGACACCGTCCTGGCTGGGCAGACCCTGGTGGTTCTCGACGATGCGGCGCTGCGCTCACAAGTGGAGCAGGCGCAGGCAGGCGTGAAGGCGGCACAGAACGCGCAAGCCGCCGCACAGACGAATGCCGCTCTGGCGGCGAGCACGCTGAACCGGTTTAGGCAGCTTGAGTCTGAAAAGAGCGTAAGCCCGCAGGAGATGGACGAAGTGTCTCGGCGTGCTGAGGGCGCAGCGGCGAGTGTGGATGCATTGCGCGCGCAGACCGATGCGGCGCGGGCACAGGAGAGCGGGGCGCGCACGATGATGAGTTATACGCGTCTTGTTGCGCCCTTTGCAGGCGTGGTTACGTCGCGGATGGCCGATCCGGGAACGATGGCCGCACCGGGCGTGCCGTTACTCCAAGTGGATCAGGCGGGAGCACTGCAGTTGGACGCCACGGTGGATGAGTCGGTGATTGGCGCGATACATAAGGGGATGAAGGTGCAAGTGGCTGTCGATGGCGGGGTGTCCACAAGTGCTGCGGGGACGAACCTGGCGGGGACAGTGGCCGAGATCGTCCCTGCGGCCGATCCATCCAGTCACAGCTTTCTCGTTAAGATCGACCTGCCATCTTCGATCCAGACACACGCAGGCATGTACGGAACGGCCGAGTTCGCCAATGGTGTAAGACAGGCAATTCTCATTCCGCGCTCCGCCGTCGTCGCGCGCGGCTCGCTCAACTGCGTGTATGTTCTCGGCGGCCAGGGGATTGCGCAACTTCGCTACATCACTCTGGGCGCAGCACAGGGCAATCTCGTCGAAGTACTGTCGGGCGTTTCCGCCGGTGAGAAACTCGTTGACGTACCCTCCGACCGGGAACTGGCCGGCAAGCGCATAGTGACCAGCACAGGGGTTCGTCAATGACGCAAGACCTTGGAATTGCCGGGCGATTGGCGCATGCATTCATCAACTCAAAGCTGACGCTGCTCTTCATTGCCGCGTCGCTGGGCGTTGGGATCTTCGCGGTCGCGATCATTCCCCGCGAAGAAGAACCCCAGATTCTTGTTCCGATGCTGGACATCGCCACCGTCATGCCCGGCGCATCCCCGGCCGAGGTGGAAGAGCGCGTTACGCTGCCCATCGAGAACCTGGTACATCAAATCTCCGGCGTCGAATATGTGTACTCGACGTCGGCGCCGGGGCAAAGCCTGGTAATTGTGCGCTTTCTTGTCGGCACGCCGCAGGAAGACGCGCTGATCAAGGTCTATAGCAAGCTTTACTCGAACTTCGATCGCATGCCGCCAGGGGTTTCGCAACCGCTGATCAAAGCCCGCTCCATCGACGATGTGCCGATCCTAGCCATGACGCTGTGGGGCGATCACTATAGTGGCTATCAACTTCGCGCCATCGCGGACGAGGTGCAACACAACATTGCGCAAGTTTCCGATGTGTCGGAGACGACGATCATTGGCGGCCTTCCACGTACCATGCGCGTTCTGCTAAGCACGGAAAAGCTGAGCGCCTACGGCCTATCGCCTATGGCAATCGTTGAGCATTTGCAAGCCGCAAATGCGAGCGTGCAGGCAGGCAACTTCTCTGATAACAATCAGGAGGTCCGCGTCGACGCCGGCAACCTATTCACCCGGCGCGAGGATCTCGAAGGCGTGGTAGTGGGTGTGGTTCGCGGGCATCCGGTGTATCTTCGCGACGTGGCCGACAAGATTGTAGATGGCGCCGCGGAGCCTTCGGACTATGTGGTCTACGGTACGACGAACGCAGGTGCCGCAGCATCGCAGGGCGCGCGCCAGTACCCGGCCGTGACCATTACCGTGGCCAAGCGCAAGGGGACCAACGCCACCGATATCTCGAATGCCGTTCTCATGCGCGTGCATCAAATGCAGGGCGTCTCTATTCCCAACGACGTGACCGTCACAACAACACGGAATTACGGAGAGACGGCGAAGGACAAGTCAGATGAATTGCTTGAGCATCTGCTGCTGGCGACATTGTCCGTAACATTGCTTGTCGCGCTCTTCCTTGGTTGGCGTGAATCGGGCGTGGTGCTGCTGGCCATTCCGGTTACGCTCGCTCTCACGATGTCGGTGTTCTACTTCCTGGGCTATACCATCAATCGCGTCACGCTGTTTGCGTTGATTTTCTCGATTGGAATTCTTGTCGATGACGCCATTGTCGTCGTCGAAAACATGGTGCGCCACTTCCGGTTGCCGGAGAATCATGGCCGGCCGATGAGTGATGTCGCAGTCGAAGCGGTTGCCGAGGTGGGAAACCCCACCATTCTCGCCACCTTCGCCGTAATTGCGGCGGTCCTGCCGATGGCTTTTGTGCGCGGATTGATGGGTCCCTACATGCGACCCATACCCGTCGGGGCTTCAGCGGCAATGCTCTTCTCTTTGCTGGTTGCATTTGTGGTTTCGCCCTGGGCTGCCCTCCGGCTCGTAGGTCGGCATCTTGAAGGGGCCAAGATACTGGAGCCGGAAACTGAAAACTGGCGTACCAGGCTCTATCGCCAAATCATGACACCGCTGATCCGGTCTCCTCGCAATCGCGTTCTGTTCTTCATTGGAGTGGTGGTGCTGCTTCTGGCCTCTGTGGCGCTTGTGCCGCTCGGGCTCGTCAAAGTGAAGATGCTGCCATTTGACAACAAAAGCGAATTGCAAGTGGTCATCAATATGCCCGATGGTACACCGCTGGAACAGACGGCGCACGTGGCCCAGGCGTTGGGCGAAGAACTTGCGCGGCAGCCGGACGTGTTGAACTACCAGACCTACACTGGGACGTCTGGCCCGTATAACTTCAACGGGCTGGTACGTCACTACTACATGCGCCGCCAGCCGAATCAGGCCGACATTCAAGTCAATCTGTCGCCTGTCAAGCAACGCAGTATGCAGAGCCATGCGATTGCAAAACGGCTTCGTCCGTTGCTCGACGCAGTTGGCAACGCGTATGGCGCGCGCATTCAAGTCAGCGAGGTTCCACCCGGGCCGCCGGTGGTGCAGACCTTGGTGGCTGAGGTTTACGGTCCAGACCTGGCTGGTCAAACCCAGGTTGCACAGCAGATCAAGACCATCTTTCAGCAGACTCCTGGGGTGGTTGACACCGACTGGTATGTTGAAGACCCGGAACCGAGACTTGTGATGCGCGTGGATGAAGTCAAGGCTGCCGAGCACGGCATCGCGGTCTCCGATGTTGCTCGTGGGTTGGCGCTTGCTATCTCGGGAACCGAGGTCGGCCTACAGCGCGAGAACCCGTGCCCGCAATCGTGGAGCTTGACCGCGCAGACCGTTCTTCCGAGCAGGGGTTGGAGAACATCCGATTGCCTGGCGCTGACGGCGGCATGGTCTCGTTGCGCGAGTTGGTGATCGTTGAGCACAAAACAATCGAGCAAAGCATTTATCACAAGAATCTGCGCCGCGTGGTGTATGTCACCGGAGACGTGGCTGGGGCTGTGGAGAGCCCGGTCTACGCCATCCTGAGGATGAACAAGGAACTCGACCACCTCACCCTTCCAGCCGGATACACGCTGGCCCGCTATAACGCGTCGATGCCGGAGTCTACAGATCACTACTCGATGAAGTGGGACGGTGAATGGCACATCACCATCGAGGTCTTCCGCGACATGGGCCTTGCATTCGCCGCGGTGCTGGTGCTGATTTACGTACTTGTGGTGGGCTGGTTCCGCTCCTTCATCGTCCCATTGATCATCATGGCTCCCATTCCGCTCACCCTGGTCGGCATCATGCCTGCTCATGCGATGCTGGGTGCATTCTTTACGGCAACCTCGATGATCGGCTTCATTGCCGGCGCCGGCATCATCGTGCGCAACTCGATCATCCTCGTTGACTTCATCGAGCTTCGCATCCGCCAGGGAATGCCTTTGGCCGAGGCAGTGATCGATGCAGGCGCGACTCGGTTCCGCCCCATGCTCTTGACCGCAGCCGCCGTCGTGGTTGGCGCAAGCGTAATCCTTACCGACCCCATCTTTCAGGGGCTTGCATTATCGCTGATTGCGGGAGCGGTTGCTTCTACATTTCTCTCTTGGCCCACAATTCCAGTGCTTTATTACATGGTTCACTCTGGGAGCCAACCCCAACCTGAATCCGATACCAAATAAGGAGATTCCCTATGACAGTCGAACGCGGTGTGCGCCTGATGGCAGGCGTCATGGTGCTGTTATCGCTTGCTCTTGCACATTTCTTTTCCCTCTACTGGCTCTGGCTGACGCTTTTCGTCGGGGTTAACCTGTTGCAGTCGGCATTCACAAACTGGTGTCCGGCCATGAACATCCTCCGCGCTGCAGGCCTGAAGGATGCTGGCTGCGTCATTGCCAAGTGAGAAGGAGTCATGCAGCCATGACGCCGCGGAAAGCAGCAGTCATCAGGTCGAACAAGTCGTCTCGAAATCAAGGCGAACAGTTCAAAGATGAGGTTTACCGCCAGATGTTTCGGCTGGAGGAAAGCCGTCCTGGCGCCGAGATGGGGCTTGCACTTGCCTTGGTGCGCGCATGGCTAGCCGCTGACTCCCAGCCTGAAAGCGGCGAAGATCGAGATTGGCTAAAGAAAGTATCTCCAATCTGCCTTCAGATGATTGGGGCAGCTTTGAATGGGAGTGATGTGCCGCATCCCTGTGCGAAGGGCCATTCTTGCTGAATTCGCGGTGAATCGAAGAGTCTCCGGGAAGAAGGGGCTTTATCGAGACGCAGAAGAATATACTGATCTTGCACACGACGATCCCTTGCGATGCGACCTGAACTGATCCGAGCCACAGACCTTTTGCGCCGCAACACTCCGGAAGCCGTCGAAGAGGCAATCGGCTTGCTGCAGAATACGGTCTATTCCTTCAGCATGAAAGTCTGCGGGCATCCGGAAGACGCGGAAGACACCATGCAGGAGGTGCTCTCCCGCTCCATCGGGCACCTTGCCAAGATTCAGACTCCGCAGCAGATGGCCGTCTGGCTTTACACCGTTACTAGAAACCGCTGCTGGCGGATGCGCCGCAAGCCCGCCCACGCCCCGACGCACCTTCTTTCGCTCGACGAGTTGATGCCGGACAACGACGAACTGGGGAGATTGCTTGAGGATGCCGCGGTGGGACCCGAAGGCAATCTCCTCGCCGCCGAACAGCACCATCTGTTGCACCAGGCGATTCTGCGTGTCCCACCGGCCTTGCGCATTGTTCTCGTGCTCCACGATATGGAGGAGTTAGCCACCGAGCAGGTTGCGCAGGTTCTCTCGCTTCAGCAGGGAACGGTTCGGATTCGGCTTCATCGGGCACGTCTAAGCGTGCGCAGGGAGATGAACCAACTCCTACGGGGCGTTCCTGAAGAGCAGAATGGTGCAAAACCCTCCGCGAAGGAGCGAAACGTTGCCAAGGCCAAGAACGGGCAACGTCCTGCGGAATGCCGCGATCTGTTCGCCAACCTCTCTGAATACCTGGATGGCAGAGTGGAACCGCTTACATGCGAACAGATGCGCGAACATATCAAGGCATGCCCATCGTGCGTGGCATTTCTGCGCGACTTGCGCGCCGCCATCGATCGCTGCCGGTCCCTGGAGATTCCCTGTGACCCGGCTGTCGCGCCTCGATTGCGCGCCATCCTTACACGCGAATACCTGCGCATGCTGGTAATGCCGACTGCAAAATAATTCTCCGCGATCTCGTAACGAAACGCTTCTTTTGTGTCTTTCTTCTAATGGAAGAGGAAAACCATAATGAAAGTAAAGATTACTCATCTCGAAAAGGTCAAATTCGCCATTCATTCGCGTTCACATTCCATTATCTGCGACCAGCCGACAGAGAATGGTGGGGAAGACTCCGGCATGACCCCTCCGGAATTGCTGCTCGCGTCGTTGGGGTCTTGCGCGGCCTTTTATGCCGTGCAGTATCTGAAGACCCGCAATCTCGCGGAGACAGGCGTGAATGTCTCTGTCGAGGCCGAAAAACTTAAGAGCCCCTCGCGACTCGGCAACTTCCAAATCCGCGTCGAAAGTCCTGTCTACCTCACGACCGAGCAACGTGAAGGCTTGATGCGCTCCGTCGAACACTGTCTAGTGAAGAACACGCTCCTCAACCCTCCGCAGATCGAGGTCGAGCTCAAAGTTCCCGGTCTGCTGGGCAGGGGCATCTGAAACCAATGGACGAATACGATAATGACCAGCTAGAGATGGTCCAGAATCATGGTTCGTGCCAATTGAGAATGAGTAATGAAATGTTGAATCGCGTTGCCTCTCGATTTCGCACTTTGGGAGAGCCCTATCGTCTCCGGATCCTCCGGGTGTTGATGAGAGGAGCAATGACGGTCGGCGAAGTGGTACAGGCACTTGATGGAAATCAGCCAAACGTTTCCAGGCACTTGCAAATCCTCTACGGAGCCGGCATTGTGCGACGCAGACGCGAGGGGACAAGCGTCGTCTATTCGCTTAAGAGCGCCAGTGTGTCCAGGTTGCGCGAACTAGCCCATCAAAATGAGACTGGTAGAGCAGACATCCCGTCCGAGTAACTCTCCAAGGATCAAAGTCTCAGGCCGCGATTTACTCGATATACTGGTTTCGGAGCCCCACATGAGAATTAAATCGATCGCCACAATGGGAAGCGTTGCCGTTATTACAATCGTGTTGATCCAATCTCCGGCACGTGCGCAGTCCGCACTCCCGCTCGCTGCGACAACCGTTCCCTCGACCCAACTGATACAGCCGGAAGAACTGAAAACGATGCTGAATTCTACCCGTGCGGTCCAGCCGTTGATCCTGCAGGTCGGCTCGCGCGTCATGTTCGACCAGGCGCATATCCCAACTTCGGAGTACGCAGGACCAGGCTCGCGAGAGGACGGCCTGTACCTGCTTCGTGATCGCGTGAAGACGTTGGCGAAGAGCAGGTTCATAGTGCTCTATTGCGGTTGCTGCCCATGGAACCGCTGCCCGAATGTGGGAGGCGCATACAAGACTCTAAGCGACCTTGGCTTTACGAATGTGAAAGTTCTCTACATCGCGGATAACTTCGGGAACGACTGGGTTAGCAAAGGGTATCCGGTTGCGCATTAAGCGTTTTAGCGGAACGAGCATCCTCGCGCTCCGATGGGGAATTACGTTTCTGATCCTCACCCTCGTGCCGCAAGCGGGCGCGCAGACCAGAAGGACACAATCGCTGGTGGGTCGCAGGGCTCCGGAGTTTGTAAGGCGCGACCTCACCGGCCATAACCTCGATCTGGCTCGACTGCACGGCAAAGTTGTGCTGCTGAACTTCTGGGCCACCTGGTGTACATCATGCCAGGTCGAAATGCCTATGTTTGCCCACTGGCAAAAGCAATATGGGCCTCAGCAGTTGGCGGTAATCGGGATTTCGATGGACGACGATTCAGAACCGGTCCGTAGGACGATACACGCGCAACGCATCGATTACCCCGTTGCCATGGGTGATGCGACGCTGGGTCAGCGCTATGGCGGCGTACTTGGCCTTCCGTTGACTTTCCTCATCGATCGGAATGGCGTAGTGCGTGCGAAGTTCCAAGGCGAAGCCGATCTCGGGAAAATCGAAGCCTCGCTGCGGAGTCTTCTGGCTACTCGCTGACCTTAAGATATCTGGGCCGCTGGGTATCGCGGATCAGGTCTAGACCGTTCCTGATATTTCGCGCCCAAAATCGACCGGTCATAGAGCCGCAACGTCGCAGCACGCAGTAAACTGGGGTTCTAATTATCGAATGGCGAGCCTCGAAAATTTCCGTCTCGTGGTCTTCCGGGCAGTTGCGGAACAGCTTAGCTTCCGCAAGGCCGCCGAAGAACTGTACCTCACGCAGCCCGCAGTGAGCCTCCAGATCAAGGCGCTGGAGGAGGATGTTGGCGTTCAACTCTTTGATCGCACGGGTGCGCACATCACTCTAACGGCTGCAGGACAGGTTCTTCTTAATTATTGTGAACAGGTCAAGATGCTTCTCGCCCAGACTGAGCAAGAGATTGCGGCATTGAGTGGAGAACATTCCGGGCAACTGGCGCTCGGCGCGTCCACAACCATTGCGCAGTATGTGTTGCCTCGGCTCTTGTGCGAGTTTTGCCGGGAGTATCCTCGTGTTCACCCCACGCTGGTCAGCGGCAACACGGAGCACATTGTAGAAGCCGTGGAGAAGCAGAAGATTTCGCTCGGGTTCATCGAGGGCCCGGCCCGCAGCCGGGAGGTCAAGTCAGAGCCATTTCTTGAGGATGAACTGGTGCTTATCGCGTCCACTGCACATGAGTGGGCCGAGCGCACTTCGGTCTGCTGTTCTGAAATCGCCTCAATTCCACTGCTCATGCGGGAGCGCGGATCAGGCACGCGGCATGTGATTGAATTGGCCCTGGGGCGGCAAGGAGTCAAGCGGAATTCGCTGCACATTGTGATGGAACTCGATTCAACCGAGGCCATCAAGTCCGCCGTGGAAGCCGGGCTGGGGGTCGGATTCGTATCGCGCTGGGCCATTGCGAAAGACCTGAGACTCGGTAACAACTTCAAGATTGTCGAGGTCGAAGGATTGACGATTAAGCGCCAGTTCCTGGTCATTAACGCATCCGGCCCAGACCCGCAGGGGCTGGCCCTTGAATTCCGCAGGTTTCTAATTTCGCGCGCAGGCATGCAAAGAACTTTGGCTAGATCCAAACGGCCTTGACTTGCCGGGCTCATAAGATTGGCAAATAGGCCATGATTACTACTACTTGGACGACGACGCGTGCTTCGGGAACACTGGATGTGTGTCCAAGAACGTATTCTTCATCGGATTGATTATTGCGGCAAGCGGCCTGGTATCTCCACCAATTGCTTTGGTAGGTGGTCTCATCTACGGATTCAGTTTCGTTCATCCCTTTCATCTTGAGGCAAAGAAGTTATCAAAGATGCTGCTCCAGGCATCGGTGGTGGGGCTTGGGTTCGGAATGGATCTGCAGCAGGTTATGCAGGCGGGCCGCTCCGGATTCATCTATACCGCGGGAAGCATCAGCATTGCCCTGCTCCTGGGTTGGGGTCTGGGAAGGCTGTTGGCGGTAAAGCAGAGAATCTCGTATCTCATCTCAGCCGGGACCGCCATTTGTGGCGGCAGCGCCATTGCCGCTATCGCCCCAATCACCAATGCGAGCCAGGAAGAGATTGCCGTCTCGCTCGGAACGGTATTCGTGCTGAACTCGATTGCCTTGCTGACGTTCCCGGTAATTGGAACAGTGCTGCACATGACGCAGACGCAGTTTGGCCTATGGTCAGCGCTAGCGATTCATGACATAAGTTCCGTCGTCGGCGCGACGGCGAAGTACGGAGCCGTGGCTCTTGCCGTTGGCACAACCGTCAAATTAGCTCGCGCTCTATGGATCGTGCCGCTCTCAGTTGGAACTGCAATGGCAAACAAGAGCAAAGCGCGTGTCCAATGGCCATGGTTCATTCTCTTCTTCTGCCTGGCGGCGGTCGCCAACACCTACGTTCCCATCTTCCAGCTCGCGTATCCGGTGCTGAAGCATCTTGGCGTTATCGGCCTGACCGTCACGCTCTATTTGATTGGGACCGGGCTTTCCATGAAGACTCTCCGCGAAGTTGGCGTTCGACCGTTCCTTCAGGGGGTTCTTCTCTGGCTCTTCGTCGCGGCGGGATCGCTTTCCCTTATCCTCGGCGGCTGGATTCATCTTTAGCGCTCCCGAAGTAACTCGTCTTCGCAAGACCCGTCCGACCAAAGTGACTGGAAGCAGGACGGGCGACGCGGCGGCAACGCTCACGCCAGAAAAAAGCGCCTCTCATTGGTCGGGCATCTCTTCCTCCTTGAGGTCAGATTCCCTCCACCTATCCGCTAGAGATCCGTCGCGGACCGCTCATTTGGGAGGAAGCGCACCTGAGCAATATCCTTCCATACCCCTATGAGCCACGATTCAGGAAGAGTATGATTAGGCGCGTTTGAGAGAGTGTCCTTGCCGTCTCAGATCCTGTTGAATCACTTTTCGTGAAAGCATCGAACCCATGACGAAAGTCCTCCTTGCCTTTGCCCTTCTGGCTCTTCCTGGTTTTCCGCAGGACAGCCCTAAGAATTACGTCAACCCCCACAAGCCTGCGACGCTGCCCGCATCGCCCGACCCATTGGCGCTTGAACGATGGTTCGTCGGAGATTGGATCTGCACCGGAATCCAGCATTCCTCGCAAACGGCGTCCGGAGTGAATTTCACCGACCACTTTCACTTTCGCATGGCCCTTGGCGGCTCATGGCAGATCTACAACCTTCATCAGGTCGAGGGACCACACAAGGGTCAACTCACGCTCATTGGCGCCATCACTTGGGACGCAAACGCCGGACTCCACGTTCGTCGCGATATGAACATCGGTGGATCGCGGATGGACATGACCACACCTGGATGGGATGGCGACAGAATGGTCTCCACGGGCTATATGGTCAGGAACGATCAGAAGCTGCCTGCCAAGCAGAGTTTCCTCAAGAAAGGCGATGATGGGTGCGACAGCAGTCTTGAGATTGCCGGCCCAGACGGCAAACCCGTTGATTGGGAGGAAGAAGCCTGCAGAAGGATCCGCTAGTGCGACCTTCGCCTGAGTCTCTGCAAGCGCAATTTCATGATTGGGCAAGATAGAACGTATGAAACGCAAAGTTCCCAGTCGTTCCGTTGCAATCAGGCTGCTGGCGGTCATGGCTCTGCCCGGTCTCCTGTACGCCATTTATCTGCTTGCCATTCGCCCCGCTGCATTGCGCTGGGGTGCGACGGCAGAAGAAGTGGCACGCTCCATGCCGGGAGACGATCTCGTTCCCTCACCATCCTTCTGCGCGACGCGAGCCATCACCATTCACGGCAGGCCGGAAGATATATGGCCATGGTTAGTGCAGATCGGTTATGGGCGCGCTGGGTTCTACGGGTATGACCTCATCGAAAACCTCGGCAGCAGCATGGGAATTCGCAGCTCCGGATCAATCCTGCCCGAGTTACAACATCCCAGCACAGGCGACGCACTCCCTATTAGTGCGGTTGCCTCCCTTGTCTTCGGATCGATCCAACCTGATCGCTATTTGGTCTGGAGAGGAGCTGCCACCCCCGTTGACAGCAGCTTTGTGTGGGCACTTTTTCCGATTGACGCGAGCCATACGCGTCTGATCAGCCGCATTCGCCTTCGCTACCATTGGAGAGATCGGGGGCTTGCACTCGATCTTTTTACCGAGTTCGCCGACCACGTCGCGGTTCCCAAGATACTGCTCGGACTGAAAGGACGTGTGGAAGGACGTCTTCCGCAGACCCTTGCAGCGGAGGCTGTCGAGATTGCCGTTTGGGTTCTTGCGTTCGCGGAGGTCGTTGCTGCAGCCGTGCTGGTATTCCGTTGGCACCGATGGTGGCGTGCGTGGCTTCTTGGGCTCGGTGCGGGGCTGTTGTTGCTCTTCGCCCTCTATGGACACAAGCCGGTATGGATTGGCACGGCGCTGGTGGGTGTCGTCCTTGCAATAATGCTTCGATTCTCGTGGGCCGACTGCGCGCATTCAACCGGAGAATGAACCGGAGGCTCAGTTAAATACGAATACGCTGGCGCTCTCTCCCGCCGAAACAATGTACTTCCAACTTCCCAGACAAATTCTGATTGGATTGTCGGCTGATGACAGTCGGCTAACCAGCAGCAACTTTCAGGTCAATAGCGTTTACTGTGGCGGAAATCGAATGAGCCCGGTGGCGGGAAAAAGCGTGCCCAACATTATGCCAGCGGCAGCATTCGATTGCGCCGGGTGGCGCCATTCCGCATTTCCCAATTCTATTGCCGCCACCGGCTCCTGGGCCGAGGCCATTTCTGCCCCAACTTCCCGATCGCGCCGGCCCGAATACGTGTCCAATCAGCCTTGTAGGGAACGGGCCAATCGGTTACCATCTCAAGGACAGTTCAGGATAATCCTTTAATGCATCATGGATTTGGCAGTTTTTCTTATGACAAATAGAGAATAATCGAGCAACCTTCTTGTGTGGATGTGCTATCAAAGAACATGAGGTCTCTTTCCCCCTGCGGCAACTTGTTGCGGCAGCGAATGCCTGCAGGCCTGGATTAGGTCCCGTCGTTATGCATCGTTGGAGCACAAATCGGCCTATTAGTCGCATGGGCGCACTCGCGTTCATCGGATTGGCTTTTTGCATCTTCACGTGGGGCCTGCAATACAAGCTTTCCCTATACGATCCGCCCCAGGCGGCTTCTCATCATATTCCGAAGGCCAAGCTGCTTTCTAAAAACGAGCAATCCAGGTCAACTGAAAGCCCACTTGTTGTTCGGTCTAGAACCTCTACGAGGGTTATATATACCGTTCCTACGGTCGTCTTCTTCATTCTGTTGCTGACCGTTAGCGCATTGAACCCGCCTTTATCAGGTCAAAGGGAGCAACGCGCGGGCCAGTATGGGCTTCCCCGTCGCCCGCACTTAAGAACCTACTTCGTTCGTCCCCCACCCGTTCTCGTCTGGCCATTCTCCAATAGCCCATTCTGAAGCATTCGATCATGTTCAATGGTCGAATGCAGCGGTACGCGTTCTCTGTTTGAGAACGTGTCCTGCATTTCCCGACCCCACAACTGAAAACTCATTTAGAGGTGCATTCGAGTTATGCGAAAGCGATCCTCATCGATCCTCGCCGCGGGAATGATCTTTCCTGTCCTGGCTACCATCGTTGCGTGCGAATTCAAGAGTCATCAACCCGGCGCGAACGCCGCAGAGATTCCATCGGCGAAAGTGGCAACGGCAATGCGCGGAGACATTGCACACACTCTGAGCCTCGCCGGACAATTCCAGCCTTATCAGGTGGTGGATGTTCACCCGAAGGTGACTGGCTTCATGATGAAGATCAATGTGGACATAGGCGACCGGGTGCGGAAGGGCGAGACTTTGGCGGTCTTGGAAGTGCCGGAGTTGAATGCCCAGTTGCAGGGCACTGTATTCGAGGTGGAGCGTGCGAAGGACGATCTGCTTCGCGCGCAACATGAGATCAAACGTGCAGAGGCGATCCATTCGGCGCTGCATGCGGACTACGAAAGATTGCTTGAGACATCAAAGGCGCAACCAGGCTTGATTGCGCAACAGGAGCTGGACGATGCAGAGAGCAAGGATCTGTCTTCGGAGTCACAGGTGGATGCGGCCAAGGCGGCCGCAGCCGGCGCGCAGCAGCACGCAGAGGTGGCACACACTGACAAAGACCGGGTGCAAGCCCTCCAGAACTACACCAACGTGGTGGCGCCACTGGATGGAGTCATCGTCTGGCGCTATGCGGACACCGGCGCGTTGATCCAAAGCGGAACCAATTCCAACGAACAGGACATCCCGATTGTAAGACTCTCGCAGAGCGGCTTGCTGCGTCTACGCATGCCCATCCCGGAAAACGATGTGCGGTTTGTGCATATCGGCGATCCGATGCAGGTTCGCGTCGATGCGATCGGCCGATCCTTCACTGGGAAAATCGTGCGATTCACGCGTGACGTGAACTTTGAAACCAGGACAATGGAGACCGAAATCGACGTTGAGAACAGCGACCTCTCCATCTCGCCAGGCATGTATGCAAATACTGAAATGCAACTCGCGCGCGCTGCTAATGTAACGACCATTCCTGTCGAGGCGTTGGTGCTAAAGGGAAATCGGGAAACGGTTCTCGTGCTGGATTCGGGTAATCGGATTCACGTTCGAACCGTGGAAGTTGGCCTTCAGGGATCGAAACTGGCTGAAATAAAGAGCGGCCTCGAACCCGGTGACCGAGTAGTTCTTGGAGGTCAGGAAAACTACACCGAAGGCGAGCAGGTATCCCCGATCCTCACGCAGACGCCTTCTTCCGATGTTATGCGCGAGTCGGGAGGCGTGATCGATATGAAGGCTGACGCACAAGACAACAACGGAGGAGCAAAGTAATGCCGAAGTTTGCTCTCAGGTTTCCATTCTTCATCCTCATGTTGTGTCTTGTGGTGGCGCTGGTGGGCGCGGTGAATGTCGCTCGCATGCCGGTGGATCTGTTCCCCAACATCGACATGCCTGTCGTCGTAGTGGCGACGTTCTATAATGGCATGCCTCCGCAGCAGATCGAAGCTGACATCACCAACACCTTCGAGCGGTTCTTCACTTTGGCCGCGAACGTCGATCACAGCGAATCGCGTTCGTTGACCGGTGTGAGCCTCGTGAAGATCTACTTCAAGCCAGGGACCGATCCAAATGCGGCCTTGAGCAACATCGCCAACCTGGCGATGGCCGACTTGCGCCGCTTGCCGCCGGGAACGCTGCCGCCGGTGGTGCTTGGCATGGATGCCTCGACGCAGCCAGTATGCCTGGTGACGCTGAAGGGCGAGGGGCTGAACGAAACGAACCTGAAGGATCTGGCGCAATTCCAAGTGCGCAACCAGATATCGAACGTTCAGGGCGCTTCGGTGCCGCAGCCCTATGGTGGAACCTATCGTCAGATTCAGATCTATGTAGACCCTCTCAAGATGGAGGCACGCAACCTGAGCCTGAACGACGTGGTGACGTCGGTGGACAGTTCCAACCTGATTCTGCCCGCAGGGGACGTACGCATCGGATCGCGAGATTTCAACATCTACGCCAACAGCCAGTTCCCCGACGCAAAATCGATGAACGCAATGCCGCTGAAGTCGATGGGCAACTCGTCAGTACTTGTTGGCGACATCGGCAAGGCGATCGACTCCGGCTCCCTGCAATACAACATCGTGCGCATCGATGGACAGCGTTCGGTCTACGTACCGGTTTTCAAGCAAGGCGGAAACAGCAACACAATCACGATTGTGGACGGAATGAAGAAAGCTATCAAGCATCTTGTAGACATTCCAGCTTCGCTGAAGACCGCTGTTGTCTTCGACCAGTCCGTCTTTGTGAAAACGGCGATCTGGAATGTTTCAAAGGAAGCCGGCATTGGACTGGTGCTGACCGGGATGATGATCCTGATCTTCCTGGGCAGCCCCCGCGCCATGGTCGCTGTAGTGATTTCTGTTCCCCTCGCGATGGTGGTCTGTCTACTCATCAGCGATTACATGGGCGGCTCGATCAATACCATGCTTCTGGGTGGTCTGGCGCTGGTCTTCTCCAGGCTCATCGACAACGGCGTCATCGTGCTCGAGAACATCTTCCGCCACATGGAAATGGGAGAATCATCGGCGGTGGCCGCGGACAAGGGCGGGACTGAGGTCTCAATGGCGGTGCTGGCCGCCACTTTCACTACATCGATCGTATTCTTCCCGGTCACGTTTTTTAGCGGCGTCAGCAAGTACA
Organism: Occallatibacter sp.; assembly: GCA_052145815.1. Classification (GTDB taxonomy): domain Bacteria; phylum Acidobacteriota; class Terriglobia; order Terriglobales; family Acidobacteriaceae; genus Telmatobacter. Next base: position 175,294 of record JBKQNU010000047.1, read on the forward strand.
TCTTCACGCCGCTGGCTCTGGGCGTAGTGCTTTCGATCTTCGCGTCGTACTTTTTCGCCATGACTGTGGTGCCGCTCTACTGCGCCAAATTCATCCGATTGCGGGATGAAGAAACAGAAGGAATCAGCGACAGGCCAGGATTCTTTGTTCGGTTCGAACACAAGTTCAACGAGAAGTTTCAGGCCATGCTGAATTGGTACGAGGCTCTTGCCATGCGGGCGATGCAGCGCCCCGGTCTTACCGCGGCAGCGATTCTGGGTGGTGTGGTGCTCGTCCTTGCGGTGACAACGCCCTTCCTGGGGCGCGCCTATTTTCCGCGCACCGATCCAGGGCAATTCGTCATCGACGTGCGGATGCCAAGCGGCACGCGGCTGGAGGCCAGCAACGACTACATCGCGAAGGTGGAGACGATCGTTCGCAGCGTGGTCAAGCCCTCAGATTTGGACATGGTTGTCTCGAATATAGGTGTTTACCCCGATCTCTCCGCAATCTACACAACCAACGCCTCGATGGACACGGCCTTTGTGCAGATCAGCCTCAAGGAAGGCCATAGCATCGGCAGCTACGAGTACATGCGCAGCGTACAACAGAAGCTCGCCCGCGAGATGCCCGAGCTTACCACTTATTTCCAGGCAGGCGGCCTGGTGGATAGCGTCATCAATCAGGGTCTGCCGGCCCCGATCGATATTCAGGTCAGCTCAAATAATATGGAAGGGGCCTACGCTCTGGCCAGGAACCTGGCGCAAACGATTGCAACGATTCCCAATGTGAGCGGCGTCTACATTCCGCAGAGCCTAGACTACCCAGGCATCGAGCTGAACATCGACCGCGAGAAGGCGAGCTTGATTGGTCTCTCCACAAAGGATGTGGTGGACAACGTAATTACCGCCATGACCTCCGACGGCATGGTCGCACCCAGCTACTGGATCGATCCGAAGAGCGGCAACAACTACATGGTTACGGTCCAGTACGCGAGCAGCTATCTCAACAACATGACGATGGAGGACTTCGAGAGCATTCCTTTACGCGGCGTTCGTCCAGCCGGTTACAGTCCCATGCAAGAGAATCACGAGGCTTCCAGCCTATCGCGCGAACTGAAGAACGGCGACCACATTGCAGGCTATACGCCCTTGAACTCTGTTGCAGACATCAAGCTGATCAATACTCCGACGGAAGTGGATCACTATCAGATCCGGCGCGTAATCGACATCTATGTCTCGACGAAGACTGAGGCGCTCCAGAAGGTGGGAGGAGAGATCGACAAGCTGTTGGCGAACACAAAGACGGACAAGAATACTGTGCTGAAGATGCGTGGCGCCGTGGTCAGCATGAACCGGTCGTTCCTGGAGTTTGGGCTTGGGCTCATCGTTTCTGTGCTGTTGGTTTACCTGATCCTCATGGCCCAGTTCACGTCGTTCATCGATCCCTTCATCATTCTCATGGCCATTCCACCTGGCCTGGCTGGGGTTGTGCTGATCCTCCTGGTTACGGGGAGCACGCTCAACATCATGTCCTTGATGGGCGTGATCATGATGACCGGCATCGTGGTCTCAAACAGCATTCTGATTGTTGAATTCGCCGGAACCTTGCATAAACAAGGGCTGTCGCTGTTAGAGGCCGTTGTCCAGTCGTGCAAAATCCGATTGCGCCCGATCCTGATGACCTCGCTGGCGACGCTGCTGGGCATGATTCCGATGGCACTTGGAGTGGAAGCCGGCAGCGAACAATATGCACCGCTGGCGCGCGCTGTCATCGGCGGACTGGCAGTTTCCGTGATCGTAACCGTTTTCCTGGTGCCGGCGGTTTACCTGATCGTCCATGGCCAGCACGACAAGAAATCCGCGGTTGCGGAGGGGGTTTAGAGAATGGCTAGACAGGCTCGATTGAGGCTTCGATATTCCAGGTTGCTTCTTTCGCTGGCGACGGTTTGCTCCGTGCCTCTGTATGGACAGACAGCAGGCATCGAGATGCAGCTTCCGGATGCTCCTCGGGTCTCGCTTATGGCCCTTGCGCGACAAAGTGCAACGCCGATGCCGGAGGGAATTGGACAGGCCGCGGCGACGCAGACGGATACCGCTGTTCCCGGCCGGCACCCGCGGCTGACGCAGGCCGACGCTGAAAAGCTTGCTATCAAGAACAATCCGCGGGTAAGTGTCGCACATCTACTTGCGCTGGCACAGCATCAGGTTGTGCGTGAAACCAGATCCGCGGAACTGCCGATTGGAATAGCCAGCATTACTGCAGAGGATGCAGAAAATGCCAGTCGCATCTCGGCGGGCTCACTCACAGCATCGCGCCTCTTTGAACATGCCGGCGCAGGGGGAAGTTTCACTCAGCTGATCACAGATTTTGGGAAAACAGGCAATCTCGTAGCTTCTTCAAAACTTCAGGAAAGAGCACAGAATGCGAATGCTCTCGCAACGACTGAAGATATCGTGCTCGCAACCGATCAGGCATTCTTCAATGCCCTCCAGGCTCAGGCATTGCTTAAGGTGGCGCAACAGAATGTAGACACTCGGCAGACAACCCAATCTCAGATCAGCGCGATGACAAGCAACAAACTTAAATCGACCCTCGATTTGAGTTTCGCAGACGTCAACTTGTCGCAGGCGAAGTTACTGATGCTCGATGCTCAAAACAACGTCGACTCTACGATGGCCGCATTGGATGCGGTTCTCGGCCTGGATCGGCAGGTAACGTACGAATTGGTGGATGACAATCCTCCACTGTCGTCGCCTCCAGCAGATGCCGATCAGCTTCTTCAACTCGCGTTGCAACAGCGCCCGGATCTCGAGGCCCTGAACTTGAGCCAACAAGCAGCAGTCAAGTTCAGCCATGCCGAGCGTGATCAGATGCTGCCCAGCATAGGTGCTGCGGGGACCGTCGGCTCCGTACCCATCCGGCCGGCTCAATACTATCTCAACAATTGGTGGGGCGGTATTGGCGTCAACATGAATATCCCTGTCTTCAACGGATTCCTCTATTCAGCCCAGGCAAAGGAAGCTTCCATCCGAGCCCAGGCAGCTTCCGAACAAAGCCGCGATCTGCGCGATCGAATTGCCCGGGATGTTCGTACCGCGTGGCTCGCATCGAACACGGCCTTTCAACGTGTTGCTGTGACAGCGGAGCTTCTGAAGCAGGCAAATCTTGCGCTTCAACTCGCACAGACTCGGTACCAATTGGGACTCAGTTCGATCGTGGAGCTGAGTCAGGCGCAGTTCCAACAGACCGACGCAGCAATCGGCAACACTGACGCGCAATACCAATACCTGCTCGCGCTCTCCACGCTCAACTACCAGATTGGAGCAACGCCATGATTGAGAACTTCAAATTGAAGGTGTTCCGCGTTGTGGCGGACATGTTGAATTATCGAAGGGCCGCAGACGAGCTTCATCTAACGCAGCCCGCCGTGACGGCACAGATCAGGTCGCTCGAAGATAGCCTCGGGATCGCTCTGTTCGATCGCATAGGCCGCGATACCAGCCTCACACCAGCAGGGGTAACGCTGTTGGAATATGTTCGTAGAATCGAGGCTATTACCAACGACGCGATTGCCGCACTTGCTCCGTTCGGAGGACAGGAAGGTGTGGAGCTGAGTATTGGAGCTTCCCATACGGTTGCCGTTTATCTCCTGCCAAAGCTCCTTCCCATTCTTTTGCGCGATTGGCCCAAACTGCGAATACATATTGTGGGCGGCAGCACGACTGAAATTCTTCATGGTCTGACCAGCCATCAGATAGGAGTTGCCCTGATCGAGGCCCCCGCCCATCGCCCGGACCTGAAGATTGAGGCGTTTGGAGAAGATGAGTTGGCACTCATTGTGAGGCCAGATCATCGCTGGACGAAAAAGCCGATGGTTCGAGCTGCGGAACTGGTTCAGGAACCGATCCTGCTTCGAGAAGTCGGGTCTGGTATGCGTCAATTTGTTGAAGAATATCTCGAGCGAAATGGCGTGTTACGGCAACAACTTCGCACATGTATCGACATAAATTCTACCGAAGGTATCATTTCCGCGGTGGAGGCCGGACTTGGCATTGGCTTTGCTCCCTGTCTGGCGATTGAAAAGGCCTTGAAGTTGGGGAGTGTCAAGGCAATTCACCTCGACAACGGGCCCATTTGTCGACAACTCAGTATTGTGCTTCTCAACGGACCGGATCCAAGAGGGCCTGTCGGTCAGTTGCTGGACCTTCTCCGACAGCATGGCGCGGCGCAGAGACACACCTCGGCAATGAGTCAAGCGAGCGACGAGCCGAGAAGAGTGATTGTGATGGGAACTGCGCAAACAGAAAGCGCCAGGGGGCAATTCTCTGAATGACCGCGTCCTGTTGCTGATTGCCACACCGGCATGTCGCGTACTCTTCGGCGTGGCTGGGTTTTCAATGCTACGAGACCGTTTCTATTCGGCGGTGAGTTTTATCGTGCTGGTCATCTTGGTGTTGAGCTTTTGCACAAGGAGATAAGTGGCATGCCAATAATCGGCGATAGGCCCGAATTGAATCTGAAGACGGTTGTCTACGCAACAGATTTCTCCCTTTCCTCACAGAACGCTGGCCTTTACGCCGCACGGATAGCCAGCTATTTTTCTGCAACCTTGGTGGTTGCTCATGCCTTCACCCTTTCGCAAGCGGCACTGGAGGTCGAGATCGACCAAATTCTGGTAAGTCAGCAGAGAAAGGACCTGAAGTCTCTTTTATCGCGAAAGGCGCTTCTCCTGGGGGCGGAATCGATCGAAGCCATTTCCACCCTTCTGGAGGGCGATCCGAAAGACGTCATCCCAGCGCTGGCCGATAACAATGCACCCGCAATCATAGTGCTAGGAACACACGGCGGAGGGAGGGTCGAACGAGGAATCATTGGCTCCGTCGCGGAGAAGATCCTTCGCTCTTCCCGGTGGCCAACTTTAACTGTCGGCCCGCTCGTCAAGCCTGTGTCCTCACAGGCCTTTCCCTTTACGCGGATTCTTTTTGCCACCGACCTTTCCCCAGTGGGCGCAAACGCGGCAATCTATGCAGTGACCTTCGCGGAGATATTTGGGGCGAAGATTGATGTACTGAACGTGATTCAAGACGATGCCATAGAGCATCCGGATCGGTTGTCCGATCTTCAGGCCCGTTTCTTCAAAGCTCTTGAAGTCCTTGTGCCGCAGGAGGCGAGAGAGTTCTGCGATCCGAGAACCTATGTGGCTGTTGGCAGGGCGCACGATCAAATCATTGAACACATCCGAGAATATTCTATCGACCTTTTGGTCCTCGGTATCCGGAAGACTTCACATATAAGTATGGAAATGAGAACATCCGGGGCCTTCAGGATCATTGTGGACGCAGCATGTCCAGTCCTAACGATTAGAAGTTGAGGGGTAGATGGCTTTGTCGGAGATATGAATGGGGAAACGCAAGAAGCAGTTGCGCTACGAATTCAATCACACCCCAACAACAGTGCTTATGGCAGTGTTTGGCGGCGCTTGCGGCTTCATTACTGTTGAGAGCTTCTTCGAAGAAATAACGGAACTGTTTTCGAGTCGGGGGAATGACGTTTATGCCTGGCAAGTCCATATGGGATCAGTGTGCATTGGAATCATAACATTCGTTGCATCCTTGTTCCTGTTAGCAGTATTTGAAACAAAATCGAGAGCTATAGCATGGCATTCGAGTTGGCCTTGGTTGCCTCTCGTTGGGCTCACAGCGATATCCACAGTGGTTCACATCCCGTTTTACTTTGTAGCCGTAATAGGCGCCATCTATGGCATCTGGGCTTATCGCAGAACAATCAGCGTGCGTCGGCTAACCCGCCTGCCATAAACGGAAGAGAGTTCGCTGTGATATCGTCGCTTTGGTCTTATCGCATGGAGCATGGATATACCTCGCTATCAAACGCATCGGACCTCGTTCGTAGGCTGTCAGCGACTTATCAAAGATTAGGAAGAGCAGGTGATTATGACGTGGTTTCTACTGAGTGTTCATCAAATCATTTTGCCGCCAAAACGTTCATTCCGGAATATACTAGCCTGTCAGTAAGGTGGACTATTGGACTGGTTACACCGGACAAGTTCAGGAAGTTACAGATGAGCACAGCGTCACGCATCATCGTATCGATGTGTCTCACGCTCGGATCCTATGGGCAGAAAGTGCCCCTTCTTCAGGGTGCAGGGACCGTCTCGGTTCCGGTGCTTGTGGAATTGAAATCCGGACAAATTGCCTATGGTCTTTCAGCCGATGATTTCTCAATTAAGGACAATGGTATCGAGCAACGCGTCGAGATTGGGAAGGACGCAGCGGCAATTCCGCTGTCGCTTGTCCTTGTAATACAGACTGGGCACGGAGCCGGAAGCCAGTTGCAAGAATTCGCAGGCCTGGATGTTCTGCTGGAAAACGTGCTTACTGGACCGCAAGATCAGGCAGAGGTGATTACTTTTGACAGCCGCCCGCAAGTCCTTCAAGAATTCACTGCGGACCCTGATGAAGTTTCAAATTCCCTCGCGTCGATCGCAGCGGGGAATTCTGGGGCTGCCCTTCTAGATGCGATCCATATGGCCATCAATTCATTTCGCAAGGCGCCAAATGAAAACCGCAGAGTCATTGTTCTGATCTCCGGAGAGCATGATCACGGGAGCTATGCATCCGACAGTGCCTCTCTGATTCGGGATGCCTCCACTGGTAACGCATCGGTGTATAGTCTTTCGTTTAGAACGGGCAGAAAGGAGTTGGTCGGTAAGCTAAGATCCTTAACTCCTTTCGCGGCTTCGGCAAATGCGATGCAAAGGAGCCCAAGCGAAGCGCTCGCGCAATTGACAGGTGGCGAATTCTATCGGTTCGATTCCGAAAAAGGCTTTGAGTCCCGAATGTCGGAAATTGCAAATCATATCAATAATCGATACATTCTCACCTTTCATCCGAACAGTCTGGGACCAGGTTTCCATTCACTACAAGTGGACGTCGAATACTCAAAGCTGGATATCTTATCGGCGCGCAGCGGATATTGGCAGAGGGCCTCTGGTGGCGCTGGTAGCGGAGGTGTCCAACAATGAGACTGAAAAGCGAATACGCGATTGAGGACTCTTCTGATGCTTATCGCAGCAGAGACTCTTTCGTTAAGATGGGAAATCGTGGCTCGCGGTCTGGCATTGTAGCTGCTAACTGGCCTCCGGGCGCATATTGTCTGTCTGGGTGAGCGCGTCACGCAGATGTGGAGAGTCGTCGACCGTCTAAGCAATCGTCAACGAACAGTGTTCACCCTGCGGTATGGGAAAGAGCAGGGACTCGGCGAAATTGCGCGGGCAACCGGCCTCCACGAATCCGCTGTAAAGGCGTACCTTTGGCGAGCGGTGACGAGAGTGCGTGCGGAGTTGGGCGGAAGACTATGAGTTCCAAAAGACAACAATGAAGACCATGAAGAAGCGACAGGGACATCATCCGAAAGTTGCAATTAAGACTCCTTTGCGCGGAGCTACCGACTGATGTGACCGTGCCAATCCAGGTGGCCGCCTCGATGGAAGCGGCTATGTACCATGCTCAGTCCAAGGAAATAAAGGGCCACCGCCAAGACAACTAGAAACAGGAACTGCGCAATTTGAAACCAGGTCGACCTTTCCCTTGCAGGGGGCGCCGTCTTCGAATTGGCTGTCATCTGAGCTACTCTCCGTTGGGCCATGCGGCGGTCATGGCGCCGCCATTCATGCTTTTCGGCTTCCTGCCCAATACAAATGAACCATGACATGAAGATCGACCCTATGCAGTATCATTTTGCACATTCGCGATGGACGCGGCTGACTCCATTCGTTGGAGATCGCGACAACATCAGGCTTGGCCACGCAACAGACTCTGGAGGCATCCGACACATATGCCATCGAATACCTCTGCGAGTTCATGGCGGCTAATGCACGAACACCAGATATACGCACATGCCGATCCCAGCGGCCGCCAACAGCAGTCCCAGCAATACGGCGTCTCTCGACACGCGCACCGGCATCCAAGTCCCCGACTTCAACTCGCGAATGAGTTGAAAATGTCGCAGGACGGAACTGAGGATGACGATGACACCCAGGCCCACGAGTGTTACCCCGGACCAGACGGATAGGCCAGTGGCGCGCGTGGGTAGATGGGATTCGCTTGCGCTGAGTTGCCTGAAAAACAGGCCGAAGCGGCTGACCGCAAATCCGATACCGATCAAGCCCAACCCAGTGCGAATCCAGGCTAGAAAGGTTCTCTCGGCAGCGAAATAGACCCTTGGATCTTGCTCTGCACTTTTATCCATTCACAGAGTGTAATGAACTTGTTGGCCGAATGGCCGAGAATCACCGCCTTCTATTACCTCGGCCAAGCAGTGGTTCCGAGCCAGAGGTCGTGCCTCCTCGAGTAGGGCGGTAAGATTTCGAACGGACGGGTCGTCGCCATTGAAGTTGGCGGCTCAAGTCTGCCAGAGTGAATTTCCGATCCACTCGCAGTTGGTCTCCGACATCATTTCGTCAGGAGCTTCTTGATCTGGCGGAGCTCGAGGTGGCGCTTTTTCGTAGTTCTGGGGTAGGCCATCTTGAGTTCTCCCAACGCATCAAGGACGATTTGGGAGACGATCATGGTGACCGAAGCTCAGTGCGAGGCATTGAGGTCTTCTGCAATGTCTTCCGTCAGCCAATTCCTTTTCTTGCAGAACTGAATGAAGCTCTTCAACCGTTCGAGCTTTTTGGCTCTCGACCGAATCGCGTCCGTCCATGAGGCGTAAAAGCGGTCCATATCGAGGACGGAGAGCTGGTCGATTCGGATATAGCCACGATTCGCCGCGTACGCGTTGAGCTGGTTGGTGAAGGTGCGGTACTTCGCCAGCGTCGTCCGTCGGATGCCTCTAGTTTCGCATTTGGAAAGGAATGCTTCTGTCGCTTCCCGGATGGTCGGCGCTGCTGCCTGCGCGATTGCCTGCTGGTACGGCTCAGGTGCCTCTATAAGGGACAACTCGCACCACGTCTCCGTGCTCTCCCATTGGGCGGTGACAGCTCTGGCCGCGTCCCATTTCCACTGGCCGGTGGATTGTCTCTTGAACTTCCCTCGAATCGTCCCGGAAGCGTGAATCGGGCAACCGCACCGCCTCCCGCCGCGTCGGCCTTCTTCGAACTCACCACTCTTTAAGTCTTCGGGATGTCCGGCCTCGCACTCCTTGCGATGCCGTCTGTAGAGCCGGAGCGCCATGAATACCTTCCTAGATCAACATGCAAACTGGCGCAACATTGCACGCTATTGCACGCTACAGGAAGGAATTGCCCTTAAGTATTTTGTTTCTATTGGGGCGGCTAGTGGGGATCGAACCCACGACATCCTGAGCCACAGTCAGGCGTTCTGCCGCTGAACTATAGCCGCCATACCCATTTGATTGTAGCATCGAAATGAAGTTATCAGGCTGGGCTTGGCCCCCTTGCGAAGGCCCGAGCCGTAGTGCGAATCCGATTCGCGATACAATCGAGGAAGAACGTCGGGGCGTAGCGCAGCCTGGTAGCGCATCTGCTTTGGGAGCAGAGGGCCGGGGGTTCGAATCCCTCCGCCCCGACCATTAGAATCAACAAGTTGACTCTAAGGCCAGTTCACCTGCAACCCCGCTGAACCCCACACGAGCATATTCAAGCAATTTGGTGTGGGCTTCGAGCTTGCTGTCCATCATTCCCTTCCCGTAAATGTTCATTGTCGTCGCCACATCTGCATGGCGCATCATCTTCTGCTGAACTCCCACCGCCGTTTCTACGGCATCGAGCCAACTGCGGAACGTGTGGCGGAAGGTGTGCCATCCCAGCCGCGGAACCCCGACCTTCGAAGCCAGCGGGCGGAGATGCCGCCGCATCAGAACGCCGGCATGGTACGGGCGCCCGGTGACGATGCTTGGAAACATCCAGCCTTCTTCCGAAGCCGGCGCAATCTTCTGCCATCTCGTCAGAAGGTACATGAAGTCATCGTTGAGAGGAATGACATCACGAGAGGCTTCGCTCTTCACATCGGCAACGATCCCGTCTACGGCTAATCGTCGAATGGAGAGAGTCTTGCCTTCAGGATCGAAGTCATCCCACATCAGGCCGAGCACTTCGCAGATGCGGAGTCCCAGATCGCAGGCGAGTTCAGCCATCAACAGACATGGATCGTTGAGATTTTTCCGCACGGTCAACATCTGATCTGGCGTCAGAACAACCTTCCCGATCACTCTGTCCCTACCCTTTACGCGGACCAAGCTCATAGGGTTTCTTTGAGCGTCCAACCAGCCACGCTTCATTGCCAGTTCAAACAGCCGGTACATCATGCTCTTGATGTGCCGTTTGGTCGTAAGCGTACGCCGAGTCCCTCTTGACCGGAGGTAGAGTGTGTCATCAAGTGTCCGCTTGTTTTTTAGCGGACACTTGATGAGTGTGTCTTAGGCAGCTTGGGAAGCGTAGTTTTGGAGCGTAGGC
>JBKQNU010000048.1:0-20610 GCA_052145815.1 Occallatibacter sp.
AGGCTGGCGGGATCTTTGGGATTGGTGCGGTAGTGGAAGAACCTTCCAGTAACGGGATCGAAGCGGTCCAGTTCCTCATCGACGGCGATCCACAGCGCGCCGGAGCGGTCCTGCAACAACGAGTAGATGAAGACTCCGCCAATACTGTAGGGGTCGCCGGCTTCGGGCTTGTAGGCCTGAAAGCGATAGCCGTCGAAGCGATTCAGCCCGTTGTACGTCCCGAACCACAGGAAGCCCTGATTGTCCAGCAGGATGTTGTCCACGCGGCTCTGGGAGAGTCCTTGTTCGGTTGAATAACGAGTGAAGCGGATGTCGTTCCCTTCGATCAGGGGTAAGCGAACGGGTCCGTTGTTCCGGGTGTTGCCGAGGGAGAACCCATCCTGGAAGGTCCGAGCGGTGTGCGCGTCCTGGCTGATGTCCAGTGCGGGGTTGAGCGCCGCTGCGCAGGCGCACCACGCCAGCAGCGCGCTAAAGGCGGACATGCGCCAAACTCGCTTACGCCCTATTCTCACGTCGAATATTATCGCATGGCGTTTCGCCCCGATATTGCCCGGTCCGCCCGAATTCGCAAAGTTTTGGGTGGGCACCAATCCTCTGATTCCCAAAAGCTTACGCCCGGAGGTCGTTGGTTGAACTCAGCGACCGCCAATCTCTCTTGGATATCACCTGTTTGCCAACAGGCCAATGCACTCATTCAGCGTGCTTTATGGACCGGCGTTCGGATCGGTCCTGACAAACGCCCATGTCGCCAGCGACCGATTGCTGACGACAAGCCGACTTCACGTTACAAATCCGGGCTCAAGGAGTGACTTAGCATTATCACTTGTTCGGAGCCGAAAGGCTCTTGTGCCCACTCAGTTCATTCAATGCGCAAGGCTCTCACCGGGTCGATTGAGGCCGCGCGCCGTGCCGGGATGATACCGGCAATGGCAGCCGCAAGCGTCAGCACTCCAATGGCGACAGTCATCACTGGCGCATTCACACTCGTGATCTCATAGAGCTGCGACTTGACGTAGCGCACGCAGAGCATGGCGACTGGGGCACCGATCGCGAGCCCTGCAAGCGCCTGAACCATGGCGCCGCGCATCACCATGGCAATTACGCGCCCGCGCTGCGCGCCGAGCGCCATGCGGATGCCGATTTCCGGTGTGCGGCGGACGACGGTGTACGCAGTGACGCCATAAAGGCCGATAGCGGCGAGCAGCAGGGCAAGCAGGCCGAAGAGCGACGTGAGGCGCGCGATGAGGCGCTCGTCGATGAAGCGGTCGTCGATCTGCTGCTGGAAGGTCTGGAACTTCACGATAGTCAGGTTGGGGTTGATGCTCGCCAGCGTGTCGCCGACGATCTTTTCGAACCCCGGGATGGGATTGGCGGTCTGGATGACCAGGGCTCCGGCGTACATGGTTTGGTCTTTGTCCAAGGAAAAGTCGGGATCGTTGACGCTGCCGGCAATCTGTGTGAGCGGCAGAAAATACATGGCGTGGTCCTTCCAGTAAACGCTTGTATAGGTGGTGTCTTCCACCACGCCGACAATCTCATGCGCTCCATCCATGCCCGCGTGGCCGGGACCGGAAAAGCCAAAGCGATGGCCAATGGGATTGCGGTTGCTGAAGAACTGTTTGACAAATTCCTGGTTGACGACGGCGACGGGCGGCGCATTCAGCGTGTCCTGCGATGTGAAGCCGCGGCCCATGACCACGTGCGTGCCCACGGAATCGAAGTACTCCGCAGTGCCTTTCACCCAGGAAGCGCCTTTATTGATGTCGGATTCTCCCTGAACTTTTACGCCTGATCCCCAGTTGTTCTCTTCCATCGGCGTATAGGTGGCGAGGCCGACTTTGAGAACGCCCGGAATGGCGTGGAAGCGGTCTTCGATCGTCTGGTAGAGAGGCTCGACCTCCGTGTTTTTGTAGCCTGCCGCCTGTGGATTGATGTGGGCGATGTAGCGGTTTGTTGCATCCAGTTTCATGTCCACGTTTTCCGCCTTGTTGAGGCTCTGTGCAAAGAGGCCTGCGGCGACCAGAAGCACAAGCGAGAGAGCGGCTTGCAGAACCACAAGCGCGCGCTGTAAGAAAGAAGCGCCGTGGGCGGTGGTGCGGGAGTTCGAGCGCAGGGCCTCGGCAGGCTGCGTGCGTGCCGCCATGAGGGCCGGCGCCAGGCCAAAAAGAACTCCGGTAAGAAGCGAAAGCGCCAAGGAAAAGCCGATGACGATGGGCGAAGGCGTGGCATTGACCGGCATGTTGTGTTGGTCAGGGAAGGCGAGCGCCAGCAGCGCGTGTGCACCGAGGTAGGAGATTGCCAGCCCGAGCAAGCCGCCCATGCCGGAAAGAAGCACGCTTTCGGTAAGCAACTGGCGGACAATGCGACTGCGCTGCGCGCCGAGGGCCGAGCGGATGGAGAGCTCCGCGCGGCGGCTCATGCCGCGGACGAGCAGAAGATTGGCGATGTTGGCGCAGGCGACAAGAAGCACGAGCGCGGCGATCCATTGCAGCAACTTGAGATGGTCCTTGTAGCCGTCCTGTAGGTTCTGGATGCCGCCCCCGCCGGGTGTTAGCACGACGTGTGTTTTGGGAAGGACCTTCTGGGCGCGCGGATCGGTAAACGTCTTGAGCGGCGCATATGTCTGTTTGAGGAGCCCACTGGCCTTGGCCTGCAGCGTTGGGATGGAGGTTCCAGGTTTGACGCGGCCGATAATGTAAGCCCAATGGGTATCGGGATCGTTAAAATACGGCGCGCCCATGATGGCGTCCATCGAGTTCATCGGCACAAAGTATTTGGGCGGATTGGTGTCGATGCGGTCTCCGTAGAAGCCCTTGGGAGCTACGCCGATTACGGTGGCTGGCTTTGTGTTGATGTAAAAAGCGCTGCCGACAATGCTCGGGTCGCCTGCGTAATCCCTTTGCCAGGCGTCATAGCTCATCACAGCGGTAATGGGTGCGCCCTTCTGGTCGTCGCTGTCCGAAAAGAGGCGGCCTGCTGCCGGCGACAGTCCGAAAACGCGAAAGTAGTTGCCGGAGACGAAGGTGCCTATGAAAGATTTGGCCACCATCTGCGGCCCGGCGCGGCGAACCGTGATCGGCCGCCATGCGTAGCCGGATTCCATAGCTGCAAGCTCTTCAAACTCCGGCAGGTTCTTCTTGAACATGTAATACGTGTCTGTGGCAAAGAGCGAGTAGTCCCCGTTGTCGTTCCAGCCGCCGTTCACGCAGCAATCATCTTCGTCGCCGATGCGGACGAGGCTCCGAGGGTCCGTCACCGGCAGGTTATGCAGCAGGATGGCGTTAACCAGCGTGAAGATCGCCGAGTTTGCGCCAATGCCCAGCGCCAGCGTGAGCAGAACGGTGATGGTAAAACCCGGCGTCTTGCGAAGCTGGCGCAGCGCGTAGGTAACATCTTGAAGCAGAACCCGCATTGATCCACCTCCACACACTTCGACTTGCACCGCTAGCAAGCATGTCACGTTCCACATGGATTCCATGCCAGCCGCTTGAAATCAACAACTTAGAGGTCTCCACAGCCTGGACATGCGTTCATTGCTGAGAAGGAGTGTTCAAAAGCGGACGTTTCGAGACAAGAATCTGCAAAGACTACGTGATTCCGATGGCCAGCCACCGCGTGGCAAATAGGGTCGTGTAAGGTGACGCATGACTGCCGTGCCACTCTTTGAACTGAGGTTAGTACCGGTAAGTCGCCCAGTGGCCGAGGATCCGGGTGCGCATGGCCCCAGTTGGCGATACCAACAGCCCGAAGCGCTTTTCCAGCCGGCTGCGGCCAGCAGCACCGGGTTCCGGTTGTGTGGTCGCCGATCCGGACACTACCCTCCATTTTGAAGTTCTGTCTGGTTAGCCGGTGAATCAGGTGGTCTGCCCCGGCGATGAAGGGAACGCGGCAAGTTCTCAGACACCTCTGTGCCATCTCATGTACACTGATGCGCATGACAGGCAATTCGAAGGTTCTCGAACAGCTCAATCGTGCGCTCCGAGAGGAGTTGACCGCGATCAACCAGTATTTCCTTCACGCTGAAATGTGCGAGAACTGGGGATATGAGGGACTTTCTAAGTACATTAAGAAACAGTCAATCGACGAAATGAAGCATGCGGAGACGCTCATTGAGCGAATCCTATTTCTAGATGGGAGCCCCAGCATGGAGCCTTTGGCGCTCACGGTGGGAAGTACCGTGAAGGACATGATTAAGTCTGACCTCGCTCTAGAGATCGGTGCCGTCGAAATGTATAACGAGGCCGTCCAGATCGCAACAGAGAACAAGGATAACGGCTCGCGCGACTTGTTCGTGAAGTTGCTCATGGATGAGGAAGAGCACGTGGATTGGCTTGAAGCCCAGCTGCACATGATCAAGGAGATTGGCTACGAGCGCTATCTCAGCATGCAGTTGAAAGAAGAAGAATAATCACACCCTGCACCTATGCTTGCAACAAACCTGTTTGTGCTTTTGTTCCTAAAACCTACTTTTGGTGTCCTAGACAATGGGCCCATCCGACGCTACCCCAAAACACTGTCATCGGGCAGGCCGTTGCATGTTCCGTCCGGATTGCCCCGGGCGGTTGGTCGGCAGTCCGTCACTAACCCTGCTTTTCGCTATTGGCGATTCCCGGTGGTCTGAAAACCGAGTTATGTAGGGTTTGCCGGCTAATTAGGCGTAACGCTCATATTCGGCACTTTCCTTATCCACCGTTTCTGCCCTTGGGAACGCAGAGCTGCCCTGTTCTGCGCCCCCAACATAATTAGCTTTCTGTTTTGCTGCTTAGTTATCCACACATCTTACCCTTTCGTTGTCAGGATCAGTATAGTGATGTTGTCCGTCGGGGCATGCGGTAATTCATCCGGGACTTGGGCGAGGTCTAGGAAAGCGTTCGAGAAGCCGGCTCATCGGGACTTAATCGAAGTCGGCCATAGATTCCGGTTGATGGGGCACGGCTGATTTGGAGACCCGCGATCGGTCTGCATTTACCCTTTTTAGCTCTAAGAAGATATTCAATTCCGCTCACAATTCGGATTTTGTTTTTAGCCAATCGTAACGCGAGTTGAGCAATATCGCTCAGACCGAACGGCCTTGTGTTGGTAGGTTTCCGAAGGTAGGCTCTGTCGGCACTCCACACCAAGCCTACTCATCGATGAGCTTTAGAGACCGGGCCACAAGGTTGGGCGAGAGGGTTCAAATGAGCAAAAACAGGTTGGGTATCACGTCATGGTTGGCGGTTCTATTGCTGGTTTTTGTCGCCGGCTGCGGTGAAGAAACGGTCACTGTTCCCTCCGTGGTGTCCAGCATCCCTGCCAACGGCGCTACGGCGGTGTTGGTCAACACCCCGATAAGCGTGACCTTCAGCATGGCGATGAACTCGGCCACGATCAGTGCTACAACCTTTACGGTGACGGGACCAGGCGGAACGGCTGTTGCAGGAACAGTAAGTTACAGCGGGGAAACAGCCACGTTCATGCCTGCGGCGGTGCTCGCATACGGCGCCACCTATACCGGAACGATTACCACCGGGGCAACCAACCTGGGTGGCACTTCTCTACCGGCCAACTACATTTGGACATTTTCCACGGTCGCGCCTCCGCCCACGGTGGTAGCGACGGTCCCAGCGAACAGCGCTGCGAACGTGCCTGTTGGTCAAGTACTGAGCGCGACCTTCAGCGAGGCGATGAGTGCGGCGTCGATCACTGCAACGACCTTTACTGTGACTGGGCCCGGTGGAAACGCAGTTACAGGAACAGTTACATATTCGGGCGTGACTGCGACGTTTACGCCTGCTGCAAACCTTGCCTTTGGAGCAGCCTACACGGCCACCATCACCACTGGGGCTACATCCCAGGCAGGCATTCCGCTGGCGGCCAATTATGTGTGGACCTTTACAACGATTACTCCTCCACCCACGGTGATCGCCACGGTCCCCTTGAATGGCGCTACCGGCGTGCCGATCGGCCAAGTGCTCAGCGCGACCTTTAACGAGGCAATGACCTGCGCGACGCTTGCATCGCCCTCGGCAGCTTTTATCGTTACCGGTCCAGGCGCGACAGCCGTGGCCGGCACAGTCAGTTGCACGGGTGCTGTGGCGACTTTCACGCCATCGGCCAACCTTGTCGTCAACACCGTTTATACGGCTACGATCACCACCGGAGCCCAGGATCTGGCGGGCACTCCGCTGGCCACCAATTACGTGTGGACCTTCAGAACAGTTCCCACCTCGGCACCGCCGACGGTGATCTCCGCCGTGCCCGCGAATCTGGCTTCGGGCGTGCCCGTCAACCAGGCCCTCAGCGCGACCTTCAGCGTGGCAATGACGCCGGCCACGATCGACACAACAACCTTTACGCTGGCAGTGACGGGCGGGGCCGCGGTAACGGGAGTGGTCACCTATGTCGCAGCCGGCTCGGTAGCGACGTTTACTCCGGACGCCAACCTTACACCCAGCACCCAATACACGGCCACGATTACCACCGGGGCTCAGGATCTGGCGAGCATCGGGCTGGCAAGCAACTACGTCTGGACGTTCACCACCGCTGCCGGCACAGTTCCCGTAGCGCCGACGGTGATTTCGACGACCCCTCTCAACCTGGCTACTGGCGTGCCGCTTAATCAGATCGTCAGCGCTACGTTCAGCACGGCGATGAACCCTGCCACGATCAACTCCACAACTTTCACTTTGACGGGACCGGGCGCTACGGTCGTCTCCGGCCTGCTCGCTTACGCGGCGGTTGGCAATACGCTGACGTTTACGCCGACAGCGAATCTGGCGCCCAGCACCCTATTTACAGCCACAATCACCACCGGGGCCCAGAACCTGGCGGGCACTGCGCTGGCCAACAACTATGTGTGGACCTTTACAACCGGAACGACAGTCAATTCAATTGCGCCGGAGTTGGTTTCGACGGTGCCCGCGAATCTAGCGGCGAACGTGCCTCTGAATCAGGCCGTGAGCGCAACCTTCAGCGAGGCGATGGATCCACTGACCATCACCACCGGAACATTCCTGCTGACGGGGCCGGGCGCAACCGCGGTAGCGGGAACGGTCTCCTACGATGCGATCAACTTCATTGCCACCTTCACCCCCGCGGCGGCACTGACCGCCAGCACCACTTATACGGCGACGGTGACCAATGGAGCGACCGACCTGACGGGCAATCCTCTGGGGACAACTGGAGCGCCGAATCCGTGGACCTTTACGACGGGTACGGCAGTGGTTCCCCCGCCGGTGGTCCTTGGGCCAACCATATCGCTGTTTGGCGGCTTTGGCGGTGGCGCCGGGATGACCAACCAGGGAGTCCACACAGTGGTCAATGGAGATATCGGGACCACGGGCGCATCTACCACGATGACCGGCTTCTACGATGAGAGCGTCGCGGCCGTTGCCGGCGTATATCCATGTTCGTATACGGTAACGCCAAGCAATTTTGGGCTGGTGAACGGGACCATCGACACCGCTCCGCCGCCTCCTACCAGTGCGTGCCCCGATGAAGGAACCGCCAATACAATGGCCATCGCCACCGAAGCCGCGTTGGAAGCTCGAACCGCTTACACCACTCTCCAGGGCCTTCCCTCAGACGGGGTTCTGGCAGCGGAGTTGGGCGATACAACCATCTCCCCCGGCGTCTACACAAACGCAAGCTCAGTTGGAATAACCCTTGGGCCTCTTACTCTCGACGCCAAGGGCGATCCCAATGCGTCCTGGGTCTTCCAGATCGGATCATCTCTCACCGTAGGCACGCCGTCAGCACCTGAAAGCGTGATCCTGATCAACGGCGCTCAGGCAAAGAACGTCTACTGGGCAGTCGGGGGCCTCCCCGGCGCGGTTATCAATTACGGGGGAGGCGGGACGATGGTGGGAACCATCATCAGTCAACCGGGAATAACGGTGTCAAGTCCCGGAGTTGCCGCGATAACGACTATCAACGGCAGAGTGATTGCTTTGACTGCGTCGACCACACTTGTGAACACCGTCATCAATGTGCCATGAGTATTTGCTGAGGCCGCGGTCATTGGGCGGTCTCAGCCATTTTTCATGCGATGCGGTTTTTGTAAGTCCTATCCGCGTTTGTTTTATCCGGCGATGAGATTGAACGACGATCGCGTCGAGCAATTCAGGAGGCGACAATGAGATTGAGCGTAAAGATAATTGCCACAGCGGCATTTGCTGTTCTTCTGGTACCTGCGTTCAGCCTCTCTGCGAGTGGAGCAGCAAAAGTATCCACCGGCGCAGTCAAGGATGACAAGTCTGCCGATTCCGCCGTCGCCGTCGTCACCGATCCGGCTGCCTTGCTGCCGGCGGCTCCCATGCCGGCGGCCTCCATGCCGCCAGCCAAGCCTTATTCCGGAGGAGTGGACAGCTACTACCCGAAGGTTGAGTTATTCATGGGCTACACCTATCTGCGTGCTGTTCCGCAGCTAGCGGCCGGTAACCGGCTGGTGTGGCTTAATGGCGGCAGCACATCGGTTGCTTTCAATCTGAATCGCTATCTGGGCCTGGTCGGCGACTTTGGGGGTTTCAACGAAACGCGGCTCCTGTTTACGAGCGGGAATCCACCCGTTGCGGTGGGACCATATGATGCGGTTGATGACGGAACTGTGTTCACCTATCTCTTTGGCCCACGGCTCTCTATTCGGAAGTACGACAGAATTACTCCTTTTGCCCAGGTTCTGTTTGGCGGTATTCACGCAAGTGAGGAGTCGGTCTGCCCAACTTGCACGGCCAGTCTTCCCGCTGAAAACAGCTTTGCCCTGACCGCCGGCGGCGGATTGGACGTGAGGTTGCGCCATCGTCTCGCCATCCGCATCGTCCAGGCCGAATATCTGATGAGCCGGTTCGAGAACCTCAGCACAGGATCAACTCAGGCTCAGAACAACGTGCGTCTTTCCGCCGGAATCGTCCTCCGTTTCGGTGGAAAACCCCGTGCACCCGAACTCCCGTTGGCGTATTCCTGCTCGGTGAATCCAACCGCTGTATTCCCTGGAGAACCGATCACGGTGTCAGGCTCGGCGCAGAATTTGAATCCCGCAAAGACCGCCGTCTACACCTGGTCCGTCGATGGCGGAAAGGTGACCGGGACAACCAGCACAGCCAGTATCGACACAACAAACCTGGCTGCCGGCAGTTACACGCTCAAGGGGCATGTTTCCGAGGGCGACAAGCCTGGCGACAATGCAGATTGCAACGCACCGTATGTGGTGAAGGCCATTGAACCCCCCACCGTGAGTTGCACAGCCGATCCTTCCACCGTCAAAGCCGGCGATCCTTCAACGATCACGGCGACCGGCGTAAGTCCGCAGAATCGTCCCCTGACTTACAGCTATAGCTCGACCTCGGGCTTGGTGAGCGGATCTGGACCGACGGCGACTCTGACGACCGTGGGCGTGGCAGCCGGCGCCATCGGCGTGACCTGCAAGGTTGTCGATGACAAGGGCCAGACTGCCTCGGGCGACACAATGGTGACGGTCGTAGTTCCACCAGCCGCACCCAGTCCCACGGTTAGCGAAATGTGCTCCGTGAAGTTCGCGCGGGACGCCCGCCGTCCAGCTCGGGTGGACAACGAGGGGAAGGCTTGCCTCGATCAAGTGGCGCTCAGTCTGCAGAGTAACGCCGATGGAAAGCTGGCACTTGTGGGGAATGCCGCTGGCAATGAGAAGGCCGGCATCAAGCTCGCTACCGAGCGTGCGGCGAACACAAAGGCGTACCTCGTCAGTGAGAAGGGCATCGATTCGACCCGGATTTCGGTGTACACCGGCTCGCAGGATGGAAAGTTCGTTACCACGATCATGATTCCGTCAGGTGCTACATTCGATGCCACTGGCGATACGCCCGTGCAATAACGCACTGCCGAGGAACAGCTTCCTGTTCCTCGGCACCGCTTTTCCCGGTGGCCCTCTCTAGCGAACAGATTCAGTCTGTATGGATTATTGATTCGTACCCCATAAATGAGCCAGGTTCAAGGCGAAGGGCTACGAGCCGGTTAGAGCAAGCGGACCGTCCTTGGAGAGAGGGAATCGTCGAACTTGAATTGGAGCCATCACGAGGTGTGCAGTATTGAGCATTCTGCATTCAGCAAACCAGGTAAACCTGATATCGGCGTGCCGAAGAATCAAAGGCGTGCAAGACCCCAGCGAATGCCGTCCACGCAACATTATCCAAGGCGAGAGCCGATTCCGAAGGAGTACTCATGAAAATGATACGAGCAGCATTTGCACTTCCCATCCTGGCCGTCGCTCTGGCCGGCATGCCCGTCCTCGCCCAGGATCATCAGGACCAGGATCATCGCGACAACCACACTTACAAGCAGCACAACGAATGGAAGCCAGGATCAAAGGTACAGCAGGAAGACTGGAACAGAGGCGACAAGGTCGATTATCGGCAGAATCACCTTCGCCGTCCGCCAGCGGGACATGAGTGGCGTCAGATCGATGGGAACTATGTGATGGCGAGACAGGACGGTACGATCGTTTCAGTGCGCCACGCTCCCCACGATCAATAAACTTGAGCAACCTTCAGATCCCCGAACTGAGTGCTTCAACCTTCGCACAATCTTTGCAGGGAGAGATTCATGTTCGTCCTTCATCTCCGCGATATCCTCCGCCTGGGGTTAGCGCTGGTCTGCTTGATTTCGGCGCCTTTCTTGACTGGACAGGCTGCGCAGCAGCATGAAGGAGCTACCTCAGCGGCTCCCGGTACTCTGGTTCGCTGGGCGGAGCTCGGCGCGAAGCGATGCAGCATGGGAGCGCGTTCATGGGCCGCGCTGAACGGAACCTGCTACTACCCGATCGATTTGCTGGAGAGGACGGGTCCGGCCACGATCGCGCTGTTGGGTACTGGGCCAAAACGGCTCGCGCGCATCTCCATAGAGCGCAACGATTACGGAACCGAAGAGATCACTCTTCCCGACATTCCGCAGGCCAACCCTTCGCGAGAGGATTTGAGGCGCGATGCGGCCGACCGAGTGGAACTGGGCAGGATATGGAGAAGTAAGGAAGGACCGGCGCAGTTCACGCTGCCCTTGGGCGCTCCAGTGAGGCCGCTCCCGCAGGGCAAGTCATTCGGCGTGAAGCGGGTCTACAACGGCAAGATAGCCGAACAGGCCCACATGGGGTCCGACTACGATGCGCCAGTGGGCTCGCCGATCCTGGCAGTTGCGGACGGGACGGTCGTGCTCGCGAAGGATATGTTCTTCGAGGGCAATTCCGTTTTTATTGATCACGGCGACGGCCTTATCAGCATGTACTTCCATCTCTCCGAACTTAAGGTCGAGACCGGGCAAGAGGTCAAGAGGGGGCAGACGCTGGGCCGGGAAGGATCGACGGGCCGCGCCACGGGACCCCACCTGTGGTTTGGCGTCCGCTGGCATGATGCCCGCATCAATCCCAAGTTCCTGCTCGAGGAGCCAAGCAGAATTCCGATCGTGAATCGAGCAACACCTTAAAGTTCGGACGCGGTTAGGTTACTAGGCACCGTTCGGAAGAACTTCAAGTGATGTACGAATGGCATTTGGAGAAGTGGGGCTAGCCAGGGACCCAGCGTCCGAGGCTGCATCTCGGCCCCAGCGACGCGTTATGCCTGGATTGTTTGAATGTAAGTCAGTGAGGAGCACGAGGTGTTACAAAAAGGCTGAACTCAGCGGGCAAGCTGATTCAGAGAACACCACGGAGGCTCCTCAGAGACGATATGTACTACATCGGACTTGACGTTCACAAGAAAACGATCAGCTACTGCGTGAAGGATGCGGCTGGTCATGTGCACCGGGAAGGCAAGATTGGATCGACCCGGCGCGAGTTGGATGGCTGGATCAAGACGTTGCCGCAACCGCGGATGATCGCCATGGAAGCGACGATCTTCACGGGATGGATCTACGACCACCTGCTTCCGCATGCGGAGAAGGTGAAGGTCGCACATCCTCTGATGCTGCGGGCGATCGCTGCGGCCAAGAAGAAGAACGACAAGATCGATGCACGGAAGATCGCCGACTGCCTGCGCTGCGACTTTCTTCCCGAGTGCCATATGGCTTCGACCGAAATTCGAGACCGGCGCCGTGTGCTGCGCTACCGAAGCCTGGTGATCAAGCAGATGGTGCAGATGAAGAACCGGGTATCGGGGCTGCTGATGGAGACCGGGGTGGATTACAACAAGCGCCGGCTTCACAAAGTGGGCTACTTCGAAGATCTGCTCAAGACCAACAAGGAGGTCAACCAGAGTATCCGGCCGCTGCTCAAACTGAGCCGTGAGACGATCGATCGTTCGCAGAGGCTGGACTATGCCCTGGTCAGCTCGCTGGAGCGAGACCCGCTGCTGGCGGAGAGACTGCAGCGGCTGAGGACCGTTCCCGGCGTGGGGCCGATCACGGCGCTGACCTGGGCCCTGGAGATCGGAGACTTCACCCGTTTCCCATCGGTGAAGGAAGCGATCAGCTACTGCGGACTCTGTGGAGACGAAAGCAGTTTCCTGGGGGCCAGGCAGCTTCAATTCTCAGAACGCCATTGATGCTCAATCGACCGCGGTGATTCCGTCGTCCCATTTCGTCGATCCGGGAATTCAAACTGATATACGCCTGCGTCAGGATTGAGATCCGACTGTATCCTTAACGTGCTCCGATGGTGCGCGGTGTATCTTCAATCTGAGCCTGTTGCGGCCATCGGTATTGGGCTGAAAGCTCTATTGCTACCGGAAAGACTAAGGGTTTAGGTGAAATGCAAGAGTGGAGCGGCCGAAGGATCAGGGGAATGCTCACAGTTGCGCTTATGCTGTGTGGTGTCCTGGTGAGCAACGCACAAAGCAAGGATGCAAGTCAGCACCTTCCCGATTCCCCAACCCCTGCCGAGCGTACGATTGAGGGCCTGAATTACCTCGGGGGCGATGCCGCCATGCCACCGTTTTCCGACAGCGTCATCGACGTCGATTCGGCATTTCGCCAGGTACTTTTTCGCCAGGGCCTTGCCTTTCGAGTCATTACGGGACCGGAGTACACACAGAACATGCTCGATGCGCCTGTGTCTGCCGATGAGCAGGTGTACGTTGGTCAGCGCGCTTTCGAAAGTTCATTTGTGCAGCCGATTCTCTCGTCCGATCTTCGTCAACTGCACCTGCGGCGCGCACAGTTGTATATGGGCGGAGTGTGGAACTGGGCGAGCTGGAACCCCGCCGGCCCCAAGTCGCTGCAGTTGTGGGCCCTCTATTTCTACAAGGAAATCGGGAACGATCGTCTCGAAGTGAAGGCGGGTTCTCGCCTTTCCGCACGCTCTCGACCAGAAGTACCTGGTATTGCTCGCCTGGGGATTCCTCGTGCCAGTGGTCTGGGGATTTTCCGCGCGTTGGCTGCCCACGTTTCTCGCGATTTCCCGGCCCAACGCGCGAATATTTCGCACCGCGATGATCATGGACCTGATCGGCGTACTCCTCGGCGTTTCCGGTTGGACGATTGCTGCGACGATTCTGCTTGCTTCAAGCGCAGTCGCAATCGGGCTCGCATTGCATCTGACGCAGCGTCCTCACGGCCCGGCCAAGGTCCAGGGCATTCATCCGAGCTTTCCGTCGTTCATCCGGCTTGCCTATGCATGGCTAGTGATCGCCGGCTCAATGAGTGTTTGGGCCGCAATCGCCGACCAACACGGAGGCATCTGGGGCGCGTCCCGCCACGCGCTGACTGTGGGCTTTGCTGCCACAATGGTGTTCGCCATCGGCCCGCGCATTTTGCCGCATTTTGCAGGCATCTACTCGATCTTCAGCAAGCGACTGATGTTTATGAGTCTCATGCTTCTGCAGACCGGATGCACGCTTCGCGTCTTGTCTGAGCCTCTGGCCTACGAAAGGCTGCTGCCCTTCGCATGGAAGACGCTGCCGATCTCCGGGATGCTGGAGTTGAGTGGGGTGTTGGTGTTCGCGATCAACATTGCGCTCACTTTTCTCTTGGGGCGTTCCGCATTTGCGGGGAATAGTTCGACGGAGCGCTCTCTGGCGTAACGAGAGCCAATGACAAGAGTGCAATCGCCCGTTCCCGAGGCGCCTTAATTCTCAGTCATTCGTCATGCTCCAGAACCCCACTCCCAACCACGGGAGCGGGTTCCGCGGGATTGTGCTTTCCCCACAGGGGATAGGGCACCCCCGCAAGGCGATTGATTGCGAGAGCCTGCGCCGTCAGCAGGACCACCGCAACCTCAATGATGACGAGTTCTTTGGGCTGGGAGATGATGCCGAGCGAAACGATGAGGGTCGTAGCCCCAGCAGGTGGATGGCTTACCCGGAACAGCGCCATGAGCGCCCCGGTAGCCGACAGCGAAAGCGCAGCGGCCAGGACTCTGGGGCCATGGACGCCGGGGTGTAAACCGAAAGGCGGGCTGGAAGCCACTGTAAGCGCGAAGGCGGCATAACCGCAGATGAGTCCAATGGCGTGGCCCAGGATGGTATTACGCGGACTGGAGGCTTCCGCCAAAGGAGAAAAAAAGAAGAGATACGCAGTTGGGCCGAGCGACGGAAAGACAAAGGGACTACCCGTAAGAAGAGCCAACAACGCGAGCAACCCGATGGTAATGAAGCCGTTGATGCATACATAAATCGCCCACACAACCCGCGTTGGAAAGTGCTGTAAGAGCCACTCGAGGCGCAGATGAGCCAGCAACATAGGAACATGCTCGATGCCGCCAGGACTGCCGGTCGCAGGGTTTCTATCATTCACGAAAGTCATCAGATATTCGGTAACAGATCGAAGTACTCATGTCTTCATTCTTACCGCCCTCTCCCATGCCAAGCTTCTTTTCCGATTCGACAAACTCGATGCGCTCGATCCACTTCACCATCTTGTAGCCGAGCTGGTTTTCGACCCGCAGCCGCAGCGGAGCGCCGTAGACCTCGGGCAGCGGCTGGCCATTCATTTCGGATGCAAGCAGGCATTGCGGCTTGAGCACGTTCTCAAGGTTCTGCGTGTCGTAGTAGGGTCCGCCGTAGAGCGCTTCGCCAAAGGAGAAGAAGGCTACGGTGTGCGCCTCAGGCAGGGGCCGGACGAGCGCGATCAGCTTTTCCATGGGGATGCCGCCCCACTTGGCGATGCCGCTCCAGCCCTGGATGCAGTGATGCATCGCGATGTGCTCCTCTTCGCCCAGATTGCGCAGATCAGCAAGAGAAAGCTCAACCGGATTCTCGACCAGCCCGCCGACCTTCAGCGTGAAGTCGCGGAAGCCGCTCGCGGCCAGGCGCTTCCAATCGTCGCGCACGGGCAGCTTGCCATTCGGCCACATGTAAGGCGAGATGTCCTTCTCCGAATACATCTGCTGCGGCATGAGCCGGTTGAGTGTGAGCAGTTGCATGGGATAGGTAACGAACTTGAGCACATGCTGCAGCGCGCGCGGCTGATGCCATGAGAGGTAGTGTGCGACGATCCAGCAAAGAAACACCACGCCAATGCCCACGAAGCCCAGCCAGATGCCCAGTCGGCCTTGGTCGTTGGTGCCAAGCACGATGTGGTTCATGTTGCGTGCGAATCCAGTCATGACCACCAACGTGATGTGCACGACGAGGAACGCCAGAAAGCTGAGCATGGTGAGGAAGTGAATGGATCGCGCCGATTGCCGACCGCCGAAGATGCGCGCATACCAGGTGAAGTGATTCACAACCGCCGGTGACATGGCGATGCCAGTGAGGATCGCCAGCGGCCCGAAGACGAAAACCACGGTGAAGTAGGCGATCTGCTGCAGTGCGTTGTAACCGTTAAAGCCATTGGGCTCGGCCGGCAGATGGAAGGTGGCGTAGTGGACCCAGGTATTCCAGGCCTGCAGAATCACGGTTGGCGAGGTGGGGATCAGGCGCTTCCATTGCTCAGTGGTGCAGAGCATGGCGACGAAGTACACGCCGCAGAGGATGAAGCCGTGGACGTTGATGAAGTGCCACACGCGCGCCACGCCGATGGTGTGCCGGTAGCCGGGCGTGCCAACCATGGGCGTAAGATAGCGGGCATCGTCCTTGGCCGTCCAGAGCCGGTCGGTCGGAACCTTGATCGGCGTGAAGCGAATCCATTCGCTGCCCGGCGTGCAATCGTCGTTGAAATAGAGCCGCGGATGATCGGCCAGGATGGAAAGGCCGCTGCGGATGAGCATGGTGACGAAGAGGAAGTTGAAGAAATGGCAGTAGCGGACCCAGAGTGGGAAGCCGTGCGGCCCCGAGAAATTGTTTGGATAAACCTGTGGGACAGGCGGAATGTGCGGCAGGCCGGCCACGGCTACCTCAAACCACGCCGCAGCGACCAGCGACACGATTAGAGCGGCGGTCCCGACCAGAATCGAAGGACGAATCCAGAGGCGGTGGCGGCGATCCGGGGGATAATGAACGGCGGCGTGCTCCGCGTCAAACTTGATCATGATGTGTCTCCTGGGTTGGTATGGCTCCGCTGGCATTGGATCTGCGAATCGACATCCCTCTATTCCCGAACTAGAATGGCTGCACCCGCCGCCACACGAAATGACTTTTGTCACTGGAAATCCGCGGGCCGCCCCTCAACGTTGCTCGTATTCATGGCCCTGAACTGTTGCATGACATATCGGCAAAGACTCCGGTCAAAAAGGTGCTGGTGCAAGTAAAGCCTGAGACCAATTGCGTTCGAGCACGATGCATGAAATTCCCATGCAGAATACGTGGCCGGCCGAAGCAGATATTCTTGTTCCCGCGGGAGAAGACGCCATGATTCGAATCAAGCGCGTATACGAAGCGGCAGAAAGAGCCGACGGCGATCGGTTTCTCGTGGATCGCCTGTGGCCGCGCGGCATCAAGAAGGAGTCCCTCGCCATCAAGGCATGGCTGAAGGATGCTGCGCCGAGCACCGATCTTCGAAACTGGTACCATCACGATCTGCCGCGATGGGATGAATTTCGCCGACGCTACTTTGCCGAACTCGAACAGAATCCGGCAGCCTGGCACCCACTGATTGAGGCCGCGAGCCGTGGTACGGTCACGCTGCTTTACAGTGCGCAGCACGCGGAACACAACAATGCGGTCGCGCTGAAAGAATTCCTCGACCAGCGTCTCGGCGCAGAGACGGAATACTGACACATTTCCGGCACGGACTGTAGACAGGATGAGCATTGCTGAAAACAGGAGATTACTTGCTTCGCACCTAGCGTTGTGATTCGGGTTGAAAGGCAATACTGCGTTCCGACTCCCGCCGTACTGCCCGCCTGCGCCCAGTCAATAACTCCGCCGCGCCAACACGGGCGCAGATTTCCCCGGTTTCACGATCGACTACTACCAGGCTCAACAGGCCTGTGGTTGCCATTGGCTCCGCAACCGCGCGACAGGTTTGATCCGAGTAAGCAAAGACATCTGGCAAACTTTCTCGATCATTGTCCATGTCGCTGCCATCTTTAGGCAGTGGAGTCATCACTTCAGCTACAGTGACCGTTTCAAGCGGGTCCACGCCATACTCACGCGACAAGTGGTACCCTCGGCGGCTCAGCTTCTCCGTCAAGATCGACCGCGGCATGACCAAAGAGGTGACCAGATAGGACGCAGTACACGCCATTGCGAGAGGCAGTATTGCCGGCAGAGCATGGGTCAGCTCCAGGGGAGAAGAGAATCGCCGTGAGCGGCACACCCAGCGCGCCTGAGAGCATCGCCCCCATCGCCATCAGTGCCCAAAGCGCCTGTGTTTCGCCTGGCATATGGGCCAACTGCGCTACTGCCTCTCCTAAAGCTGCGCCAATCATCAAGATGGGAGCCAACACGCCGCCTGAAGTCCCGGAACTCAGTGAAAACGCCCACATGAGCGATTTGGCCAGAATGAGGCCAAGCAGAAGCGCGACAGGAGCATTGCCGCGAAGAACCTCCGCGATATTGTCGTAGCCAACCCCTAATCCACGCGGGAAGAAGAATCCGCCCACTCCAATACCGATGCCGCCAATCGCCGGCCACCACATCCAATGCAGTTGCAGACGACCGCAAAAGTGCTCAAACCCGTCTTCGAAGCCATACATCAATCGGCTTAGCCCTGCAGAGGCAATGCCAACGAGTATCCCCAATGCGGCGGCCACGAGGAGCGCCTGTTCGAGGTGAATCGCGGAATGTAGGGCGACAGGGAAAAGTGGCCCTGATCCAAGCCAGCGCACACGCAACGCACCTGCCAGGACACTCGCCGCCGCCACCGGGACGAGCGAACGCGGGCGCCATTCGAAGAGAAGTAGTTCCACGGCGAGCAAGATCGCGGCAATTGGCGCCGCAAACGTTGCAGACATCCCCGCAGCCGCACCCGCCACCAGCAGCGTTGTCCTCTCGGCGTCAGTCAGTCTGAGCCACTGCGCCACTAATGAGCCAAAGGCCCCGCCCGTCATGATGATCGGTCCCTCCGCGCCGAACGGCCCGCCGGATCCAATGGCGATGGCAGCCGAAATCGGCTTGAGCAGCGCCACCTTTGGGTCCACGCGAGCCCCGCGCAGAAGGATTGCCTCGATTGCCTCGGGAATGCCGTGCCCGCGAATCTTGTCGGAACCGTAGTACGCCATGATCCCAACCAGCAGCCCACCTACCACCGGTACAAAGGCCATGATCCACGGGGAGAGCGGCGACCCGGCAGGCCCAACCATGGCAAGGCTCAGGCGCTGAAAGTAAAAGAAATTCGTCGCCAGGGCAATGGCACGCAGCAGCAGAACCGTGAGGGCAGCGCCCGCCGCCCCGATCAGAAGGGCAACCAGCGTCAGCAGCCACACCCGACCGTCTACGGTGAAGTCGCGCAGCGCCGACGGCCGCGACCTCATTGCATCACCGCAGGTGCCGCGTTCTCGGCATATCGCCCGATTTGCTGCAGAGCTTTTATCAATCGAGGGCCGCGTTCGCTCAACTCCCGTGCATGTTCGCTTGCGAGCCGGCCCAGAACCAGCCGGCCTCTCCTGGTAACGCGCAAGATTGCCCGCCGGCGGTCGCCGCTGTCTGCAGTTCGCGTGAGCAGTCCTTCGCGCTCAGACCGGTCTACAAGCTCGACCGTGCTGTTGTGTTTCAACTCAAGCCGGGCCGCCGCGTACGCGATGGTCACTGCAGTTCCTTCCGGGGCTCCAGCCACCTGCAGGAGAAGCTGGTGCTGTTGTGGATGCAGTCCCACAGCCATCGCGGCGCATTCGCTGAAGTACAGAAAGCGGCGCAGCTCAAAACGGAAGTCAGCCAGCGTCCTAACCAACTCATCAGAACCTGAGGAAGAGAACTCGGAACCCATGTATATATCGTGTCACGATATACCTTTCAATGCAATGTCGCAACAGGTTGAATAGGTGAATTGTGCCTCGATCAGTATCGATAATCGCCGTAGGGTCCAAGCATAGTAGGAACAGAATTGCGACCACTGATCCGGCATCAGCCTGCTCATGCCGTTTAATTGCGATTTTGGCGGAGCCCCGCGTCAGTGGGTGCGCGAGAGATGTGCCGGAGAAGTGGAGTTCGCTCAGGCGAAAAGCGGTCGGGAAGGCTGCCCTTGTGGTTAGCGAAACTAGCCGTCGGTGCGCCTCGAATCGCCTGCGTCGAACGTCTCGAAGTGTAGTTCAACGTTCCTGGAGTATTGTATGTCAACAATCCGGGTAGAGAATACCATACTTGATGGGCTGACGAAGTATTTGGAAGCCTCCTCGGACGGCCGTCCGGGGAGTGCGCTCGTCTTATGCTCAACGGTCAGATGGGGAAGTCAGTTGCAACTCAAGCAGCTATGCGGGCGAATCAGGCTCGGTCTCAGACTGAGACTTTCCATTAGTGCTGTCTCTTCTAAACTCAATTGAATGTCGGGCTTCTATAGACCCATACTCTCGATTTGCGCACCCAATTCCTGCCAGGAAACAGTTATTGCCAGCATAGCCGGACAACCCATTGCGCGCGGTTAGCGCACTCGGTTTCTGCGCCTTATTTCAATTCGAAAGTATCGAAAGAAACCGAGTAATAAAGAGAAGCGAGGTACAGAGCGAATGTACCGACGCAAATCAAAAAGTAGAATGAGGTACTATCAATGAACAATTGCAAGGAAATAGTTGGCTACTTCGTAGCCAAGATATGCGACCTCGAGTCCGCCGAGAGTGCGACCAACCCGCCACAGGATATTCCTTTGTCTTTCCGTTTTGCCGTCGACTCCGAGGGCAACGAACTTGACATGATATCGGCACTGGATGCATTTCTTGACATCGCCAGCATTCCAGTTGCTATTCTTTGGCGTGATTTGAAGTCTGGTAAGGTCTCAGTGGGGTACCCCGATAGCATTCCATCGTGGCTGCGTACCGTGGTCTCGCATCGTGCACCCGACTTGATTGACGACGTAGTGAGCTGCTTGGCAGGCAATTACAAAGGAGATTCCGGAAAGTGGTGCTAGTAAGAGTCAGAAATCCGGGGCCCCTCGCCCGGTCCATATCTACCACTCGGCGCTGAAACACTTCGGCGCTGGCGGACTTGTTTCGGTCCTGGACGCCCGTCCTTAGCCGCCGTCCAACGCCAGGCCAACGTCGCCTAGTTTGCCGATTGCCGAATCGGGATCTCAACCTGTCCCTCGCCAAAATAGCGATCAGCTTTCGATTCATGTAGATAAGGTGTGCACCCGAATTGGCTTGTCCTCGTGCAAAACTGAAGGTATGTTACGCCTGCTGAGGCTTGTGTTCGTTTCCACCAC
>JBKQNU010000049.1:0-6663 GCA_052145815.1 Occallatibacter sp.
TAGACCACCGACTTGATCACTGAGTTCAGCCCGGGAACGTCGCCGCCCCCCGTGAGTATGCCTATACGCTTCTTGGCCATGTATGACCCCTCACTTAGCACGAATTAGGACGACAATGGATCGCGGAGCTACTTGATAGATCGACTGCTGCACCGGCAAGCCGCATTCTGAGAAATCGTTGGGACTCGGTAGGTCTGTATCCACAATTCTTAACCAGTCTTGCGGGGTACCTTCCTGGATCTGGAACTGCAACTCTTCCCAGTAAGCATTGATCATTACATAGATATCGTCATCACCTTGTGACGCGCCATGCAGACAGAACGCCAGGCTGCGTGACTCTGGCGATAGATCGACCGGAGGCCCAATGCCGTACCAGGAAATGTCCTCGCGCCAGAACCTGCTACGACACAAAGAAGGATGAGACTTGCGAAATGCAATCATGCGTTTAAAAAACCGGAATATGTCCTGATTCGCCTGGAACTGGCTCCAATCCAGCCAGCTGATTTCGTTGTCCTGATTGTAAGGATTGTTGTTTCCGAACTGGGTGTTTAGGAACTCGTCACCAGCCCGAAACATCGGGATGCCGTTCGAGAGCATGAGCAGACAGAAGAAGTTTTTAGCTTGTTTCCGGCGAAGCGCCAAAACCTCGGCTGGGGCGCTCTCGTCCCCTTCATGTCCGCAGTTCCAACTGTAATTCGCGTCCATACCGTCTTGATTGTCATGACCATTGTTCCAGTTGTGCTTCTGATTGTAAGAAACCAGATCGTAGAGCGCGAAGCCGTCGTGGCAATCGATATAGTTGACGGTCTGGAAGGCATGATAAGCATGCTCGCGGCTGTCCGGAAACAAGTCATCGCTGCCATAGATGCAACGCATAAGGTCTGGGATCATCCCTGCGTCGCCCCTGACGAAACGGCGGACATCGTCACGATAACGCGCGTTCCATTGCAGCCAGGTCGTGCCCGGAAATCCACGTCCGAGCTGATAGCCGCCGACGTCCCAAGGCTCCGCGATCAAAGCCAACCGGCCCAACTCGGGGTCTGCGGCGATTTCACTGAATATTGGAGCATCTCCCCAATTCAGTGATCCGTCGGCATTGCGGCTAAACACCGATGCCAGATCGAAGCGGAAACCATCGATGTGCATCTCGTTCTTCCAGTACCGCAGGCTGTCCATCACCATTTTCCGCACGTGTGCCTGGCTGAAATTCAAGGTATTGCCGGTGCCGGAGTGATTGGCATACGGGTTGGTCGGGTCGGAGGACTGCATGTAATAGCCCGAGGGGTCGAAACCCTTGAAGCTATAGGTGGGGCCGAGGTGGTCGCCCTCGCACGTGTGGTTGTAAACAACGTCGAGCACGATGGCGATCCCGGCTTTGTGAAAAGCCTTGACCATATTCTTGAACTCAAGATGTTGCCCATCATCATCAACACTCGATGCATACTGCGCATGAGGTGCGAAGATGTTCAGAGGCATGTATCCCCTATAGTCACCCTCGTGAGGATCGAGCTGAAATATGGGCATGAGTTCGACGACGGTGATCCCTAGCTCTTTCAGATACGGGATCTTTTCAATCAGGCCTGCGTAGTTTCCTGCTCGCAATGGATGAACGCCGGAATTGGGATTCTTGGTGAACCCCTTGACGTGAAGTTCGTAGATGATCGCGTCCGATTCAGGTCGGGGCGGGAGATCTTCAGCCCAATCGAAAGCAGCCCGTTGTCTGGGCAAGACTCCAAGCGGCGCCTTTTCATGATTGGGGCCCGGCTTCATAGCGCGCTTGCGATCAAACCCCGGCGGGAAGAAAACTCGTTTCGCATAGGGATCGAGCAGAACCTTTTCGTGATCGAAGCCGCGGAGACCGGCAACCGCCTGCCCTGAAACGGAGTAACCGTAATAGCGGGCATCGCACATTTGATCTACCGGGATCCTACAGTGCCAGATCCGCCCTGACTTATTGCGGATAGGATCGAACTGAAATGTCAAAACTGGCTTCGCTAAATCGTGAGGGGAATAGAGGAACAGCTTCACACTGTCAGCATGTTCGGCATACACAGCAAAGTTAAATGCTCGTTCTTCTTCGATCCAACTAGCTCCGAGTGGCAGCGGGAGCCCCTCTGTCTCCGCCCAACTGAGGCGTGCTTTGGGTTCGACTTCTGGCCGCAACTCAGCATCCGATGTGCAGTCGCTGGCCGCAATAGATTGGAGAAGTGCGTCGCTCACGTGTTAAAGGGCCTAATGACAAACCGCATCATCCTCGAAGCTACCGCTGGCGAACATTTGCGCCAGAAATTGGCCGCAATGGATGATCTTTTGGGCGTCCTCATCGTTCTTGACCGGGTTTTCCGACGTCGAGAGGTCGGCGGCGCTCAACGAATTCCGAGCCTCAACAAAGCTCTCAGACCAGGCCTGTACATTATTGAACTCATTCCTCAGCACCTCGAGCCCGCGGTGGTCATCATCCGTCGCTGCAGCGGCTGAGGCTAACGCGACGCTGTCGGCAGCTCGGCCCTGGTAGGCACGAATCGTGTTTCCTGCCATGGACTTCCCCACGGGATACCCATTTTGAACGATCACCTGGAGCATCCCGCCCCATTCTCTGATCGACGCCATTGCCTCGATCGCCGCTTTCATGAAAGGGCGCGAGAAGCCTGATGTGTGAGCTTCGGCGCTCGAAGATGAACCGTCCGGACCAGGCAGCGTCAGAATGATTCTGTTCCTCTCAAAGCTGAGCGACCCGTTTGTGATTTGTGCAAGCGCTTGAGCGTCCACAAACACGCGCCCTTGGTATCGAATGATACTTGCCTGTCCTTGGTAGCCTTGCACGGACAACGCCTCTCTCTCGCGCCGCGATTGCGCCATTGCCATGGCCACCATCAACAGCACGGTCCCGAGCATCACCGGCCTATGCTTCATCATGTGGAACATCGACTTCTCCCTGGTTCAAACTCGCGCTCGAACACGAGCGTGCCTCATTGCTCAGGCGGTTCTGCCACGCTAGTTCCATGCACGGCGGATTGTGCCTGGGTGAGCGGAGGAAGGGAGGACTCGACCTGCATATCCATCATCAGATCGATGCGACGATCCAACTGAAAGAACTTCGTCACTGTAAGGGCCGGAAGCACCTTGTTGAACTTCTTGTAATACTTCTTCTTCAACTCAGCCAGACGAGAGTCGCAGTCCAATATTTGGTCTGCCATCGCTTTGGCCTCGGCGTCAGTCAGGTTCGGGTACTTCTGGGTGTACTGCTTTATGACGGCAGCGCGACCATCATCCAGCCTGGATCGCTCGTACTCGTATTGTTGATAGATCGGCCAGAATGCGGCGCCATCTTTGTCGTTGAAATGCATTCCTGCTGTGACGAGGGCAGTCCTGTCTGCCTGCATATTGGCCCTCACTACTGCAATGGTGGAGTCGATGCTGAGGTCCTGATCTTGAGCACGGCCAAGAGGGCAAAACGCGAGCATCGCGAACGCAAACATGAGTAACGCAGAATTCTTCATCATTGACTGAACTCCTAAGCCGCTTGTTGTTCTCATTCGCGGGCGCAGCGGCGCAGTGCGCTCGATACCTTCTTTGTGAACGGTTTCTCGAAAGGACGAGAAGCAGTTGCACGAGATGATGTAGGCACGCCGCTTGCCGAACTCATCTCAGAGTCAAATCATTTCTTATGTTGTGGTTCTGCAATAAACCCGGTCTCTGGGCGACATTACCGTGCCCGGTAACGGGCACGGGGACCCCATCTGGTCACGCCTGGGTCGATTGGAAGATCTGTTTGTTCCCGAGCATAAGAGTATTTGCGGAGCCCTATTCGCCGTGGGACGGCTCTACTGCCACATCTAGCTTCGCCGCTATTGTCCTCGGCGCCCCAGCCTTCTTCATAACGATCATGCACATGGCTCCCACCGCTGCCCAGAAGACGGTACGCGCACGTCGGCACAATGCCAGCGTCAACCCTGTGGTGCTCGCCACACCAAACATCTTTGCAATGAGCATACTGCCACCTTCGTAAGTCCCGAAGTTGCCCGGATTCAGCGCGCCCACGAGATTGATCACCTTGGTCAGGCTTTCCACGATGAACGCGCCGCCTACTGTGAAGCCTGTTCCCATAAACCGCAGAATGATGTAGACCTCCAGGACTGCCAGCATGTGCCATAGGAGATTGAAGGTCAATGTTGCCCAGAACGCGGCCGGCGCTTTATCACGAAAGCTCAGGAGGTTGTCTTCCGCCGAGTCAACGATCGGCTGTTTATCACTGACCCAGTTATGCAACCGCGGCAATCGGCCAATCGCCCGGGTCGCATTGCCCACCAACTGCCAGTGGTTTCTGAGAGCCACAACCGCCAAGATCACCACTGACACCAACGCGACAATGAGCAGCGCTGCATACACTCGCCAACGAACAGAAACAGGGCCAATCATCAGAATGGTTGAGATGCCCAAGACCGTTACCACTAAGGCGCTGAAGCTATGCAGTCCCCCGTCAATGGCGCCAGCCGATAATGCATTCGGTAGGGGCACTGCGCGACCCAACAGCGATATGCGCGCCCCCTCACCAACTACCTTTCCAGCGACACCAAATTGCCCCATCGCGTCCGAGATCAATTGCGCGACAAAGCTGCGGGACCACGAAAGTTGACTAATGTCGCAAGTAAACGCCTTTCTCCAGGCGCATGTCTTGATGAATTGAGAGAACCCTCCCAGAACGATGATCAGAGCCAGACCCCAGCCGACGGTCTGCAGTTGTTTCCACACGACGCCTGGCCCGCTTCGGAACACCAAATAGCTCAGTAGGCCAAGCCCAAGCAGAGCTGCGAAGAATCGGAGAGAGAGCCGAATGAGAGACTGTAGTGTTGCGGCGGTACCGCCTTGGCGCGCCTGCTTGAGGATCCTTCTCCATTTCCTTGCCTTCTTCGGTTTGTGCGTCTGCTGGATCCCAATCAACGCACATTCAATAACTGAGTTGCCGGCTCCCATGTCGCTCTCCCCATTTCCAGCCGATTTACGTACCTGGACATTGAGGAAACAGCACATGGATTGCCAATCGGGATGTCCGCTTAAAGCGTTAATTTCGCTTATGTTCCAGGAGCCACCTCGGATTCGGCGTGCCCCGCCTAGGGCAGCGCCTCCATGTGGGCATTGATGAAAGGACCCACGCAACCAAAATTCTGGTATCCACGAAGAATGCCGTGATTCTCCTTTGGCCCAATGAGTGCAGCCTGCAGAAGGTCCACGCCCCGAGTCCACACTGCACTAGAATCTGAGGTGAAAAGATGAAAGTCGGCATAGCCGCCGATCATGGCGGATACGAAATGAGACAAAAGATCTACATCTTGCTCTGCGCAAGGGGCCACGAGGTTGTCGACTTCGGCAATCTGTCGTACGACGGGGACGACGACTATCCCGACTTTGCCATTCCGCTTGCCCGCGCAGTGGCGGCGGGAGTCGTTGAACGCGGTGTCCTGCTCTGTGGCAGTGGCATCGGGGCGTCCATTGCGGCCAATAAGATTGAAGGGGCGCGCGCAGCAGTTTGTCACGATGATTTTTCAGCACGCCAGGGCGTGGAGTATGACGATATGAACATCCTTTGCCTCGGCGGTCTGACGACAGGTGTTGCCGTTGCCTGGAACTGCGTGAAAAGCTTCCTTGAAGCAAAGTTCAGTGGAGCGGAACGGCACCGTCGTCGCCTCGCCAAAGTCCGTGCGATTCGCACCGATCCGACCGTTATCTACGGCGTCGCGGCGGTTCCCATCGGGAGCGAAGCGTCGGTGGAACGCCAAGCAAGCGGCGTGGTAGAAGAATAGGAATGGTTTACCAAGGTCAATGGACGCCGAAAGTGCTCACCGAAATCTCTATAGGACTCAAGTGGCCATGAATCGAGCAGTCCTCTGGGATATGGACGGAACCCTCGTCGACTCTGCCGAATACCATTGGCAGGCTTGGCGCGACACGATGGCACACGAGCGATCACCCATCACTCACGAACAGTTCTTGGCCACCTTCGGTCAGCGCAACGACTCCATTCTCCGGCAATGGCTGGGCGAAAAGGCTACGCCCGAATTAATCCAGCGCATGGGTAGCGCCAAAGAAGTGCTCTATCGGCAACACGTGCGCGAGCACGGAATTGCGCCGCTTCCTGGAGCTTTGGACTGGGTAAACCTGCTGCACCGACAAGGCTGGAGACAAGCGATTGCATCGGCGGCTCCTCGCGCCAACATAGAAACGATCCTCGATGTCTTACACGCTAGCAGGTGCTTTCAAGCCATCGTGTCCGCTGAGGATGTACACCGTGGCAAGCCTGACCCTGAAGTGTTCCTCATCGCCGCCACCAAATTGGGTGTCGCGCCCGAGCATTGCATCGTTGTAGAAGACGCGCAGCACGGCATCGAAGCAGCCCGCTCCGCCGGAATGAAAAGCATCGGCGTAAGCCAGAATTGCAGGCTTTTGCCGGCAGATGTGGTGGTGCGATCTCTCGATCTTCTGGAAGCTAACGCCTTCAACACTTTGTTGCAGGATGGCGCGTCATCAGCAGTTACCCACGCCTCTCCTTTTCATCGGCAGCACGCAACCCCGACATCGACTGGATGCGAATGCGAAAAAAGAGCGGTTCGATTAATTTATCGCCCACTCTCGTTTGCCGTTCACCCAGTGCATTAAGCCACCAAT
>JBKQNU010000050.1:0-31610 GCA_052145815.1 Occallatibacter sp.
CGGAAGTAGTACTCGTCGTAGAAGCGATGCACCATCTCCATCACGTAATCCGTGGGCAGGCCGGGGTACTCGATGTGCGCCATCTGGTGGCCGCCCTCGTCCATCATCGCGGCGGAGTTCACGATGAAGCCGTTGGCCTTGGCGTAGTCGTAAAATTCGGTGCCGGGATAGGCGTGCGCGATCGAGACCTGGATGGTTTCGCAATCCAGGGTCTTGGCGAAGTTGATGGTGTTGCGAATCGATTCCTTGGTCTCGCCGGGCAGGCCGAGGATGAAATCGGCGTGAATGCAGAGGCCCAGATCGTGGCAGTCTTTGGCAAAAGCGCGCGCGCGCTCCACGGTGGCGCCCTTCTTGACGTTCTTGAGGATCTGCGGATCGCCGGACTCGAAGCCCACGATGAGCAGGCGGCAGCCGGCATCCTTCATGGCCTTGAGCGTTTCGCGGTCGGTGGTGACGCGCGAAGTGCAGCTCCAGGTGAGGCCCAGCGGCTTGAGTTTTTCGCACAGCTCGATGGTCCGCGGCTTTTGAATGTTGAAGGTGTCGTCGTCGAAGAAGAACTCCTTCACGTCAGGGAAGTTCTCCTTGGCCCACTTGAGCTCGGCGGCCACATCATCGGTGGAGCGCTTGCGCCATGCGTGTCCGCTCAGCGTTTGCGGCCACAGGCAGAAGGTGCATTGCGCCGGGCAACCGCGCGTGGAGTAGAGTGCGATGAAGGGATGCAGCAGGAAGGGCACGTTGTAGCGCGTCACGTCCAGGTCGCGCTTGTAAATTTTGGTGGCCCAGGGCATCGCGTCCAGGTCTTCCGCCTGCGGGCGGTCGGGATTGTGAACGATCTTGCCGTTCTGCTTGTAGCTGATGCCCAGAATCTCGTTGAGCGGCTTGCCCTGGGCAAACTCCACCACGGAGTAATCAAACTCGCGGCGGCAGATGAAGTCCAGCGCCGAACATTCGTTCAGGGCCTTGTCCGTCGAGGTGGTGACCGGAGGGCCGACGAAGGCGATGCGGATCGATGGATTGGCGGCCTTGATAGCCTCGGCCAAACGCTGGTCGCCATCCCATCCCATCGTCGAAGTGAACAGCACCAGGAACTCGTAGTCCTTGCAGATCTTGATGGTCTCTTCCGCGGAGACATGATGGGGCGGCGCATCGAGCACGCGCGAGCCTTCCAGCAATCCGGCCGGGTAGGTCAGCCACACAGGGTACCAGTATGATTCAATCTCGCGCGTGGCCGGCCAGCGCGAACTCGCGCCGCCGTCAAAATTCTCGAACGAGGGAGGATTCAGAAAGAGTGTCTTCAGGGGCATAGTCATCTCCTTCATTCTATCATTCCGGCAAATTTCAGCCGTTTTCTATCAGTTTTGGTTTACTTTGCGTGCAGTTCTTTCAGCCAGTCTTCCATGTGGCCAAGGGCGCGCAACAGACTCAACCGCGCTTTACTCAGGTCAAACCCAGCGTCCAGAGCGTCCTGAAATTTCTGGCGTTCCTCGATGCGGGCCAACTGCTCAGCCTTGGGAGTTAACTGCGGCTGTGCGCCCGGCTCTGCGCCGGCGCCCAACTCCAGTTGCGCCAGCACGGCCTGGAGCTGAGAATTGGCGATCTGCTGTTTTAGACTCGCAATCTCCGCCAAAGTATCCAGCTCGCGCAGGCTGCCGGTCAACTCCGCGATCTGCACGTCACTTTGCCGCTGGGCCTGTTCGGCCTCGACTGTAGCCCGCAACGCATCGGCAGCCGACTCCTTTGACTTTGCGTGATGGACGAGATCAAAGAGCGGCACTTGAATCGAGAATCCCGAA
The DNA here is from genome assembly GCA_052145815.1 of Occallatibacter sp. Lineage (GTDB taxonomy): Bacteria > Acidobacteriota > Terriglobia > Terriglobales > Acidobacteriaceae > Telmatobacter. The sequence goes on from JBKQNU010000050.1 coordinate 1,794, forward strand.
CTGAAGTTGTTGATTGGAAGTCCGCGCGTCTTGGTGATGTTGTTGTAGTAATACTCGCTGGCGTTGTTCAGAATCGTGGTGCTGCGGAGGTACTCCGCGTCAAAGCTGATCTGGGGAAGATATGTGTGCACTGTGTCTCCCCGTGCCGTCCGCTGTTTAGAGAGTGCAAACATGCGTGCTGATTCGGTGCCTGTTGTTGTGTGCGTTGCCTCGCCCGCCTTCACTGCCGGAATCTCCGGAATGCTGGCGTGATCCGGGGTGATGGAGCCGGCCGGCAGGCCGGTGAGAGCCGCCAACTGATTGGCTAATGAGCCGGCTCGGCTCTCTAGGTGCAGACGACGAAGCTTCAACTGGGCGGCCGTCAGTTGCGCCTGCAACAGCTCGCTCAACGGGTCCACGCCCGCCTCGGCGCGTTGCTGCTCGATGGTCACCAGTCTCTCGGCAAATAACTCCTGCTGGCGCGCCGCATCCAGTTCATGCTCGACGGTATCCAGTTCAATGTAAGCCGTGGATGCGTCCAACGCTACCTGCTCGCGGGTGTCCTTGAGGCGAAGAATAGCGGCCTGGACTCCGGCGCTTGCCGCGGAGATGTATAGTTTTTGGGGAGCGCTGAATACCAGCGACTGCACGGTGCCGTTCAATATCGATGGCACGCCCCCTGTGAATCCGACGGAAGGCACCGCGGGAAGCCCTGAGCCGAAGGTCAAGCTGGGTATGTAAACAGCCTTGGACTCAGACAGAGTAGCCTGCGCCTTGCGCACATCGGCTTCGGCCAGTTTTATCGCGCTTGAATTGCGCTGCGCCAGGTCAACGACCGTGACCAGCGAAACCTGCGCGGAAAGCAGCGCGGGCGCAGTTACCAGCGCCATGCCGATGAGTATCCATCTCCAGCGTGTCAGCGGATTGTGTCGATTCCTCACGTGCGCGCAACCCTTCAATGCTTCAGTTCCTGATTCAAATCCAGCGCCGGCTTGTAATCATGCGCCAGGGCCAGCGCCGCTGCCAGTTCCCGGCCGGCTGCCTCCTTGTCGCCCAACCGCTGCTTCAATTGCGCCAGCCAGGTATGCGCCACAAACGTGGGTCCTTCCTCGGTTATTGAGTTGCCGCAGAGATAGTCTTCCAGCATTTTTGCGGCTCTCTCCGGATCGCGGTTGGTGGCGAGCAAGATGGAAGCACCGTTGAAGAGCGCCACGCCTGCGCGCTTATCCCGCTTGGCGGCGTTTTCTCCGCTGCGTACCGCGGACTCCATTTCCTCAAATCGTTCCCGGCGTCGATAGAAGCTGGCCAGTGCCACCCATTGAAAAGCCGGATGTGGCGCCCCCGCAATCGCCTGCTTCAACTCCCGCTCGGCCGTGCCGTAATCCTTGCGATGTTCGGAGATATTGCCCCTCAGTTCATGGGCGCGCACCGGGTCGATTTTGTCCAATTGCGCTGCCACTGTCTCAGACTTGTCGATGCCGCCGCCGATCACTCCCGGCGCGGAATAGTAGAACTCGCCCAACGCAGCCAGCGCCTCGACACTGCGCGGATTCAACCTTACGGCCTCTTCAAACTCGGCTCGGGTCCTCTTGGCCAGCGAATACGCAGTTAGATACGACGCCTGGCTGGCCTTTTCACCCAGGGCGCGTCCCAGCCAAAGATGATCGTCCGAGTTCTGCCCGTCCAGTATTACAGCCTGTTCGCAATCGTTCGCGGCACGACCCCACTGCTCCAGCGAGTATTCCACGCGACACCTGAGGTTATAAGCTTCAGCACTGCCGCCGGGCTGTGCCAACGTATTCAGCACTGCCAGCGCTTTGTCCGCTTCACCTGCCTGCAAGGCTGCATTAGCCTGGGCAAGCTGCTCCTTCTGCCCCGACACAGGCGCTGGAAGCGCCGCAGGTGCCGTTGAGACCAGCCCTGCCGCCAATAGGAGCCCCGCCAACACCCTCACCGCACAACCTTGACCGGAATGCCCTCCTGCAAGGGCTGTCCGTTCTCTGACCCGGTTGCCACCATGTCCCCCTCCACAAGGCCGGAGAGAATGGCCACCTGGGTTAGATTGATGGTACCGGTGGTTACATAGGTTCTCTGCAACGCGTTTTTCACCACCTTGTAGACGTAGGTCTTGCCATTTTCAGAGTGCAGCGCCTCGCGCGGGATACTGAGTGTGTTGGGCTCGCTGGAGATGGTCGCCGTTACGGTCACGTTGGTGTCCGGAAGCAGTTCGCCATCTGGATCGTCGATCTTCACCAGCACCTCGCCCACGCTGCGCGTGCCCAGATTCATCACCGTGATCGGCGTCAGTTCAATGTGTCCGTTCCATGTGTGGCCTTGCTTGGCGTCCCACTTGATCTGAATCTTCTGGCCAACCTCAAGGCGCCCGATCTCCGGCTCGTCGAAATAAGCCCTCACCCGCTCATGGTGTAGGTCGGCCAACTGAATCAGCAGCTTGCCTTCTTCGACAAACTCCGTGCGCCCCACTTCGATGTGATAGACAGTACCTGCGGCAGGAGCGCGCACCATGGTATGCGCCACCACCTGTCGCGCCTCCGCAAGGCTGGCTTCCGCGTCGGCCAGAGCGGCCCGCGCTCGCTCCACCTCTGCCGGCGAATAGCGATTGACGGTGCTCTGCTCCAGGGCATGCAGATTGGCTTCCGCGGTCTCCAGCCGCTGCCGCGCAGCGGCCACCTCGCTGGCCGAAGCCGCCCCGGTTGAGTTGAGTTTGGTCAGCGTTTCCAGGCTGCGGCGCGCTTCGTCGCGTTCCAGTTGCGCGCGCGTTTTGTCGGCTGTAGCCATCTGGCGCTCTTGCTGCGTCCCATTATGAAGTGCCGCCTCCAACCCTGCCTGCGCGGCTTTCACGCCACTCTCGGCCGAGGCCAAGTGGGCGCGCGCCTGCAAGTCGTCCAACACCATCAGGAGCTTGCCTGCCGCTACCACGTCTCCCGGCTGCACATACACTTCCTTGACAATGGTCGCTATGGGGCTGTGAAGCTCGTACTTCACCTCCGGTTCAACACGACCGTTGGTGCTGATGGTGCTCACCAGTTGCGCATGCGCCGCCTGGGCCACGCGCACCTGCAGCCGGTCCCGGGTCAGGGCTCGTACCGTGAAAAAAACGACGATCAGGAGGATGGCTGAGCCTCTCCAAAACCAAAGCCGGGCCGATTGCTTTCTTTCTTGTGTCATTCTGTCAACCAGAGACAGTATATAGGACGCAGAATCAGGTCCAAAGGGGCAAAGAGACTGAATTTCTAGCCAGTCATTGCTCAGTCTCGTAAAATCGGATCATGGCTTCAGAACCTCGCTACACTGACGATCACGCCAAAGCCGGCCTCGATTTCCGATTCCCGTCCATCGAGACCTGGCAAAACCAATTTCCCGGCTATGAAATCCTGATCGATGATCCGGAGCTAACCAGCGTATGCCCCAAGACTGGCCTACCCGACTTCGGCGTGCTGACCATCCGCTATATGCCCCGCCAGCGCTGCCTGGAGCTGAAATCGCTCAAGGAGTACTTGTTTTCATACCGCAACCTGGGCATCTTCCAGGAAAACATCGTCAACCAGGTGCTCAAGGACGTGGTGAAGGCCTGCGACCCGGTGTGGGCCGTGGTACGAGGCGAGTTCAGACCTCGCGGCGGCATCGGGACCACCGTGGAGGCGCGCTGGCCACGGCCCAGGGAATAGATGGCCACTTCGCCCCAGCCTCTCCGCCTGCGCATCAGCCCAGCCCTGGGCACATTCCTGCTGCTCATCGGCCTCAACCTCTTCAACTACATCGACCGCTACATTCTGCCCGGCGAAGTGACGCTGATTCAGCGCGAATTCCACTCCACCGATCAGCAGATGGGGGCTCTGACCACGGCGCTGTTTGTGACCTACATGCTCGTGGCGCCGCTCAGCGGCTGGCTGGGAGATTGGCTGCCTCGAAAGCCTCTGATTATCTTCGGCGCGGTGCTGTGGAGCGTGGCAACGCTGGCTACCTACTGGGTTCACGACTACCGCACCCTTTTCATCCGCCACGCACTGGTGGGAGTGGGCGAGGCCACCTTCGGCATCTTTGCGCCGGCGGTGCTGGCCGACTTCTACCCCGAACGGGAGCGCAATCGCATCCTGTCAATCTTTTATGTGGCCATTCCGGTGGGCGCGGCGCTGGGCTATCTGGCGGGCGGGGAACTGGGCACAATGTGGGGATGGCGCGCGCCGTTCTTTCTCTGCGCCATTCCGGGGCTGGCCATCGCCGCGCTCTACGGGTGGATAGGGCGGGAGCCGGAACGCGGAGCCTGTGATCGAGTTCGGCCAACTCACAAGCGTACATTTTCGTTGGAATCTCTCTTTGAGTTCATCCACCAGCTCCTTGGACTCTTTTTCAATCCAGCCTTTCTCACGGCTACCTTAGGGCTGGCAATGCTCACCTTCGCCATGGGCGGCATCTCGGCCTGGGTTCCCACGTTTCTGAATCGATTTGCCGGGCTCTCAGTGGGCAACGCCAGCCTTGTGGTGGGCGCCATCACGGTGGTGGACGGCATTGCCGGAACCCTTGTCGGCGGCTGGCTGGCACAGCGCTGGCTGCGCACCAACTACCGCGCCCTCTACCTGCTCTCCTTCTGGAGCGTGGCGCTCACCCTGCCCTGCGGCGCGCTGGTCTTCTTCGGCCCCCGCGCATGGGCCATTCCGGCGCTGTTTGCAGCCGAGTTCTTTCTCTTCCTGAACACCGGGCCGCTCAACACCGCCATCGTAAACTCAGTCTCCGCGCCGGTGCGAGCCACGGCCATCTCCTTCAATCTGTTCTGCATCCACTTCTTCGGCGATACCTTCTCGCCCACCATCATCGGCGCCATCTCCGACCGCTCAAATCTGAGCATTGGCCTCGGCGCAACGCTGATTTTTCTTGTCATCTCCGCCGTGATTCTGCGGACCGGAGCGCGCTTCGCGCTGCCGCTGGAAGAAGCTAGAAGCTAGAAGCTAAGAGCTGTTCTCTCACTTACCCGTCCTCGTCTCCTGATCCCGCGTATTCATAAAAGCCCGCCGCCCACCCTGTGCGCGCAGATTGGGATCGTTGATCGCAGGCCGGCTCTGCTCGGCATTGAACCCGCGCGCCAGCTTGGGATTAGGCCTGAATTTCGGCGGCCCTCCATAGAACTGCCGCACATGGCTCAGCAGCATTCCGGCTCGCCCGTGCATGGGCTGCACAATCCCGCGCACCTGCACATTCATATCCCGATACTTCATCAGCTCGCCCACCTCGTCGCGATCCTCCCACAAGCTGATGATGGTAAACCGGCAACCCTCATCCGGCGTCTCCGGCGAGCAGACGTCGAGGTATCGAGTCCCGTCCGGCAGTTGCACCACGTCATAAACGTGCGCCGAGACGCAAACGTCCTTATCTATCAGCCTGGTAGCTTCATCGGCGGGAATGCAAGGCTTAGGTTTGCCGGCCACAGCAGCCAATGGCACAGCCAGAACAAACAAAACCACCCAATGCAGCGGACGCAAGGTCATGAGAAGGCTCTCTGGAAGGTTGCGAGAATGCTAACGCAATCTAGGTCGGAAGGGAAGTTTGATTCGCCAAAATCGAAGCACGATTTCCGCCATCTACCGACTTACCGCGCGCCGACCAACTCTTTACTCTTCGCGCCCTGCCCATAGTGGCTCTCCACGTAGTGATCGAGAATCTGCTTGAACTCAGCCACAATCGTATCCCCGCGCAGCGTAGTCGAGAGCTTGCCGTCTACGTAGACGGGAGCCTTCGGCTCCTCAAAAGTCCCCGGCAAACTGATCCCCAGATTCGCGTGCTTCGATTCGCCGGGCCCATTGACCACGCAGCCCATCACCGCCAGCTTCAGCTCCTCCACGCCGGAATACTTCTTCCGCCACTCCGGCATCTGCGTGCGCAGGTAGCTCTGAATCTGCTCGGCCAGCTCCTGAAAATAAGTGCTCGTCGTCCGCCCGCAACCGGGGCAGCTCGTCACCTGCGGCATAAAGCTGCGAATCCCGAGCGATTGCAAAATCTGCTGCGCTGCAACAACCTCTTCCGTCCGGTCGCCGTTAGGCTTCGGCGTGAGGCTCACGCGAATCGTGTCGCCAATACCCGCCAGCAGCAGCGGCGCCAGTCCAGCCGTCGATGCAATCAGCCCCTTCGCGCCCATGCCCGCTTCCGTCAAACCAAGATGCAGCGCATAGTCGCATCGCGCCGCCAGCGCCGTATAAACGTCCACCAGGTCGCGCACGCCGGAGACTTTGGCGGAGAGGATAATCTGGTCGTGCCGCAGCCCGTAGCGCTCAGCCGCCTTGGCCGAGTCCAGCGCGCTGGCCAGCATCGCCTCCATCATCACGTCGCGCGCCGGCATCGGATCGGGCCTCTTGCTGTTCTCGTCCATCATGCGCGTCAGCAGCGCCTGGTCCAGCGAGCCCCAGTTCACGCCGATGCGCACCGGCTTCTGGTTCTCAACCGCGCACTCCACCATCACCTGAAAATTGTCGTTGTCCTTCTTGCCGATCGACGCATTGCCGGGATTGATCCTGTACTTGGCCAGCGCCCGCGCCGCAGCGGGAAATTTCTTCAGCAGTAGATGCCCGTTGTAGTGGAAGTCGCCCACGATGGGCACCCGCAGCCCGCGCTTGTCCAGACCTTCGACTATATGCGGAACAGCGGCGGCAGCCTCTTCGTTATTCACCGTGACGCGAACAATCTCTGACCCAGCTGCGGCCAGCGCCGCAACCTGCTCAATCGTCCCCGCCACGTCCGCCGTATCGGTATTGGTCATCGACTGCACGACGACCGGAACCTCCCAGCCGACGCGAACCTGCCCAATCGTGACCGTAGGTGTCTTCCTGCGCTGAATCTCCGCCATATATATAGTTTACCTGCAATAACGGAGAGGGAAAGCTCCGCCGTTTCCGCGCCCTTCCGCACACCAGGGATCGATACTCGTGCGGGACATTCACAGTTTCACAGTTTCAAAACGGCTGTGACGCTCCAGGCAGGGTTCTCGAACCAACTGATTATGCGATGGTTAGTGGATTTTACTGGCATACTTATACTGTAAAAACCCGTGGTCTGGAGTTGTAATTTGTTGATTCTGCTTGGGTTGAGTGGCTTCACAGTTTTACAGTCGAGATTTTGAGGTTGATAGTGGGTGGGGTTTCTCACGGTTCCATCCTGGGGCAGGCACAGAGTCCGTCCGCTGTCTTGCTGTGCATATTCCTGATGCAGGGATTTTTGCAGTTGGAGCGATCGGCGCAGGTGGGGCAATCCGCCGGGTCGCAGATGCGCTCTTCGGGGGCGAGTTCGTCGCCGGTGTCGGTTTGGGTGATGGATTCGACGGCCGTAGTTGGGATGATGCTTCGGTTGCGATCGACATTTTGCGAGGCGATCTGGAGGGCGTAGAGCATGATGCCGGCGCGACGGTTGTCAATGCGGCAGGCGCAGAGGGCATCGAGGATCTGAGCGAGGGCTAACTGGATTGCGCTGCGGTCTTCAAGGACGGGAAGCCGAAAGTTGTCCATCACTCCGATGGGCTGCGCGGCGTTGAAGCGGTGAAGGCGCGTGTGGAAGTAGCAGTACGGTTTGTCTCGCAGAGCCGGGGATTCGCACTTGGCTCCGTTGGGCATGATGTGGCGGCATTCGTGAGACATTTTCTTTCCTTTCGTTAGAACAGGGGTCAGGGATCAGGGGTCAGGGATCAGGGACCAGGGACTAGGGACTAGGGAATAGGGAATAGGGAATAGATAGTCGGCGCTCGTGTGGCATTTCACTCCTTTCCTTAGAACAGTGATCAGAGATCAGGGGTCGGTTAAGGACCCCCTTTCCTTACCCCCACTCCCCCCTATTCCTGCAAATAAATTCCTTGTTTTGAGTAGGATGGGGCATGAGATGCGCTGCAAATTCTTCATTTTATTGGAGTTATTTGCAGATTCCTGGTAACAAAGAAGTTACGGGTGGCTGCGGGTGTGTTTCCCGGTGATGGGTGGTGTTATGTAATGATTGTGCGCTTATGCGGGGATATATTATGCAAAACGGATTGGGGTGGTTTGTCGGGGTTTCAACCCCGGCAATCAACATGCCCAAATTGTTTTTTGAAAATCAATCAGCGCGGCTGGGGACCCTCTGGGTACCGCGCTCAAACCCAATCCCGCCAAATCCCCTCACCGATGTCATCCTGAGCGCAGTCGAAGGACCTGCGGTTAGCAACTAGATAAACGGGGTAAACGCAGGAATGGAGAGATGAAGTTGGATCTCGTGATAGCAAATCTCCCGTTAGGGAGAATGTGAGAATAGCCCAGGACAAGTCCGTCGCGGCGGACGCAGTCCTGGGAAAAGCCCCAAATTATTTTGAAAATCAATCAGCGCGGCAGAGCCGCGCGGTGTTTTCCTCGACATTCTGAGTTATGTATAGAATTCCTTTCTTTTAAGCAATGATAGGTATAGACTTATAACATTACAAACCTGAACAGAAAGGGGAGTATATGGGAACTACGCCATTATTACCAGACAAGAGCGAACTTTCCCAACAGATATGGGATGCTATTACAACACTGACTCCTGAAGCGCAGGATGCGGGATTAAAAAAGGCAGAGGAGCTTGGATACAACTTAAATCAAGGTCGTATTCCGTTGGCAGAAACGTTAATTAATTTGAACCACGCGCGAGACGTTCTTCTTGAAATTATTGAGAAAAAGAAACTAGGCCAACTGCCACTTAAAATTCAGTATTCACTCGTGGTGCAGGCTCAGCGGGTCAGCCAGGTTCTCCTGAGTCTTATAAACGGCGCTGATGCTGTTCAAGCACTTGAGGACTCCGTCGACGATCTTACATCCTCAATTTGGCAATATAACCTCCAGAACCTGAGTGGGCAGCTCCTTGGATTCACCGAAAAGATGAATCAACTGAAGAGGCAGGAAACAACGATCCGGCAGGTACACCGCATGGCTGTGGCATTTATCGCTGAGAAAGAAAAAGCGGAAGGTATTCTATCCAAACTCTCGGATGTGGATGCTAATGCGGCAGTAATCTTTACTGCCCTCGGGGAAACATCGTCGAAGTGCGAAAGTATCGTCAGTGAAATTGGAAAGAATGCTGAGGCTACTAGGGTAACTCTTACACAAATTGAGGCTAGCAATGAATCCGCCTCGAAAAGCGCAGAAGCCTGCGCGGTGGCGGCAGAAAGGTCATCGACTCTTGTGGCGGATGCGGAGGCTACGAGACAACAAGCTACTGAGAGTCTTCAGAAGCTCGGCGAAACGCTCCAGTCAGCTTCAAACCAGATTAACGAAGGCAAGGATGAAATTAAAAAAGCGGTTGAAGCTCTCACCCTATCGGTCTTACAATCACGAGACGCCGCAAAGGCCGAACTAGACACTGCGACAGCAGAGTTGCGAAAGGCGGTCGATCAGCAGAACAAGACATTAACGGACCTTGTTACCAATGCTGAGGCGCGGCTGACCCAGTCCGAAAAAACACAAAAGATTGCGCTCGATGGGTCGCTTGAGCAATTCGAAAAACTCCGCGAAGTAAAGTTCAAGGAAATAGATACTGAGTTTCACAAGGTGTCTACCGACCTTGAAGCGAAAGGTAGTGCAAGTATCGAAAAGAACGACGCCGAACTTAAACGCCTCACTTCGGAATTAGAGGCACTAGAGGGCCAAATTAGGGAATCAATTAACAGGGCGACGGGTTTCTCCTTATTCCATTCATTTCAAAAGCGGCAGGAGGACCTAGCAAAGGCAAAGAATCATTGGGCAATCGCGCTTGGAGTAGCCGTAGCTATTTCCCTCATTGCGTCGGGGACATTTATCTATTCACTTCAGTACGTACATGAATATAACGCCGCCTTCTTTTTGAAGCTATCGATATCTCTGCCGATTATTTACACGATCGCATTTTGCAATCTGCAATACTCTCGGGAGCGTGCATTAGAGGAGGAGTATGCATTCAAAAGCAATATTTCCATCTCACTCGATGCCTATGAGCGCCTCATAAAACGCGTCGTAGATGCGAGCAAACCTGAAGAATTGTCCAAATACACCGCATTCCTGATCGGATCTGTGAATCAGGTATTCACCCCGCCGACCGCGCATAAGTCGGTCGAGGGCGAGGAGAAATCAGGAGATTTCTTAGAGGGTATTCTGAAACCGGTTGGGGAATTCTTGAAACCATTCTTGTCACTGATGAAGAAGTGATCGCGGTGTTGAGATGTCAGAGTGTTGAACCGCTTACTTCACCCTACCGCAGTCCTTTCTGGGGAAGGCTGGGATGCCAAAAAACGCTCCTTTGCAGAAAATAACCCTCACATGGCGCACAATAAAAAAGGAATCGGAAAAGCGTAGCTTTACCGACCCCCTATTCCATATTCCTCGCCACGGCGAGCCTTCGGCCTATTCCCTAGTTCCTAATCCCTATTCCCTGGCTTCTACCCCCCCTACCCCCTCCCCCCCGGGGGTCCGATTCACTATCTCTTCGCCCTTTTTAGCGCATAAGTGGTTGATTCTATTAGAGAATGAGTGTAAAAAACGGGTCATTTTTTGTTCAAAATCGGCCTGTTTTGGTGCAAAATCGTCCTGAAATTGCCAAAATCCCACTGTTTTGAACGTCGTTGACTGGCAGAAATTAGCTGCATATAGCGCAACAAGAGCGTCGACCACTATTCCCTAATCCCTAATCACTAATCCCTAATCCCTGCTATTAAATATATTCGCGGAAGAGCTCAGCGGAAGGCGCGGGAATGACGCCTCGGCCGACGAGCATTCCGTCTTCGGCGGCAACTTTGGAGCCTGCGGCGACGGCTGCCTGCACGCTGGAGACGTCGCCTGCCATGAGCACGAATCCCTTGCCGCCGAGAGCCATGGCCAGGTGAACCCGAAGCAGTGTTACGTTGGCGGATTTGACGCAGGCGTCGGCGACCTCGATGATGCTGGCCGCGGAGAAGGTCTCGATGACGCCGATGGAGCGCAGCTCTTTGGGGTCGATATCGACGGCGTTGGAGATGGCCGCCAGAACCGATGGGTCGACATGCGCGATCTGCCGACGCTCAATCAGCGATGGTCCTGCGACCGCGCCGCCTGCCTGAACAGCCGTGGTGACCGAGGCCACGTCGCCGGCGACGACAATGAGGTACTTTCCCGAGCAGATGCTGCGCGCCAGCAGCAGTTGAACCGATGCGGCCTTCAGCATGGCGTCTTCAACGGCATAGCCTGTGGCGACGCTCGATAACTCGATAAGCCCGATAGAGACGATCTCAGCCACGATGAACTCCTTATTGAAGTAGTGAAAAAGTTAAATAGTGAAGTAGTGAAGTCTTAACTTCTTCACTCACTCACTCACTATTCACTTCTTCACTCATTCACTCATTCACTTCTTCACTCACTTCTTCACGCCTCAATCCTCACTGCATCCGCAGTCACCGTCACCACTCCTTCGATGCTGGCATGGATTCTGGCGCCGAGTTTGCCTTGCTGCGGCACGGCCAGCAGATCGCCTACGCGAACCCGATCGCCGCACTTGACCACTGGAACCGCCGGAAGGCCTGCGTGCTGCTTGAGAGGCAAAGTAACATTGCGCGGCGCAAAGCTGTGCTCGCGCAGAGGCCCTTCGTTCCTGAACTCGCCCAATCCCAATCTGGCAATGAGCCGGCGCATGGGCACGCGGCGGAACTCGGCCAGCGGATGCGGGGTGATGGATTCGGGCGCTCCCTTGAAGGTGAGATCGCGCTCGCGGGCCAGAGGCTTGTTCTGCACGCAGACAGTCTTGGGATCGAGATCCTCAGGGCAGGCGTATAGAGTGCAGAGATTGCACTCGCAGCAGTAGAGCGTGGCGGCCATGGCGTCGTTACCCATGGCAAAGCCGAGCGACTGCATGGCGCGATGAGGCTCAATGGGATGGCCGAGCAGAAAGCGTGGGCAGAACTCGGTGCAGAAGCGGCACTGATCGCAGGCCGAGCGCCCGATTTTGGCCACGTGGTGCCACGGCGCATTGTGCCGCTGGATGAGGCTGTGCGTAGCCGGCAGCACGACGATTCCGCCGGTAGTCTTGGTCACAGGCTCGTCCAGGCTGGCTGCGGGCTTAGCCATCATCACACCGCCGAGCAGCACGCCAAAGTCAGGCACGGTAGGCCCTCCAGCTGCGTCAATCACCTCTCCAATCGAGATCCCCACCGGAACGCGCAGCGTAACCGGCGTCTCCACCGCTCCTGCCACGGTAAGGTACTTGTGCGTGACCGGCCGGTCGAGGCCGATGTTGATGAGGGTTTCGACGTTGGCGACTACAGTATCCACGTCCCTGGGCAGCCCTCCAGGCGGAATCACCCGTCCAGTAACCAGATGCACCAGGATGAATTCATCTCCCGCCGGATAAGTATCCGGCAGAGCCACCACGCGGACTCCGGGCGGGACGTTCTGTTCCAGCGTCTCAATGATCTCCTGATACTTCTCCTTGATGCCGATCACGCCTTCATGCGCGCCGACCAACTCCATGGCGATCCGCATGCCCCGCAGGAACGGCTCGGAGAGGTGATGGAGGAGCTCCTTGTCCTTATGCAGCAGCGGTTCGCATTCGGCGGCGTTGGCGATGAGGAGCGAGACCCTGGTATTGAACTTCACGTGAGCAGGGAACCCGCCCCCCCCGGCGCCGACGATGCCGAGCTCTTCGAGGCGATCGGTGGAGGGGGGGTGGGATGAGCCGGCTTTCGGCTGAAGTTGCGACCTGTCGGGAATTGCCGTCATTTGGGGTCGGCCTCTGAATCCGTCAAAATAATGGTTGACTCTGACAGATAATGTATACTATCATTCAACTTCAATCAAGAACTGTCAACAATGAAATGCTTGATTCCCAATATCGGTAGCACTTCGTTCAAGTACCGGGTCCTGAAGATGCCGGAAGAGGTGGTTTTAGCGGAGGGGCGCGTGGAACGGATCGGGCAGCCGGGTGGCGAGTGTGCCGATTACCTATCCGCTATTCGAATGTGCCTGGAGGCGATTGCGGGCGAAGGCAAGGCGCTGAGGAATCTTGCGGAGATTGATGCGGTGGGGTTCAAGGTGGTGCATGCGGGGCTGCTGAGCGAACCGCAGTTGATCGGCGACGAGCTGCTGGCGGCGATGGAGGAGTTTTCGTTCCTTGCGCCGGCGCACAATCCTGCTTACATCGCGGCAATTCAGGCCTTTCGCCAGGAACTTCCGGGCGTGCCACTGGTGGCGGTGATCGAGACCGGCCCCTACCGGTTTCTGGACGAAGCGGCGACTACCTACGCCGTGCCGTACGAGTGGCGGCGAGATTTTGGGATTCGGCGGTATGGATTTCATGGCGCGAGTCATCGGGCTGCCAGCGAGCGGGCATTGGCGCTGATGGGCCGCACGAATCTGCGCCACATCTCCTGCCACCTGGGAGGAAGTTCGAGCGTGGCGGCGTTTCGCGATGGTCAGCCGGTTGGGACCAGCATGGGCGCTTCTCCGCAGTCGGGGCTGCCGCAGAATAACCGGGTGGGCGACATCGACGTCTTCGCCGTGCTGTACATGATGAAGAAACTGGGGCTGGACCCGGACCGTATGGCGGAATTCCTCAGCAGTCGGTCGGGGCTGGCGGGGATCAGTGGAGGCAGCGGAGATCTACGCGACCTGAGTGAGGCCGCGGCAGCGGGAGATAAGCGTGCTCAGCTTGCGCTGGACGTTTATGTGCGGGCGATTCGCCATTATTTGGGAGCGCTGATGCTGGAACTGGGCGGGATCGATGCGATCACGTTTTCCGGCGGGATTGGGGAGAACAGCGCGGAGATTCGCAGTGCGGTGATGAAGGATCTATCAGGCTTCGGAGTGGAATTGGATGAGGGCAGGAACCGGGCGATCAAAGGCGAGGGCGCGATCTCAACCGATAGCTCGAAGGTGAAGGTGCTGGTGGTTCCGGCGAACGAAGAGATGATTGTGGCGCGGGAGACGGTGAAGGTGGCCGGGAAAGTGCGGAACGGATGATGTGTTTTCCCACCCTAGCCGTAAAAACAAAAACGCGGTGCCCAGAGGGCACCTAGTAATTACGAGTTTGGAAATTATTTATGAGTAGTTTGGCAGTGGCAAATTCGGCGGGGTCCATCGACAGATCGATGGTGGAGCAGATCGTTCGCCAGGTCGCTCTGGAGTACCTGGGCCGGGAGAAGAATGGGACGGCGCCGGTGCTGACCGTGCAGGCTTCGTCGCGACATATGCACGTTTGCCGCGAGGATATGGACGTGCTGTTCGGGCCGGGGACGGAACTGACGTATGACCGCGCGCTGTTTCAGGAAGGCAACTTTGCAGCCAAGGAGACGGTGACGATAGTGGGTCCGCGGAGCCGGCTGATTTCGAATCTGAGAATTCTGGGGCCGATGCGCAAGCGGTCGCAGGTGGAGCTTGCCTTCACCGACGCCATCATGCTGGGATTCACGGATATTCCGGTGCGGCTTTCGGGCGACATCGCGGGGACGCCGGGCGCGGTGATCATCGGACCCAAGGGCGTGGTGGAACTAAAGGAAGGCGTGATTCGCGCCGCGATTCACGTGCATATGAGCCCGGATGAGGCAGCGCACTTCGGTGTGGCGAAGGGCGACAAGATGAAGCTGCGGATTGGTGGAACAGCGGGAGTGACTTTCAACAATGTTCACGTGCGCATCGATCCCAGGGCGCGGCTCAACGTACACATGGACACCGATGAGGCGAACGCGTGCGGTTTGCATTTGACCAAAGATTTTGAACTTATCAAGTAACCCAACAAAGAAGAGAGGAAGCGATGAAACAAGCGCTAGGAATGATTGAGACCAAGGGGCTGGTGGGGCTGTTTGAGGCGACCGACGCCATGCTCAAATCAGCAAATGTGACGTTCGCCGGCTGGCAGTCAGTAGGTTCGGGACTGGTGACCGCCTTTGTGGAAGGAGACGTGGCCGCGGTGAAAGCAGCCACCGATGCGGGCGCCGAGGCGGCAGCGCGGATAGGCGATGTGATCAGCGTTCAGGTGATCAGCCGCCCCCACGACGAACTGCCGAGCTTTATACAACAGGACAAGAAAACCGCCGCCGGAAAAGCAGCGAAGTAGCCAGAGGAGACCAGATGAGTGAAGCAATCGGATTGATTGAAACGAAGGGCCTCGTCGGACTCGTCGAGGCATGCGACGCGATGGTGAAAGCGGCCAGCGTCGAACTGGTAAAAACCGTGCAGATCGGCGGCGGATATGTGACGGCAATCGTACGCGGCGATGTGGGCAGCGTGCGGGCCGCGGTGGACGCGGGATCGGCAGCCGCGAAAGCGGTGGGCGAAGTGGTGTCGGCGCACGTGATTGCGCGTCCGCACGATGCGCTGGTCGACAGCATGTTGAAGTAACCAGGAATCAGGAGAAGGCAAATGGCTAATGAAGCGATAGGAATGATCGAAACAAAGGGTCTGGTGGCGCTGGTGCAGGCGACGGACGCGATGCTGAAAGCGGCCAGCGTGAAGTTTGTGGGCTGGAACAAGATCGGCGGCGGCCTGTGCTCGGTGTACGTCCAGGGAGACGTGGGTTCGGTGCGCGCCGCGGTGGACGCAGGAGCCAGTGCTGCACGCGCGGCAGGTGAGGTGCAGAGCGTACACGTGATTGCGCGGCCCCATGGAAACCTGGGAACCGTGTTGCCGAAATAATTGTTAACAGCAGAGGGATTTCTGCTTTGATCGACGAGGTGTGACGGCATGTTCATAGCCAAAGTCATCGGTAATGTTGTTGCTACCCAGAAGTGCGAGAAGTTTCTGGGGATGAAGCTGCTGCTGATCCAGCCCTACATCAGTAGGGACGGCAAGCTGCAGATTTCAGGCAGTTCCGTGGTTGCAGTGGACAGCGTTGGAGCGGGAGCAGGCGAATGCGTGCTGTTTACGCAGGGCAGTTCGGCACGGCTGACGCCGACCACCAAAGATGCGCCGGTGGATGCTGTGATCGTGGGCATCGTGGATGCGGTCGAGGTTGAAGGCAAGGTATTGGAGAAGCCATAGATGCCGATTCAGGCGGAGTTGGTTGAGGAGATCGCAAAAGAGGTTGTGGCTCGGCTGAGGGTGCAGATGCAGCAGCCGGTTTCGCACGCTGCGCCTGTAAGGAACGGGGCGGTTGCGCGAGACGGAGTTTTCGCGACCGTGGACGAAGCCGTTAATGCGGCCTATGAGGCACAGAAAAAGGTTGCGGCGGTGACCCTGGAAGAGCGCGGGCGCATCATCTCAATCGTTTGCCGCATTTGCAACGACCGGCGCGAGGAATTGGGTCGCATGGAGTTGGAGGAGACCAAGGTCGGCCGGCTCGATCACAAGATTCTGAAGTTGACGAACATGCGCTTTGTGCTCGGCGTCGACGCTTTGCACACCGAGGCACGCAGCAATCCGAGCGGCCTGTGCATCATTGAGCACGCGCCCTGGGGCGTGATCGGCATGATGCTGCCTGTGACTCACTCCGTGCCCACCATGGCTTCCAACGCTATCAATATTGTTGCCGCCGGCAACACCGCGGTCTTCGGGCCGCACCCGTCGGGCGCCAAGGTGGCGCAATACGCACTGCAATTGTGGAATCGCGAGATCGAGCGCGAGCTTGGCGTCGCCAATGTGTTTACCACTGCAACCGATCCCACCATCGAAGCAGCCGAGCAGATATTCAATCATCCAAAGATAGCGCTGATTTGCGTGACCGGCGGTTCGGCGGTTGCCATGGCCGCAGCCAAATCGGGCAAGCGCGTGATTGCGGGAGGTCCAGGCAATCCGCCCGTCGTCGTTGATGAGACCGCCGATCTGGATCGCGCGGCGCGGTGCATTATTGACGGCGCAGCCTTCGATAACAACCTGCTCTGCATCGGCGAGAAGGAAATTTTTATTGTGGCTTCGGTCGCAGACAAATTCATCGATGCCATGCGGCGCGCCGGAGCATTTCAGTTGGATGCGGCTGCGATTGAAAGGCTTTCGCAGGCTGCGTTTACTTTTGACAGCGGCGGCAAAGGCTGCGGACGGGCGCACGTGAAAAAGGAGTTGGTGGGCAAGGATGTGGCGGTGCTGGCTTCGGCAGCCGGCGTGCGCGTGCCGGTTAATACGCAACTTCTGTTTGGAGAGACGAACGAGGATCACCCCTTCGTGGTGGAAGAACAGATGATGCCCTTTATTCCGGTGGTGCGCGTGAGGGATGTGGATGCAGCCATTCGCGCGGCGGTGAAGGCTGAACATGGCTATCGGCATACTGCCATCGTTCACACGCAAAGCGCCGAGACGGCAACGCGCATGGCGCGCGCCTTGAATACCACGCTTTTTATCCAGAATGCCGCGTCGCCCGCATCGCTTGGGGTTGGCGGACCGGGGTATTTCAGCCACACCATTGCTACTCCGACCGGCGAAGGCATTACCACGCCGCTCACCTTCACGCGCGAGCGGCAGATGACGATCGGCAACGCACTACGGATTATTTAGGGCCTGTTAACCATGTTTCTGGCACGGATTGAAGGCACGGTAGTTGCGGCGGTGAAGCATCCGACTCTGGATGGATGCCGATTCCTTCTGGCGCAGCGGTTGGAAGCCGACGGCAGCGCGGGGGCGGAGCCGATTGTTGTGGTGGACTGGCTGGGCGCGGGAAAAGGATCGATGGTGATGGTTTCGACCGACGGAGATATTGCACGGGCGAAGCTGGGCAACAACACGCCGGCTCGCATGGTGGTGGTGGGAATTGTGGATCGTGCGCAGGGGCAGGGAAGCATGAAGCGGGGGAACGCATGAGATTGGGCATTGTCCGCGGGCATGTGACTCTGAACCTGGCGGTAGAAGCGTTTCGAGCCAGGACGCTGGTGGTTCTGGAGCCGGTTACGATGGAGAACCTGCGCGCCGGCAATGGGTTGGGCGGAGGGAAGACTCTGGTCGCCATCGATTCGCTGGGCGCGGCCGATGGACAGATGGTGGCGTTTACCGAAGGGCGGGAGGCGGCGAATCCATTCTGGCCCGATGCCGTGCCGGTGGATGCGTATTGTTCGCTGATTGTGGATTCAATCGGCTTTTAACGCAAACTGTTTTTTGAGTATTGAGACGAGGGAGTGAGGAACGTAGTGAAGAGCGTTGATATTTCCGGCCAGAGGGTAGTGACGATGCGCGATGCCCAGAGCGCCCTTGCGGCCGGCGCGCGCCGCGTGCTGATCGGAGAGAACTGCGTCGTGACTCCTTCAGCTCGTGACTTCCTGGCGCAACACAATATTGCATTGGCAGCAAATGGAAACGGAAAGGCTCCAGCCGCCCATCAGGAATCTACGCCGGCGCCGGCAGCACACGAGAAGAGCGGCAACAGCGGCGCATCACTCAAACCGGGAGCGGCGAATCCACGATTGTTTTTCACGCCTGAAGCCGAGGCGATCAAGAAGGAGATTTGCGCCGTGGGGCGCAAGCTGTGGATGCGGCAGTTTGTGGATGGCAACGGGGGCAATATCTCGTACCGGATCGGGCCCAACGAAATTATTTGCACGCCTACTCTGGTGAGCAAATACGACCTGACGCCGGAAGATATGAGCATGGTGGATCTGGAAGGGAATCAAATTGCGGGAACCAAGGCGCGCACCAGCGAGATCCTGCTGCACCTTGAAGTCTACAAAGCAGTGCCGGAGGCGAAGTCCTGCGTTCACTGTCACCCGCCTCATGCAACCGCCTACGCGATCACCGGGCGCGTGCCTCCTAACCTGGTGATCCCCGAGTTTGAAGTATTCATCGGCAAGGTGGCAATCTCGCCCTACGAAACGCCAGGCACGGCTGCATTTGCACAGACCGTGCTGCCATTTGTAAAGCAACACAACACGGTGCTGCTGGCCAATCACGGCATCATTTGCTGGGCGGATACGGTAACGCACGCCGAGTGGTACGCCGAAGTGCTGGAGACCTATTGCTGGACGCTGATGCTGGCCGCGCAACTGGGCGCTCCGATCTCGTATATTTCAGAGCAGCAAGGCGCCGACCTGCTGGCGATCAAGAAGAGGCTGGGACTACCCGACGTTCGCTTCGATACTTCACGGATGAAGGAGTGCCAACTGTCGGACCTTGAAGTGCCCGACTCCATCGCGTTGGTTCCAACGCCCTGCGACGGCAGTACGGGCAAGCGAGCGGATACGGATCTGGAGGTGCTGGTGAAGTCGGTTACGGATGCGGTGATGGGAGCAATCGGCGCTTAGAGGAATTTCGTTAGCGGGAATACTGCGTAGTGCCGGATGTAGGTCAGCACAGGGCGCGGGGCCAAACAGAAACACGATGAAGGCAACCGAGCGGCAACTTCGAATTCGTCAAATGATGGAGTCAAAGGACTTCATCGACCTGGAGACTCTGTGCCGCGAACTGGACGCTTCAGAGTCCAGCGTGCGCCGCGACCTGGACATTCTGGAAAATGAGAAGGTGCTGAAGCGCGTCTATGGGGGCGCCGTTCCCGTGCAGCCTCCGGAACTCAGCGCCTTCGACTATGCGGAAGAGAGCGCGCGGCTTAGCGACGAAAAGGGCCGCATCGCGCGGCTGGCGGCAGGGCTGATCGACGATGGCCAGACTGTGATTCTGGACGGCGGCTCGACGGTCGCAGCCGTAGCGAAAGAATTGGCCGCCAAGAGCCTGCACATTGTTACCAACTCGCTGCCCATTGCCGAAGGACTGGAATCGGTGCGCAATATCGAGTTGACGTTGACCGGCGGATATCTCGATCCGCGCCGCCGCGTCATGCTGGGGACGTTCTGTGAACAGATGCTGAGCGCGATTCGCGCCGATGCGGTGATCATGGGAATCGGCAGCATCTCCGAAGCCGGATTCAGCAATAACAATACGCTGGTTGTCGGTTCAGAGAAGAAGATGGTGGAGATTGCCGACAAGGTGATTATCGTTGCCGATCGCACCAAGTTTGGCCGCGGCGGAATGTTTCCTGTGGCCCCGCTGAACGCCGCCGATATCGTGGTTTCCGACCGGGAGCTTGCGCCAGAATACGTGGACTTGCTCCGCCGCAATGGAGTTGAGGTGCTTTTGGCATAACGTACTCGCCGCGCGTCTTCCTGGCTCAAGCAAAACCACCGTAACCGCGTGTCAAATAACTTATAACGGGTATTGATTTCTAACACTTTAGGACCATGGACCTGGGCACATCCATCGTTGTATCGCTGTAAACCGATAGATGGCTCGATGCGTTCACCGTAGCAGAGGCAAACCGGAGCAAGCCTGAACGAAGGGCATTGATTAAGGGAATCGTCAGGTAGTGTTCTTCTATAGGAACTGTGCTCCTATAGAAACTTGATCCCTGCCGGAAGCCAAGGTAATTGCAAGCGAGCACCGAAGTACTTGCAAAACCTGAAAAAACAATTTGCCCGCCAAGCGCGCATGTTATTGTGTGATGAGAATGGATACGCGCTCACATCGAACGAATGCTGAGCATGAAGGCACTCACCTACATTTGGAAGCTTAAAATTTTGTTTCGCTGCATTCACTTGGCTCAGTAAGGCCAGTGCGCAAACCGGCCCCACCCAAGTGAGGATGGCGAAGCCATGTCTGAAAATGGCACACTGGTCATCCTCCAGCCAGCTACCGCGTCGCTGAGCGCTCGGCGGATATGGATTTCAGTGTTGAACCACACGATTTCCTGCAGAGGAGCAGCGGGTTGTATCCGCTTCATTACCCCTCTCGTGGATGGGGTGGGCGTGGTGAAAAAGACAGACTGTTTCGGAGTAGATTTCACGATGGACATCATCCAGGAAAGCATCGCAGTTGAATTTGACGGGGACGTGCTGGGAGCACTGGATTGCGGAGCCTTGCTTTATGCCTAAGGCTACGAGCCACATCCCGGCGGTCCCATGGGGGGAGGGGCGCATGCCAGGAACAAACGGTGCCAGAGGGCGTGGAGCAGGAGTGCGCATACTCTCGACGGCCACGGATCTCTTTGCCCGATTCGGGTACAACGGAGTCAGCACCCGCGACATTGCTTCCGCGGCTCAAGTCAATGAGGTCACTGTCTACCGGCATTATCCGCGCAAGCACGACCTCTATGTGGCGGTGCTTGAATCGGAGTTGCAACAGGTGTATTTCCGCGGCGATTTGCTGGCCAGGATCGCGGAAGCCTCTGATGGGCGAACGGTCCTTGAGCGTACGTTTGAGCTGCTCGCGAAGACACTGATGCACAAACCGGAGATACTCCGGCTCTTGCAATATAGCGCTCTTGAGTTGAATGAGAACTTCGATCCTCTCGTCCGCAGGCATCTTGGCGAACTGGTTGAGGTGCTTGCCCGCTATCTTGAGCCATGGATCAAGAGGGGCGAATTGCGGTGCACCAATGCGAAGACCTTGATTCTGACGCTGATCGGAATATTGATTAGCCATAATTCCCTGCAGCGGGTTTTTTTGGGCGAAGGGCTGAGCCCGGACCGGATGTTCGAAGCTTACGCGGGATTTACAATGCTGGAACAGGCTGCGCCGGAGAAACCTGCGATCCGTAAGCAACCGCTCGATACGTCCTCACGCGGAATAAGCGCGGAGTGAGTGCCACTCAGCTGTCCGGCAACTTTTTGCCGCGCAGCTAACCAACCAATTGCCTGGGCCAGAGCATCGCACCAGTACAAATCGGATCGGGAGCCTGGAGAAGTATATGCCGTTAAGATCACTTCCTACTCGGCGCTATAACGTAAAACTAATCCGGCATCGCCTGGTGGCATATTTTTTGGACTGGGGTGCATTTGTCCTTTCCGGCCTGCTGGCATTCGAGTTGAGGTTTGACGGTGCAGTGCCCGCGAACTACTTGCACCCGATGAACGTGGTTCTGTGCATCTGGGTGGCGGCCAAATCGGCTGCCTTTGTCATTGCCAAGCTGGACCGGGGGAATTGGCGGTACACATCCGCTTACGACGCGGTACGGATTGTTTTGGCCAATGCGACGGGGTCGATGCTGGGCGGATTGATCATCTTTTTACTGCCCGTGCCATGGGGAATTCCGCGCTCTGTATATATTCTCGATTGGCTGGTTTCCTGCTTGTTGACGTTGGGCGGAAGGCTGATCGTTCGCGTCGTGATTACCACCCGGAAGGCGCAACGAGCCGAAGGAGAGCGGACGAGAACACTCGTCTATGGCGCCGGCAGAGCGGGGCTGGCGC
The DNA here is from genome assembly GCA_052145815.1 of Occallatibacter sp. GTDB lineage: Bacteria > Acidobacteriota > Terriglobia > Terriglobales > Acidobacteriaceae > Telmatobacter. The sequence goes on from JBKQNU010000050.1 coordinate 23,866, forward strand.
TGTTGTGGGAGCTTCATCAAAACCCCTCTCTGATGTGCGATGTCGTTGGCCTGGTCGATGACGATCCATCCAAAGCGCACTTGATCCTGCAGGGCAATCCGGTGTTGGGAACCGGCGACGACCTTGGTGAAGTCGTGCGGGCCAACGCCATCAAGAGAGTGCTCATTGCGATTCCCAGCGCGACGGGACCACAGATGGTGCGCATTTTGAAGCTTGCTCTCGATGCTGAAGTGGAATACAAAATGGTGCCGGGTTTGGGTGAGCTCATTCAGGGCACGGAATTGGGTCAGCAAATTCGGGATGTGGCGGTAGAAGATCTGCTGGGAAGAAGGCCGGTCCATCTTGACCAGGACAGCATTCGGGAGCGCATTCGGGGAAGAGTGGTCATGGTGACCGGAGCCGCGGGTTCTATCGGATCGGAGCTCTGCCGTCAGATCGCGCAATTCCGCCCGCTGGCATTGGTCGGTTTCGATGAGGCGGAAACTCCGCTCTTCCAACTGGACAGGGAGTTGAACAGAAGCTTCCCTGATCTGGTGTTTCATCCGGAGATCGGAAACATCACCCGGCCCGACATTTTGCGGCGGGTGATGGAGCACTACGAGCCATCGATTCTCTATCATGCGGCTGCTTACAAGCATGTTCCCATGATGGAAAGGCACGTCTTTGCCGCCGTGGAAAACAACATCTTCGGTACATGGCAGATCGCCCTTGCGGCGGCCAGGCATGGGGTAGAAGATTTTGTGATGATTTCCACCGATAAAGCGGTTCGGCCGACAAGCATCATGGGAGCTACGAAACGCACAGCGGAGTTGGCGATTCGCGCACTCCAGAAGGAGCGCGGCACCAAGTTTGTCGCGGTGCGTTTTGGCAATGTGCTGGGAAGCAATGGAAGTGTTGTTCCTATCTTCAAAGACCAGATTGCCATGGGCGGCCCGGTGACCGTCACCCACCCGGAGATGCGCCGCTATTTTATGACCATTCCCGAGGCAGCACAGCTTGTCTTGCAAGCTTTCTCGATCGGAAAGGGCGGGGAGGTTTTCGTCCTTGATATGGGTGAACCTGTCAAGATCGTGGATCTGGCCAGGAATCTCATTCTTCTATCCGGGTTGCAGCCTGATCGGGACATCAAGATTCAATTTACCGGAGTGCGTCCAGGGGAGAAGTTGTTTGAAGAATTGAATCTGCAGGATGAAGATCTGGTCCCGACATCGCACGCCAAGATCAGAAGCTATGTGTCCCCGTACAACGTCGACGCAATGCATATGAAAACATGCATGCAGGACCTCCAACAGGCAGTGAACGATCGGGACACACTACGCATCGTCCTGCTGCTCAAGGAACTGATTCCGGACTACACTCCCAGCACCAAGCTTCTGAAGGCCACTGTATCGATTGAATCGAGCCATGCCGATCCGGCCAGGGTTCAGGTTCTTTCCGGGCAGGCCGAAAGCGTTCTCGCGGTGAACATCGCGGCGTCGACTCGGATGAATTAACGCGTTGCATGCGCGGCGCGGGACAGGAACGGATGCATTCGATCAGAATGCAAAGAGATCAGACTGCATTGCCGGCAAGACAGCTCGAGAGGCAGGAGTAGAATTGATCATGGTCCATTGCGACGATTCCACTATGCTGCTTCTGCTCATTGCAGTGGCGAAACCGGATTTGCGAAATCTCGTTGGAGCCAGGCTTGCTTGTCGCGGTGGAGAAACCGCGAATTGCAGTCCTCTCCGGCAGTATAATTGCGGTTGCCACGATTGAAATGGCAACCGAGTCATTAAGGAAGTCAATTGAGTAACTACGAAGTTCCCCAAGCACGAAGCGAGACGCCGATTGACTCTCCAGGATCCTCGGCCCATCAGCGATCCGAAAGCACTTATGGGCTGCGCAATTTCATGCGGGTCCTGACCAGACGCCGTAAGTGGATCATAGGTTCGATTGTCGCCTGTATGGTTTTAGCCGTGATCGTCACCAAGATGACGAAGCCCTCCTATGATTCAGTAGCAACCATTGAGTTGATCAAGAGCGGCGGCGGCTCTATGGATTTCGGTCTAGGGGACGCGCTGGGGCAGCAGTCCATGGGTGGGGACCTGCAAACAGATCTGGCCACGGAGACTGCGATCCTCAAAGGCGACTCGCTGGCCCTGGCGGTGATTCAGAAACTAAATCTAGCCTCACAACCACCGTTTGCCATCCCCAACGCGAAGGCTAACGCACCGGTATTGTCTCCAGATGATACCCCTTGGGTACGGACCCGGTTGCTGGGAATATTCGAAGCAGGTTTGAAAGTGAATCCGGTTAGAGGAACCCGCCTGATTCGAGTTACCTACGAGAGTCACGATCCAAAGCAGGCAGCGCAGATAGCAAACGCATTGATCGACAGTTACAAAAATCAGTACCTCCAGTCCCATTACGATGCGACGAGTGAAACGTCGGCCTGGCTAACGAAGCAGTTGTCGGAGCTCAAGGCGAACGTCGAGGATTCAGAGAAGAAGCTGACGGACTTTGAAAAGGAATCCGGGATTCTCAGCTTTCAGGCCGGTTCCAACGGTTCCGGGGGGGAGATTCACAGTACTGTCATCCAGAAGCTCGATGCGCTGAATTCCGAACTGACGACGGCCGAAGCCAATCACATCGAGAAAGAGGCAATCTACCGCCTTGCGCGAAGCGGCAACAGCGATGAGATCATCGCACTTGGGAACAATCCACTGGTGACGGAAGCCAACTCGATGGTGCTCAATCAGGGCGGGGGCACATCGAATCTCCAGGCACTGCGGCAAAAGCAAAACGACTTGAAGCTCGCTCTTGCCGACGCGTCAACATCCTACGGAACGAACAATCGTCATCTCAAAGAAATTGAAACCGAGATAAGCGAAATGGATGTGCAAATCCAAAAAGAGATACAGGAGATAATCAAACGCGCACAAGTCGATCTAGATTTGGCGCAACAGACCGAGGATGAGATCCGGCGGCGGTTCGTACAGCAGCAGGAGGAGGCAAGCAAGCTCAATGAGAAGACCGTTGAATACGCTGTATTGAGCCAGGAGGCTTACTCGCGCAAGAGATTGTATGAAGACCTCTACACAAAGTTGCAGGAAGCGAATGTATCCGCGGGCATCAAGGCTACGAATATCACTGTTGTAGATCCGGCGCGCACGCCAGCTTATCCTATCAGCCCGAACCGCAATTTCAACCTGGAATTAGGATTAATGGGCGGAATATTTCTTGGACTCGTCATGGCGTTTACGGTGGATAGCGTGGATGCGACGGTGGTCAATCCACTGGAGCTGGAGGAAATTACAGGGATGTCCGTGATCGGGATCATCCCGACCTTCGGGGAATCCGGCAGTAATTATGGGAGTTATGGGACATACGGAATTTATGGGCCGGCGCGGCGGAGGAAAAGGCGCAAGTCCCAAACGGAGGAATCCACCGCGGAGACGGATATATGGATGCTGGATCATCCCGAATCTGTCGCTGCGGAAGCGTTCCGGTCGCTGCGCACATCCGTCCTCCTCTCCCGCCCCAAAGCCGGACCGAAAGTCATTCTGGTCACTAGTTGCCTTCCCGGCGAGGGGAAGAGTACGGTGACGGTCAACCTGGCCATCTCCTTTGCGCAGCACGGCAAGAAAGTACTCATCATGGAGGCCGATATGCGCCGGCCGAGCATGAAGCACGTGTTGGATGTTGCCAACGATGCAGGACTCAGCAATGTTCTGGCCGGCTCGCTTACGCTGGATGAATCAACTCTTCATGGCGTCCATGTGCCCACGCTGGATGTTCTGCCTGCAGGTCCGCGCCCACCCATGCCATCCGAGATGCTGGGATCAGCCATATTCGACAGTTTGCTGGAACAACTTCGTTCGCTCTATGACATTGTCCTGATCGATAGTCCTCCCGCGCTTCTGCTGACGGATGCTGTTTCGATCGCGTCCAAGACGGACGCCATTATTTGGGTGGCTCGCGCGGGAGTCATCACCAGGCCGTACCTGGCGCGTGCGTCTCAATTGATAGAACGCAATGGAATGCCGGTGATTGGATTCGTGATGAACAGAATGGACAAGAGCGTAGACCCCTATGGCTACGGATATGGATACGGATACAAATACAAGTACTATGGATCCTACTATGGGGAGAAGAAATCACATGACGAGTAAGAATCTTCATGCACTGCTCGTTACGGCATCTGTTCTGATTTTGTTTGGCACAACAGGCGTTGCCCAGATGGGTGGTTCCGCGCGCGGGGCGGTTTCGAGCCAAACTTCGTCCGGGGGCGCAGGGCGCGCTTCGGGATTGGGGGCGGTGCCCGAGGATTTCGTAAAGATGAAGCTTGCTCCGGGATTCATGGTAGGGCTGAGCGTTCTCGACGACCCGGACTTTTCAGGCAGTTTTCGAATCGACGAGAAAGGCGATATTGCCTTACCCATTCTGGGGACAATACACCTTGCCGGCGAAACTGTATCCGAGGCCAGAGTCCAAATCCAGAAGAGACTTCAGGAGGGCAAGATTCTAACAGATCCCCAGGTCGAGTTGACAGTACTGGAATACACGGAGACTGACGTAACGATCATCGGAGAAGTGGCTAGTCCAGGCAAGCATCCGCTGCTGTCTCCGGGCAAACTAGTGGATGTATTGGCGCTTGCGGGGGGAACGACGGTAGCCGCGGGCAATCAAATCCAGATTACGCGCGGAATTGCGGGGGGCGAACCGGTTTTGGTTCACTATTCGAAATCCACGGACCCTAAGAAGGTCGAAGATGTTATTGTGCATCCAGGCGATACAGTTCAGGTAAAGAGGGCAGGCATCGTGTACGTGCTGGGCGCGGTAAACCGGCCCGGCGGGTTTGTGATGCAGGAAGAAGGCACACTCAACGTGCTGCAAGCCATCTCGCTGGCTTATGGGACATCGGTATTGGCTTCCAACAAGACAATTTATTTACTGCGCAGGAATCCCGATGGCTCTGTAGTATATGTTACGCTGCCCCTGAAAAAGATAATTCACGGAAAAAGCGCTGATGTGCAACTGCATGCTACCGATATCCTGTATGTACCACTGAGCACGTTCAAAATGGTATATGGAAACTTTCAAGGTATCATTAACTCGGCAGCCACTACCAGCATCTATTATGCAGAGTTTCGATAAGTGAAACCATGAGATTTACAAGACCGGACCTGAAGTTGCTGGTATTTTGTATCTCCGCGCTTTTTTTTTCGGTTGGAGGGTATGGAGCACTCCATGGCTCATGTGACTTCATCTCCGTTTACACAGGGGCGAGGTGCCTGATCCATGGCTGTAATCCCTACGACACATCACAACTAGATCAGCAGTATTTCCAGGCAGGCGGCCGCGCAGATGAACTGCTGCCATGGGCTTATGAAATTCCCATGTACCCGCCTTCGACATTCCTGGTACTTATTCCGATGTCGCTGCTAAGTTTTCCTGTGGCCCGCCTGCTCTGGTTCCTGTTGAATGGCTGTTTGTTTATCACCGCTGCGGGGCTCGTTTTATTCATGTGCCCGCGGTCTCACCGGTGGCTTGCCACAGTCCTTGTATCGTTCATTCTGGCCACTAGCAGAGTTCCGCTTGCGGTGGGTCAACCGTCGATATCAGCCATTTCGTTATTTGTTATCGGCGGTTATTTCTTCCATCGCGGCCGCTACCTTCCTATAGGCGCCTTCCTGATGATTCTCAGCCTAGCTGTCAAACCCACAATAGGCTGCTTGATCGTTCTCTATCTGCTTGCCAGGGGATTCCACCGGCGTTACGCGGTAGCGGCCGCGGCAGGCGCTCTAGTGTTTATTCTGTCCGCGGGTCTGATTCTAACGATGCATCCGAACAGCGCAGATTGGTCTTCAGCGCTCCACGCGAATATTTCCACAAGCTTTAATGTGGGCGGTTTTAATGACCCCCACCCCGCCAACGTATATGCCATTATGTTTATCAATCTACAAGCTGTTACCAGCGTTTTTTTGCCAGACATGCGGGAATATAACGCTGCCGCATACGCAATCTTTCTGGCTCTACTCGCGGTGTGGATCACGGCTGTCCTGCGAACGAAAGCAAGTCCGGAAATGCATTTGCTTTCGATAGCAACCTTGGCATTACTTACACTGATGCCGGTTTATCATCGCTGGTACGATAATCGAATACTCCTCATTACCATTCCGGCTGTTGTGATCGTTTATCAGAAGCGACGGCTGCTGGGTACTTTTATCGGCGCTCTGACCGCTCTCATTATTTATTCCTTATCGCTCCAATCCCGGGTGCAGGTGTTCCTTCTGAATCATGCTATGTGGCAAAGCGTTCTGCAGAACAAAATTCTCTTTATCCTGCTTCTGCGGCAGCAGAATCTGGAATTGCCGATTCTTTTCTGCCTGTATATGGTTGCGATTTACTCCATTCGCTTTCCCGACGCCCCGTCGATATCAGCCGTTTCTCCAGCGCGCTGACCGAGGAGATGCCGGGCACGCACAGGTTATTGCCTTGAAAGGTGCAGAAATAACGATCGAAGTAGAAGGATATACATGAAGAGTTTATCCAGCGATGCAGGTTGCAGTATCTGGCGTCTCCGTTATAGCGCGGTGTTGTTATTTGTACTACTGAATCTCGCAGTTTTCTTCATCCGCATGCTCAGTGTCTGGCATTATGGCATTCTGTTTGGTACCAGCGGAGGCGAATCGCTTATGATTTACTCCGTCTGGAAGGGTATGCACCACTTGCCGGTGTACGAGTGGCCGCTCAGGTTTCCGTTTTCTATTTCGCTGTACAACTACCTGTTCTACGACACCTATGCTGTTTTACTCAGATTGGGCGGCGCATGGGATGCCGGAATCATGACGTGGGGACGCCTGTTCACGTCGGTATTCGCAATCGTGGGCGCAACAGCGCAGTGGAAACTCGTGAGTCAGCATCTCAACCTGCGCGGCGCCCGCAGTCTTCTGTCGCTTTTCTTCGCCCTGGGACTCTGGCTCAGCACCTCGATGGTCCGCTGGTGGGCGCTTACGATACGGCCTGATTTGGCTGCCGTGGCGCTGGTGATGATCGCTCTTTGGATGGTGGTGCGGCAGCCGCGCTACGGATTCGCGATTGCAAGCGTGTTTTTCTATCTGGCGTGGTCGTTCAAGCAGTCAGTGGTTATGGCGTTCGTTGGCGTCTGCCTGTTCCTTCTGTATCACAAGCGGTGGCGCGATCTGTCTGTTCTGGTCGCAGTATTTGCCTTGTTAATCGCCGTAACGCTCCTCCTCGGAACGCCCGTGTACCGGTTCAGCATACTGGTAGCGCCTCGTCTGGTGAGAGAGTTCTCGTTACTCAACGCGTGGCACGCTGCGGAGTTCTCTTTCATAGCGAACGCATATTGGATCGTTGCTCCCATCGTGTTGCTGCTGGCAGTAGGCGCACGACGGATTGATGGCGCCGTCCGCCTGCTCATGACCGTTTTTGCCATTACTTTTATCGCTGGGCTGGCCGCAATGGGGAAGATAGGAGCATCGGACAATTACCTGCTTGAGGCGTTCGCCGCGGGTACCACATTGTTGCAGATGGCCGTCTTTACGGTGCCCACGAGGCTGGTCAGCACTCTGGTTCTATTCGGTTGCGTGCAACCGGCGATACAGTTGGCAAAGGTACCCAGCGGTTCGCACAGCTTCGGAACGGTGCAAATTGCCACTGCGGCTGAATATGCAAATGCCGTGGCGCTGCGCGATCGTTTGGCGCCCATGAAAGAGCCCATCTTCACCACCGACGAAACA
>JBKQNU010000051.1:0-2753 GCA_052145815.1 Occallatibacter sp.
CTCGGCGCGGCTCTAGCCAAGCAATTGGTAGCTGAAGGAGCGACGGTCGTTATCGCGGATATCGCAGGAGAGAAAGCGCAAGAGGTCGCGGCAAAATTGGGAAAGCACGCCCATAGCATCACGCTGGACGTCACGAGTCCAGAGCAAATCGATTCCGTCGTTCGGCAGGTTAAGTCCGACTTCGGAGCCTTGGACCTCTTCTTTAACAATGCCGGCATTTCAACGTATGGCGAAGTGTGCGATCTTCCTTTCGCCGAGTGGAGCCGAGTCTTAAGCGTTAACCTCATGGGTGTTATTGCTGGCTCATTAAGTGCTTACCGAATCATGAAGGCGCAGGGCTCGGGAAAAATCATCAATATCGGATCCGCGTCGGTCTTTACTTGCGATCCTCTGCTGGCACCATACATCACGAGCAAGTTTGGTGTGGTCGGTTTCAGCCGCGTATTGGCGATAGAGGCCGAGGCCTACAACATCGGAGTGAGCGTCGTGTGCCCTGGGAATATCCGGACGCCGATGTTGGACCTGAAGGAGCCGTCGTGGCTTACACCGGCCATTCCTGTGGAAAAAGCGGCGCAATGCATTCTCCGCGGGATAACCCGCAACCGGAAGTTTATTGTTTTCCCCATCAGATGGCGGTTCATCTGGTGGGCCGACCGGCTGAACCCGGCTTTGCTGGACCCTCTTCGCAGGGTCATTGTTCGTCGGGCCCGGCACCTCAAATCTCACGCCTGATGCGAATTCTTGTTACTGGTGGCTCAGGATTCATCGGGAAAAATCTGGCGGAGCAGCTTGCTTCCAGGTATCAGGTGGTGGCGCCATCCTCGGCTGAACTGGATTTGCTGAATGCGCCGGCGGTGCGCGAATACCTGGGGACGCGGCGGTTCGATGTGGTGGTCCATGCGGCTACTACCCGGTCGAATCGCGGCTTGGGGGCCCCTCCGGATCTGCTGGACCGGAATTGCCGCATGTTTTTTAATTTGGCGCGCAATAGCTCGCGGTTTGGGAAGATGATTCATTTCGGGTCGGGGGCGGAGTACGTCAAGGCGGGGCTGCCGGCGCGGGTGAAGGAAGAATACTTTGACACTTGCGTTCCTACCGAGCCTTACGGATTTTCGAAATACATTTGCGCAAAGTATATTGAGCGCTCGGAACGGATGGTGGAACTGCGGCTGTTTGCGGTATTCGGGCAGTACGAAGACTACCGCGTACGATTTATTTCTAACGCCTGCTGCCGGGCGGCGAAAGGATTGCCGATTGTGCTACGGCAGGATATCGTGTTTGACTATTTGTATGTCAAAGACCTGGTGAAGCTGACGACGTGGTTCATCGAGAATGACGCGCGGCATAAGGCTTACAACGTGTGCAGCGGGCGTCGGGTGGCGATCACGGAATTGGCTCGGATGATTGCGCGGATCGCGGGCGAGCGTTCGGGGCGGAGGCCTGATGTGTCCGTCTTGAGCGAAGGGATGGGAGCCGAATACTCGGCGGACAACTCGCGTATGCTGACGGAAATGGGCGGATATCAGTTTTGGGATTTAGAGGACGCGATCCGGGACCTCTATGGGTGGTATGAGGCCAATGCGAACTTGATCGACTCAGCCGAACTGCGGTTTGACGAGTGAGGCATTTGCTTCCTGGAGTGATGCCCTGCAATGCATGCGATGCAGACAATAAAACAACATCTGGTACGACGCGGCCCGGACAGTGCTCTCGTGCAGGGATCGCTGAAAGCCCATGGCCGTCTGAAGGGTTTCAAAGTTCGCTTTTCGGATGATCGGATCTTCCTACAGAAACTCAATCGTGACATGATCCTGTCCAAAAGCTACTATGTTCAGGTTCCTGTGATGATGGAATGCTACGACCTTTTTTTTGACACCATTGAGGGCATTGAGTCCCAAGGTCGCATCGTCCTCGATTTTTCCGGCCCTGGTCTCCACCGCTACAAGAAGAGCAACGTTGCATTTCACTTCCCATCGGTTCCGGAAGATGATGTCATGGATGCGTACACGCATTGGTATTTGCCGCGTCCAGGAGATGTTGTCTGGGATGCGGGAGCGCACGCGGGAGCAAGTTCGTACTTTTTAGCACAGTTGGTTGGACCGTCTGGCAAGGTGTACGCTTTCGAGCCGGACGATGATAATTTTGAGTACCTGCTGCAAAACATTGAGATGCATCACCTCACGAACGTCCTTCCAGTCAGAAAGGCGCTTTGCGATAAGACGGGGAGTGCGACGTTTTGTATGGACGGCACGATGAATTCCGGTATCGGCGACTATCTTACGTATTCCGGCGCGGGCCGCGTCAGGACGGTGCCAACACTGAGCATTGCTGACGCCTGCAACGAACTGGGGGCGGTTCCTGCGTACATCAAAATGGATATCGAAGGGGCGGAGCTAGTTTCAATTCGTGGAGCAGCAGGGTTCTTGAAGTCACATCCGATTCAGTTCGCGATCGAGACGCATCTAGTGGACAAGGAATATACCGACAAAGCGCTGGAGCGACTCTTCACTACGCTTAACTATGAGGTCAGCTCGTCGAACTGGAAGGGCCAGGTGTTCACGTGGGCTCGACCCATCTCAAGCCATGCCTAAGACCCTGACCATTCTCACGCCCTGTTACAACGAAGAGGCTAACGTGCGCGACTTGTACCTCCAGGTGCGGGCTGCAGTCGCCGCCGCCGGTAACTACCAGTACGAACACAACTTTATCGATAACGCCTCGGTCGACAACACTGTAGCGGAGTTGAAGCGCCT
>JBKQNU010000052.1:0-8702 GCA_052145815.1 Occallatibacter sp.
CAGTTCCCGCTCCTCCACCATGGTGAGCCCGTCGGGAGTGGTGGAGTTGTGGCCGTCTTCGAGTTGTTGCAACAGGCCGCCGACCCGGACTTCGAAAAACTCGTCCAGATTGCTGGCGGAGATGGCGAGAAATTTTACGCGTTCGAGCAGCGGATTGCGGAGATCGTCCGCTTCTTCAAGCACGCGCCAATTGAACTTCAGCCACGAGGATTCGCGGTTGAGAAGGGGAGCGCGATTGTTGAGAGTCTGCCGGACCATGTTTATCGAACCATGTTTATGGAGCCAATCGTGAGACGGAACGTCGATCTGAATCGGGTCATCGGATGATCGGGTCATCGGGCCATCGAAAACCGTTGCCGACTTGGGTTTCGATCGCCCGATCACCCGATGGCCCGATCACCCGATTTCTTGCAACTCGCTGCTATTCGGGAGCTGCCTTTCTCCGATGCGTGATGATGAACCGGACTTCGGTCCCGTTGGGCCGCCGCAAGAACAAATGATGCCTGTCAACGCGGCCCTGAACGATCGCACCCGGCTTCCAGTCTTCCGGCAGTGCCTCATGTCTCTGTTCCGGATCGCGTTCCGCCACGATCAGCGTCTTGGCGGTGCGGACCGCAACCTCGAAGTACGGATCTTCATTGTAGATGGGGGTGTTGACGACCCAAGCTACCACCCGGTCCCGCGTCTTGACCTCGGCCCGGACGATGGTCAGCGGCAGATCGCCATTTTCGACCGCAAACGAGACCGCTCCCGGAACCAGGAACAACACCAGCGCAAGCAAGACCCTGCCAGACATCCGACCCAAAACAGTATACCAAGCCGGGTGAGGTCTGTGGGCGGCGGAGCCCCAGGCACTAAACGCGATGCATTTTCAACGGCTTAGCGGCAAGAGTGAGCTTGAGGCCTTCGCAGAACCCAATCAAGAGGAAGTTTTTTCGCAGCCTGTTAATTCAGGATTGCTGCAACCACGGGAAAACTCCGAATTGTGTCCGACGGAGACGGGGCAAGCCCCGTCTTTACCCTGGAAGTGGTCTCATCAATGTCTGCGCACCAACTGGAGGCAGGGGGCATCGATATGGCCGGCGCAACTAATGGGCGGGGATAGCGGGACGGCCGAGTTCGAAGCGCAGATCGATAACACGTCCCGTACTCAGCAGAAAGCCGGTGATGACGCCCTTGCTATTGCGCGTAAAACGGATTTTGCCCACATCGGCAGTAAAGAAGTCGCGAGTGACTGGGTGGAGCGTGTCCGGGCCGTTCTTCAGGTGGTGCAACACAAGGTTGCCTTTTCCCTCGGGGCTGGATTCGATTTTCGACTCTTCGATTTTCAACTCATAGATCGGATCGATCTCTCGGCTGCTGTAGAGGCCGGCATATTCGGCGAGCTGAGCTTCGGTCGGCGCGAAGGCTGGGACGGCCGAGAATGTCTCTATCTTGCCGCCTTCGTGCCTGATGGTCAATTGCAGCGGAGCTCCAGTCCCGGCGGGTGAAAACGTGAACTCGTCGGGGCCGATCGTCAGGCGGAAATGGTCTTCGCCGATAGCCTCCACCGCATACGTGTCATCTTCGCCCACGTTGCCCGCCTGAAGTCCTCCGTCTTTGACGACAAAGCGGACCAGATCGTCTGGGTCTTTGACGTTGACATAGGCGCCGGCTTTGGCTTTCATCTGCTCGGGGGTGAGAGTGAGCGGCTTGGGGCCAACGGCATGGGCGTGCTCGACCGGTTGCATCTGCGGGCCGACATAGATCTCGGCGACTTTCCGTGCCAGATCGCTGGGATTGGCTGTGCCGAGATTGCAAAGGCATGCCACGGTGAAGTGCTGATCGGGGAAGCGAATCATGTCAGAGCGGTAGCCGGCATCGCCTCCACTATGCTCGACGGTGTTGAGGCCGCGATATTTTCCGATTCCCAAGCCGGCTGCGTAGTCGATCTGCTCTCCGTCATTGAGCTTTCCGCGCTCCTGCAACTGCTGTACAAGGCTTGGTCCGCCGACGCGCGGCGTATAGAAGTTTTCGTCCCAGAGGGCAAGATCTTCAACGGTGGTGAGCAGGCTGGTGGCGCCTTCAGTGTCAAAATTGGTAACGCTCAGGCGATAAGTGTCGCCCGAGGGCACGTAGCCATAGGCCATGTTCTTGACGATTTCATCGAAATCATCGCGGAAGTGCGTGTTCTTCATGCCGAGCGGAGCAAAGATGCGCGCGGTGGTAAAGCTGCGAAACGACTGTCCGCTGACGCGGGCCACGATCTGCGCCAGGAGCGTGTAGCCGGTGTTGCTGTAGAGGAACCTGGAGTTGGGCGGAAAGTTAAGGTCTCGCTGGTGCGAGACGACGTAAAGAACATCGGCATCGGTGATGAGGTCGCGAGAATAGCGCCATCCGGAGAGTTGCAGCAGGTCCCACTGGTCGCGCAGGCCGCTGGTATGGTGCAGCAGCTCGCGGATCGTGACCGGCACGCCAAAATCGGGCAGCTCCGGGATGTATTTGCGCACCGGGTCGTCGAGCGCGAGCTTGTCCTCTTCCGCCAGCAGCAGAATCGATGCGGCGGTGAACTGTTTCGACATGGATGCGACGTGAAACACCGTCGCAGGCGTGATGGCGATATTGTGGTCGAGGTCGGCCATGCCGTAGCCGCGTTCGTAAACAATCTTGTGGTCGCGGATGACGGAGAGCGCGCAGCCGGGAGAGACGGTGGAGTCCATCTTCTGAAAAAGCGCGTCGACCTTGGCTTCAGGCCTTTCTGCGGGAGCGAGCGCGGACTGCGCGGCGCTTGCAGTGGCCAGCAGGCAGAGCAGGACAGGCACGAGGGACCGGGATGTCATCTATGAAATCTCACGCAGCGAAAACATGAAGGTGATCGCTTGCGAGTTATTGTAACGAATACTTCCCTTCGCTGCCCGCGCCGTCCGCTGGTTAACCGCTGTTTCCACGCGCTGCACAACAGAACTAACTTCGTAGATTTCTGAGGAGGATGTGGAGGCAGGCAAGGTGGGCGAAGCCGGGGAAGTTCTCGATGCGGTACTCCCATCGGGTGACGAAGCGGTGGCAGATATGCATCCACGCGAAGGGCCACTCCAGTTGCCAGAGCTTGCGATTGCGGTGCGGCGCGCGGGAAATGCGCGCCACCGGCTCAATGAACCACGATCACGGTGATTGGGGTCCAATGATCGACCCGCACCGATCCGTTGTTGCAGCGTTTGAAGATCCCCATGCCCACCGATTCAGCGTAGAAGCTGGGATAGTTCAAGCGCAGGGTGATCGAACTTCCGTCTTCGCTGACGACTCCGTCGAACTGCGAGGTGGTCGAAGGAGTGCCGCACAGAGTACTCACCATCGTGCCGGCGGGGAAAGTCGCCGAACCGGACAATTGCAGGTCTTGTTTGGAGCCCTGGAGCGAGACGTTGCCGCTTCCCCGCATGTTATCGCCGACTCCGCAATAGAGGGTCGCGGAAAATCCGGCGCCGTTGACCGAGATGTTGGCACCGCTGCATCCCTGCTGGCCGTGCCAATTGCCGCTCAGACCTTCGTTCAGGCGGTATCTCATTTGGGCCTGGCGTTGTGCTTCGGCTTGTTGCTCCTGGGCCTGGCGTTGCGCTTCGGCATCGCGCGCCGCCTGTTCGCGAGTGGCTTTCTCCTGCTTGTACTCCAATTGATAAATCAGGTCCTTGGTGGACTGGATGTCGGCGGGGTCGCGCGCCCACGCCAGGTACAAGTTGAGGTTCTGGCGCGCCGCCGCGAAATCGGCGGCTGCGTTTTGCGCCACCGCGAGATTGTAGTAAGCCGGCCCGTACCAGGGCGCCGCGTCGATGGCGTGGCCGAATTGCTGGGCCGCGTCGTTGAAATCCGCCGCCTGCTTGGCTTCGCTCATGGCGGCTTTTCCGCGCGCTAGAAAACGTTGCGTATCTTCGGGCAACGGCGGTGGCGGATTGAGCTCTGCCGCCTGGCGCATGAGCTTCTCGCGCAGGGCGCTGTCGGCGGGATTCTGTTTCAGCGCGGCCACCGCCTGCTGGAATTGCTGCATATTCTGTTGCCGCCCGATTTCTTTTAGCAACTGCTGCGCGTCCTGGGTGCTGGCGCCTTCGCGCGCCGCGGCCATGTAAACCACCAGGTTGCGCTTGGCGGGTTCGAGATCAGCAGCCTTGGCCCAGGCGACCGCCGCGTTGTAGTACGGATCGCCAAACCACGGCGCCTTTGCCGCCGCCTGCTCGAAAAGCGTGGCCGCGTTTTTGAAATCGTCCGCTGCGGCAGCCGTCTTGAATTGCGCAGTGGCCTGTGCGAAGTCGGCCTTCGCCGCCGCCGGGACCGCGGGCGCAGTCTTCAGTCCCTTGGCCAACTGAATGACCTGGTCGCGCAGCGTGGTGTCTTCCGGATGCTTCGAATACTCGGCGAGCGCGGCTGCGAACTGTTTGCGGGCTGCCAGTTCGGCGGCCTGTTGCTTGCTGAGGACGACCGGCTTTTTAGCTGGCGCTCGAGCAGCGGTTTGCGCCTCGCCAATGGCCGCAAGCACGAAGAGCAGCATCACGATCATGGCTGCGAATTTTGAACTTGCCTTCATATTCTTTGCTCCTTGTCCAGCTGTGCCCGGGGTCATGGATTGGCGGCGGCTTTGCCGGCCGCGGCATTGTACTCGCGCACCTTCTGCAGAAGACTGCCGATAAATGGGTCCCTCGTTTGCATTTTCTGCGCGACTTTCAGCATGGCCTCAGCCGCGCCAAAATTCTGATTGCTGATGGAAACCAGACTGCTCGCGACAATCTTGTAGGCCGCCTTGCGTTCCGGGGACGCGACCCCCGGCCCTAGATCGACCGAGGCAATCGACTCCACGAACTTGTAGCTGTCGTTGTCCGGGTCGAGCGTGCGCGCTTCGGCAATGTAGGCTTTTGCGAGTTTGTTGTCGTCGGCCTGTATGGCGGCGTAGGCTTGCAGGTTATCAATGGCAGCGTGCGCCTTATCGTCGAGCTCCTTTACCAGCCGCTCCTTATGGATGTCTTGGGCGAGCAGAATCGCGTTGCGCACCAGCGGGTCGTCGGGACGGTCCTGCAACGCCAGCTTGAAGCAGCGCTCGGCCTCGGCGTAAGCGGCCGCACCCGGACGCATTTCCGCTTGCATGCCTTTGATGAAGTTTTCGTTCTCGAACGTCGCCGGGTCAACCTGCGCCGGAAAGACTCGCTGCTGGCCCCGCACCACGTGCGGATCGACCGCGATGGGCTTGTTGGGATCGAGACCCAGGCAGCGCAGATCGACCACCGAGGTGTCCCCCGTGCCCCACTCACAGACCGGCGGGGCGGCGGGCTTGTTATTGGGGCCGTCACTCAGGCTATCTTTGAGCTGGAACGGCTCCGCGCCGCTGGCGGGCGCGCCGTTGTCATCCTTCAGCGCGAAAGTGCCGGCGGTGTCCTCGTCTTTCAGCCCGAACTGGGTGCGGGCTATGTCTTTCATGTTGCCCAGGGCTTCCGCCTTGCTGCGGTCGAACTCCTGTTGGCGGAGTTGAGCGGCCTCGGCTTCCTGGCGTTCGCGCTCTTCCTCGGCCTCGCGCTGGCGCTGTTCCTCCTGCTGCCTGCGCATCTGCTCCTGCTGCTGGCCGGCATTATTGTTGATCATGACGGGGGGCGCGGCGTTGACACGCGTCCCTCCTGGACCCTGACCCTGGCCTTGGCCTTTCCAGTTAGGGCCCCGATGGCAGCTGTTGGTATTGACGTCGGGCGTGCCGTTGCAACTGCTGCACCAGGCGGCATAGGAGCGCCACCATGATCCGCCAAAGCCTTTGGGCGCGCCGCTCTCGGTACAGTTCTGCGCCCAGGCCATCGAGGAAACCAAAACCGTCAGCGCCACCACTACTCTCGACGCCGATCTCGCAATCCTGATTTCTGGCATTGCCCCTGCCTCCCCCGCCGCATCAGGCAGAATTCATTGATTTGGGTTTAGCGTATCGCGGGGAGGCAATCAGCGCATGTTACGGAGGTAAGACGGCGGTGTTCCGGGACGGTGATCAATCTGGCGCAAACAGCTTCCTGAGGGCAGGGGCGGGAAGGTTGGATTTTTCCACCAGCGCCATCAGTTCGATACCAAGCTGGCGCATTTCATCCGGCGCCTGGGAACAGTGCCATCCGGCGCCGACTTCCGCGAATTTGGTGGCAAGGCGGGCACGCAAAGCGGCGACCAAAACGAAACGTGGGATGATCCTGATTATGTTTGCGCTCCACGGGATGATTTTGAACCCAGTGGCGCGAAGCACATCGAGGGTCTCGCGCAGGGCATCGACCAGCAGCCTGAGCTCGGCTGGGAATCGCGCCAGGTCGTAGGTATTGCAGCCATGTTTCGTCAGAAGATGCGCCAAGGGAGCGACGAGCGCTGCATGGGTTGCGAGGTAGTCTGAAATATCGGTCGATGTTTTCGATTTCAAACCTGCCTGGCATAAAATGGCAACCAGCCGCGTCAATCGCGGCGTGATCCTGCCGTCGATCTCCCCAAAAGGCGTGCTCATCCCTCGAAGCCCGGTGATGGCCCGGATCACACTTCCATCCCGCTTTCCCCCGCCGAACACAAAGCCCAGCATGACCCTCTCCTTACCCAGTGCGCGGGTGAATTCATCCGGGCCGGATGGATTGTTGACCATGAAGACGACATTGGGAGACCGGTTGACGGCCAAGACTGGCAGAAGGTCCCTTACCTGATTTTTTCGGACGACCACGAGGATGTAATCGTAGGAATCTTCCGCATCGAGGCGGTCTATGACCGGAACCTTGGTTTCGCTGCGTGTGTTTTTGAAGGGATCCTCGATGACGATCCCTCCATCTCGTATCTCTTCATACCGCTTGCCGCGGGCGAGGACCGTCACATTGAACCCCGCGTTATGGAGGCCCACGGCACAAATTGAGCCGTTCACGCCGGCCCCGATCACGAGTATTTTTGCGCTGTCCATGGCCATCTCGATCTGCTCTAATTGCAGGGTGGGCCGCACGCCTGATTCGAGCCGTTGGTTTTCATCTTCGTGGCTGCGCTGGCCCGCCCGATAGGCGCTGCAGTTCCACCTGCGCTCCGCGGTACATGTCGGATGCGGTGAAGTGGGTCTCCATGGCCTGCTGGAAGAAACGCCGGGCATCGTCCGGCTTGCCGTCGATCAGCGCTTTCTCGCCGAGATAGAAATACGCCGAGCAATGCAAGTCGCGGTTCTTCGTTGGGTCGGCGTCGTTCGCCGCCGCCAAAACCGCGTCCGCGGTTGCCTTGCCCAGATAGAGGTTGACCACCGGACCGGGAAATTCTTTCAGGTCAATTTGCGCGGCAGAGGTGGCCAACTCGCCGGTTGCCGGCTGTCCCGCGCGGGCCCGCGCCAGGTAGAGCCAGATCACTCCATAGGAGTAGGGGACTTTCGCCTCGGAGACGGCAAAATCCTGCTGTGCTGCGGCGAACTGCGCGAGCAAGAAGTGCGCCACACCCCGGTCGTCATACCACCCGCGAAACTCGGCTAGAGCGGAGTTGCTCTTGATGGCCTTATCGTAATCCTGAATCGCTCGCTCATATTCACCCCTTCGCTTGTAGGCGCCGGCCCGCGCACTGAACGCGGCGGCAAACAGCGGATCTAACTCGATGGCCTGATTGTAGTCTTGAAAGGCGCGGTCGTAGTCTCCCTTCGCCGTGTAGGCCGCGGCTCGGTCGGCGAAGGCGGTGGCAAAGGGACTCGCGCTGGCGAACACATCGTCGAGTTCCAGGCCTCCAAAATCGTCGGCGTCGTCCGAGAATCCCATAAAAGCGTCTATAACATCGTCGGGAATGTCTACTACGTGCTTCTTCTTGGCGTCGGCAGGATTCTGTTGAGCTTCGGCCGGCTTCGGTTTTGCTTCGGCGGGCTTCGGCTTGGCTGCGGCGGGCTTCAACCGGATCGCCTGACTGTAGTCCTGGATGGCCTGATCGTATTGGCCCTTCTTCTCGTACGCATTCCCCCGGTGGTTGTACAGCCGGGCAAGTCTGGCTCCCTGAAGCTGGCCGGAGCCAATGGCGGCTGAGCAGAAACGCAAAGCTGCGTCTGGATTGGTATATTGTTGATCGCCACACTGCTTGACGGCGTCGGCGCTGGCCCGTTGCAGCTCGGCTTGCGCTCCCATGTATTCGTAAAAGGTCGTGACGTGGGTGTCCAACGACTTCTGAAACATCTTGTTGGCTTCGTCCTGCTTGCCCGCGATCAGCGCCTTCTGCCCAAGATAGAAATACGCTTCGCAATGCTGCTCCCGGTCCTTCTTCGGGTCCTTGTCCTTGGCCGCCGCCAGAAACAATTCTGGCGTCGTCTTTCCCAGAAACAGGTTCACCACTGGGCTGGGCCACGCCTTGAGATTAAGTTTCGCGGCATCGGTGGCCAAATCGGTTTGCGCCGGCTGGCCCGCCCGCGATCGGGCCAGGTAGAGCCAGATGGCCGGATACGGGTAATTACGCATTCTCCCGAGGTCCTGCTGCGCGTCGCCGAATTCCCCTAAAAAGAAGTGTGCATAACCGCGGTCCCCAAGCGCGTCACCGTCGTTTGGATTGAGCCGCAGGGCCTCGTTGAAGTCGAGGATGGCCAATTTGTCCTGGCCTTTCTTGCTGTAGAGCACGCCCCGATTGCGCAGCGTCTTCGCATCGCTTGGGTCCAGGCGGATGGCCTGATCGTAGTTTGGGCCGGCCTGGTCCCATTCGCCTTTCTCGTCGTAGGCTGCGCCGCGGCTGGCGTAGGC
>JBKQNU010000053.1:0-41479 GCA_052145815.1 Occallatibacter sp.
GCGTCCGCCGCGGCGGACGCAAACCGGGGCTATTCTCGACACGTCCCTCCGGGACGACGTGCAACCCGAGACGAGATGCAGCCAAGTGAGAAGCGCGGTGCGTGATCTGCTGTTGCGAGGGGACTGAACCGCGTCAGGCAATAGATTGGCTAACGCGGTTGTCTTTACCGGCCGAGCGCGGTGAAATCTACCGGCCGAGGTAGTCGCGGTACTGCGTTTCCAGGATGCCGGCGGCGCGGGCGAGGGCTAGCTTGGACACGTTGTATTGATAGAGGCTCTCAACAAGATTGCTTTGCGCTGAGGCGAGCGTGGCCTGGGCGGTGACCAGGGGCAGGTTGTCGTCGACGCCGGCGTTGACGCGGTCGGTTTCGTCGCTCAACTCGCGGGTGGCTAGTTCGACGTTGGAGCGGGCTACCTGGACGAGCTGCTGCGCAGCATTGACGTCGAGCAGTGCGGAGCGGACCTGCTGGTCGATGTGGCCGCGCAGGTCGGCGAGCTGGTTCGAGATGGCGTCGAGCTGGGCCTGGGAGGCTTCGTTGTCGCCGCGCAGCTTGGCTTCGCGGAAGATGGGGAAGCTGAGATTGCCCTGGGCGACGAAGTTGCCGTGCGCGCCGACGCCGGTAACTTCGCTGACGGCGTAGTAGCCGCCGAAGGTGAGCGTGGGCAGGCGCTGGCTGCGATAGGCGGCGTGGATGGCCTTGTATTCGACAGCCTGGTTCTGCAGGTTCTGGTAGTCCTGCCGGTTCTTATAAGCGATAGCGCGGACTTCTTCAGGAGTTTGCTGAGCCAGTTCGGTGTAGGGGGCGGGATCTGTGAGGGCGATCTTCTGTCCGGGAGCGATGCCGATTTCTCGCTTCAGCAGGATGAGGTCTTTTTCGAGGTCGGTTTCGGCGTTGATGCGGACCTGTTGCTGGGACTGAAGCTGGACGCGGGCGCGGAGCTCGTCGAGGTTGGCGACGGTTCCGGCCAGGTGGGATTCGTGGGCGTGATTGAGCAGGACCTGGTCCTCGGCTTCGAGGGCCTTGGCATTGTCCACTTCGCTGGCGGCGGCAATGGCGTGGAGGTAGGCCGTGGCCACCTGCTGAACAACTTCGCCGCGGGCCGACATTTTGGCGAAATTGGCAGCTCGTTCCCCTGCGCCGGCGGCTTTGTATCCCGCGATGACCGGGCCGGAGAAGAGCGTCTCGCTGAATTGAACCTCGCCCTGGGTGAGGGTGTCCTTTGTGATTTCGGAAAAGCCGCCGGGTAACCCATTGGGGAAGAGCGATTTGAACTGGCCGATGACGCCGGGACCGAAGCCGAGCGCGGCCAGGTTGTGCTGATAGACGCCGGTCGATCCAGAAAGGATGAGGTTGGGCAGGAACTCTTGGAGGGCTTCGTTCTTTTCGCCCTTGAGCAATTTTTCGCCGCTTTCGGCTTCCTTGAGGCCGAGGTTGTTCTTTAAGCCGAGGGCGATGGCTTCATCGAGGCAGAGCTTGAGGGTGTCGTCGGTGGCGGGATGGGAGGTCACGCTGCCATAAAAGGCGTTGGTGGCGGAAGTGGGGTTAGTCCCCTGGGCGCAGGCTGGGGCCGCGGCGACGGTCAGGGCCACGCCGGCCAGCAGGATCGCCTGCCGCGGGTGAAGATGGAGCGATTGATTCACTAGCATCATTGTCTCAGATGAGCGAGCGTGCTGGCGGGATTCCGGGATGAGGGAAATTTGGCCGGCTCATTCGCGGCGTGGGCCGGATTTTGAAACGAATACAGCAAGTTAGCCCCCGCTTCGCGGGAATGGCGAGTTAGCAAGTTGGCGGGGAAATTGGCTGGTGAAGGCTTCCTCCCTCCGCGAGTCAGGGAAGCTGGTGGGCGGGTCTGGCGAGGTTTGTGAGGGCCGGGAGGCCCTCACGACAGCCGGTCTGGAGACCGGCGCCACGATTCTCGGCGACCTGTGAGAAACGCGCCCTAGATCTTCTTTCGCTTCCACCGGCCTTGGCGGAAGAGGACGATGCCGGCGAGGGCCATGGAACACTCGGCGATGACCACGGAGAGGAAAGCTCCCTCGGCGCGGAAATCCAGACCCACGGCAAGACCCCAGGCAAGCGGCAACTCGAGTACCCAGAAGCCGAAGAAGTTGACGATGGTGGGCGTGACCGTATCGCCGGCGCCGTTGAATGCCTGCAGCATGACCATGCCGTAGGCGTAGCCGATGTTGCCGCAACTGAACGTGCGCAGGGCGACGGCGGCGATGGGCACTACGGCGGGATCGTCGACGAAGAGGCGGACCACAGGTGTGGCGAAGACGATGAAGAAGACGCCGATGGCTCCGAGAAAGAGCATGTTGTAGAAGCCTGTTCGCCACACGACCTGCGCGGCTCGATCGGGATGGCCTGCGCCCAGATTCTGGCCGACCAGGGTTGCAGCCGCGTTGCTTAGACCCCAGGAAGGCAGAATGAAGAACACGACAATGCGGATGGCGAGCGTGTATCCGGCGACGGAAGCGGAACCGAACAACGCGACGATGCGCACCAGGAAGATCCAGCTTGCATTGGCGACGGCAAACTGCAGCATTCCGGTGAGCGAGACGCGCAGCAGGCGAACCATTACTGCCCCATTGAGGCGCAGATGGCGGCCCAGCGCGTGCAGGCGCTCAGTGCCGCGCGACAGGCGGTAGAACTGGTAGAGCACGCCAATGCTGCGGCCGGTGAAGGTGGCCAGGGCCGCGCCGGTTACGCCCAGGTGTGGAAACGGGCCGAGGCCGAAGATGAGGCAGGGATCGAGCACAAGATTGATGATGTTGGAGACCCAGAGCAGGCGCATGGCAATGGCCGCGTCGCCGGCTCCGCGGAAGATGGCGTTGTTGAGAAACAACATGATGATGGCGCCGCAACCGCCGAGAGCTATGCGGGCATAGCCTGAGCCGGTTGAGACGATTGCCGGCGACGCACCCATCAGATGCAGCAGTTGCGGAGCGAAGATGCCGGCAGGAATGCCCAACGCCAGCGACACCAGCAGGCCCAGGATGACGGCCTGCACGCCGGCAATGG
This sequence comes from Occallatibacter sp., assembly GCA_052145815.1. GTDB lineage: Bacteria > Acidobacteriota > Terriglobia > Terriglobales > Acidobacteriaceae > Telmatobacter. Next base: position 3,024 of record JBKQNU010000053.1, read on the forward strand.
CTGCATCTTCAGGGTCTTTCTCGCCGATGCGGCGGGCGACCATTGCGGTTGTGGAAAGAGACAGGCCCAGACCGATGGCGAAGACGAGGGCCAGCATGGCCTCCGTGATGCCCACGGTGGCTACGGCATTTGCGCCCAGGCGGCCGACCCAGAACACGTCGACAACAGCGAAGAGGGATTCAAGCACCATCTCCAGCACCATGGGAATGGCGAGCAGGAGGATGGAGCGGTTGAGACTGCCGGAGGTGTAGTCCTGATGCGAGCCGCGCAGGGCTTCGCGAATTGAACTCCATAAGCCGGGCGCACGACCGTCGGCCGGCAGCGGCGCCGATGTTTCAAGCAAGGACATGGGAAACTCCACGATGCCGTCGACAGGCGAAGGCATAAGCAATGGGGTCACGCTGCGATCAAGAAGGGGTCAAGATGTGCAGTGACGATACCCGGGGTTTGAGTATCCTCGGGGTGCCGCATAGGAGCGGCAGGAGCGGGGTCGGCCCGAGGCGGTGTTCAGCGGGTAGGTCGTACGGCGACAGGCATGAACATGGTTGTCCTCCGTGGCCGAGGTCCGGCGGGTTTTTAGATAGTAACTCAGTTTTGGGTGTAATGGCGCGGGGGAGGTCAACTTTTTGTTGGAGGACCGGGCGACGGGATCGCGGTAAGCGTAAATGGCGGGGTCAAGAAAACGCGGGGTTATTTGGATCTGGAATCGTTCCTCGGAAGTTTGCAAGATCCGCTTAATGAAGGGTTAGTTGGAATGCACTTGCCAAAAGCAGGTCCTTCGGCTCCGCTGAAGTGCGCTGCGCTCAGGATGACAGATATTTTGCTCGTATATAATTGAAATATAGAAGGTTAGAGAATCATGGCGATGTAAGCGATGATCAGGAGTTTGGCGAGCCAGAAGTTGCAAACCTTGTAGGCACGCTGGCTGAGGCGGTTGTAGTTTCGCTCGTTCCTGATCAGGTTTCGGAAAGAGAGGCCCATCAGCAGCGGCGCGGGGCAGAAGAGAAGCTCGACGGCGATCTCGACGCCCTGCTGCCAGCCAAAGGTTTTCCCATCATATTTGTTCAAGGCGTGCAGCGCGCGGGAAAGCAGGGCGAACACCAGCATCATATAGACACCGGCCCACAATTCCGGGGTCGCTGCTGTTCCGCGCAGGGCTGGGTCGTTGCTTTCCATCAAATCCTCAACTGGATCTGATGGTACGGAGAACCCGATGCAGATTCTATAGCACTTAATGGCCGCGGGGTGACACAAGCTGGTTAGTCGCCGCAGCAATGGCGCGGAATTGATTGAATTCGCAGCTCCAGGTCAAGCCGCGCCCTACGGGGCGGGGGTTGGCCGGCATGATTCCCAGGGGTGCGTCCGTCAGAGCGGACTTCCCCACGGGCTATTTTCGATTCTTCCCTCCGGGAAGATCGCTGCCGATTTTCCGTTTCAATCTCGGAAGAGAACAAATCAGGCAAGAAGAATTGTTCATGCGGTTGCACCTGGGCTCGTTGCTACACCATGGCGCGTTCTTTGACGGTGAGGTACTGGTTGAGGACGGAAGAGGTGAGCGCCTCGGGATTGAGATCGAGGGTGAGGGCGCCGTGCTCGTGAAGGCGGGCAAGGAGGAGTTCGCGGCGGGCGGCCATCTCCTGAGCGGCGGCGGCGCGAAACATCTGGTCGACGGATTTGGGACGGGCCTGGGCGATGGATTCGACTTCGGGCTGAGCCATGGCGACGAAGAGCAGGACATGGCGGCGAAGCAGTTGCACGGCGCCGTCGATGACTTCGGGACGCATGGCAGTTTCGGCCAGGTCGGTGATCCAAAGGATCAGGGAGCGGCGGGGCTGAAGGCGGTTTAGCGTGGCAGTGGCGCGGAGGTGGTCGGCTTCACCGGATTCGGCGTGGACGAGGGCTAAAGACTCGATGAGCTGGCGGAGGTGAGCGGCGCCGCGGCCGGGCAACAGACGCTGCTGGATGCTGTGGCCATAGGCCAGGAGACCGACGCGATCGCCGGAGAAGAGAGCGAGCTGGGCGAGGGCGACGGCGGTGGTACAGGCGTGGTCGAGCTTGGAGTGGGGTGGGGGCGGGTCTGAGGCTGGGCTCCCGGGATGCATTCCCTCAGGGGCTAAAGCCCAGGTTGATTGCGCCGGGTTGACGTACGGGCTAAAGCCCGTACCCTTCAATCCCCCCGGGTCGTTGATCCGGGGGGGGATGGCGACGCGGGAGCGCATGAGGCGGCCGCAGTCGAGGACGATCCAGACGGCCTGGCTGCGCTCGGTCTGGTACTGGCGGGTGATGAGGCCTCCGCGGCGGGCGGTGGCGGTCCAGCAGATGTCGCGCAGGTCGTCGCCTTCGCGGTACTCGCGCAGGCTTTCGAAGTCGCGGCCCAGGCCGCGGAGCCGAGCCTGGCGCAGTTGCAGATCGATCTGGCGGCTGCGGGCGAGGAAGATCTGCTGCTCCTCGCCGGTGCGCAGCGCGGGGTAGATGCGGACGGTCTGGGTGAGCGGGGCGCGGGCCCAGCGCTCGGCCAGTCCGAGCCCGGAGCGGTAACGAATATAGAGCCAGCCGGTTTGCCAGTCGCCGCGCTCCTGGGGCTGGACACGGTAGCGGAGGTTGGCGGGGACACGTGGGAAAGCGGTGAGGATGTGCGTAGCGGGTCGCGCGACCAGGGCCAGCGGCAGGTCGTCGATCAGGCGGCATTCGATGATTTGTTTGCCGTTGTTTTCAAGGGTAAGCTCGATTTCGGTTTCGGAGTCGATGGCAGGGGCGTTGGACCAGGTGCGGGTTGCGGTAAGGCTGGAGGCGGCGGGAAGCCTGAGGCCGTCGAGAAGAGCCGAGAGCAGAACAATCGTGTCCCAGGCGAGCATGGAGTAGGCCAGGTGCGGGTCCCAGAATCCGGGGATCAGGCCGAGGAAGCCGGCCAGCAGCAGGGTGATGGCGCGTGGGGTGAGGCCAACGGCCCAGCGGCTGCGCGGATGACAGACGGCGCGGATGGGGGCGGGATGGAGGGAGGGGGAGATCATTGAGCCTCAATGGGCAGATCGAGAGCATATGCCAGAGACCGGTTCAGTTGCTTCAATTGGGCCGCCGAGAGAGTCCCCACAAAGTCCGTCAGCACCGATTTGTGAAAACTAACAAGATTGTCGCAGGTGATCCAGCTCTGGTGCTTGAGACCGTTCTCGGGGCCGACGGCGACTTGAGTTGTGAGCCCGTTGCCCTCGGTATAAATAGGTGCGCAAATGACGCTGGAATAGCGCGACTCGATCAGCTTCTGGCGGCTTACGATCAAATAGACCCGCTGCCGCTTTGGATCGCCGGGTGGCCTGGATACGCGGTAAAGTTCGCCTCTTTTCATGATGGTTCATTTTGGAAGGACGTTCCGCCACAGTCAATCGTGTGGGCATAACACTAAGAGGGCTTGTTGACATGGCAGCTTGTATCAAGGATTCTGGTGCTGGGCGAGGTCAAAGAGAAAGGCATCCTGATCCTTCAGGACATCCTCCGCTTCTGCGTTCAACCGGTCCGCGGCTGCGTTGATCAGTTCCAAATCCCGCTGCTGAAGCGCCTGACGCTCCTCATCTCGGAGATGATCGCTGAGCACCTTCTCGATGTAGGCCGAACGGGAGGCGCCTTCGCCAATTAGCTTATCGATTTTGACAAGCAATGGCAGCGACAGTGTGATCGACGTTTTGGCCTTGACACCGTTTTTGAACATACTACCTTTATACCACCTTTCTGATGTCGGTTCATTTGCGCGGTACCGGGACGGCGGCGATGACGTCGGTGAGGACGCGGTCGGCGTCGAAGCCTTCCAGCTCGGCTTCGGGCTTGAGCATGACGCGATGGCGGAGGACGGGCTGGACGGCGCGCTTGACGTCGTCAGGAACCAGGTAGTCGCGGCCATCGAAGGCGGCGGCGGCCTGGGCTACGCGCATGAGGCTGAGGGCGGCGCGGGGGCTGGCGCCGAGAAGAAGCGTGGGCCACTCGCGGGTGCGGCGGGTGAGCGTGAGGATGTAGGTGTAGAGCTCGGGTTCGATGCGGATGGAGCGGACCTCGGCTGTGGCTGCGGCCAGAAGGCCCGCGGGGATCGGGGCAAGGTTGGCGTCTTCAAGGAGGCCCGCACCGGAGCCGGCGTGATGGCGCTCAAGGATTTCGAGTTCTTCCCGCTCGGAGGGGTAGGCGACGCGGATCTTGAGCAGGAAGCGGTCGAGCTGGGCTTCCGGCAAGGGGTAAGTGCCTTCGAAATCGACGGGGTTCTGGGTGGCGAAGACGGTGAACCAGGCGGGCAAGGGGCGGCGGATACCGTCGCTGGTCACCTGGCGCTCCTCCATGCATTCAAGCAGGGCGGCCTGGGTGCGGGGGGGCATGCGGTTGATCTCGTCTACCAGAAGCAGGTCGGTGAAAACCGGGCCGGCGTGGAAGGTGAATGAATCTGAGCCGGGGCGCAGGATGCTGGTGCCGAGAATGTCGGCGGGCATCAGGTCGGGGGTGGCCTGGACGCGCTGAAAGCCGAGGCCGAGCAGGCGGCCGAGGGATTTGACGATGAGGGTTTTGGCGATGCCGGGGACGCCTTCGAGGAGGGCGTGGCCCTGGCAGAGGACAGCGATCAGGACCTCCTCGATGGCTCCGGACTGGCCGGCGATAACGCGGCCTAGCTCCTGGCGGGAGTGGGCGATGAGCTGGCTGGTCGCGCGGAGGGTCTGCATTTCGGTCTGTGGCTCTCGGCTCGCCGAACCGACCGAGGCCGGGGGTGGTTCTTGATTCAGGTGTTGGCTGGTTTCCTCGTTCATGAAGCCCTTTCCTGCTTTGTGGGATGAATGTTTTGGGGATTTGCGAATGAAGCGCCGGGTTTGGCGGCGGCGGTGATCCTCTCCTGGTGGGCATGCAGCTTCTGGATAAGCTTGAGTGCCTCTCGGGAGGCGATGGACTCGCTCCACGCGGCCTCTTCGCAGGCGGCGAGGTCGGCTTCAAGAGATGCGTCAATTTGCGGGAAGCGGCGGCGCAGGATCGCTGCCAGGTCGGCTGCGGTCATCTGCTTGCCGCGCAGGCCGCAAAGACGCAATGCCTGGCGGCGGAAGCGCTCGAGGGCGATGGCCACGGCGGTAGAAGCTGCGCCGGCACTGCGGTAAAGCGAGCCAAGGGCCTCAAGAAACTCGATGGGCGTGGCGCGGACGGCGGCAGGGAGCTCGCGGACAGGACCGCTGCGCCGGCTGAAGCTGAGCACGACCAGCAGGCCGAGGACGAGCAGGCCGATCCAGAGCATGGTCCACGAGGGGCCGGAGGCGTAGCTGAAGGTGGAGCGAATGTCGCCGTGCAGCGACTCGTCCCAATAAAAGTGGTGGCCCTCACGGGGCCCAAGAGAGTTGAGCAGCAGGTCGAGGTCGTGGGCGCGAGCCAGGGATCCGTTTTCAAGGGGCGTGGAGCTGGCCCACCAGACGACATGGCCCTTGCCCCAGTCGTAATCGACGACGGCGGGCTGGGCGGTGCAGGCGTAGTCCACGTGGAAGGCGGGATTGCCCACCTGCCAGCCGGCACCTGGGACCATCCAGACCTCGCCTGAGCCGGCCAGAGGATCGAGGCCTTCGGGATCCAGCTTGCAGGCGGCGAAAGTGAAGGTGTCGGGGGTTTCGGTGGCTTCGCCGGGCAGGATGAACCCGCCCCCGAAGCCGGTGGAGAGAACGCGGCCGCCGCGCTCCAGAATCTGGCGGACTGCCTTCAAGTCGGCAGGTTCACGGGTGAACGGCTCGGCAAAGATGACGACTGTGTCCGGACCGGCGGTGGCGGCCAGCTCGGCGAGGGGACGCTCCCAGCGTTCGATTGAATAATTGGAACGGAGCAGGGTTTCGTAGGCGGCGCGTGCGCCGTGCTGGCCGGCGAGATAGCTGGAAGGGAGGGGGTTGTTGTTGCTGTTGGAACTGGGGAGCAGGAAGCCGATGAGGACGGCAAGGGCGAGCGCAATGGAAACGCACCATAGCAGCAGGCGGCGGTCTTTGGCGTCGAGCGAGGAGAGGAACGTCATTGCAGCGCGCCTCCTGGCTGCCCTGACGCTGCAGTGCCGGGGGGTACAGTGCCTGCAATGAGCGCGGAGGCGAGTTGCTCGGCGTGCTGGTAGTCGCTCTCCGCGGCGGGCCGGCCGCCGTACCAGACGCGCTCAAAGCTGCGGGTGAGGGTGGCGAGCGAGGGCTGGCGCGGGTCGTCGGGGGCGACCAGGGCAAGGTATTCGCGGGGGGTGCGGGCGCGGTATGCGGGCCACAGGCGCCTGGATTCGAGGCGCGAGATGGCGGCCCAATAGAGGAAATGAATAGCTTCGCGCCAAAGACCGGCAGCGGCCGCACGGCGGGCGTCTTCAAGCCAGAGTTGCCAGGGGATGGCGGAGGCTGCTCCGGGGGTGGGGCTGCGATCTTCAGGGACGAGGCGAATGCGCCAGCGGCGCTCGAGTTGCAAGAGGCCCCAGACCAGGGCGACGCAGACGGCGGCGATGAATCCCCACACCAGCAGGCGGCCGAGCCAAGGCGCGCGGGCACTGGCTTTCATCAGGCCTAAAAGCAGGTTATTGAGCCAGTTGCCGACCTTCTCAAGGGTCGAAGCTTGGGGATCGATCTCTTCCAGACCGCGATACTCGCTGCCAGCCAGTACCTGCTTCATCACGGTGCGTTCCTGGTCGTGGCCGGGGAGGGGCGCGGGCGCGGCGCCGGCCTGGGCCAGGTCGCCGGCCAAGCGTTCTTGCGCGTCTGCCAGAAGCTGCGTGGTGGTGGGCGGAACGGGGCGGACGTTTTCCCAGGATTGCTGGTCTGAGGTGACAGCGGGCTTGACCTTGGGCGGGGGTGCGTCCTTGTCCTGGGCTTTCGAGAGCAGCACGCGGAGCCAGCCGTAGCGCACCAGGCGGCGCTCGGCATTGGGAGCCAGCGAGATGGGGATCTCCTCATCGGGGCCAACCAGGGATGGGTCGCAGGTTTTCATGTCGCGGGCTTTGGCGCAAGCCTGGACCAGGGTGGTGAGGGTGAGAAGGTGGTTGCGGTAGTCGTCAAGGGAAGCGGTCTGGGGATGGCCAGACTGGGGGGTGGGCGCGGCGGGTGCGACGGCCACTTGCGCGGCGAGGCGAGGCTGCGGCAGGGCGAGACTGGCGGCCAGAGCCAGGCACGCGAACGCTGCCTCACTCCTCATTCCTTCGTATTCCCGGGCCTTGCGGTGCATGCGCTGATGATAGTGGATGTTTAGTGGGTTGGGGCGCGAAGAGTTGAGGTCATGCGGGTCCGACGACTTGGATGGGTAACGGCGGCGGCCCCTGGTTGCGCAGGTACTGGTCGCGATAGAAGACGGCGAAAGCGGTGGAGTAAGCGGCCATGAGGACGGCGGACCAGACAAAGATCAGCGCGAGGACAACGAGCACGCCGATGACGGCCAGAGCGATTGTTATCGGGGAGGACAGACTGGTGTGTCCCATGCCGGCGAGCGCGGCGATGGCAAAGACGAACAGGCCCACTGCATACAAGACCATGACGAAGACGGAGCTGATGGCGTAAATGATCAGGAGCACAAGGAAGATGCGTCCCTTTGCGCCATTGCTCAGCACGCCGCTGCGCTTGATGGACTGCATGGCGGTGAGGTTTTCGCGGACGCAGGCAGGGAAGGCGAGCGACAGGCGCAGGGTCATGATAACGGCGTAGACGATTGCTCCAAGGTAGAACAGGATGAAGAGCGGGATGAGAAAAAACAGGGCAGCTGGGCTGGAGTTTCCGCCTCTCGGATAGAGTCCCAGGATCAGGCCTCCAACGCCGATGGCAAATGCCACGACGGCGATGGGGATGGAGATGATCAGGCTGCGCAGCACCATAAGCCAGACGTAACGGCCGAGCTTGCTCCAGGCGTGTCGAAAGGCATCGCCGGCGGTGACCTTGACATTGTTGTCAGCCTGCACGGCGGCGAAGGTGGAGGCGCCGTAGTAAAGGCCATAGATCACGGAAATGACGGGAATGAAAAACAGGACCATGGGCAAGATGATCGAGAGCATGGCTGCGGTGTTGGGTTGCGCTTGCGGATGCTGAAAGACTCCGGCAGCGAAGAGCGCGGCAAAAAACACCGCGTAGAACGCAAACAAGACGCCAATGGGAAAGACGCCGATGATCAGAAATGGGCGAAGATTGGAGCGCACCAGGCGGAAGATGCGGTCGAGGATCTGGCCGAAGGTCATGGGATATGCGTAGCCGTTGGGCGGCAGGGCAGGCGCGGGCGGGTAAGGGGGAAGCGGAGGGTTGAAGTCGCTCATGTTGGTTCTCCCAAGGCTGCGGCGGGTGGTTCTGCGGATTGAGACGGCGGGGGAACGACGAGGCCGGCCTGGAGCATCATCCACTCGATGTCGAAGGCCTCCTGACGGATGCGCTGGTCGTAATAAAAGAGCACCAGAGCGATGCCGTAGACAGGACGTGTAAGGGCCTGGACGGCGAAGGAAGCGCCATAGACAACGAGCAAAGTTATGGTGCCGACGGCCTGGGCATGCTGGGGATTGCGGGAGGCGGGAATGAGGGCCATGAGCAACACCAGCGGAAGGGTGATGGCCACTGACAGGATGGAGTTGAGGGCGAAGCCGAGAAGATAGAGCAGCAGGATGCGGCCCTTGGTTCCACTGGTAAGCGAAGCGCTGCGCCGCAATGCGCCCCAGGCGCTGACCTGTTCGACGACGGCGACCGGGAAGGCGAGGGACAGGCGGAGTGTCATCCAAAAGCCGTACGTAGCGAGGCCGGCGACGAGAAAGGCGGCGAAAACAAAGAGACCTCCAGCGCCGATGCCGGCGCTCTGCGCAGCCAAGGACAAAATGGTGGAAAACATTACCAGGATGAACCAGGCGGTGAGGGGAACAATCCAGATGACGACAATCTCGAAGAGGTAGAGCCCGATGGCTCGCCAGCCCCGCCGCCAGACTGCGCGGTATGAGTCGCGGATGGTGATGGACTGGCTGAGGAACGCGCGGGCCGAGGCGTGGCTCATGGCGGCCATGGCCAGGGCATTGGCGGCGATGAAGATGGGCAGCGCTATCAGGACCAGGCCTCCCAGGAACAGAGCGGCCACTACGCCGGCAGCCGCGCCGTCGTGCGCTTTGGCTGAGGCGGCCCATGCAATGAAAAGAGCTGCTCCCCCGGCAGGCAGCACCAGCACGGCGGTGGGGATGACCGCGATGCCGAGAAAGACAAGAAAGCGCGAGCGATAAATCTGCGCGGTGCGATCGAGGATCTCGCTCAGGCTCGAGGGGTGGAGGGGTTCATTCATGAGGACTTTCGGGCGGCGATTCGGGGATGATTGAGCCCTCGGCCGGTTCGTTGTCCGGTAGCGGCTGCGGGCTGGCAGGGGTCTCAAGACCTGCAGGTGCGGGGGCGGCGGGCTCTGCTGTACCGGCTTCCGGCAGGGTTGAAGGAGGCTGAATTTCGGCTGCCGGCGCGGGCATGTTCATGCCGGCCGCTTCCATCATCCACTCGATGTCGAAGCCCTCTTTGCGCACGCGCTGGTCGTAGTAGAAGAGGGTGAGGCCGGTGGCATACATGGGTCCGATGAAGCTGTTGGTGAGGAAGCCGACCACCTGCTGGGCGATCTGCATCCACACCGGCAAGGTGCCATGGCGTTTGGCTGCAGTGTAAGCAGCGACGATGAAAAAGACCTGGGTGATGGTGGCCAGTCCGAGCTCAATGACGAAGATGAGGAGCAGAAGGATGAAGATGCGGCCGCGCGATCCCATGGTGAGCTCGATGCTGCGCTTGATGGCCTTACGGGCCTTGAGGTCTTCAATCACCGAGGCGGGGATGGCGAGCGAATAACGCAAGGCCATGAAGATGGCATAGACCATAGCGGCGGCGCTCAGCAGGAAAAACGCGAGGGTGACGAGGGCCAGGATCGCGGCGGCTTGCGGGTTGGCGCCGGCGCCGCCTGCGGCGAAGAGGCCTTTGGGGCGGACGTATGCAAACAGGAAGACAAAATAGCCGATGAAGATGATGACAAAGGGAAGGTAGATGAGAAAGGCGACGATGGTCATGAGCCAGAGATAGCGGCCCAGGCGGGGAAGGATGCTGCGATAGGCTCCGCGAATGGTGGCGGGCTGGCCAAGGTTGATCCATGCCACGGCCCGGTTATTGGCAGCCACCGCGGCGCCGGCGAAGATGAAGATGAGGGGAATCATGACGACGACGAAGGCCAGGGTCACCCACGGCAATTGCCCACTCATGTGCAGATGGCCGAGCAGGGCCGTGACGCCGATCTGTCCCAGGTTGAGCACCAGCAGGATCCCGGAATAGACGGCGGCGATGCCCACCAGGAGCGCGAAATTGGTCCGGTAGAGCTGGGCAGTGCGGTCAAGGATTTCGCCCAGCGACATGGGGCGGAGGTTGGTTTGCATTCCGGCTCCTCAAGGAAACGGCCATTTGCTGCTTGGCGGGATACTAGCACAGCTTCAAAATCTTTTGCGGTGCGTGGGTTACCGGCGGTTGGAAGTATTTGCAAAGGAATAAACTTTGCGGTGGGTGTACGGTAAACTGGTCGCGCGCGATGAATGACTCTCGCACCACGGTCAACGATTTGGCGAAAGCCTGTGCCCACTCCGCCGATGCCGCGGAGTGGGAAGAATTTGTTGCCCGCTGCATGCCGCTGGCGTCGCTGGTGGCGCTGCGCGTGAGCCGGATGTGGGTCAGCGGTCCATCGCCGACAACAGTGGACGACATTGTGCAGGAAGTGTTTTTGAAACTGTGCGAGCAGCAGCGCCGGATTCTGCGGGATTTCGAGCCGCGCGGAGAGGATTCGTTCCTGGGACTGCTGCGCATTGTGGCGGCTTCGGTGGCGAACGACTATTTCCGCCGCACCCACTCGACAAAGAGGGGCGGCAAAGTGGTGACCATGTCGCTGACCGACGAAGATGCGCAGTCGCCTGCGGTTGGGGCGAGGCCGGCGGCGCGGATAGAGCAGTCGGCGTTGTATGCGCAACTGGATGAAAAGCTTCGATCAGCGCCGGAGAGCATTGGCGAGCGCGACAGGGCGCTGTTCTGGCTCTACTATCGCCAGGGGTATACGGCCGAGGAGATTGCACGGCTATCCGCGGCCGGATTGACGGCCAAAGGGGTGGAGAGCGCGTTGCGGCGGGTGACGATGTGGCTGCGCGACCAGGTTGGGAGCAAAGGGTCGGGAGTCCAGCCGGGGTCAGGATAAGACGAAAAACGATTGAGTGAAAGGAATGTGTTCCGCAAACCCGTTAAATATAGAGTGCAGACATGAAAGATGACATCAACCCGGGCCCGGTTTTTGAAAACGCTTCGCAAAACGCTGGAGCAGGATTAGCCGGCGCGTTCGAGCAACTGATACAACGCCGTTCCGCCGGTACCTACGATCCAGGGCACGAAGAGCCGGAGAGCGCCAGGGACGAGGATGCGGCGGGGCGATGTCCCGATCCGGGCGACTGGGCTCGGCTGCTCGGCGACGAGGCGCGTCCAGGGGAAGCGGCTAAAGTGAACGCATTGCTGGCACACGCGGCTGTTTGCCGAGTGTGCGCAGAGCGGGTGCGAGCCCTTGCTGCCGATATATCGCCGGAAGAGAACGCGGCGCTTGCCGGGCTCGGTTTCTCCTTGACGGAAAGACAACGGAAGCTGGCCGCGCAGCTTGCAGGAACGCCGGTTCAGTTCAGTTCGAAAAGGCCTTCGCGGTTGTATCTGTGGACGGGCGCGGGTCTGGCAGCGTCACTGCTGATTGGCGTTTGGCTGATCTCCTGGTGGCGCGAAGCCAACAACCCCGAAAACCTGCTGGCCGAGGCCTATACGCATGAGCGTATCTTCGACATGCGCATGCCGGGCGCGGGATTTGCCGAAGTAACGCCGAAGAAGCATTTGCGCGGCGGCGTCGCGGGGCGCGAGTCGGCTAAGCTGCAAGACGCGCAGGATCGCATTGAGCAACAGCTCGCGGCAGCGCCGGAGGATGAGCATTGGCTGCAACTGGAGGCGCGCTCCGACATTCTGGAAGAAAAATTCGATCAGGCCATCGATATTCTGGACCGCCTGGTGGCTGCCGGACCGGTGAGCGAGAGCCTGCTGCTGGACGATGCATCTGCGTACTTTGAGCGGGGAGAGGCGACGGGGAGCGAGAACGATCGCGCCACGGCGCTGGATATTTTGCGGCGCGCGGATGAGATGGCTCCCGGTGACCCGGTTGTGCTGTTCAACGAAGCGGTGGCGATGGAAGACCGCGGCCAGGCGATGAACGCGGTGGAGACATGGAACCGCTATCTGCGCTTTGAGCGCGATCCGCGCTGGCTGGCGGAAGGCCGGCGCCGGCTTGAAGCGCTGGAACAGAAGCTCAAACAGTTGAAGACGCATTCGAGCCAGCCTCAGGCAAACTGAGCTTGGCTTGTCACGCGAACTGGTTCAGGCTGAATCCGAGCTGGTAGGTTTCGCCGCGGGCGAGCAGGTCCTCCCACGTTACTTCCCGATGCGTCAATCCGGCCATGCGGCCCAACATGCAGCTCAACGCGGTCTCGACACCGGCGGCAATCTGGTTGTGGCAATTGCCGGATGTGATGCTGTCAATGAAGGTGCGTTCCTTGTCACGGTCGGCGAAGGCCAGGTTGTCACTGAAGGCGCCGTTGGCGGCGAACTTGCCGGAGCCGGGAACCGATGCGGAGGAGTCCTGCCATGCCCAGGCCTGTTTGCCGGTGATTGCCAACGGGCCAGAGTAAGGCACGGTTGCTGAGCCGTCGGAGCCGAAGAGGCGCAGGCCGGCATCGAAGACGCCATCGCTGCCGAACTGGGTGGACGAGAACGAGAGGTGGACATCGCCGGGATAGGTGAAGTCGACCTGGTAGTTGTCCCAGCAATCGCCGAAGTGAGTGAGGATGTTGCGGCCTCCGGTGGCGGTAGCTTTGATGGGATGAGCGCCGAGCATCCAGTTGCAGAGGTCGATGATGTGGATGTTCTGCTCGACCAGGATGTCGCCGGAGAGAGCGCGATCCCAGAGCCAGTTGCGCAGGCGGTATTCGTCTGGCGATGCGCCGGGACGGGTCTTTTCTGTCGATGCCGGGGCGTAATAGATGCCAGCGACTAAGGCAATCTTGCCCAGCGCGCCGGACTGGATTCGCTCCGCGATGGCGGCGATGGACGGGGCGTTGCGGCACTGGAAACCGACATCGACGCTTTGCGTATGCTTGACGCGCTTGGCGATTTCGAGGGCCTGTTTGGCCTGATGGATGTCGATGCCGACCGGTTTTTCGCAGTAGACGTGTTTTCCGGCAGCGACCGCGGCTTCAAGATGCTGGACGTGGAAGAACGGTGGAGTCGAGATCTGGATCAGGTCGACGTCCGGGGAGGCGGCAAGCTGCTCGAAGGCATGGGGGCCATGGAATAAGAGCTTTGCGTCGATGGGTGCGCGGCCGAGGGATGCATTGAGCTGATCAAAGCGGCTGCGGCCGGCGGCGAGGTTGTCGGGGAAGAGATCGGCGATGGCCACAACCTGGGCGGAGGTGTTCTTGGAGAAGGATTCAGCGACGGAACTGCCCCGGTTGCCGCAGCCGAGCAGGCCGTGGCGGACGGCGGAGTTGGCGGCATAGCCGAAGACGGTGGCGGGTTTGAGCAGAATCATGCCGGATGCGGCGGCTGCTCCGGTCTGGATGAGTTGGCGACGGTCCATGGTTCCGATTTCCTCTTGTCGAAAGTTTACGCTGTCCAACTGCTCTCCGGCCTGCGTTGAATGCAAGGCATGTACAGGCGGCGGAACTTCGTGTAATGGGCCCGACGCGGGGCGTCTCAATTTGGTCTCTTTGAGGGTGAGTCGCTTTCTTTGAACGGAATCTCCACCTCGGCATAGCTGCCGGTGGTAGCTGCGTTCACCACGGCGGCGACACGTTCAAGGTGCAATCTGACCTGTGACCATTTCGTGGTGCCAGTCAAAACGACGAGGGCGATTTTGCGTCCGGCAAGGTTCTGCTGGTAGCGAATTCTGCTGTCGGTGGTGAGCAAGAGATCGAGCGCAGCTTCCTCTGCGGCATTCAGCAACTCGCCGTTACTGAACCTGTCCCAACCTCGGGATTGGGCCGTGACGATGGTGTGGCCGGGAAGGGCGCGGATGAGGCCCTTTGGCATTCCGTGGTCAAAGAGAATGAGCATCGACCGGCACGGGGGGCTGCTCCGGCGTTGAGGCGTTCAGGCTCTGGGCCACGAAATCCAGTACTGCCGCAATCTGCTCCCGCGTCACGTCGAATTGCTCCATCACTTCCTCGATGCTTAAATCCTCAAGGTTCTCGATGACGGTCGCAACGGGCAGGCGGGTATCGCGAAAGACCCAAGCGCCGCTGCGTCTGTCCGGAACGCTTTCGACGGCGGGGCAGTGGGACCAATCAAGTGTTGCCATGTTCCAACCCTCCTCCTTTATCGTAGCCCCGACAAAGGCGGGTTTCCAGCATTCTGCGGGAAAAATCCGCGGCGACACATTTCCGATCAGGCGAGGACTTCGCGGAGGATTTTTTCGAGATAGACCTTCTCGTTGCGGACGTCTTCGATTTGCTGGGGGCCGCTGGTTTCGCGCTCGATGGTGATGGCGCCGGTGTAGCCCAGGCGATGCAGCTTGGTGAAGACCTGCTTGAAGTCAACGAGGCCTTTGCCGATGAGGACTTCTTCCCCGAGTTGGCTGGGGTCAGTGGGCCAGCGGCCGTCTTTGGCGTGCACACTGCGGACGTGCGGGCCGATGATGTCGACTGCGTCCACCGGATTGGCCTTGCCGTAGAGGATCAGGTTGGCAGTGTCGAGTCCGACGGCGAGGTTGGGCATGGCTACATCGCGGATCATGCGCGACATGGTGGTCGGAGTCTCCTGGCCGGTCTCCATGAGGAAGTACTGGCCGTTGGACTGGCAGTGCTGGGCGACGGTTCGGATAGCTTCGACGGCGCCGGGATAGAGCGGGTCGGCTGGGTCTTCGGGGATGAAGCCGCAGTGGGTTTGCACCTGCTGAATACCGAGGAGCTTGGCGAAGTCGGAGACCTGGCGCAGGGCGTCGATGCGGGCGGCGCGAGTCTTTGGAGGGACCAGGCCGATGGTGGAAGGACCGCGCAGGAAGTTCCATTCCAGAGGCGGAGGGCCGACGACTTCGACGGTGGTCGCTACCAGAGAATACTTGGCCAGCATATCTCCAAACTGGTTGGCAATTTCCGGCGTAAACCCGTTGATGTAGCCGTCCAGAGACAGGAAGCAATTGTTGAAACCGATCTCATGGACGCGGCGGAAGGTGGCCTCAGGAGCGCCGAAGGGACTGATGATGAGGCCCAGGTCCATCGGTTTGAGGTCCATTGGCTCGAGCGGGGCGGGTGAGGCGGCGAAGGCCGACACGGGATGAAGAGTGTCGGCGAGCAGGGCGGCGGAGGCAGCGCCGAGGAATGTTCTGCGGTCCATGGATGGTCCTTTCCTGGCTTTACGGCCAAACCAGGGATACCGTGTCCTGATTGGCTTCGTTGAAGGTCGCCGCTCACTGTTGGTCGCGTCGACTTGAGAGCCTTGGCCTCGGGATACATCGTCCCTGGTTTTGCTATAGGCCGGAAACGCAACCAACCTTTGTAACACATATGGCCGCGATGCCGCAGCGGCCGGCGAGAACCCGGCGGCACTCGCTACTGCTGGGTCACGATCTTGTATCCCTCGGGGATGGATACGGCGAACTGGTCGTCGGGGAGGGTCTGGTTTTCCGTGGCGCGTTCGATGTTGAGGAGAATCTGAACATCGTCAATCGGACGCTTGATGGTGACCACAGACGGGAATCTGCCGCCCTCGAAATCCTGGTAGGCATCGTAGAGGACTTGGGTGTCGAGGTTGCCGTCGGCGTCGTAAATATCCTGTTGATAGGGTTCGAGATCGTCGCGATGGAAGTAGACGACGCGCCTGGTTGTCTCTTCCTGCGCTCCGGCCTTGGGCCGCGTGATATGAAGAATGTATTGCGGGACTGAGAACAGGTGTTTCTTGGCTGCATCCTCGACCATGAAGGTTTCGGAGGTCACGGAGTAATGATCGGCGGGATCCAATCCGCGCACCAGCATGGAGTCAAAGAAGAAGCCCGGCCGGAGATTCTCCCAGGTGTTCTTTGATTTCACTTTGCTGGGGCCGCATCCCTTGATGACTTCGTCGTAGTGGGGAATCAACAGCGTGAAGCATTCGCCGGTGCTGGCCATGTCAAAGACTCTTACGCCAATGAGTTGGCCCACGACGCGCAGGCTTTCCGGCTTGCGCATGAGGATGTGTCCTTCGACGGAGGGGTAGTCGGTGGCCACGCCTTCCTTGCTTTTTGACACGCTGGCGCGAAATTCGACTTTGGCGGTGAGGGAGTTGACGGCGTCCCAGCGATGGTTGAGCCGCTCAACAAGCTCTTCCGGCGGGATGGATTGCTCGACGAGAGGGGCTTTGGGAATCGGCAGCTTGCGGGTGGTGGGAAACAGGGAGCAGCCGGTGAGCAGCAGGGGAAGAAACAGGGCTGCTATCGCAGGCGCACGGTGCGATGCGCACTTTGCCTTCATCGGCCACCAGCCTTCTTGACGGCATTGCGGTAGCCGGCCACGTTGTGGTTCTGCTCTTCAAGGGAGCGGGAAAACACGGAATGACCCTGCGGATTGGCGCTGGCGGCAACGAAGTAGAGATAGTCCGTTCGGGCGGGATTCATGGCAGCGCGCAGCGAGCGGGCGCCTGGATTGGCGATGGGGCCGGGCGGCAGACCCTTGTGCAGGTAGGTGTTGTAGGCGGTGTCGCGGGCCAGATCGCTCTGGTAGATGGTTCCCCGCCAGCGATTCTCCAACTGCAGACCGTAGATCACGGCGGGGTCGGTCATCAGGGGCATGTCTGCGGCGAGGCGGTTATCAAGCACGCTGGCCACCAGCGGGCGTTCCGCATCCACGGCCGTCTCGCGTTCCACCAATGAAGCCAAGGTGACCACGGCATGCACGTTCTCTTTCAATCCCAGTTGAGCGGCTTCGGTGCGGAACTGCCGGACCATGATGGCGTAAATCTGCTCCGAGGTTGCCTTGCGGGACAGGTGGTACGTGTCCGGGAATAGATAGCCCTCCAGGCTCCTGGCCTGCGGGTCAAGATCGGCGACGAGGTTGGTCTGCTGGGCAGCTGCGGCGAGGAAATCCTGGCGTGGGCCAAAGCCTGCCTGCTCCAGCCTTGCGGCGATGTCAAAGAGATTTGAGCCTTCCGGAATGGTCACCGTCCTGGTAAATACATCTCCACGAGCAATCCGCGCGTAGACTTCAGCGGCCGAAGTCGGGTGATCGAATCGATATTCGCCGGCGCGGAGCGTTCCGCGCTTCCAAAAACGCAACAGGTCGAAGGCTAAGTGGCTGCGGATGATGCCCGAGGCTTGCAGTTCCAGGGCAATACGGGCTCCGGATGAGCCCGGTTCCACTTCGACAAAGGTTTCAGTAGAGGGCCCGAAGGGCGCCAGAATGAGCCAAGCCGCCGTGCCTGCCGCAACGAGCGCCAGAAGAAAAGCCGTCAGCAGGACCTGAGCCGCGCCCGAACTTTTCTTCTTTCTGCTCTTGCGTTTGCGGCCTACCATTCTATGGCTGTTAACCCTTCATTCATGTACATAAGACGCGTGAGTGGCCCGTGAGGATTCGCTTCCTTTGATTGTATCGGGCAGGAGTGGGGGAGTTGAGGATTTCATTCTGACACGGTGGGGCTTTAGGATGGCTGCTGGGAGCCCCCCTCGGATGGCTTCCCGGAGAATTGACCTGGAAACCCGACCACGCTATCTCGGACTGGACGTCGGCAACCGGCGGATTGGGGTGGCCGTGTCGGACGAGCTGGGGCTGACGGCGCAGCCGGTGATGACCCTGGAGCGGAGACGGAGCTCGCGCGAGGACTTGCGGTCATTGGCGCGGCTGGCGCGGCGGTTTGGGGTGGTTGGCATCGTAGTGGGGAACCCGGTGCACTTGTCTGGTGAGGTGAGCGCGCAGGCGATCAGGACGCAGGCGTTCGCGGCGGCGCTGGGGGAGTTGAGCGGGTTGCCGATTCACTTGTGGGACGAGCGACTGACCACGCGCGAGGCGCACCAGATTCTTTATGAGGCGGGGCATGCGCGGCAAGAGCACGGCCAAGTGGTGGACCAGGTGGCGGCTACGCTGATCCTGCAGTCGTATTTGGAAGCAGGGGCTAAGGGACTAGGGACTAGGGACTAGGGACTAGAAAAAACTGGCCGGCGGAATACTCCTTCAACCAACTGGCTGCCCTTAGTCCCTAGTCCCTCAGTCCCTAGTCCCTGGCTTCTGTTCTCCCGCGTATAATGAGGAGTCAAGCTTTTCTATCTCTCGCGGATGGAGCAACCCCGCTCCCCGCAACGGACCGTGGATGCCCGAACACATCAAAAAGCAGCTTCTCGCCGAGATTGCCCTTCTCGAGCATGAGCTCTCCCATGAGCTTCCCGCGGAGATCAAAAAGGCCGTGGCCATGGGAGATTTGTCGGAAAACGCCGAGTACCACATGGCGAAACAGCGGCAGGACTTTGTAAATGCGCGGCTGGGGCAGTTGAAGCGGCGCATGGCCGAGCTTTCGCTGGTGAACCTGTCGAACATTCCGCGCGACAAGGCGGGGTTTGGCTCGACGGTGGTGGTGTTCGACTCGACCAAGGATGAGGAGATTGTGTATCGGCTGGTGACGAGCGAGGAGTCGGACGTGGCCAAGGGGCTGATCTCGACGACGTCGCCGATTGGGCGCGGGCTGGTGGGCAAGAGGGTGGGCGATGTAGCCACCATTGTGACGCCGAACGGCAAGCGCGAGCTTGAAGTTTTGAAACTGACGACGATTCACGATGAGGCAGGCGAGGACCTGCCGGATGAGGCCGCCGCCGGCGCGGCCGAGTAGCAAGGATATTGGAATGACCTGGACGAGCGCTTTTGGCCGCGGCTGCGGCTGGCTTCTTGATCGCATTGTGCATGGCCTGGCGCTGACCCAAATCTCTCCCAACGTGCTGACGTTCATTGGCCTGGTGATCAACATCGTGGCCGCGTTTCTGTTTGGGCACGCCAACGCGTCGAATTCAGGGCGGATGTTTTTCTATGCCGGCCTGGTGATCTTCGGGGCGGGCATCTTCGACATGGTGGACGGGCGCGTGGCGCGGCGCAACAACCAGGTGACGGTGTTCGGATCGTTCTTCGATTCGGTGATCGATCGCTACTCCGACGTGGTGCTGTTCTTCGGGCTGCTGGTTTACTACGGGCGCATCAACCGATTCAGATATGTGGTGCTGGTGGCGTTTGTGATGGTGACGTCGCTGATGGTGAGCTATACGCGGGCGCGGGCCGAGGCGCTGATTGGCGAATGCAAGGTGGGTTTCATGGAGCGGCCGGAGCGGGTTGTGCTGATTCTGCTGGGCGCGCTGTTCAATCACTGGGGAGTGATGGCGCCGGTGCTGTGGGTTCTGGCCGTGCTGTCGACGATTACGGTGGCGCACCGGATTCAGTACACGTATTCGAAGACGAAGCATCTGGCGCCGATTGGGTGAGGCTCGGGGGCCAAAGAGTGTGCGTGAGAACGGATTGTCGGAACTTGAGAAGAGCCCGTTTTGGCTCAAGAGCAGCAAGTTAGCGCCGCTTCGCGGCGATAGCGAGTTAGCAAGTTGGCGCAGCGGTAAGTTCTCACGCAGAGGCTAATGCCCGTGCTTGTTCTTGCAGCTTTCGGCATGGAACCAGAGGGTCCCCGGTCGTGCCCTGCTACAAACCTTGCGAATCGATCTTGATTCTCGATGGTGTTTAGCAATTCACCATGACGGCGGAGCAGCCTTCCCGGGCGGGCTTCCATTGCACTAGAAAACTGGTGACGGCGGAGGGTTCCATGCGGCGCATGGCTTCGAATTCGCCGCCTCTCTGGCTGTAAAGAAGCTTACCTTTATCGCTTAGGACCGCAATCGCGGGCACACCCTTCTCAAGCGGGATATGGTACTGGTTGGCGATGTCGAGATTGGTGTCCGCGTGGCCAACGTTGATGTGGACCAGCACGAAGTTGGATTCGAGGATGGGCAGGTTCTGAGCGTTGTGGAGGTAGATGTCCAACACCTGGCAGTCGCCGCACCAGTTGCCACCGAAATCGACCAGGACGCGCTTGTGGGTCTGCGCGGCGGTCTTGAGGGCGGCCGCGAGATCGGCTCTGGCCTGGCCGGGATCGGGATAGATATCGCGGCTGGCGGAGCGGGCGGTTGCGGCGCCAATGGCCATGAGAGCGGCAAGGGCGAGAATCTTGATCGTCTTCAAGGGGGAACCCTCCAGAACCTGGAGCCTGATCCCGACTGCGGAGCGCAGGATTGACAGGCTCTGATTCAGTTTGCCACAAAGGTGGGCTGTGGTTCCATTTTCGTATAATGCCGGGACAGGCGGCTGGGGTTTACTCTGGAGACGGGATGTCTAGCAGCAGCGAAGTGCGCAAACGGCTGGAATCGGCAACGTATCCCGATTTGGGAAGCATGATGGAGGGGTACGCGCAGGCCGCGGCGGAGTTTGCCAGGCGGGGATTCAAGCAGAGGCTGGACTTTACGGCGGAGTCGATTGACACGCTGGACGACATCCTGGTGCTGGTGGGAGAGAGTCCGGAACTGGATGTGGATTTCGAGGCGCGGCTGTGGGGCAGCTACCTGGGAGAAGTGTTGCGGCGGCGTTACGCGGGGAGTTGGGAGATGACCCAGTATCCCGGGGGCATGGTGGCGGTTCCGGCGGTGGATGTGCGGGGATCGCGGCTGTTTCCGCTGATGAAGGTGTACCGGCGGCTGACGGCGGGCGAGGAGGAAGACTTGCGCGCCTTTTTCGCCATGGTGACGGAGCGGCTGGGGAAGCCGGCGCAGGTGAATTGACAGGGAAGAGGGTTCAGGGTTCAGGGGTCAGAAAATTGGCCGACCGGCTCATTCTGCGCGGAGATGCGGCTTTGTGCGACAATAACTGCTGAGAATGCGTGGCCGGACTGGCGGGCGCGCGGAGGAGTGAGATGGGCGATCTACTTCAGCCTTGGCACCTGATCGTGCTGGCCGTGGTTTGTTTCTTGTTGTTTGGCGCCAAGCGCCTGCCGGAACTGGGCAAGGGTCTGGGCGAGGGATTGAAGGGCTTCAAGGAAGGGATCCGGGGCGTGACGGATCCTGCGCCTCCGGCGGCGCCTCCTCCTCCAACGAACACGAATCCCGCCGACAAAGATCCCAAGTAGGCGTATTTGCTTTGCGCGGTGGGCGCGCCAAGAGGCCGGGCTTTACGGGGCCGTTCAGCGAGCGAGGAAAGCGTAAATTCTGAATGAGGTACAAGGCCTGTGCGCTTGCACAGGCCTTTTTGCGTTTTGGAAGTTCGCGATTGGGTATAATGCCGGCAATCGGAAAACCAGAAACGGGTTTCCTGCCTGGAGTTTTCCGGAATTGGCCTGTTCCATTCCCAACGAAGCGGGCGAGGACAGAAGGAGATTCGATCATGGGAGACTTGTTGCAACCGTGGCACCTACTTGTTTTATTCGTACTGTTCATACCGGTCGTGCTCATTTCGGTTGTTCCGTACTGGCAGATATTTAAGAAGGCGGGCTTTTCACCTGTATTGAGCCTTCTGATGCTGGTCCCGTTTGTGGGCATTATTGTGTTGTTTGTTGTGGCGTTCTCCGATTGGCCCGCGCTAAGACGGCCGCCGCAGGGGCCGAGCTGGATTCCGCCTGCGTCCTGATCCGCGCTAAATGCTGAGAAGCGCTACGGCGGCGAGGGCGAGAGCGATGCCGGCGAACTGGCGGCGGGTGGGCCACTCGTGCAGCACCAGGGCAGCGAGCAGGATGGTTCCGGCGGGGTAGAGCGAGCAGATCATGGCGGCTACATCCAGCCGGCCGAAGCGGGTGGTCTGGATGTAAAACAGGTTGCCGATGGTATCGAGCGAGCCGGCCAGGATGCCGAAGAGCCAGAAGCCGCGCCAGGCGGCTTTTGGGGGCATGACCAGGAGCACCAGCAGCATGGCGGCGACGCCGGCGGCGCGGGCGGAGGTCATGATCCACAGGATGCCGCCTCCGGACGCGAATTTGAACAGGATCAACTGGGTGCCGAAACCGAAGCCGGCGAGGGCTGCAAGAAGGAGCGCTGCCGGTGGGGTATTGGCTGCTTTCGAGGTCGCCCGGCTCGTGGTTGCAGAGTTGGCTAGGAGTTGTGGTTTCCCACCCATTTCGCGAAGTGTGCGAAATGGATGGGGCACCCAGGTCGGTGCGGCGGAGGGTGCCGGCTTTTGGGTGGGGGAATGGGTGATTAGCCAGATGGCGGCCAGGCCCATGGCGAGGCCAACTGCAGTGACCGGGGTCGGCAGGCCTTCATGGAAAAGCGAGAAGAGGACCGGGACGAGGGCGGTGAGCAGGCCGGTGAGGGCAGCGGTGAGTCCCATGGCGCCCATGGCCAGTGCGCGGTAGAAGAGCGCCAGAGCGATGGCGCCTTCAAATCCACCGAGGGCGGCGAAGAGCAAATCGTGGCGGCCGGGGAGGGCGAGATGAGCTCCCAGGCAGACGGCTAGCAAGACGAGTAAGGAAACGAGGTGGCCGGAGGCGACGACCAGCAGGACGGGAGCGCGGCGGGCGCCGAGGCCGCCGATAAAGTCGGAGCCGCCCCAACTTGCGGCGGAGAGCAGGCCGAGGCCGGTGGTTCCGGGGGGATTCACGCGAGTGAGGGAGCGTTGATTTGGGTGTTGGAGTCCAACGAGCATTCCCTCAGGGGTTAACGCCCAGGTTCATCTTGCGGACGGTGCGGCACGACTGCGGTCATGCCCCGTTACAAAGTGGGAGCCAAAAGCAGCGAGTTACGGCAAAACCAGGGATACTGTGTCCTGATTGGCTTCGTTGAAGGTCGCCGCTCACTGTTGGTCGCGTCGACTTGAGAGCCTTGGCCTCGGGATACATCGTCCCTGGTTTTTGCTATAGCCCCCGCTTGTGCGGGGATAGCGAGTTAGCAGGTTAGCGATCATGAAGGGTCCCGGCTTAGCGCGACATCAGGGCCGAGGGGTAATAGCCGAGCTTGGCGGTTACGTCAAGGCCGGGACGGTCGACGCGGACATCGATCTTGCGAAACTTACTGTCATAGGGCGATTCGTGGCTGGCGTAGACCAGGGTGTACTGGTTGCGCGCGTCCATGGCGATGTCGGCGTAGCTTTTCTCAATGCCGTTGAGATTGCGCTCGGAGTCGGCCTGACCGCCGGTGGCAGCGATGTACTTGTAGAGGATGTTGTCGTACATGGTGAAGGGCAGGTGGAACTTGCTCAAGTAGCCCTCGCCCCAGGCTGCTGAAGACCCGACCAGCGTGCCGTAGACGGTGATGTTGTTGGTCTGGAGAAACCGGATGACCTCTTTGAGGGTGGCCTTGCTGCCGTATTCCTTGCCGTCGGAGATGACGTAGATGACGCGGCGGCGGCCTTTGGGGCGAGTGGAAAGCTCCTTGGCCGCGGTTAATATGGCGTCGTTGAGGGTGTGAATCTCCTTGGGGATCGTCATGGTGGCGCCGCTGCCCGCCCCGCCGGCTGAAAATCCGGGCTGGATGTTGGGATCGACGCAACCGCCGTTCTGGGTGATCGGGCAACCTGCCAGCGGGCCGCTGTTGATGGGCACCTGTTCGTCGGTCCCGGCGGCCTTGGCCATGGACAGCACAAATGGAGTGCGCGCGCTTTGAGCGCCGGTGAAGCCGTGCGATCGGTCCTGCGCGCCGTTGCTGTAGGAAAAGACGGCCAGCTCGTCAATCGGAGTGAGCGCGCCCTGGATGGCGTCAAGGGAGTTGTTCACCTTTTCCATCACATCGCTGGTCAGGCTCTGATCAATTACAAAGGCGATGGAGAGCGCGGTGGGATCGACGGTGAAGATCCTGATGGGCTCGCGGGTGTTGTTCTCGTAGACCTTGAAATCGCGCCAGGTGAGGCCGGCAACGAGTTTCCCTTTGGAGTCCTTGACAGTGACGGGAACCTCGACGTAAGTGGTATTGATGACCAGCTTGGTTGCGGTATCCGCGGCGCTGAGCAGTTCCGGGGGAGTGTTCTGTACTGTGTCTTTGCCTTCAGAGGTTGGCGCCACGGTTCCGGGCTCGGGGGCCTGGGATGGGCTGTCGCTTGAAGAAGTAGACGTGGACGATTCCTTTCCTGCGCCCAGGCCTGGGGTGATGGGGCCATTGACGTCGGAAAAGGGCTTGGGCGACTGGGGTGCCGGGGCATCCGGGACGGGGTTTTGCTGCTGGGCCAAAGCCGCCGGGCTCAGATTCAGATTGAAACTCAGAAGCGCCGCGAGCGCCATTGCCGTCAAACCAAACTTCACAGGAACCCGTCCTCCCCAAATGCCGATCCAGCCGAAAGCTGACACTTCTTATCTTAAACCGGTCGCTGATCCGCGATAGCGCTCGGAAGGCCGTTACTCGCCAAATGCTTGGATGCAACCGTCAGACTATCAGACGCGCCAGCGGTGTGCAGGTTTCCTGACGGCCTCTAAACGGTTCAGGTATGCTTTCTTCGGAGTGAAGTTTTCGTCTAACGGACCAGAATGCGCAGTTGGTTGGGAATAGCCGCGTTGCTGATCGGCGTGCCGGCGGTGTCCAGCACAGGCTGGGCTCAACTTGCGCCCTCGCCGGATGCGCCGCCGGTGAGCACGGCGCCGGCGCAGCCGGAGAGCAATGAGTCGGTGGCTACGTTCAAGCTGCAAGTGAACCTGGTGGACATGTTTTTTACGGTCAAGGACAAGCAGGGCAACCTGGTTCCGCACCTGACCAAGGACGACTGCACCGTATCCGAAGACAAAGTTCCGCAGAAGCTGAAGACATTTGTGGCGGAGACACACCAGCCGCTGACGCTGGGGATTCTGCTGGACACCTCGGGCAGCCAGTATCGCGTTCTGCCCCTCGAGCAGCAGGTGGGCGGCGAGTTTCTGGAGCGGGTGCTGCAGAAGAAGGATGAAGCGTTTCTGATTTCGTTCGACGTGAATGTGGACCTTCTGCAGGACTACACCAACAGCGCGCGGCTGCTTTCGCACGCCATGGACAAGGCGCAGATCAACACCGCGGGGGGCGGGGGCGGCGGAATTCCCGGAGCCGGAGGAGGCACGATTCCGTCGATCGGCACGCCCAAGGGGACGGTGCTCTACGACGCGGTGTACCTGGCCTCCAACGAGAAGATGAACCAGGAGTCGGGACGCAAGGCGATGATCCTGCTTACGGACGGCGAGGATGAGGGCAGTAACCACAGGATCCAGGAGGCAATTTCGGCGGCGCAGAAATCGAACGTGCTGGTGTATACGATTCTGATTGCCGACCGCGGCTTCTATGGGGGATTTGGCTATAGCGGTTATTCGGCCATGAAGAAGCTGACCGAGGAGACCGGCGGACGGCTGATCGACGTGGGGAATAACGGCAAGAAGCTGGAAGACGCCTTCCAGCAGATTGAAGACGAGTTGCGCACCCAGTACGTGGCCACGTATACGCCTTCGAACACCAAGCTTGACGGGACATTCCGGCATGTGACAGTGGAATGCAAGGACGGAATGAAGGTGCAGGTACGCAAGGGGTACTTTGCTACGCCGCCGGCCGAGTAGGGTGTTTACAACGAAACCGGCACCGCGGCTGCGGAAATGAAGGCGTGTAGCATTTATGCCGGCCCATTTCGTTTGGCGCTATCCGATTTTCGGACAATTGGTTACGTACGGGTCGCTCAAACGTAATCTTTCGCTGCTAATGAGTCTCCTCTAGTATCGGCACAAGCAGAAAGAACATGAGGCTTGCCAAGGGTTCATTTTCAGCCTCAGGAATCCCGCTTCGAGGTGTTTGCCATGATCAGCAATTGTGCCGCCAATGAAGGGTTCGAGATCAGTCCGCGGTTTCGGCGTACGGTGGAAGAGCGGATTACCCGTCTGGAGAGGGATGCTGATTACGACGAGGCGCAGATGTCAATGCTGAGCGACGTGGATCATATCCGCAGGCAGATGCGGCTGGTGGCCGTGCAGCGGTCAGAGGCGCTGCGGATGAGGATCTTTCTGGATCGCGCGAGGACGCGGCAGCCACGGCTGACGATTGCGCTCTGATTTGGTTTCTGCCCGCGACTCTGCGCGCGGGGAACGAAGATTAGGAAATGGCCGCAAACTCCTGACTGGAGTTTGCGGCCATTTCATTTTCTTATTGAAATCTGGAGCACCGGGTGGGGATTGAACCCACGAATACAGGTTTTGCAGACCTGCGCGTTAGCCACTTCGCCACCGGTGCTTGTGAAACAGGAATCAGGGAACAGGGGTTAGGGATCAGGGTCCGGCCTTCGATGTCTTGACGTGATCTCCAACCCAACTTCGCCTGCGATGCCCTGTTTCTTGATTGCCAATTACTTATTGCTTCTGATTTCTCAATTCTTCTTCCAAGCGATTGCCGATAACTGAGCCCTGACCTTTAAACTCAAAACCCACCGCGCTCTGAGCGGGTGGGTCTTCTGGGTTCAGGTTGGTTCGTCCTGAAGCTAGCCCAGATAACACGCCCGCGAGGCACAGCCCTGACAGCAGCGGCGCAGACAGCAGGCGGGAGCGATGATGTGGGCCATCGAAATCCTTTTCCGGCCGGAAGGAGAATTCATGATTCGATCCGGCGGGTATTCGTAGAGTAGGGTTTCATGGATTGCTTGTCAAGCGGCGAAGGAGGAATTCACACCATGAATTCTGCAACGCATGAGCTTATGCGGATAGGTCTGACGCTTATATGCAGGCGCTGATTTCGCCAGGCGTTTTATGCAAAGGAGTTGCTCAGGGCGGGCATTTCAGCAATGGGATGACGGTCTGACTCCGGGAACGAATTGCGCGGGAGGGGGAGATGGCTTCGGTCTCCGGGGCCAGCTTCAAGGAAGGCGTCGAAGAGCAGGTCGTAAAGGGCCTGGCGGCCGGTGAGGCTCCGATTGCGCTCGCGGAGGAACTTGAAGCGGAAGGAAGAATACGGTTCGAGGCTGGCGAGGAATTCCGGGGAACAGAATCCCTGGACATCGGCCACGGCCATGAGGATGAGCGAACGCCAGCTCATGCGCAGCAGGCTTTTGATACTGGATGCGCCGTGAGGCATGCGATCCATGCGGCCGGCGATCCGGTCGCTGAAGTGGAGCAGTTGCAGGATGAGCGAGTCGAGCGGCTTGCCCTGCGCGACGGCGCGGGTGAACAGTGTTACGGAACCGCGGCGAAGATCTTCGCGGATGTCCTGCAAATCGTCTCCGAGCTGGAGGAGCACGCCCCACTCGAAGGATAGGCGGATTTCCTGCGGATTGAGCATGGGTTGAACGAGGCACGCGTCGGCGAGGACGGAGGTTCCGCCTTTGGCGCAACTTATGCGCAGTAACTCGGAGTTATCCAGCGAGTTAGCTTCAGAGTTATTGGCGCCATGGCTGCCCTCTAGTTGCGCGATGCTTGATTCCTGAGCGCGATGGATTGCCAGCAGGCAGTCGTATACCTGCGGGTATTGCGCGCGCGGATACTGCTCTTCGATGAGCTGGACCATGGTCCAGACAGAGGATTCGTGGGGATTGGCGGGCGTGAGCCGCAGGCCGCACAAGCGTTGGCGGAAGCGTTCGCTGAATTCAATTTTGTTCGCGGTAGAAAGGGCGGGATGATCGAGATAGTTATCGCTGTAGGGATAGAGAAGGCTGTAGGCGAGAATGGATGGCGTGAGTTCCATCGGCTTGCCGAGCAGGGCCTGCAGTCCGCAGCAGGTCCAGGCATTGCGGCAGGCCTGGATGGTATCGGCATTACTGAGAGTTGGGTCAAAGCTTCGCGTCCAGCGCGCGAGTTCTGACCCCATGGGCAGAAAACGATTGGTGATGAGCCCGTTTTCCTCTTCGTCGAGGCCCAGCGCGACAGAAGCGAAGCGAGGGAACAGGGCGACGATGCGCTGCCGGATGAGGAGGCGCTCGGCGGCATTGCTCGGAACCCGGCGGCCCTCGCGCTGGACGGCGCGCAGGCCCTCGTCATAGGCCTTCTCGTGCGTCCGCTGCTCCTTTGAGGTACAGCGGACCGAGGGCGGAAAGAAGGACTGCGCGCAGCGATACCATTCGTCGATCGTTTCAGTGACCTGCGCTTCAACCCAAGACCATGGATAGCGTTGTTCCATGGTTAAGGGATACGAAACGCGAGGACGATGGGTTCCGTCGGAGTCCCGGAATCCGGCTTTTGCAGAGCACTTCTGTTTCACACAGGTCATGCAAAGGCGATTGGCCTGATAATGATCCCTGGCAGCAACAACAGGAGCGGCTGGTTGGAACTCGAATACTTCATCGTGGACGTTTTTACGAAGACGCCGTTCGAAGGCAATGCGCTGGCGGTGGTGATGGATACTGCCCACCTGACGACGGAGCAGATGCAGGCGATTGCGCGGGAGTTCAACCTCAGCGAGACAACGTTTGTGGAGCGCAGGGCTGCGGAAGTGGAATGGCGCGAGGGTGTGCGGGTGCGCATCTTTACCACGTAGGAAGAGCTGAACTTTGCCGGACATCCGACGCTGGGCACGGCGAGCGTGCTGCGGTCCCACGCGCCAGAGACAGTGCGGCAGGGCACGGTGACGCTGGCGCAGAACGCGGGCGCGGTGCCGGTGAGGTTTGACGACGAGGGGACCTTCGGCGAAATGACGCAGCGGGATCCGGAGTTTGGCGCGGAGTTGGACGCGAGCGAGGTGGCGCGGTTGACGGGGCTGGCGGCGGAAGACCTGGACGCGGCGCTTCCTCCGCAACTGGTCTCGACAGGAACGGCATTTGCGATTGTGGCGCTCAAGTCCGACAGCGCATTGGCAAGATTCAGGGTGAACCAGCAGGAGGCCACGGAATGGCTGCGTGGGCTCGGCGCGCGGTGGTTTTACGCGCTGGGTCCGACCGGGGTCGCAGAGCCTGCATGGCGGGCGCGGATGCAGTTCAACGGCGGCGAAGATCCGGCTACGGGATCGGCGGCCGGATGCGCGATCAGTTATCTTGTTTCACGCGGCGCTGTGGCGGCAGGGACGCGCGTGCATCTGCGTCAGGGCGTGGAGATGGGCTGGCCCAGCGATTTGTTTCTCTCTGCACAGATGCATTCGTCGAAAGTGAGCGATGTGCGGGTGGGTGGAAGCACCGTTCTTGTAGCAAAAGGATTGCTTCGGACGCGGTGATTCACATTCTTTACACAGGGATTCCTCAAGGCAAGTTACGGTAATCATTAACGCTAGCTAATTTCCACTTGTTACATCGAGGTTTTCACACTGAGTTTCGCCTCTCATTCCCTCTTCCCATGCGCTTCCGACACTCGTACTCTTGGCTCTCATTGAAGCAATTTAACCGACACCTCGCCGGTCTCGACCCAAGTAACAAATGTAGACTGACCGCGAACAAAAGCTGACTTTCTGAGCATCGAAAGTCGAATGCCGCACTGCGCAAGCGACTCGCCCATTCTCGCGTTGCCGTCCTGCCGCACAAGCCATTCCGACCGATCGATCAGACGAGTGCTGCTGTGTTTCCGGCCTCCGGACTACGCAACCCATGTCTGCCAGTCCGCCCAAGAGCGGACAGCGGCGAAGTGTTGCTGGACGGAATTCATGCAGAAATCGATTGAGAAGGAGCTGACCAGGACATGCGACCGAAGAAAGTAATTCTCTGCGTAGACGACAATGAACAAGAGCTTTCCGTACTCAAGTTCATGCTGGCAACTAACGGGTACCGGGTTCTCTCGGCTTTGAATGGGCAGGAGGCGATCGGCATGTTTGCCGAGACCGCTGTAGACCTGGTGCTATCGGACTTTGCCATGCCGCAGATGAATGGAAACCAGCTGGTGGACCAGCTGAAACAGATTTCACCGCATGTTCCCATGATTCTGCTGGGCGATCCGCAGAAGATGGGCAGCGAAATTCACGCGGCGGACGCGATGCTGGCAAAGAAGAACTGCAGCCCGCAAGAGTTGCTGGAGCGGATCAAGGTGATGAGCGCGCGCAAACGCGGACCGCGCAAGGGCTCGGTGCGGACGACGCAGGTGCAAGTGGCGGAACTTGCGGTGGCTTCGTAGCGGGTTGAGGGACAATGGTGGTTTGAATGAGGCGCGGAAAGAATCATTTGCAAATCCCTGCCCCGGACTTTAACCTCATCGCTTGATGCGAAAAATCCAATAGCGGTGAGGACGATGCGAAGGCGTGATTTTGTAAAGGGGATTCTGGCGGCATCGGCGGGCGCCAAGGCGCTGGCGGCACAACAGCCAACTGGAGCGGCGCAGGCATCGCCACTCACCGGTCCGCACACCATCCCGCCCCAGGGGCCGGTTGCGCCGGGGCCGGTGCCGTGGATGCGCGGGCTGATGGAAGTGAAGCCGCTGGAACTGAATACGCTGGTTCCCGATGCGGTGGCGCAGACCGACGCGCATTTCTTCAACCCACAGCAAACGGCCACGCTGCGGCGGCTATGCGAAGTGCTGATGCCGCCACTGAAAGGCTATCCGGGAGCGCTGGATGCGGGGACGCCGGAGTTCCTTGACTTTCTGATTGGCGTGTCGCCGCGCGAACGAAAGCAGCTCTACCAGTCAGGCTTGGATTGGCTGGATGCCGAGACGCAGCGCATGTTTTTCACTACGTTTGCGAAGACAACCAATGTGCAGGCCGATGCGCTGATCCGGCCATGGCTGCGAGCGTGGATGACGGATCATCCGCCTACCGAGGAACATGCGGCGTTTGTGAACGCGGCGCACGCGGATATTCGCACCGCAACCATCAATTCGCCAGCCTGGAACGATGCTGCGCGCGCCAAAGGGCGCACTACGCAGGGCGTCGACCTGTATTGGTATCCGGTGGACCCGGATGTGCATCGGGACCTCGCGACGGCTACGGGCGCGGCAACAGCAGACGGATTTCGACATGAGGCGTGATGGTCGACGAGAAGGTTGACGTACTGATTATCGGTTCCGGGCATTCGGGTGGGATGGCGGCGAAGATTCTTACCGAGAAAGGCATCTCGTGCCTGATGCTCAATGCGGGGCCGGTGGCGGACGTGCACAAGGACACCGAGGTGAAGGCGGTGTATTCGCTGCCGTTTCGCGGATTCAAACAACCGGGGATCTTGCCGCACGTATTTCAATCGAACGAATTCAATGCGAATACGTGGGTGGATGAAAAGGAAGTTCCTTACACGTACGACGCAGATAAGCCCTATAACTGGGTGCGGGTGCGGCTGTTCGGCGGGCGGTCGCTGTTCTGGTCGCGGCAGTCGTTCCGGCTGAGCGATTACGAATTCAAGGGTAAGTCGCATGACGGCTACGGCGATGACTGGCCGATCAGCCTGGCCGATGTTGCGCCCTACTACTCGCGCGTGGAAGAGATCTTTCGCGTGACGGGCCGCGCTTATGGGCTGCCGCAGTATCCGGATGGAAGTTTTGTGCCGGATAACTCGCCCTGGTCGAGTTCGATGCAGCGCTATGTTGCGGCCGGGCAGAAGAAGGGCGTTCCGGTGTGCAAGGCGCGCAGCTCAATGGGTGTGGATGGTCTTGCCAGTTCAGTGAACCTGCTGCTGCCGGATGCGGTGGCGACGGGCAAGCTTCGCGCGATTCCGAACGTGGTGGTGCGGGAGTTGAGCCTGGATAAGAACACGGGTCTAGTGAATGAGGCGCATTTTGTCGACAGGCTGTCGCGGCGGGAGATGAGTGTGAAGGCGCGGGTGGTGGTGCTGGCCGCGGGGACTCTGGAAAGCACGCGGCTGCTGTTGAATTCGAAGATTGCCAACTCCAGCGGGGTGATGGGGCACTACCTGATCGACCAGATCTACGGAGCGGGGATGGTGTGTTCGGTGCCGGATGCGCGCGACGGCAAGGGCACGCCGGACGTGATGGGCGGCGGGGCGCTGATTCCGCGGTTTCGTAATATTGACAGCAAGGCGAAGGAATTTATTCGCGGCTACGCGCTGAATATCTATTCAAACACCGGGCCTGTTTCTCCGCATTATTTTGCGGCGTACGGAGAAGAGTTGCAGAACAAGCTGGACAGCTATCACGGCAGCACGCTTTCGGCGGGGATCATGGGCGAGGTGCTGGCGCGGTATGAGAACCATGTGAGCATCGACAAAACCGTGGTGGATGCATGGGATATTCCGGCGCTGCGGATCGAGACGAAATACACGGACAACGAATTCAATATGGCGCGCGACGCGGTGGATGTTGCGGCTGCGCTGGCGGAGGATGCGGGCTTTGAAGTGCTGGTGAAGAACTACGATCCCAATCCGCCGGGGTACAGCATTCATGAGCTTGGGACGTGCCGCATGGGGGACGATGCGAAGACCAGCGTGCTGAACAAGTGGAACCAGAGCCACGACATCAAGAACCTTTTTGTGGTGGATGGGGCCGCGTTTACGAGCGCGGGATGGCAGAACCCGACGATGACGATTCTGGCGCTGGCGATGCGGTCGTCGGAGTACTTGGCGGGGCAGATGCGGATGGGGAATGTTTAGGGGGCTGCTGCGTTGGTAAGAGCCAAGAACAGAAGCAGGTCCTTCGACTGCGCAGATCGCAAAGTGCGCGATCTGCTTCGCTCAGGATGACAGGCTTTTTGGGTGCTCAGGATGACAGGGCCGTTCCCGCTCCAGATGACCCCGCCGATTGAGTGTCGTGGTTTCCCACCCATTCGCAAAAAGCGCGAATGGATGGGGCACGCATTCGTTTTGCGCTGATCCGAGAGGCCACTATTTGGCTAGCTTGCGGTTGAGGAATTCGGCGCTGGCGGCGTAGGCGCGGACCCAGTCGCGGCGGAGCAGGAAGTCGTGAATCTCGTCGGGGAAGATGAGCTCTTCGAAGTCGACTTTCTGGCGGCGCAGGGCATCCACTAACAATTCTGCTTCGGCGAAAGGGACGTTGCGGTCGTCGTCGCCATGGATGAGCAGCACCGGCGAGCGCCACGTGGAAACCGAAGAGATGGGCGAGGACTCGAAGGCCAGGCGCGCTATTTCAGCGTGCTCGCGCGGGTCGTAGTTGGGCGAGAAGGTGGGCAGCTCGCTGTTCCAATCGTGAACGCCGTGCATGTCGACACCGGCCGCGAAGAGGCTCGATGCGCGCGCCAGGGCCAGTGCGGTGAGATAGCCGCCGTAGCTGCCGCCCCAGGAGCCGATGCGCGTGCCGTCGACGTCAGGACGGTTCTTGAGATAGAGGCCTGCACCCATGACGTCATTGAATTCGCTGGCGCCGGATGCGCCGTAGTTGAGGGCCTCGCGAAAGTTGAGGCCGTAGCCGATGCCGCTGCGGTAGTTGACGCTGAGCACGATGTAGCCGAGCGAGCAGAGATACTGATTCATGGCATAGGCGTTGGAGTAGTACTCCATGTAATGCCAGCCGAGCAGCATCTGGCGCTGCGAGCCGCCGTGGAAAAAGACCATGGCGGGACGGCGCTCGTTGGGTGCGATTCCCGCGGGCAGAAAAAGCTGGCCGTGGAGTTCGAGGCCGTCCGCGGCGGGAAAGACGACTTGCTGCGGCGCTACGAATTTGGCGGCGGGGAAGTTGGCGGGGATGGCTTGGGGAGCGAGGTCGACGAGCCTTTCACCGGAAACGACTGCGGCGCGGATGGGCAGGCGAACACCGGAGCGCAGCACGGCGATCGTGCCGTCACTGGCGACGACGGGCTGGGTCTCGATGCCTTCGCCGAAGGTGACGGCTTCGGCGGCGGTGCTGGAGCCATCCGCGGCGAAGACAACACGCCAAGCGTGACGGCGGTCGATGTCGTTCTGGTTGGAGTCGAAGACCAGCGTTTTGCCGTTGGCGCTGAGGGAGACGTGCTCGACTTCGAAGTTGCCGGGCGTTAGCGGCGCAGCGTTGCCCCCGGCGACGGGAACGGCGTAGAGATGAAGCCAGCCTTCGCGCTCCCAGGGAAAGACGATGCGGTCGCCGAGGGTCCAGTGGAGCTGATCCTGCGAATCGGTTTCGCGATAGGCGCTGCCTGGGCCTTCCGGCGCATGGAAGATCTCGCGGCCCTGGCCGGTGGCGACGTCAGCAACGCGAATGGACCACGGTAGCGCGGTGCGATGGGCTATGAAGAGCAGCGCGTCCTTGTCGGGCGGGATTCGAAGAAAGGCGATGCGGGTGGAGTCCGGTGACCATGTTGGATTGCTGTCGAGGTCGGTGGAGGGGTCGAGATAGGTGACGGCGCCGGTAGCGACGGAGTAGACGGCGATGAAGCTGTGATCGTCGCGATCGCTGACGAATGCCAGGTGCGCGCCGTCGGGCGACCAGCGGAGATTCTTTGCGGAACCGCGCGTCTCAAGCAGTTGCTGCGGCTTGGCGTCGGGCTGGTCGAGGCGGATGGCCCAGAGCTGGCCCTTGAGGACGTATGCCACCACTTTGCCACTAGGAGAAACCTGGGGTGTGCGGCCTTCGGCGAGCAGGCGCGGCTCGCCGCCGTCTGCGCTTACGATCCAGAGCCGCTGCTGCGCGCCCTTGGGAAACCATGCGGGGTTGGGCACGGGATGGCCTTCGCCTCGGGCGCTGTCGCCGCGGACGTAGATGAGCGATGCTGCATCGGGTGTCCACTGCAGGTCGTTGAGCTCCTGGCCGTCGTCTTCGGTGTAGTGGGTGACCTGGCGTGAGACGTAGCCTTTGCCGTCAGGCGCGGGCTCGGCGACCCACAGGTTGCGGCGGCCATCGATGTTGGCTTGCCATGCGAGTCGGCCCTTGGCGGGAGCGGCGGTGAGGTCGGAGGTGAACGAGGCGCTGAGAGCCTGCTCGATGGTGAAGGCTTTTTCCTGCGCGGGGAGAGAAGCGGTTGCAACGACTATGGCGAAAGTGAGATACCAAAATGCCTCGGTTTTGCGTAGCGTCTTCGAAATCATAATTGGCCGGTTCCTCCCAGAAGAACCATTGTGTCACGGCGGATTGTGGGCTCGAAATTCGCGGCGGTGCGCGAGCCAGTCGATTGTTCGCTTTTGCATTGGGATTCGCAGCACGATTCATTTCGCCCCTCCGGGGCGAAGGTGCATTGATGGGATGTTTTCCAAGGGTTTCGTCCGCCGCTGCGGACTTCACCCTGGGCTATTCTCGGCCTCTCCCTCCGGGAGGGGCGGCGAAGGCGGAATGATCAACATTCGGTTGCGGTCGAATGCCAGCGGCGAGGGCGCCGTCTCAATTGCCCTGTTGGTGGGCCGGGGAATTAGGATAGCGCCATGCGATTTCTTGGCGTTCGAATTTATGCGTGGGGACTCTTGGCATTTTGGGCTGGTGCTTTGACTGCGTTTCCTATCTTGGCTGCACAGCAGCCGGCCACAAAACCTGATGCTCCAGCTCCAGCGGCGCAAGCTGCTCCGCAGACGCAAGCTGCGCCGCAGGCGACGGCGAAACCGGATGCTGCCGCAGCGCCGGCGGCGGGTCAGCAGAAGCATGTGCGTCCAATCGACGCGGCCGCGCCGTTGCCAACACGCTACGACATGCTGCGCGGGGCGTATGGGCCGTTCCGCGCGAATAATGACCTGCTCTATTACCACCTGGATATTCGCGTCGACCCGGAGAAGCAATGGGTGAGCGGGAAGAACACCATCCGCTTCAAGATGCTCAAGGATGGGACGCGCATTCAGATCGATCTGCGCGACACGTTGACTATCGACAAGATCCTTTTTGGCGACAAAACGCTCAAATACGAGCGCGACACGGGCGCGGTGTTCATCGATTCTCCTGAGACACTGCGCGCGGGGCAGGTTTATTCCATCGACTTTTTTTACTCGGGGCATCCGGAGGAGACGGGGCGGTTTGGCGGGATGACTTTCAAGAAGGATCCGAGCGGCCATGTGTGGATCAATACCGCATGCGAGGAAACGGGCGCGAGCATGTGGTGGCCGGACAAGGACCAGTGGAAGGACGAGGGGGAGTCGATGGACATCAGCGTGGCCGTGCCGAACGGGCTGATGGATGTG
Organism: Occallatibacter sp.; assembly: GCA_052145815.1. Taxonomy (GTDB): domain Bacteria; phylum Acidobacteriota; class Terriglobia; order Terriglobales; family Acidobacteriaceae; genus Telmatobacter. Next base: position 38,857 of record JBKQNU010000053.1, read on the forward strand.
TCAAATGGGAAATTTGTGGGCAAGACGGACCTGGGCGATGGCTACACGCGCTGGGACTGGCATGTGAGCTATGGGATCAACAACTACGATGTGTCGCTAAACATTGGCAACTATGTGCACTTCGGCGAAGAACTTCCCGAGCCATCGGGCGGCAAGCTGGCAATGGATTACTACGTGCTGCCGGAAGACCTGGACAAGGCAAAGGCGCAGTTTGCGCAGGCCAGGGGAATGATCGAGGTATATCAGCATTACTTTGGCGAGTATCCGTTTATCAAGGACGGTTACAAGCTGGTGGAGGCGCCCTACTCGGGCATGGAACACCAAAGCGCGGTGACTTACGGCAACCAGTTCAAGAACGGCTACCTGGGCCGGGACTGGACGGGCGTGGGGATCAACACGCGGTTCGACTTCATCATCATCCACGAGAGCGGGCATGAGTGGTTCGGGAACAGCATTACGGCGCAGGACCCGTCGGACATGTGGATTCACGAGGGGTGGACGACCTATCTGGAAACGCTGTATGTGGAGTATCGCTGGGGACACGACGATGCGCTGAAATACCTGGGCGGGCTGAAGCCGAAGGTGACGAACATGCGGCCCATTGTGGCGGAGCGCGGGGTGAATGCGGAGCCGACACAGGACATGTACTTCAAGGGAGCGCTGATGATCAACACGCTACGCAGCGTGGTGAACGACGACGCGAAGTGGTGGTCGCTGCTGCACGAGTTCTATCAGCACTTCAAGTATCAGAACATCATGACGGAGGATGTGGTGGCGTGGTTCAACCTGCACACGGGCATGAACCTGACGCCAATCTTCGACCAATATCTGCGCCATGCGCACATCCCGCGGCTGGAACTGCTGTTCGGCGAGGAGCCGGGGATGGTGATGTACAAATGGGACGCGGATGAGGACGCGTTTGCCATGCCGGTGAAGGTGGGAACGCCGGGGAATTGGCAGATCCTTCATCCCACGACCAAGTGGCAATGGGTGCAGACGCTGCTGAGCAAGGATGACTTCCAGGTGGCGACGGACCTTTATTACATTGATGTGAACAAGCAGTGAGGGCTTCAGGATTTATGAATTCTTGTCCCCGTTTCGAGTTCGAGGGTGGGTGGAGAGTCAGAAAAGCGTCCCTCGGGGGCTGAAGCCCACGCCCCTAGTTGACCCATCCGCGGCACGGCTGAAGCCGTGCCCTTTCAAAGCAGCGAATCTCGATCGCGTCGATGGGGAGGCGGCCTGATAACGCTTTCATTGTCCTAATCGGATGCTCCTTTAACGATGGACCTAAGGGTAGTGGCTCAGTTTGAAATCTGCTCTGCCTTCTTGTAGGGACCGCGCTTCCTTGGCTTTGGCATCGCAGCATCTCCCATCGCAACCAATTCTTGAATGGTCCAAGCGTGATCTGCGAGTCCAGCTTCCATTGCTGGCGTCACTCTCAGAGTTTGGTGGATGCGAACGAAGTTGCAATACATGAAGTGGAGCGCCACGGCGTACCCGTGATTGTCCAGCTTTTTGCTGAATGCATTGGTGAGGCGAGTGAAGCGCCGTATGTGCATCCGCATGGTAAGGTTCTGGCGCTCAACGTAACTGGTAGAGATGTGCTGAGGGTCCGGATTGCCCATTACAACCTTGCTTTCGCATCCGATGCACTTGGGGGGTGAATACCGCTTCTCAGTCTCCTCAGACGCGCCGTAAATCTTCTGGAGAGTAGCGAAGTCCACGTCCATGCCGAACGCGCCCTCCACGGCTTCTAGGTAGGCTTTGTGGCCGTCTGTGGTGATCTGTAGCCGTCCACGAACGCGGCTGGCAACGTCCTCCATGAAGTCCTTCGCCCAAACCGCACCGCGTCCGCCGACGAGATAACTAACGACCAACTTGGTATCCGCATCGAGCGCTACCCAGGTCCAAATATCGCCCCAGCCGATTTCCTTCTTTTCTGGCGAAGCGTTCTTTTGCTTGGCTCCCACATAGGCCCAAATCTCGTCGCACTGGAGGCGGCGGACTCGGACGTTCCGAACATGGGTATCATGGTAAGTCATGCACGCTTCGCCAAGATCGACCAGCAATTTGCTAATCGTGTTCCGAGCGATGCCGGTCATGCGCGACACTGACCGAAGGCTGTTCCCTTCGACCAGAGCCGATACAATCCGAATCCGCTCGTCTTGGCTAAGCAAGTTCATACTGATAATTATGCTTGAGCGGAATCAGATAGTCAAGCATTTTGTTCAGATTGTTTTCTGTTTTGGCACATTCTGCACAACATTTCAAGATTTACACAGGGGTATGTTACCTTTAGGTGATGCATGTGGCCGCCGCTACGTGTAACTCTAGATACCCGCATGCAGTATTCGTCTTGCGCTTTGGTGTGCGCTAGTGTATCCTTGCGCCCTGCACGCGCATTGGCGCATCTAACAAGTCTGAAGGATTTAGCGAAGCGAGGCTGTGGATGGATCTAAACGTGCGAGCTTTCAGAACGGTGCAAGCTGCTCTCTCAGAACCGGTTGCGCCGAATGAGCGACGACAGACTTCTCAGAAGGGTGGACTGCGAGGGGGCCCAGCGCGGGCCAAATCAATCAGTCCCGCAAGGCGATCAGAAATTGCCCGAAAAGCGAGTCAGGCT
>JBKQNU010000054.1:0-8054 GCA_052145815.1 Occallatibacter sp.
ACTTCTGCACCGTCACCCAGTTGGTCAAAATGCCGCCCAGCCAGCGCTGGTTCACGTAGGGCATGACCGCGCGTCCCGCCTCTTCGGCCACGGCGACCTGCGCCTGGCGCTTGGTGCCGACAAACAGAATCGTCTTCCCGCTCGAACACAGCTCGGTGACAAACTTCGACGCGTCTTTGAATAACTTCAGCGTCTTCTGCAGGTCGATGATGTAAATTCCGTTGCGCTCGCCAAAGATATATTCCTTCATCTTCGGATTCCAGCGCTTCGTCTGATGCCCGAAGTGAACACCCGCTTCGAGCAGCTCCTTCATTGTAATCGTGGCCATTGGCCTCCTTCGTGGATTGCATCCGGGCTAGCCTTCGCCTGGCCCGGATTGAACCCGCTTGCGCGGGAATTTAAAAGCTCAGTTCGCAGTTCAAAGTTCTCAGTTCACAGTCACAACACCCAACGGGCAGCACGGAACAACTGTGAACTGCGAACTAAGAACTGTGAACCGCAAGCGCGTTAGCGCTTGCTGAACTGGAACCGCTTGCGGGCGCCCTTCTGCCCGTACTTCTTACGTTCCTTCTGGCGCGCGTCGCGCGTCATCAGGCCTTCTGCCTTGAGCAGCTTGCGCAGCTCGGGATTGAACTGGACAAGAGCACGCGCAATGCCCAGCTTCACGGCATCGGCCTGCGCGGCCACTCCGCCGCTCTTCACCGTGGTGATCACGTCGAAGCTCGATGCAAGCTCGGCCACAACCAGCGTCCGCTTGGCCGCCACGCGCTGCTGCTCGGTCACGAAATAAGCTTCAAATGCCTTGCCGTTGACTTTCCACTCGCCCGTGCCGGGACGAAGAAACACACGGGCGATCGCCGACTTGCGCCGTCCCGTCCCGTAATACTGAACCAGATCTGCCATTCTCAACTCTCTCCACCAGGCATCTCGGCCCGGTCAACCCATCAACTGTCAGTCGCCAGGGTCCTAACTGATCCCTGTTCCCTAATCCCTGTTCCCTGCCCTACTTGATTTCCATCGCCACCGGCGTCTGCGCCTGGTGGGGATGCTTGTCGCCACGATAGACCTTCAGCTTGGAACCCATCGCACGGCCCAGCTTACTCTTGGGCAACATGCCCTTGATGGCCTGTTCCAAAATCGCTTCCGGCTTGCGGGTAAGCAGGCGGCTGAACTCTTCCTCGCGCAGCCCGCCGGGGAAACCCGTATAGCGGCGATAGAGTTTCTGCTGGCTCTTGAGCCCGGTAAGGCGGACCTTCTCCGCGTTGATGACGATCACGTGATCGCCCATGTCGATGTACGGAACGTACTGGGGATTCAGCTTGCCGCTCAGCAAATCGGCGGCCTTGGTGGCCAGCCGGCCCAGCGTCTGGCCGCTCGCATCCACTACGTACCACTTGCGGGGAATGTCTTTCCCACTCGGAACAAAGGTGCCCATCTCTCTCCTGCCCTCTAAAAACCCTTCAAAAATCCGGGATTTGCCCACTTCGAACCCCGGCAAAACCCTCCGTGCCCATCTTCCGTGCCCCATCCATTCGCGCCTTTTGCGAATGGGTGGGAAACCACACACCTCAACCGGTCACCTCTTGAACCCGGTCCCGGACAGGTTTTAAGGAAACCTGTCCAGCCGCATTCACAAACCAGCCATCTCAACAAAAACCACGCACAAAGCGCATATGCCCACGCAAAACGCGCACGGGCCTGATTTCTACCCACGTCCAAACAATCCTGTTCGGGTGAGAACTGCCGGGGCTGGCCCTCCAAGGGCTCTGGCTCAGCTCGATCCGCGCCTGCTTCCGCGCATCCAGCAGCCGGTGGCCTGCTCCAGCCGACCCCCAAAAGGGGCGTCAACCAGCCGGTCCGGGTGGCTACACACAGACCCCAGGCGCAACACCGCGCAAGGTCTCCAGAATACCCGAATCCAGGGGCAGAGTCAACGAAAAGCCTACGCAGAACAGGCCCGACGCTTCGAATCTTCGCAACGCAAGCGGTCGATCCCGAAGTTCTCGTGTTCTTCCCGGCAAATCTCGTAATGAAGCCTGCCGGGTGGCGCAGGCTTCCTTGCCACCGCGATGTGGATGCCCGATCCTTGGCGCATCTCGCGAAAGACAAAAAGCACAAATCTCGCCACGCCAGACACCACCAGGGGCTGGTCGGGGTTCATGGTCTCCCGCCCTTTCCGCGATGAAGCCGGGAAAGGACGGTCCTCGCGGTCTAGCTTTTCCTGGAGGTCACCGCGGTGAATGCCGCGACAGCTTGTGTTACCTGCTTGCTGCCGCAGTGCGGACACGCGACGGGGACCTTTTCGACGTCCGCCATGTGCAGCGTTCGGGTGAACTCCTTGTTGCAATCCTGACAGAGGAACATGTATTGGGACATGGCCATTCTCCGGCTACATCATAGACCTTTCGGCAGTATCTGAGAATGGCGCATCGCGAATGAATTGGCTCCGCCGCTGGAATGACATTCACCCCTTCAACAAACGCCTCAATCCTCCCGCAGCAGCACCAGCGGATCGACCGACAACGCCCGCTGCGCCGGGATCCACGTAGCCACCAGCCCCAGCAACGCCATGGCCAGAACCACGCCCGCCAGCACCAGTGGGTCGCGCGGCGTTGCCTGGTACACGATGAAAGCCAGCACCCGGCTGGCCAGAATTCCCAGCAGCAATCCCGCCGCCGAACCAAAGGCCAGCAGCTTCACCGCGCGTCCCAGCGCAGCCTGCAATACTTCTTTCCGCTGCGCGCCGAGAGCGATGCGGATCCCCAGTTCGCGCAGCCGCTTGCTCACCGAGTAAGCGGCCATCCCGAAAATCCCCGTGATCGAAAGCATTCCACCCATCAGCCCCAGCACCCCCAGCGCCACCGTCGCTACATGGGATGGAAACAGCGCGATGCCCAGCCCCTGGGTCCAGGTTTGGATGAACATCGGCAGGCTGTCATCCATGGCTCGCAACCTGTTCCGGATGGCTTCCGCCAGTTCATGCGGATCGCGCTCCGAGCGCACCACAAGGGTTGTCATACCGGTGGGAGACTGAAGGAATGGCAGAAACATCGCTGGCCGCGGATTTTCGGTCAGTTGATAGTATTTTCCGTCTTCGGCAATTCCCACCACTTGGACCCGGGCTCCCTCTTCGGTCTTGTAATACTTGCCCAGCGCGTTTGTGGCCGAGCCGAAAACCCTGCGCGCGAAGAGCGCGTTCACGATAGCCACGCGGGGTGAGTTGCGGTCGTCTTGCCAGGTGATGCCTCTGCCGGCCAGCAGCGATGTCCCCGCCGCACCCAGATATTCCGGAGATATTTTGAACACCTGCACATTCGCCGCAGCGTTCGAATTTCTCAAATCCGTTGTTTGATCGGTAAAGACGTTCTCGGTCGACCCGCCCCCGCCCAGCGGGATTTGACTTACGAATCCAACTGACTTTACGCCGGGGATCGTCTGAAAGGCTGCGATCATGCGCCTCTGCATCGCGGGCACCCGGTCGCCGCTGTATCCGGCCATGCTGAGCGTTGTATCCACCAGCATCGCATTCTCGGGTTCAAAACCGAAGTTGCTATGCATGGAGCGCGCCAGGCCGCGCACCGCCACCAGCGAAGAAGTCACCAGCACGGCGCAGATGGCAATCTGCACCACCAGCAACAGATCTCGAAGAGTCACGCGCCGGCCAGCTCCCCCGGCCACAATTCCACTCGCCCCTGCCTTCACCACCTCATAAGGTTTGGTGTGCAGGATCTGCCGCACCGGGACCGCGCCAAAGAGAAATCCGCTGGCAAGCGCCAACAGCAGTGCGGCCAGATAGACCTTGGCGTCCGGGTACACATCCACATGCATTGGATACTGCGGAATCGGCTGCCACGCGCTCAACGCGCGCAGCAGCCCGATGCTGCCCAACAGCCCGAGGCCGCCTCCAGCCAGTGAAATGAGCACCGCCTCAGTAAAGATTCCGCGCAGAATGCGCTTGCGGGTCGATCCCAGCGCCAGGCGCAGAGCCACTTCGCGGGAGCGGTCTGCCGCGCGCGCGGCGAATAAGCTGCCCAGGTTGGCGCAGGCGGCCAGCAGAATCAATCCCGCCAGCAGCATCATTCCCGCCATGAATCCCTTCACCGCTGGCCCAAGCATGTCGCCGATAAGGCCCGGGCGCGCCAGCGAATACGTCATATAGGCGTCGTCTTTGGGGTAGGTCTTCTCCAGATAGGCCCCGATCGAGTTCAGATCGGCAATCGCTTGTTCAGGAGTCACCCCGTCCCTTACATGTCCCAGCACCATGAAAATGTCGCGCTGTCCGCGATTGTTCAAAAAACTCGGCCCATCCTCCTGGTTGACCATCGGCACGAAGAAGTCGGGATGGAAAAACACCAATGTGCCGCCGAACTCAGGCGGCGTGATGCCCAGGATGGTGTACGGATGCCTGTTCACCTGAACCACGCGACCCACAACGCTGCGATCGTCCTGAAAATGGCTGTGCCAATAGGCGTAGCTCAGCACCAGGTAGGGCGCGCTGTTCGGCCCGTGCTCGTCGGCGACATGGAAGAAGCGGCCAAGATATGGCAGAATCTTCATCGCATCGAAGTAGTTTCCCGCTACCTCATAGCCCCAGACCTCAGACGGATTCTTGCCCGTGTCAAGCGAAACCTGCGTGAGGATATAGGCCGTCAAACCCTCAAAGCTGCGATTGCGATCGCGCAGATCGAGATAATCGGGATACGAAGTAGCCTGTTCCTTGTAACCGCCGCGCTCGATGGTGTAAAGGCTTTGCGCGTGAGGTACATTGAGCGGCCGCAGGATAAGCGCATTCAACACGCCGAACACCACCGCGTTGGCGCCAATGGCCAAAGCCAGGGTCAGAACCGCGGCAAAGGCGAATCCAGGTGACTTGCGCAACTGGCGCAGAGCCAGCCGCACATCGCCCAGGATCGATCCGAGCGTGGCCCACTGCCATACTTCACGGCTGCGCTCCTCAAGCAGCGTTCGATTGCCGAACGCTCGCCGCGCCGACTGTTCGGCTTCCCTGCGACTCATGCCCTCGCCCATCAACTGCTCGGTGCGCTCCTCAATATGCAGGCGAATCTCTTCGGAGAGATCGTCATAAAGCCTGCCGCGTCGGAAGATGTTCGGAATCCAGCTCATTGGCAATCCCTCCTTTTGTCCTGCCCCGTACCCCTGCGATTCGTCCTTTCGATTCGCGTCCACCAAAGGCATTTCGGCTGCACGTCAAGCCCCTGATGCCTTGATTGACCAGAGGCATGGGGCCCTGGTTCACTCTTCTCGCAGCAACACCAGAGGATCAACCGACAGTGCCCGCTGCGCCGGAATCCACGTCGCCAGCAGTCCCAGCAACACCATGGCCAGAACCACCCCAGCCAGCACCAGCGGATCGCGCGGAGTAGCCTGGTACACGATGAATGACAGCACTTTTGTCGCCACCAACCCCAGCAAAAGGCCCACCGCGGAGCCGAGCGCCAAGAGTCGGAAGACGCGCCCCAGCGCCGCCCACAGCACTTGCTTGCGCTGCGCGCCCAGAGCGACGCGGATACCCAGCTCCCGCAGCCGCTTGCTCACTGAGTAGGCCGCCATCCCAAAAATGCCCGTAATCGCCAGCATCGCGCCCAGCACCCCCAGTACCCCCAGCGCAATCGACGCCGCGCGCGCCGCAAACAACGCCGTACCCAGTTCTCCTTCCCATGTGTTGATCGTCAGCGGCATTCCGGGGTCAAGTTCGTGCAAAGCCCGCTGCACCTCCGGCGCCAGATCCTGCGAAATTCGATTCGACCGCACCAGCAAGTAGGTTCGGCTCGCAGGCGATTGCAAAATGGGCAGAAACATCGCCGGCTTCGGGCTTTCGCTCAGCGTCGCGTACTTCCCGTCTTCTGCCACGCCCACCACCTGCACTCGCGTCCCGTTCCAGATCTTGAAAAAGCTCCCCACGGCCTTGGCCTCTGAACCGAAGATCCTGCGTGCAAACTCCTGGTTCACCACCGCCACGTGGGGCGCATCCTTGCTGTCAGTCCAGGCAAACGGCCTCCCTTGTAGCAGCGTGGTTTCCGCAGCCTGGAAATAACCCGGCGAGACGAAATACTCCATGGCTTCCAGTGACGCATTCGCCATTTTGTAGTCCGTTGCGCTCTCCTGAAAGACAGCGTTGGTGCTCCAACCGAGATTCAGCGGGATTCGGTCTGCATACGCTGCCGCCGTCACGCCAGGAATGTTCGATACCGCGTCCAGCATCCGCCTCTGTATCGCAGCTGTCTGGTCTTCCCTGTACCCCGCCATGTTCAAGTCCGTCCTCACCTGCAGCGTGTTCTGCGGCACAAATCCGAGGTTGCTCTTGAGCGATCTCAACATGCCGCGCACGGCTACCAGCGACGAAGTCACAAGCACCGCGCAGACCGCAATCTGCCCCGCCAGCAGCACATCGCGCAACGTGATGCGCCGCCAGCCCACCGTGCCAGCCGCCCCGGCTTTGATTCCCTGGTAGGGATCGGACCTGAGTACTTGCCGCACCGGAACCACGCCGAAAAGCAGTCCGCTCGCCAGCGCCAGCAAGAGAGCCACAACATACGTGTGCGCATCCGGACTGACGGCCAACTTGATAGGCATATCGGGAACTGGCTGCCAGGCGCTTAGCCCTCGCAACAGCACAACGCTTGCTGCCAGCCCCACCGCTCCGCCTGCTAGCGAAACCAGCACGGCTTCGGTCAGCAGCTGGCGTACTATCCGCCCCCGGCTCGATCCCAGCGCCAGCCGCAGCGCCACTTCGCGCGAGCGGTCCTCCGCCCGGGCTGAGAACAAACTGCCCAGGTTGGCGCATGCGGCCAACAGAATCAGCGTGGAAAGCAGCATGAGCCCAGCCACGAACGCATGAACCGGTCCTCCCAGCATGTCTCCCGCCAACCCTGGGCGCGCCACCATGAAGCCGATGCCTTCATCGTCGTTCGGATACGTCTTGGCCAGCCATGCCGCAACCGAGTTCAGGTCGGCAGTGGCTTGCGCAGGTGTAACGCCGTTCTTCAAGCGCCCCACCACCCACCTGCCGCGATTTCCGCGCGACTCAAGATTGTTGCCCCCCTCGATCTCCTGCTGGTTCACAATCGGCGCCCACAGGTCCGGTGCATAGAACAGCTCCGTTCCGCGGAACCCCTCGGGCGCAACGCCCAGAATCGTATAGGCGTGCTTGTTCAGCCGCACCCCGCGACCCACCACCCCGCGATCGCTCTGGAAATGGCTTGACCAGTACGCATAACTCAACACGACATAGGGTGCGCTGTTCGGCCCATGCTCATCCGTCGCATGGAAGAATCGCCCGATATAAGGCTGAACTCTGAGCACGTCGAAATAATTCCCGCTTGCCGTGTACAGCCAGATCGGCGCGGGATTGCCATCCGTGTCCAAACCTGCCGTCGAGATCTCGCAGACCAGCATTCCGTCGAAACTGTGGGTGCGATCGCGTAGATCGACATAATCCGGATACGACTGCCCAGGAAAGCCGATCTTGGCGTGTTCGATGGTGTAGAGGTTCTCTCCGCCTGGAACATTCATTGGCTTGAACACCAGCTCATCCACCAGGCTGAACACGACCGCGTTGGCCCCGATGCCCAGCGCCAGCGTCGAAATAGCCACGGCGGCAAACCCCGGAGCCTTACGTAATATGCGGAGGCCGTAGCGCACATCGGCCCAGATGGATTCCAGCGTCGGCCATTGCCATACCTCGCGGCTTCGCCCCTCAAGCAGCGTTCGATTGCCAAAGGCTCGCCGCGCCGCCTGTTCGGCCTCCCTGCGACTCATTCCTTCGCCCATCAACTGTTCGGTGCGCTCCTCAATATGCAGGCGAATCTCCTCGGAAAGATCGTCATACAACTTGCCGCGCCGGAAGATGTTTGGAATCCAGTTCATGGGCAATTCCTTCTAGTGTCCTGTCTCCAATGTTCATATCAAGAAAAGACCTGTCATCCTGAGCGAAGCGTTCTTCAGCGGAGCCGAAGGACCTGCTTTTCGGGAAGCTCGCGGCAAACCAGGTAGTGCAAAACAAATGCCAAGAACTTCGGAGACACCACACTAGC
>JBKQNU010000055.1:0-5059 GCA_052145815.1 Occallatibacter sp.
CCGTGCCGGACAGCTTTTTGAAGCGCGCCGACGAAGTGGTCAATGTGGATGTTACCGTGGACGAGCTGCGCACGCGATTGCGCGCAGGAAAGATCTACGCGCCGGAAAAGGTGGAGCAATCGCTGGCCAACTTCTTCCGCAAGGGCAACCTGAACATGCTGCGCGAGCTGGCTCTGCGCACCACCGCCGAGCAAGTGGGCAACCGCGCCGCCGAGTACCGACGAACCCAGGGCCTGGAGCAGGCGCCGATTCCGGAAAAGGTGATGGTCTGCCTGAGCACGCGGCCTGGCACGGAGCGCCTGCTGCGCGTGGGCGCGCGCATAGCCGGGCGCCTGGCGAGCAACTGGTACGCGGTGCACGTGACCAAGCCGGACGACAAAGGACACGGCGATCCCGAAGCCTATCATCGCCTGGAGGAATATCGCCGCATGGCCCGCGACCTTGGCGCGCAGGTGGTGAACCTGGTGGACCGAGACGTTTCCGATGCGCTGATCCGCTTTGCGCAGCAGGAGAACATCTCGCACGTGGTGTTCGGACAGCCGGTGCGTTCGCGCCTCGACATCCTGCTGCGCGGCTCGGTGCTGAACCGCTTCTTATCGGAAGTGCGCGACGTGACGGTGCAGGTGGTGCCGATGCAGAAGCCGCAGCGCAAGGGGTGAGCACAGAATCCCTGAAAGGGCGCCGCTTCACAACTTGCTGAAAATCTCGATTCGGAGGGTGGCGGGGGTTAGCCCCCGCATAACGAGACCGCTGCCGATCTGGTGTTCCAGCAAAGATATGTGGAGTATACTGTGGAGTGGAGTCGACATATGGAAACGGTCCAAATCGTACTCGATGCTAAACTTCTTCGCGCCACCGATCAGGCCGCGCGCAGAACGAAACAGAATCGTTCCGCCTTCGTTCGCGAAGCGCTGCGGGAGCATTTGCGCAGACTCGAAGTCCGCGCCATGGAAGAGCGAGATCGCGCGGGCTATTTGAGGCTGCCGCAGCTGCGGGATGAAGTGCAGGCATGGGAAACGGAGGCCGTATGGCCGGCAGAATAGCGCGCGGGGATGTTCGCCTCTACAACTTTGCACCTCCGGATAAGAAAAGACCCGTGGTGGTTCTCACACGAGATGGCGCCATTGGCTATCTCTCCACGCTGACCATTGCGCCCATCACGTCCGCGATCCGTGGCGTGCCATCCGAAGTTGTCTTGCAAGAGGAAGATGGCATGAAGGCGGCGTGCGCTGTGAACCTTCACAATGTGGTCACCGTCTCCCAGGATCGGCTGGGCAGGCGTGTAGCCCAACTGAGTTCCTCGCGCATGAACGAGATTTGCGCCGCATTGCGCTTCTCTCTTGGTTGCGATCTCGGCCGGGCTTAACGATCGCCGGAGAGTCCGCCCAACCTACTCGCAGAACACGCGCACCTTGGTTGTGCCTTCGTCGGTGGTGTCCACGTCAACGGTCAGGTCTTCCAGGTGGTCGATCAGTTCTTCCAGATTCTCCGGCTTGATCTGCGACAAGGTTAGCGGCACGCCATGCCGGCTGAAGGCTTCGTCGAGCTGCTGATGCGCCTGCGCGGGAACGAGGCTGGCCAGGCGGACACCGGCGCGCAGCAACTGCATGGGCACGCGGACGTTCACTGACGTTGGCCCCTTCAGCCCGGTCATCTCCTGTGGGGCCTCGACCAGCACGCGCAGATATTTGGCGCGCGTTTTCACGGTGGCGCCACTGACGCCGGCCACGGAGCCGGAATGTTCGCCCACGGTTGTTGTTGGCCCCTCTTCCAGGGCGACGAGCAGCCGTTCGGCTTCGTCGGCGTTGATTTTGCCGGCAGCCAGCATTTCCAGAATTTGACGGCGATTCTCGTTCATTGCAGTCCTCCCGTAAAGCGTGTGAGCAGCGTGAGAGCGTGATGCAGGGCGTCTCCCGCCAGCAGGTTATGCGCAAAGTGCATCAGGGTTGACAGACCCTGTTGAAGGTTGAATTGCGTCAGCAGCACAAGGACAATGCAGGCGGTGAAAATCAGTGCGCCTTCGCGTGCTTCATTCCAGAGAATGAGGAGGCGCTCAGCCTCCGCCGCGGTGATGCGGCCGTGAGCGACGAGGGACAGAATGGCGCGGCGATCTCTTTGCATGGCGACCTCTACATGATGCGAACTACCACCAGGTTTCCTTCGGTGCTTACGCGGATGTCAATTCCCGGCAGGCTGGACAGGATGCCCCACAGGATGGCGATGATCCGCCAGATGCTGGTTCGCGCGGCAATCGCGATGGCCACCAGGACCAGGAAGATGATGGGTGACAGCAGGATGACCGGGATCCAAAAAAGGAACAACGGAAACCACAGCCTGGGCATGTGCCAATGCGGAGTTTGAATGCCGATGACGGCGAAGTTGGGAGTCATTTCAGAGCCTCCAGTGCCTGAATGGCCTCTTCGGCGGTGAGCTCGCCGGTCTTGAGCCGGGCGAGGATCTCCGCGCGTGAGGGTGAGGGGTCGGTCTCAATGAAATTCAATTGGCCGGAGATGCGGTTGAGCCGCGCCTTGATGGTCGGGTAGCTGACCCCGAAGGTCTGCTCCATCTCCTTGATGGAGCCGTGGGAGCGGAGAAAGGCGACGACGAAGACCTGGTCCTCCAGGGTGAGGCGGGCCAGCTCCGGGAGGGTAAAGGCGCCCTCGACGGCAATTCCCTTCTCCGGGATGCGGACGCGCTCGATGACCAACGAACCGCCCTGGGCGATGCGGAGAAGTTCCTGCCAGTCGGAGGCGGGTTTGGGGTTGGAATCCATGAGACCTGTTTCTCGTTTCTCAACTACAAGGAGGATATTAGTAAATTTTTTTAATTATTGCAATAGCTATTATTAAGTTAATTTATTTAGCGCCGACAGGAAGTGGTTTTGACGATCTCGATCCCCGGGAAGCAGGTCCTTCGACTCCGCTGAAAGGCGCTTCGCTCAGGATGACAGGTTTGGGATGAGGAGAGAACGAAGAACAACCTCAGGTCCTTCGACTCCGCTGAAGTACGCTTCGCTCAGGATGACAGGCCTTTGGTGAGGGTGAACACTTGGGGTGCGCCGCAATGTGTGGATTTCGCTACCAGTTCGAGTCATCAGAGGTGCTTGAGTCGCCTTGGTCAGGCGCGTGGACGATGCGCATCAGCTCGCCGCGGTCTAGCCAGATCAGGAAGCAGTCGCCGCAGGAGTCGACGATGACGTTGCCGGGGCCGGCGTAGAAATGGGTATCCATGCGGCGATGGCACTGCGGGCATTGGATGGCGCGCTTCATATCGCCCTGATCGGGAGGTGTTTGCACTGCGGGGGTCGGGATGGTCGCGCGCAGGGAATCAATCAAGTCCGACAGTGTGCCCATGCGCATCAGCAGGCCGTGGCACTCGGTGCAGTAAAGCACCGGCAATTTGGCGATGGCGGCGTGGACGAGCGTCTGGCTGCAGAGCGGGCAGACCTGGTTGAACGCAGGGTCGGCTGGCTCGGTGGAAACCTGCACGCCGTCGTCTTCCTCACCGGGATAGAAGACGGCGTGGCAATAGTCGCACTTGTAGCCCTCGGTGTCCGGCTTGGGCGTTATGGGCGCGCCGCAGGCGGGGCAATTGGCGGGACAGGTCACTGCGGCTGTCCGCACTCCGCGCAAAACTTCGAACGCGACGGAATGGGCTTGCCGCAATCGATGCAGAACTTGGTGTCGGCCGACGCAACCGCGGAAGACGCGGCAATCGCCGGCGCAGCAATCGGTGCAGCGACAGGCGACCTGAGCGAAGTTGCGAGCACTTGCGCGACCGCCGCTCCTGCGCCCAGGCCCATGCCCACTCCGGCGCCTCCGCCGGTGTTGGCGGCAGCCAGGTCAAGCGACTCGGCGGCTGCGTATTGCGTGTAGCGGTTCACATCGCCCACCATGCTCATGCCGATGCGCTGATCGAGAACCTTGGCGAGTTCGTCGGGCAGCGAAATATTTTCAACGACGTACTGGTTCAGTTCCAGGCCCAGCGCGGCAAAGTTGGGCTTCATCTGCTCGGCAATCTTCTCGGCAAGCAAGGCCTGGTTGGCGGTCAGGTCGAGGAAAGGCAGATTGCTGTTGGCAAAAGCGCTGGTCATGCTGGCCAGAATCGAATCGCGTAACTGCCCTTCGAGGTCGGCGGCGAAATAACATTCCCTGGTCCCGCTCACCTGGTTGAAGAAGACCTTGGGGTCGGCAATGCGGTAGCTGTAGATGCCAAAGCAGCGCAGCCGGACGGCGCCGAACTCCTTGTCGCGGATGGTGATGGGCGTCGCCGTGCCCCACTTCTGGTCGATCTGCAGGCGCGTGGAGAAGAAGTAGACCTCGGACTTGAAGGGCGATTCGAAGTCCTTGTCCCAATTCATAAGGTCGGTGAGGAGGGGGAGGTTGCGGGTGTTCAGCGTGTGCAGGCCGGGGCCGAAGACGTCGGCGATTCTGCCTTCGTTGACGAAGGCTGCCACCTGCGACTCGCTCACGGTAAGCTGGCCGCCGCTCTGAATCTCCAGGTCCTGCATGGGATAGCGATAGGCAAGAATGCCGTCTTGCGGCTCGTTCCACTCGATTACGCCGATGAACTGCTTGGACAGAAAGCTGATGAGGCTCACAGGGATCTCCTGAGCAAAAACGTAGCACGAGGTGAGGCGCAGAGGGTATAGCACAAAGGGATCAGGCGCCGGGTGCAAGGTTCGGGGGAATCGCAAGACGGTTCGATAGACCAAGAGCAGTGGACGCGATTCATGAGCACAATCTGGAAATGGCAGAGTCCGGTTCGCCGGCGATAGAACCAGAACGCCGCTTTGCGCGTTCGATTTGCTAGTCAGCGCATAAGTAAATTGTGCATTCATGGCCGCGTCGTCGCATTGTTGCCGCAACATGCTCCTTTTCGCACAGACAGCGTTCCTCCGGTGAGTCACACTGGCGAGTGAGACTACCCCCTGCAAAGCCGGGGGCTTCGTTTTGTGAGCCGCTCGAAGCGGCCTGTGCGGGGTCGCTTACGCGGCCCCGGTTGATTTGAGCCACCTTGTCGGTGGCGGGTCAATTCCACATATTCAACTGGTCGAGCC
>JBKQNU010000056.1:0-61174 GCA_052145815.1 Occallatibacter sp.
CACGATCCAGCGCCCACAACACACGCTCACGCAAATCCTGCGAATACGATTGCATCCTGCCTCCTCTCTGCCGGCAGGAATATTATCGCACAAAATGTAAATAGTTAAATTAGAAATGCTCTAGAAGCCTCCGGCGCCATCCGTGGCTACCGCGCCCAAATCGACGACCGGCTCCTGGGCAAGCGAATGACCGTCTTCATTCGCGTCACCCTCGAGCGCCAGTCGGCCCCGGTGCTGGCCGCCTTCGAGACAGCGGTCCGCAAGTCCAAGGGAATCGTGGGCTGTCACTTGATGGCCGGCCAATACGATTACATGCTGGTGGTCCGCGTCGCCGGGATTGACGACTACGGCCGGCTCCATCAAAATGAGCTGTCACGCCTCCCCGGAGTTACGCGCCTCGAAACCAGCTTCGCCCTCAGAAACGTTCTGGAGGGGAAGCCTTGAATTGGGGCCGTAACGTTACCGGCAAACCCCAAAGTTATTGATTCCGAATTACTAAATGCGCTCGCATCAACCCTTTAGCACCATTGCCGATAACACGGAAGAATGGTCAAATCACATTGAGTGTGTAGATGAGGAATCAGGGAACAGACTCAAGGAGACCTGCCCGATGATCGATCCTTCGCAGCAACAGCCCAATTCAAGAACTTCGGACGGTTACCATCCGCTTGTTCCTCAAATGCTCTCAAAGGGTCTGGGCAAGTCGCCCACAGCCTACGTAGCAGCCGCCGTTGGACTGGGACTGGCGATTGGCGTCACCATGGGCCTCGCCGGCGGGCACTCCAATTCCGCCGCGCCGCGGGTTTCCGACGCACTCAGCAGCCATACCTCCGGGCTAAGTCCGATCCCGGCCGTATACGCTGCCACCACTCCATCGCTTCTCAGCCAGGTCGACACCAAAAAGAAGGCCGGTACCGGCACTCCGTCGTCGCTGCAGGCCAGTGACAAGACCGCCGGAGCGCAAAAAAAACACGGCCTCCACAGGCTATGGAACTGGAAGAAAGGTGGCAAGAACGGCGCCCATCGCAAGCCCTACGTCCCGCCCACCCCGGTTGCCGAACCTGAAGAGCCCACCGGCCTGCAACTGGCGACCGCCGCTGCGGCCACTGGACCGTTCTTTCTCGGCATTGAGGGAGACGTCACCATCGCCGACTACGACGCCGGCACCGGATCGATTCAAACCTACGAGGGAAACAATTTCCTCCTCGCCAAGGCCAGCGAACCGAGCGCCATTCCCTGGGAGGACTTCCCGTTTAACGTCCACTACCGCTGCGACGAGGGCGGCAATTGCACCTTGGCCCACCATGGCGCGACGGCGAGCGCCAGGCTGACGCGGTAACCCAGAAGCTTCTCCGCAGCCTGCTCAATACGTTGACCACAAAGGGAATCCAAAGGGACTGGCTCAACTTGCGTGCCCAGTTCTACTCCGCTCCTCATTCTTCGCTCATCTGACTCTCCGCAAAGTGACCAACTGGGGATTCGCCATGCCCCGTTCGTGTCAGTTACAGACGACATCCTTCGGCATAGACTCGTGGTTGCGCATTGAGCGGTGCATCGTCCGTTTGAGCTGATTCCCATAAATGGACCTTCGCGCAACCGGGAAAGGAATATCCGGATGGCGGACCAAAACCCGCAGGATCCCAGTGTCGAAGATACCGGCGTAAGCGACATCTCGAGCGCGAAAGTGGATGAGGTCCCTCAGCGCCCTGTCTGCGAGGTCACGGACCCGAAAGGCCAAATGACCGCGAATAACGGCGCGGGCTCAGCGAACCGAGTCTATGTCTATGCCGCAATTGCCGCGACTTTCGGAATTGTAGCTGGGCTCGCGTTTGCATTATTGGCCGGACGCATGAGCCCCCGGAGTGCCCCACAAAGCATTGGTTCGACGAATTCGAGTGCAGCCGGGCTGGCTGAAATCGTGAAACCCCCGGCGCCAGCGCCTGCGGATGCAAATACGCCGCCTGCTGAATTGCCCGCAGCCCAAACGTCTCCCGATCCTCAGCCCAAGCCTGCCAGCCACTGGAAGGCAAAAAAGAAAACCGCGGTGGGAACCGAGGCATTTGCGATTGAAGGCGATGATGAGATGGTCGGGTTCGACAAGTCCAAAGGTGTCATTCAAACAAGTGCGAGGAAGTTCTCCCTCCTCAGCGCGATGGCCGGTGGCGACACCTCGGCCAAGTGGCAGGACGTTCCGTCGAATATCCATTACAAGTGCGACCTGAATGCTTCCTGCACTCTTTCCCGCAAAGGCGCTGCAGTCCTGTATGCGAAGTTGCAGAAGTAGACTGAATGGGATGAACCGAGCCGCACATTGCGCGTCGATTGCCAGTCTTCACTCCGCGTTATCGATCTGCGCCCTCTGCAGTCTGTCGGAGTAATCCACATACACCGCCTTCCACGTCGTATAAAAATCAATCGATCCCAGCCCTTCACGGTGCCCATTGCCCGTCCGCTTTACGCCTCCGAAAGGTAAGTGAACTTCAGCGCCAATCGTTGGCGCGTTGATGTAAGTTATCCCAGCCTCCAGGTCGCGCATGGCCGTAAATGCCCGGTTCACGTCCTTCGTATAGAGAGCCGTTGAAAGCCCATAATCGATCGAGTTAGCAATCTCGATAGCTTCTTCAAAGGTCTCAAACTCTAGCAGACTTACCACTGGCCCAAATACTTCTTCGCGGGCAATGCGCATCCCGGGTGTAACTCCGCCAAACACTGTCGGCGCAAAGAACGTCCCATTTGCATAACTGCCCTCAGTCAAAGCATGGCCGCCAGTTAATAACTCGGCTCCCTCGGCCAACGCTATCTCCACATACTTCTTCGATGTCGCGATCTGGCTCGCATTCACCTGCGGGCCCACTTCCACTTGCTCATCCAGCCCATTGCCCACCTTGAGCTTCTTCGCCCGGGCGACAAACTCCGCCGTGAACTCGATCGCAATCCCCCTCTGCAGCAGAATGCGGCTGGTTGCCGTACAGCGCTGCCCCGTCGTCCCAAACGCGCCCCACAGCGCGCCTTCGAGAGCCAGTTCCAGATTGGCGTCGTCCATCACAATCTGCGCATTCTTGCCGCCCATCTCGAGCGAAACCGGCTTGAATGTAGCCGCCGCCCGCTGCGCTACCAGCGAACCCACTTCGCTCGACCCGGTAAAGCTGATGGCTCGCACATCGCGGTGCTCCACCAGCGGAGCGCCGGCTTCAGGTCCGAGGCCGCAGACAATGTTGACCACGCCTGCCGGCAGCCCAGCCTCTATCAGGGCCTGCACCAGGTTATAAGTCGACAACGGAGTGTCCTCAGCCGGCTTGATCACACACGTATTGCCCGAAACCAACGCGGGAAATAGCTTCCAACTGGGAATCGCCATGGGAAAATTCCAGGGTGTGATCATGCCCACCACGCCCACCGGCATGCGCACGCTCATGGCAAATTTGTTCTGCAATTCGCTGGGCGTCGTCACCCCAAACAGCCGCCGTCCCTCGCCGGCCACATAGAACGCCTCGTCAATCGCCTCCTGCACGTCGCCGCGTGTCTCGGCCAGCACCTTGCCCATCTCCCGCGTCATATCGCGGGCATATTGCTCTTTGCGCTCAACCAGAATCTGCCCGGCACGCAGCAGAATCTCCGCCCGCTTCGGTGCCGGAACCAGCCGCCAAGTCGCAAATGCCTTTTTCGCCGCGGCCACAGCCAGCGCCACGTCCTCTGCATCGGACGCCGGGAACGCGCCCACCACATCCCCGTGGTCCGCCGGGTTCAGGTTTAGAAGTGTTTTGCCGCTCTTGGCCGCACGCCACTGGCCATCAATCAGATTGTGATATGTGGGATATGCCATGAAAACCCTCTAAAAGGAATGGGAATTACGGAGTGCCGTCCCGAACCTGGAAACACCTGAGTTTACCGCATCGGAACGGCACTTTGCCCCGAATGCAGTGCTTCAAATACGGACACTGGCCATTGGCCGTACAATATGCGTTGAGGTAGTCTTAGTTTTCTCATGTCATTGAACGGTTATCCATCCCGCTCCTCGCGGTCGCACGGTCTGCGCTCGCTCTTCAGCATGTTTTCCACGACCTGGCCATCGATCTCGGCACCGCCAACACCCTGGTCTTCGCGGCCGGCAAGGGCATTGTTGTCAACGAGCCCTCCATCGTGGCCATCAACAAGAACACCGGTGAGGTCGAGGCCGTTGGCAAGGAGGCTAAGGAGATGCTTGGCCGTACCCCCGGCAACATCGTCGCCATCAAGCCCATGAAAGACGGCGTGATCGCCGACTTCAAAGTCACTGAAAAAATGCTCAACTACTTCATTCAGAAGGCCCACAACCGCAAGATGCTGGTGCATCCGCGCATCGTCATCGGCGTGCCTTCTGAAATCACCCAGGTAGAAAAACGCGCCGTCGAAGACTCCGCTTATCGCGCCAAGGCCAGCGAAGTCTATCTCGTCGAACAGGCCATGGTCGCAGCCATCGGCGCCGGCCTGCCCATTACCGAGCCTTCCGGCAACATGGTCGTCGACATCGGCGGCGGAACGACTGACATCGCCGTCATTTCGCTCTCCGGCATCGTCTACTCGCGTTCGGTCCGCATGGTCGGCAACCAGATGGACGAGGCTATCACCAATTACCTCAAGCGCAAATACAACCTGCTCATCGGCGAACGCACTGCTGAACACATCAAGATCGAAATCGGTTCGGCATACCCGCTGGACAGGCCGCTCACCATGGAAATCAAGGGCCGCAACCTGATTGAAGGCGTGCCCAAAACCATCACCATTGAAGACAGCGAAATTCGCGAGGCCCTGGGCGAGTGCATCGCCGTCATCATGAACGCCATTCGCGTGGCACTGGAGCGCACACCGCCCGAGCTCTCGGCAGACATTAGCGACCGAGGCATCGTCCTTACCGGCGGCGGCGCGCTGATCAAGAACCTGGACAAGCGCATCCGCGAGGAAACCGGCCTGCCCGTCTCCGTTGCCGACGATCCGCTCGCCTCGGTCGTGCTCGGCACCGGAAAAATGCTCTCCGACTTCCGCCTGCTGCGCAAAATCAAGATCGACTGATGAAAGCCGAGGGACTAGGGACTGAGGGACTAGGGACCAGACCCCTACGATCGACTCCTCAGAGGCTCAGCCTTAGCCCCTAGTCCCTTAATCCCTAGTCCCTTAGTCCCTAGTCTCTGCCATGGAATCCTTCTTCGTCCGCTATCGAAACCTCGTCGTGCTGCTGGCCATTCTGCTCGCGCAGATCATCGGCCTGGCCATGCAGGTGCGCCGTACCGGTGAAGGACGAAATACGCTCGATCCCGGCGACGGCTCCGGTGTCCGCCTCATCCGCCTCTGGGCCAATGCCCTGGTTTCGCCTCCCGAGCGGCTCATCCATTCCACCGGCCTCGGCGCCGAGCACCTGTGGAAGAACTATCTCGATCTCCGCGATGTCCGCAATCAGAATCAAGACCTGCAGAAGACCATTGACCGGTTGCGCCTGGAACAGGCTGCCCTGCTTGAAGACGCGCGCCAGGGACAGCGCCTGCAAGCCCTGAACAACTTTCAGGAAAAGTACATCTACAAGACCGTCGCCGCGCAGGTCTTCGGCTCCAGCGGCAGCCAGCAGTCCCACGTTTTTTACATAGACAAAGGCTCCGCCGATGGCCTCGCCCGCGACAACGCCGTTATCACCGCCGACGGCATTGTGGGCAAAGTCCGCGACGTCTTTCCGCATACCGCACAGGTGCTGGCCATCAATGACCAGACCAGCGGCGCCGGCGCCATTCTTGAAACCACGCGGATTCGCGGCATCCTGCGCGGCAACGTCAACGGTCAGCTTGAGATTGTCGACATCCTGGCGGACAAGCGCATCCAGAAGGGCGAGATCGTACTCACCGCGGGCGGCGACCAGATCTTCCCTCGCGGCCTTCCCGTCGGCGTCGTCGATAAGGTGGTTCAGGACCGGGACCCCGGTCGTGACTCCTTCATCCAGGTCATGGTGTCTCCGGCAGCCCATCTCGACCGGCTCGACGAAGTGCTGGTCGTCACCTCGACCCAGCCCCGCTTCAGCCCCCAAGAACAGCGGGACCTGGCCACCAGCGAAGAGATCAAAGGTGCTGAAGCCGCGCAGATCAAGGAGCAGAAGAAGGCATCGGAGATCATGGCCGAGCGGCTCCCCGGTCTGATCGACCCCAACCTTCCCCCGGATCAGCAGCCGCTGCACGACAATTCCAATCCCAACCCGGTCGCTCACCCTCCGCTGGCATTGCATCCAGACCGCTTCACTCCCGGCAACGCTCCTGGCCTGGCTCCGGACGTGACCCCGAACGCTGTGCCTGACGCCAATTCCGCCGGCGACGCAGCGAATTCGACACCAGAACCTCAAAAACCTGCTGCCAAGCCTGCACAGAAACCAGCCCCGCCGGGCAAGACCAAACCCGCGAACCCGACGGAGGGCAAGCCCGGCAGCGTCCCACCCGAAAGTCCGCCCGGAGGGAATCAATAGGCATGCCCCTCCTTGCCGCCGACCTTCGCCGCGACCCGACCATTCGCCGCTATCCCATCCTGGCCTACGCGCTGGTTCCCCTGGCCGCGCTGGTTTTGCAGGCCTGGCTCCCGCGCGTCCTCGGCCCCTTCGCCTGGTTCGATTTGCCACTGGTGGTGACGGTTTACTTCGCTCTCGACCGCCGCAGCCCCATCCAGGGAACCATCATGGGAGCCGCCATGGGCCTGTTTGAAGACGCCCTCTCGCACCACGCCATCGGCGTCAACGGTGTTGCCAAAACCGTCGCCGGATTTCTGGCCGCCTCCATCGGCGTACGCGTCGATGTTGAGAACAACACCATCCGCCTGGTGATGAACTTTGTGCTGTCGCTGGTTTCGAGCGGCCTGGTCGTCTTCGTCTCAAGATTCCTGCTCGGCCTCGACTACGAATGGCAGTGGTACACCGCATTGTTCGCCGCTCTGGGAAACTCCCTCATTGCCCTGGTGCTGTTTCCCTTGCTCGACCGTCTGCAAATCAGGGACTAGGGATGAAGCGTTTGGCATATCGCACTAGGGACGAGTGTGGTTAGTCAAATGTCCGTACCACAAAAGGCGTTGTCATCCTGAGCAAAGTGAGGCGCGCCTTTTGCGCCTCACGGAGTCGAAGGATCTGCGGTTGCACTTCGGAAACAACGAACCCGATTTTGCACCCATCCGTATGCATTTCGAGATTTAAGTTGCAAGTTCGCAAGCGAATCCGAATTAACATCGACGAGAAGGCATAGAACCATGGACACCCCCATAATCAACCGCAACGAAAAGCTCTCCACCCTCAAGCTGACTGTGGTGCAGTACGGCATTCTGCTCATGATGCTGGCCTTGGCAGCGGGCCTTTGGCGTCTGCAGATCCTGGGCGCGGAGAGTTACAAGGTGCAGGCCGAGCAGAACCGCATCCGCAAGGAGCCCGTGCTGGCCGCGCGCGGCAAGCTTTTCGACCGCGAAAACCGCCTCATCGTCGACAATTACCCCTCCGTCTCCTGCTTCCTGGTCCGCGAGCAGAACGCGAATATAGACGCTGACCTGCCGCTGATTGCCAAAGGCCTCAACCTTGATCTCGACCAGCTCCGCGCTACGCTCCGCCACTACCGCCAATCACCCGGCTACCAGCCCATCCCCATTAAGCAGGACATCACCGCCGACGAAAACGCCTTCATCGAAGCCCACAAGAACGAGCTGCCTGAACTTGAGACCGTCCACGAAGAGCGCCGCCTCTATCCCCGCGACGGTTTTGCCTCGCACATCATCGGCTACGTGGGCGAGGTGAGCGAAGACGACCTGAACAACCCGCGCTACGCCTATTACGAACCCGGAGACGTAGTGGGCAAAGCCGGTGTCGAGGAGACCTACGACGAGTTGCTGCGCGGCCAGGATGGTTCGCGCGATGTGATCGTCGACAGCCACGGGCGCGAAGTGGGTTATCTCGGCATCCAGCACGCCAAGCCCGGCCAGGACCTGCGCCTCACCATCGACAACGACTTGCAGCGCGCCGCGGAACTCGCTCTCGGCAGCCGCAACGGCGCTATCGTCGCTATGGACCCGCGCAACGGCGAGATTCTGGCCCTGGTCTCGCGGCCCAGCTTCGACCCCAACGACTTTGCCGTGCACATCAATCGCGCCGACTGGAACCAGCTCATCACCGATCCCGACCGCCCCCTGATGAACAAGGCCATCCAGGCGCAGCTTGCCCCTGGGTCGACATTCAAGATCATGATGTCTGTCGCCGGTTTGCAGGAAGGCATCGCCCAGGACATGCATATCAACTGCCCCGGCGGATGGGGCCCTTACGGCTTCTTCCACCACTGCGACCAGCATCACGGCGCTGTCGACATACACACCGCCATCCCCTATTCCTGCGACACCTTCTTCTACATGCTCGGCGACAAGCTGGGCATCGACCGCATTGCCAAATACGCAACCGCCTTCGGTTACGGCCAGAAGACAGGCATTGATCTTCCCGGCGAGCAGGCAGGCCTCATGCCGTCAGCCCAGTGGAAGATGAAGAACTACCACAACCGCTGGTATCCGGACGAAACTCTCGATGTGGCCATCGGCCAGGGGGCTGTTGAGGCTACGCCGCTGCAACTCGCCAGAATCATCGGCGGCATCGCCTCCGGAGGCCACATGGTCCGCCCCCACGTCGTCTTCCCCGATCAGCTTTCCAGCGATTTCCGCAAGGCTCTCCTCGAGAGCTTCCCCGGCTCCGGCGATGCCTACGTCCCCATCGATCCCGAGAACTGGATGACCGTGACCGACGGCATGTACGAGGTCACGCAGCCAGCCTACTTCCATACCGCAGGTTCAGCGCACCTTGAAGGCATCGACTTCGGCGGCAAAACCGGAACCGCCCAGCTGATGAGCCACGAGGCCCTCGGCAAAACGACCAAGGGCAGAATCACCTACCCCAATGTGTGGTTCGTCGGCGTCACTCCTCGCCGCAATCCCGAGTTGGTCGTCGCGGTCCTCTGGCAGAATGGCGAATTCAGCTACTACCCGGCCCGCCTCGGCGCCAAAGTGGTCTCAGCTTATGTTGAAAAGCAGCGCCGTCTGGCCCACAACCTCGTCGAGCCCAAGACCGATAAGCCGACAGAGATGAGCGCCGTATGGACGGTCCCCAACCCATCTTCGGGCACTAAAGCGAATGACACCAACGCCCTGCCCGACCGCCTGCAAAGCGGCCATTTCCTCGTCGACCACGGCCAGATCGTTTCCCAGGTTGGTCAAACGGAAAGTCCAGTTTTGAAGGGGCACGGCTTTAGCCGTGCCGGGAAAGAACCTATTATGAAGACAACGGCTTTAGCCGCCGAGGGAACGCGCGATGGCGAAAAGACCTCCCCTCAGGGGCTAAAGCCCAAATCTAATGTCTTGCCATCGAGCGGCACGGTTAAAGCCGTGCCCTTTCAAAGCAAAATCACCACTCTTCCAGGGAGAGAGCAACAACCCGCTCTCGCCGCCTCCGGCAAGGGACAATAGCCCATGCGCCGCATCCTGAGCTACCGCGACTTCGACTGGCCTTTGCTTGGCCTGGTGCTCCTGCTCTGCGTCATCTCCGTGCTTGAGATCTACTCCGCCACACTCCACACCAAGTACAGCGGCTTCCACACCAAGCAGATTTATTGGATCGCCGCCGGCCTGGTGGCCATGTTCATCTTCTCCCGCATCGACTATCACAAGCTGATCGACTTCGTCTCCTGGGCTTACGGCTTCTGCCTGGTCGCGCTGGTTGTGGTCCTGGCTGTCGGGCAAAAGGTGCTGGGCGCGCGCCGCTGGATCAAAATCGGCCCCATGCACTTTCAGCCCTCGGAGTGGGTCAAGCTGGTCCTGATCATCGCTGTGGCCCGCTACTTTGCCAATCTCGGCGGCCGCTCCCTCACCTGGAGAGACATCTTCAAGGCCTTCGCCCTGGTCGGGATTCCCATGCTGCTGGTCATCAAGCAGCCGGACCTCGGCACCACCTTAACTTACACCCCAATCCTCATCGCCGGCCTGCTTCTGGGCGGCATCAACCTGAAGCAGGCATTCATCTTAGGAACATGCGGCGTGGTCCTCATTGCCGGCGTGTGGTCCAGCGGCAAGCTCCTCAAGCCCTATCAGAAGGCCCGCCTCACCAGCTTCGTCAACCCCGACAACGACCCCAAAGGCACCGGCTACCAGATTCGCCAGTCGCTCATTGCCGTGGGCTCGGGAGGCGTCTGGGGAAAAGGCGCCGAGCAGGGCACACAGACCCAGGGCGACTTCCTCCCCATCCCTCACGCCGACTTCATCTTCGCCGCTTTCAGCGAAGAGCACGGTTTCGTAGGCGCGGTGTTTGTGCTGCTGCTATACTTTTTCATATTGATGCGTTTGATTCAAAACGCTCAAACAGCCGCCGACCTGTCCGGCTCCTTGATTATCATGGGCGTTGTGGCTGTGTTGACTTTCCAGATCGCGGTCAACGTGGGCATGGTCATCGGTTTTATGCCAGTCACCGGAATTCCTTTACCGTTAATGAGTTACGGCGGTTCTTCGGTGTTGTTTACGTTCCTGGCGCTGGGTACGGTTATGAATGTCCGTATGCGCCGCTTCGTAAACTAAACGGCCTTCGACCCATCTGGGTCCGGGCCGGGTTTCACAAGTTCGCCTCTTGCGGATGGACCGGCTGGTCCGGACGCAAAGAGATCAAGTTTCAAGCATTTACAGCGTGTTTCCGCTTTGGGAACACGCGCAAGCCGGCCAGGTCCGGATGGATCTCGAGCCCGGCAGGACAAGGGTTCATGAGCACGCAGAGACGGGAAAACCGCAGGCAGCGTTCAAGTTGCACGGAGCACGCAAAAGGATCGGGGCGGATTTGGCTTCTTTTCCTGGCGTGGTTCGCCCGTGCCTTCGCCGCGGTTGGAACGGCCCCGAAAGGCGCAATCAGTCGGTTGCAAACTTCACGCTTCCACCCCAGCGACAAAGACCTGTCGCCGGGGACCCCGGCATGGTTGGCCACAAACTCTCTGCAACTGGATCACCTCATCACACAGCCAGTTCGTCAGGAAATCTGCCGCTCCTCGCACGGCGCGCCGCCCCTCCGGGCCGCCCGCCGTGCGATCTCCGGCACCCCAGCGACTCGCAGGTCATCCCTCCCGCTTACCCCAGCCCCCTCCGGTCTCGTGTCTATCCTTTCCTTGCCGCACAACCCAGCAGGCAAATGCCGCTGGACGGAAAGGTACGATGGCAAAAGAGATTTGTATTTCCTCAACGCCGCATGAAACGCGGTTGGCAATTCTCGAAGACGATCAGCTCGCGGAGATCTACTACGAGCGCGAAAACGAGTACACCCTGGCGGGGTCCATTTATAACGGCCGCGTCACCCGGGTGCTCCCCGGCATGCAGTCCGCCTTTGTGGATGTCGGCCTGGAGCGCGACGCCTTCCTGTATGTAACCGACTTCCTCGAGCTCGAAGACCAGGAAGAGACCGACGAGCTTGAAAAGGCGGCTGTCACCGGCGGCAGCCAGGCTCCGCGCGAAATCCGCCATTCCAACGGCGTCGGTCGAGGCGAAGACAACGGTTATCGCCCCGGTCAAAGGCAGGACCAGAAACAGGACCGTCCGCCACGCGACCGGCGCCTCGTTGTCGAAACAGTTCCGGAAACCGGGGCCGATGCTCCTCTGGAATCCCCGTTCGCCGCTGGCCCATCGGACGATGTCAAAGAGGATTCCGGTGACTCCGGCGCCAAGCGCTGGCGCGGACGCCGCCGTCGCCGCGGTGGCCGCAACTCTGCCGGATCCCCTGAAAACCAATCCAGTTCCGAGGAATCCTTTGAAGAAACGAGGGAATCGCAGGAATCTGTCCCGTCGCAGGAGATCCAGGCCAGCGCCGGGCCCGGCGACCGGCCAACCGCGCAGAGTTGGTCTGCGCCTGCCTCGCCTTCTGCACCTTCCCCGCGCGGCAGCCAGGCCCCGGTTCCTTTTGTCCTTCCCGGCGAGTCGCTCTCCAAGTACGGCGGCGCCGCCGAAGACGAATCGCCAAAACCTGCATCCGTTGCATCGGCCCGCCCGGCAAGCAACTTCAAGCCCGCAACGCTCATTGATGCGCCCCTGGCCTGGGACGGCAGCGGCCTGCTTCCCGGCGAATCCATCTCGCGCCATCGCAATCGCCAGCTCGAGCCGGCCGCTGAAGTTTATTCCGAACCGCAGGGGGTTTTCGCAGACGCCAATGTCGCCGCCATGGATGCCGCAGCAGATGCCGCGCTTGATTCAGCTTCGGACGCCGGCGCTCAAGCGACCGACGCCATCGAAGAGCGGGAGTTCTTCGCCGAGCGCACTGACGAAGCCCCATCGAAAGCCGAAGCTGCGACGACGACTGAGCCAACCGCTCCCGACGTCGAGCAATACGACGAAGAAGTCCTTGACGAACCCTCAGCCGAGGAACACATCGCGGACCAAGTCGTGGTGCAATACGAAGAAAGCGGAGACGAGCCCCACATTGCCTCCGAGGCACTGGAGCCCAAGTCAAGTGAAGCCGCGCTTCACGAGCTTGAGTTCGAAGAGTCCGAATCGACGACGCCGGACTCGGATGCCTCCGCCTCGCATCACGTCGATCCATTGTCTCCCACGGGTTTCCGTCTCTTCGGCCTGGGCGGCAAGAAGAAGACCGAGGAACCCGCTCCTGCTCCGCCTCCGCCAGAACCGGCCCCCAAGCAAACCATGGTGGCCACGGTCTCCGCCTACGCGCCCGGCGCCGGCCACATTGAAGAAGAGGTCATCGAGGAAGAGGAATTCGACGCCCCCCACCATCACCACGCCAAGGCCGATGAACAAGACCTCGAAGACTACGAAGAGGAGACGCTTCCCGTCCAGTTGCGCACCGGCGACCTGGGCGAAATGCTTCAGGAAGCTCACCTCGATCACAAAATTCAATTGAACTTCGACGACAAGAACGTCGAAGAAGAATCCTTCGACGAAGACGAAGATGAGGACGAAGATGCCGTAGCCGAACAGCCCGCCTCGGGTCAGGGTCAGGACTCATCGCAGCAACGCCGCGATCGCGGAGGCCGCGGGCGCCGTGGCGGCCGTGGTGGCCAGGGTGCACCTCAAGGTGGCCAGCGCCGCGGCATGACGCGCCGCTCCGCTCAGACCTCTGACCTGCCCATTATTTCCGACCTCCTCAAGCCCGGCCAGGAGATCCTGGTTCAAATTGCCAAGGAGCCCATCGCCAAGAAGGGCGCGCGCATTACCTCCCATATCGCCCTGCCCGGCCGCTTCCTGGTCTTCATGCCCACCGTCTCGCATATCGGTGTCAGCCGCAAGATCGCGTCTGAAGAAGAGCGCCAGCGGCTGAAACGCATCCTGGTCCACG
Source organism: Occallatibacter sp. (assembly GCA_052145815.1). Classification (GTDB taxonomy): domain Bacteria; phylum Acidobacteriota; class Terriglobia; order Terriglobales; family Acidobacteriaceae; genus Telmatobacter. The sequence goes on from JBKQNU010000056.1 coordinate 13,337, forward strand.
AGCGTGGCGAAGCCAGTGGCGGCTTCATTGTTCGCACCGCCGCCGAAGGCGCGTCTGAAGAGGAGTTGCGCGCCGATCTTCGCTTCCTCATTCATCTCTGGGACGACATCAAGGCACGCTCCGAGAGCTCGAAATCGCCTGCGCTCATCTACCACGATCTGTCGCTCATCGAGCGCATTCTTCGTGACCAGGTTAGTTCCAACTTCTCCTCCATCTGGGTTGACTCGCAGGAAGATTACGAGCGTATCGTCCGCTTCCTCAATCGCTTTTCGCCCACACTGGTGCGCCGCGTGAAGATGTACACCAAAGAGACGCCGCTGTTCGAGCACTTCGGCATCCAGGACGAAATCTCCAAGGCCCTCCGTTCCAAGGTCTGGCTCAAATCGGGCGGATCCATCGTCATCAACCAGACTGAAGCCCTGGTGGCCATCGACATCAACACCGGCAAGTACGTCGGCAAGTCCGCGCGCCTTGAAGACACCATCCTCAAGACCAACCTCGACGCGGTCCCCGAAATCGTCCGCCAGATTCGCCTTCGCGACCTGGGCGGAATCATCGTCATCGACTTCATTGACATGGACGAGCGCAAGAACCGCTTCAAGGTCATGGCCGCGCTGGAAGAAGCCCTCAAATCCGACCGCGCCCCCACCAAGGTTCTTCAGTTCAATGATTTCGGACTCGTCGCCATCACCCGCAAGCGCGTCAAACAGTCGCTCGAGCGCACGTTGAGCGTCCCCTGCCCCACCTGCCAGGCCACCGGCATGGTCAAGAGCCCGACCACCGTGTGCAACGAGATTTACATCGAGTTACGCAAGATGAAGAAGCACTTCGAAGGCGCTGACGTCTTGCTCCGCGTCAACCCCGAAACCGTAAAGGTCCTCAAGCAGAACAACGCTTCCTGGCTCAACGAATTCGAGGAGTTGGTGGGGAAAAACATCCTCGTCAAGAGCGACGCCACGCTGCACCCTGAGCAATTCGACATCCAGGGGTAAGCCCTGCAAACCGCCAAATACATCAAGGCCGGAGCGATGCTCCGGCCTTGGTTTTTCTTCATACGCCGCGGTTAAACGCATCACCGAATCACGTGAATCGGGATCCCAACCTGCAGGTTTTTCCACGCCTGCTCGGTCGTATACACCGGCGCCTTGAGTGCAATCGCCAGCGCCAGGCAGCTGCGGTCACCGAGTGACAGCCCGTACGGCTCAGTCGTCACGATCAAGTCGCCGGCAGTCCTTGCGTGTTCAGGTGTATAAGGCTCCACTGAATCGACCGCCGAGAGAGCGTCCTCCCAGGACTCGTCCGAGGCACCGCCGTTTTTCACGAGCTTCGTTTGTACCTCGGCAAGATTGACCGCGCTGGCTACGGAGCGCTCACGGATGTCTTCAGTCAGCTTCTCTTCACCACGTTCGTGTTGCAGCAATGCGAGCATCGCGGAAGCATCGAACACAACTTCATTCATGCTTCGCGGCCTCACGCCGCTCGGCGCTCAACTCATCGGCAAGACTCACGCCCGGTGGCACAAGGGCCTTTACCCGCTCCTGCGCCCGCCGCAGCCGTTCCCGCATCGTCGCAATCCGCAGCTCCCCGTCCACAACGCGCATATCCAGGACATCGCCGTCGGCCATTCCAAGTGCTTCCCGCAGTGCCGCTGGAATCACAACACGGCCCTTTTCACCCAATCGCGTCCGAACCCAGAGTTTGTCGACAAACCTGGGCCATTTCCGGGTCGCCTTTGGCTCTTGAACTTCCAATGCCTCCATCTGTCCCACCTCATCCTATGGTGACACTAACAGAAAAAGTGCCCCTTTGCAAGAAAGTGGGACATTTACGATATTTCCCACTAGCCGTCCCATTCCTGTCCGCAACCTTTCCCCCGAATTCGGTGTCTAATCCAGTGCCCGGATTACTGCGTACCCCCGGACGCTCTTAAGTCAATTCGAATATTGAGGTTATACCAATGACATTGACACATTTGATGTCGCCCTTGCGGCGAGCCTGCTTTGTTTCCGGGCTGGCAATTTGTGCGGCTGCAATTGCCGGCGCCCAGTCCCAAATCTCCACCAACTCAACTCCTCCGATCTCCTCTTCTGATTCGAATTCGAGTGATACGATCTCCAGCGACTCAAGCTCCAGCGCGTTTCAGCCGGGTTTTGACGATGGCATATCCGGAGCCACTGCGTTGCGCGAAGGCGCCGCAGCCTCTCTTGGCTCCGGTTCCGGCGGCGCAGCGGCGGGCCAGCAAGCTGGCGGCCACCGCGGCATTTTCCACAGCCTGGCCTTCGAGGCGGGCGGCGGAGCCAGCGGCCCGGTCGGCAGTTCCACCAACTACATCACCTGGGGCGGCAACTTCACCGTCGGAGCAGGCGTGCATCTAAACAAGCGCCTCTCGGTGCTGGCCGAGTATCAGTTCATCGATGACAAGCTTCCCGGCGCCATCATAGCCGAGACGGGTGCCAACGGAGGCAACGCCCACATCTGGTCGTTCACTCTCGATCCGGTCATCGATCTCTTCCCTAAATCCAATAACAGCGTCTACATCACCGGAGGCGGCGGCTTCTATCGCAAGGTGACCAACTTCACTGACCCTGAAGAGACTCTGTACTGCTACTACTTCTGCGAGGCGGGCGTGGAGAACGAGGTGGTGGGGCACTTTTCATCCAACCAGGGCGGCTGGAACGTTGGAGCAGGCGTCAGCCACCGGTTTGGTGGCATTTATAACGATAGCAACATGACGGTGTTTGCTGAAGCTCGCTACCTGGACGTGCTGACTCCTGCATCGGCAATCGCACCGAACGGGCTGGGAACCGCAGCCATTGGCGCCGACACCAAGCTCGTCCCCATTACGCTCGGCCTACGATGGTAAGGCCGGTCTGAATCGACTCATCAAAACTGGGTGCCCAGGTCTCCATGCCGAGACCTGGGCTTCCCCACTTTTCTGACCTGACTGATCTACAAAATCCCCAACACCCGCAGCCGCACCAACCCTCCGGCCAACACCCCAAGCGGTGTAAGCGCCAGCAGCGTCAGCGCATACCAGACAGGCTGTTTTCCCCGCGCCTGCAGTGCACTGAGAGCGCCCATGGCCAACACCACAATCCCCAGCACCAGCACGTGAATCAGCGGATTGGCCGCCGACAGCCAAGCCGTCACGTACCCACCTGCCGCAGCAGCCAAGAAAGAATATCCCAGGTTCACGAATGCGTAGCCTGGCCGCGGCTTGCTTTCCGCGCCAACCCACTCGGGTACCAGTTGCGTCAGGAGCACCATCGCCACACCCACCAGAACAGCCATCGTGGCGAAGCCCGCCACAAGCGCCAGAAATGAGTAGAGCACTACCACGGCCGTTTCTCTTCTTGCGCCTGAATCCCCACCTCACCGCGCTCAATCCGATCCAGAAATGCCTGAGCCAGCTTCCGTTCTCCGGGATGGCTCTCGCCATGCATGGAGCACAGGTCCAGAAACTCATCGCACAGCGCATTCTGCCGCTCTTGCTGAGCAAACACCCCTTGCAGGCCTACCGCCAATTCCCGCAGCTGCGCCGCCTCCGGCCAGCTCTCACCGTCTTCGCTCAACAGTTCCACGTCCGAGAAAAGCCCCTTGCGGCCGCGCGCACACTCATTGAGGCATGTCATCAGCTGCTCGCAGAAAACCTGCGCCAGCTTGTCCAATGGATCGGCCTCTAATTCGACATGCGGATCCAACGTGTGCCTCGCCTCCATTGCCTTCCCTGCTCCAAATCCTAATTTGTTCGCGACGGAGTGGTTACACCTTCCATCGGGCCTATCGTCTTCCCCACCTTAATCCGCATCTGCGCCAACCTCTACCCGTTGCTCAGCCTTGCGCAGCAGACCGTGAAGCTCTGCAGCAGGCAGCGGGTATCCGAAGTACCAGCCCTGGGCAAGAATGGGCAATGCGCAGGCGGCAAAGTAATCGGCCTGTTCCTCGGTCTCAATCCCCTCCACCGTAACCTCCAGTTTAAGCGCCGCAGCCATGGCAAGAATCTGCGGAACGATCGACACTGTCACCGAATCCGTACCGATCGCTCGCGTAAAGGCCCTGTCGATCTTGATCCCGTCTACCTCAAGGTCGTGCAGATACGACAGGCTGGAATAACCCGTTCCAAAATCGTCGATGTGGACCTTGTGGCCCATGCGCCGCAATTGGAGGATTGCATCTTTGGCCACCTGCAGCCTCGCCGTATAGCTTTCGGTAATCTCGATGCCCAGGCTCTGTGCTCGCACTCCCGCCCGCGCAAAAGCGCCCTCCAGCATCGGCAGAAACTGCGCATCGCCAAGATCGGCGGCCGCGATGTTAAGGTTCACGCGAAATTCAGGCCGGTCCAGCAGGATGTCGTGGCAATCCCTCAGAAGGTGCCGAACCACCAACTGTGTGATGGTCCCTACAAACCCCCGCTCTTCAGCGATCTTCACGAAGACTTCCGGCCGAATCTCGAAATTGTCGTCATCGGTCCACCGCACCAGCGCTTCGGCCGCCACAATTTTCCGGCTCGCCAGTTCCACAATGGGTTGATAGACCACCCGCAAGCGGTCTCTGCGAATGGCCCTGCGCAGCTGCTGTTCCATGCTCTGCCGGCGATGGTAGAGCAGCGAGCAGGCAATGCCAAAAAGCGCGCCGCAAATCCCGCTGAAGGCGATATACGCTCTGAATTCGCCGCGTTCCGCCCCCAAAGCCTCTGGAACCGAAATGAATGCTGTCATGCAGCTGGTGTAGAGAGAGGAACAGCGGGTTACATAGAGTGTGTCGCCTTCCCTTGCCCTTCCCTCTCTGGTCAGGGTCGACGCTTGCGCATGGGTCAACTCCCCTACCAGCCGCCCAGTCTGGCCACTGGCGACGTCCACCTCACTCACTGTGAAGTGCATCGAAGCCGATCCCAGGTCCTTGAGGTTATAAGGGCTGTAGACAATGAAGGAGTCGCCCAGCTGAACACTCACCACCGTGCGGTCCCCCACCCGCAGCGGAGCAAGATTGAGATACACGCGTGTTCCGTCCTGCCTTGAGAATTCAGGCTTGAACTGCGCGCCGGGTTGGCTCGGACGCCCAAGCGTCGCCGAGCAGTCGATCCGCCCGTCGCGCATGTGCCCGCCGTCTTTCAGGAACTCCGACTGAAAAATCAGCTTACGCATCCAGGCAATTTCCGTATCCGAACAATACGGAAATGAGGACGCGTTCAGCGCGGCCAGCATCGTTCTCGACTCCGCCGTCGCAGTCTCGGCCTCCCTGCGAATCCGCATCGCATACTGGTCCAGCTTGTTCTCTACGTGCCTCAACACCAGGGCACGGCCGAGCACGTAGCCTGCGAGCAGGCCGCAGGCCGTGGCGCCGACTGTGGCGATGATCGCAATCGCCGCGCTCTTCTGATGGATTGGCATTGCTGGATTAGAGTATGCTCATTTTTCCAAAATGGACAATCGGAAATGCCGCTCCAGCTCCTGCTCTTCGAGCGTCTTCTCTGAAAACTTCAGCCCAGGAGCCAAGAACCCTACTCCTCCGCGGCCTTGATCATCGCCGCCAGGCTACGCTCCACGTCTTCCGTCGTGGTGGCCCAGCTCGACACGCTGATGCGCATGGCCGTCCGCCCCTGCCACACCGTCGACCCGCACCAGCACGTGCCCTCCGCCTGCACCCGGGCAATGGTGCGCAGCGTCTTCTCCGCATCGCCAAACGAGACCAGCACCTGGTTGATGACCACCTCATTCAGCACTTCGAATCCCGCCGCCTTCAGCCCTGCTGCAAACTGCCGCGCATGGCTTGAGGTCCGCTCCACAATCGCCGCCATCCCCTGCCGTCCCAGAGAGCGCAGCCCGGCCCACAGCTCCACCCCGCGCGCCCGCCTCGACAGCTCCGGGCCGTAGTTGGAAGGATCGCGCGATTCTGCGTGGACAAGGTACGACGCCTGAATAGACATGGCCGCCCGCAGGAACTTCGGATGGCGCACCAGCACAATTCCGCAGTCATAGCCGATATTCGGCCACTTGTGCCCATCCGTGGCCCACGAGTCAGCCAACTCAAACCCCTTGGTCAATTTGCGGTACTCCAGCGATACCGCAGCCCACAGCCCGAAGGCCCCGTCCACATGAATCCACGCGCCTGCCGCCCGCGCCTCGGTGCAAATGGCCATGGCGGGGTCGAATGCTCCAGTATTCACGTTCCCCGCCTGCAGGCAGAGAATCGTCATCGCGTCCAGATGCGGCAAGGCATCGGCGCGCATGCGGCCCTGGCCATCCACCGGGACGCGCACCACCCGTTTGCGGTCGAGTCCCAGCAGGCCCAGCGCCTTGATGACCGACTGATGCACCTCTTCGCCAGCCACAACCGTGATGGGCGGCGCGCCGAACAAGCCATCTGCTTCCACATCCCAACCGGCGCGCTCAAGCAGCATGTGCCGCGCAGCCGCCAGCCCGGAGAAATTGGCCATCGTCGCGCCGGTCACCACCGCTCCGCCTGTTCCCTCCGGCAGCCCGAACAGCTCGCGAACCCAGTCGATCGCTGTCTCCTCCAACTGCGCCGCCACGGGAGACTGCACATGATGCGCCGCGTTCTGGTCCCATGCACTCACCAGCCACGCGGCGGCCAGTGCCGCCGGAACGCAGTCGCCGGTCACAAATCCGAAGTAGCGCCCGTTGGTCTTGGCCACCGTCGCCGGCGACCCGTACTCATGCAGAAGATGCAGCACCGCCTCCGGGCTGGTCGGCCCCGGCGGCAGCGGCCCGCGTAATGCGCTCAGTTTCGCAACCGCTTCAGCGGTCGGCGCGACGTTCCTTTCGTGCACGCCTTCCAGGTAGTCCATCGCATCGCGCGCCGCCCGCTTCAGAAGCGCCGCGCGTGCCTCGCCAACCGAGGTGCCGGTCTGCGAAGAACGACCCGAATTGCCGTGCGTCGAATGGGGGGAAGATGAAACCTGAGGACCTGTCATAGATAGGGTTGAGTCTAGCGCATTCGAAGCCGGTTTGAGCCACTTCAGCTTCGACTGCAAGTCGTGCCAATCCGACGGAACTGCCAAGCTACAGACGGACGAGCAGGAAAACCAGAGAATCGTTCCAACCGCACACTGGTCCACCTGGCCGCGAAGCGGCGTCTGCCCCACCGCAGGCGGTTGAAATTCGCGGCAAATCGCCGTATGATAGCTATGCAGACGAGTTTGTCCGCCCAGTTGCCGTGAGCAAGCCGGCTGGCGGAGAGATGAGTGGGCCCACAGCCCACTTTTTATTTGGGGCGAGCGAGCCCCGTTTCCAAGGCACAACCCGGGGCGGACACTCCGGCAGCAAGACCGCTGAAGCACGGGGTCCCCAACGACCGGGCCCCCAAGAAACGGTAGTTGGTTCTTGGGGTGGTAACGACGGGTCTTTGTCGTTGGGGTGTTAAACGGCGTCTCTGAATTGAGGTCGTGGTGAAAGTCAGGATTTGAAAGGGCACGACTTTAGTCGTGCCGCAAACGGTTGGTAATAAACGACGGGCTTCAGCCCCTGAAGTATGTTTTTAGGCAATATGGACTTTCACCGCGGGCAGTTAAGCGGCACGGGCACAATGGCAGTCAAGCTGGACGAAATTCGGGCAACGGCGCAGCGGGTAGCTGCCTCTCATGGGCTGGATGTGGTGGACCTGGAGTTCGTTGGCCCGGCAAAGGATCGCATCCTCCGCGTCTATCTCGAGAAGAACGCCGAGGGACGGGCCAGATTGAAGGCGGCCATTGCGGCGGGGGACGGAACCCTGGATCTGCCGGAAAGCCTGATCGAAGGAACGCTGAGCGTAGACCAGCTTTCCGGCATCACACATGAGGATTGCGCTGCTTTCAGCCGCGACTTCGGTGTCCTGCTGGACGTGGAAGACCTGGTTCCGGGGGACGAGTACACGCTCGAGGCAAGCTCGCCGGGGTTGGATCGAAAGCTGAGCCGGCGCGAAGATTTTGAACGGTTTACGGGCAGTCTGGTAAAGATTCAGACCTTTGAGCCCATCCAGAAAAACCGCCATTGGCAGGGACGTTTGACGGCCATGGCGGCCGACGCAACAACAGGATCGACGGACACCATCACCCTTGACCTGAACGCAGTCAAGCAGAACAGCAAGACCCGCAAGACCGGCGTGAACACCGTTGAAATTGCGCTGAGCAACATCGAGAAGGCGCAACTGGTGCCGGAAATTTGAAAAGCAGGGACTGAGGGACTAGGGACGTAGGGACTAAAAAGCAAACATAGCCGAGCGAACACGCAGCACTCGGGCATTTCTAGTCCCTGGTCCCTATTCCCTAGTCCCTCCAACAAGAACAAGAGAGTAAGCAGAGTATGGCCACTAGCGCTTTGTATCAGAGTATCGAGCTCCTCAGCCGCGAGAAGGGCATCGAGCCCGAAATCGTTGTGGGAGCTGTGGAAGAGGCCATCGCCCTGGCCACGCGCAAGTACTACAAGACCCAGGAAAACATGCGCGGCGAGCTGAACAAGGAGACCGGCGCCATCACGGCCTACATCTACAAGACCGTGGTGGCCGACGACGAGCCGATCGAAGATCCGCTCAACCAGATCACGCTTTCCGAAGCCAGCGAAATGGCTCCCGGCGTCGAGGTTGGCAGCGAGATCCGCATGTATCGCGACACCAGCCCCCTGGGCCGCATCGCCGCCCAGTTGGCCAAGCAGGTCATCTTCCAGAAGGTCCGTGAGGCCGAGCGCGACACCGTTTTCCAGGAGTACGCCCACCGCGAGAAGGAAGTGCTCAACGCCACCGTCAAGCGCATCGAAGGCCAGGACATCATCTACGACCTGGGCAAGGCCGAAGCCCGCTGCCCGAAACGGGAGCAATCCCGCTTGGAACAGTTCTCCATCGGCGAACGCGTCCGCGTGGTGCTCTTGAAAGTGGACCGCGCCGCCAAGGGCCCGCAGGTCATTGTCTCCCGCGCCGCTCCCGAGCTGGTGTCGAACCTGTTCCAGTCGGAAGTCCCGGAGATCTACGACAACACAGTCGTCATCCGCGCCATTGCCCGCGAAGCCGGCGAGCGCACCAAAATTGCCGTTCAGTCCCGCGACAAGGACGTCGACCCGGTGGGCGCTTGCGTGGGCATGAAGGGCATGCGCGTACAGTCCATCATCCGCGAGCTGCGCGGCGAGAAGATCGACATCATTGAGTACAGCGACGAAATCACCACCTTCGCCGAGAAGGCTTTGCAACCGGCCAAGGTAAGCCGCGTGTCCATCTCCGACTTGACCGACAAGCAGCTCGAAGTCATCGTCGACGACACCCAGCTCTCCCTGGCCATCGGCAAGAAGGGCCAGAACGTCCGCCTGGCAGCCAAGCTGCTCGGCTGGAAGATCGACATCAAGAGCGAAGAAGAGAAGCGCCAGGAAGTCGAGCAGCAGATGCAGGCTCTCTCCGGCGGTCCCTCCACGCCCATCGAGCAGGTCACCGAGCTTGGCGAAGGCATCATCCAGAAACTGGTGGCGGCGGGCATTACCACCGTCGAGTCTTTGGCCGACATGACCCCCGAGCAGCTTGAAGAAATTCCCGGCATCGGCGAAAAGACGCTGGAACGCATCAGCGTGGCCGTTCGCCACTACTTCGGACACTTTGAGGAAGGCGAAGAAGGCCACGAGCCTGAGGTTGCCGAGAGCGCGGAGCTCAACGCCGAACACGCCGCGGCTGAGGCCGCAGAGGGCGCAAGCGTTTCCGTGGAGAAGGCTGTGGACGAAGAGGGCGAAGCTGAAATTGCGAATGCGGATGCTGTCGAGGCCGATGCCGAAGCCGAGGCCGAAAACGCCCAGGACGTTCTGGAGGAAGCGGAAAGCACGCAGGCAGCCGAGGCGGAAACCGACATTCTCGACAATGTAGACAATGACGCATTGGCCGAAACCGAAGCAGAAGAAGCGAGCGAAACCATGGCGGAACTGGCCGTGGAAGATGCTCCCGTCGCAGGCGACGAAGCAGAACTCGATTTGGACGAAATTGACAACGAAGGCGTGGACAAAGAGGACGGCGCATAACATGCGTTGCGTCTTATTTATCCATTCAAGCGATAATGGAATTCTGAAACCAAGCCATTGCCAAGAGGTAGCTATGAGCAACTGACCGGCGTAGGCAGCACATTCTGAAAAGAGGCGGATGAGTAAGGTTCGAATCAACGATCTCGCACGCGAGATGGAAGTCAAGAGTCGGCAGATTCTTGACCTATTGGCGGAGCTCGGTCTCGCGGCCGGCAAAACCCACTCCAGTTCGCTGGAGGACTACGAAGCGGACAAGGTTCGCGCACAGTTTGAGCGCAACACGCGGTCCAGCAACCAGGGCGGCGCGTCGTCGCGCGCCCCGCAGAGCCTCCAGCCCAAAATCGATCTCTCCCACATCTCCAAGCCCGGTGACGCTCTCAAGGCCATTTTAGCCAACAAGCAAAAGGAAGAGCAGGAGGCGCGGCAGAGCCATGCGCCTGTACGCACTCAGCCCCCGCCAGTCGCTCCCCCGGCGAAGCCCGCGTCCCCGCAAACTTCGGTCGCTGCTGCAACGCCTGCACCGCCAACCCGCCCCCAGCCCCGCAAAGTTGTGCCCCAGCCGCGCACCGCGCCGCCCATCGTGGTGCCGCCCCCGGCTCAGCCCGCCATTGCCTCGCGGCCTCCCAGCGGCACGGTAATCGCAAGGCCGCCTGCGGGCTCAGTCGCCCCTGCGCGGCCGGTGGTCGTGGTGGCGCCGCCAGCAACCGTGGTCGTCAAGCCCTCTGTCGCGACCGCCGTGCCGTCAGCGGTGCGCGAAGAGCAGACCCGCTTCCCGGAAAAGCCCGCTGCCGTCAAGCCTGCCGTCACCAGGCCGCCCGCGGCTCCGCCTGCAGCGGTGCATGCGGTAGCCGCCGCACCCGCCGTCCAGGATGCCCCCACAATCGCTCCCCAGGCCGCTGCCGCTGCGCCCGCGTCTGTCGCTGACCTTGCCGTCGAGCCGCCCACCACTACAACTGCACCTGTCTCCGAGCCCCGCGAGACCGAAGAGGAAGCCCAAGTTTCAGCCCCAGTTGAAGTCTTCGAACCCGAGTTGGAAGTCGCTGCGCCGCACGCCCTGGCCGCCGTCGCCGAGCCTGCTCCCGTGCCGCCAATTCGCCGCATGGTCATGCCTCAGACAGGACCTCGCCCGGTCTACAAGGCGCCCATTGTGTCGCCCACAGCCGCTGTGCCAGGCACCGGCAACCAAGCCGCCGGCGCGGGCATTCAGCGCGGCAAACCGATCTTCGATCGCCGCCCCTCCGGCGGCTCTGGCAGCGCTCCCGCCAGCTATCCGCAACGTACTCCCGGCGCACCCTCCGCAGCCCCCGGCCAGTTCCCCGGCGGTCCGCGCCCCAAGCATCCCACCCGCACCACCCCCGGCGGCTATGCCGGGCCAGGCGGTACCGGCGCGCCCGGTGCACGCCCCGGCTTTGGCGCTCGCCCCGGCTTCGGAGGACCACCTCGTCCCGGCTTCGGCGCGCGTCCCGGCGCAGGCGGCGCTCCTCCGCCCGCAGGTGAAGCTCCCCGTCCGCAACGCGCGCCCTCCAAGCGCCCAGGCGGCCGTCAGCAGCAGTACCCAAAAACGAAAGAAGGCCCCATGAAGGGTTTTGTGCCGCCGCCGCGCTATGGCGGGGTGCAATATGGCGGAGAACCGCTGCCCATCACTCGCGAAATCACGGTTACCGAAGGCATCAGCGTCAAGGATCTGGCCGAGAAGCTCGAAGTCCGCGCCAAGGACCTGATCGCTACCCTGCTCATGACCGGCGTCTTCGTCACAGTGAATCAATCCCTCGACGCCGAGATGATCAAGGACGTCTCCGCCAAGTTCGGCGCGGCGGCCACCGTCATCAGCTACGAAGAAGAAATCGCCAACCAGGCCATCGAAGAAGTTCTCGAAGCCGAAAACACCGGCGAACTCGAAGTTCCCCGTTCTCCCGTGGTCACCGTCATGGGCCACGTCGATCACGGCAAGACCTCGCTGCTTGACGCCATCCGCGAAACCGACGTAGCCGCTGGCGAAGCTGGTGGAATCACCCAGCACATCGGCGCATACAAGGTGAGGTTCTCAAAGGAAGGCTCGCCCGCCTCCGGCCGTGAAATCGTCTTCCTCGACACCCCCGGCCACGAAGCCTTTACCCGCATGAGAGCTCGCGGCGCCAAGGTGACCGACATCGTGGTCATCGTGGTAGCCGCCGACGACGGCGTCATGCCCCAGACCCTCGAAGCCATTGACCACGCCAAGGCTGCCAATGTGCCCATCATCGTAGCCGTCAACAAGATCGATAAGCCTGAAGCCAACCCCGACCGCGTCAAGAAGCAGCTTGCCGACCGCGGCCTCATTCCTGAAGAGTGGGCCGGCGCCGGCCAGGAAGGCACTGTCTTCGTCGAAGTCAGCGCCAAGAAGCGCAAGAACCTCGACCTGCTTCTCGAAATGATCTGCCTGGTCTCCGACATCCGCGCCCCCAAGGCCACGCCCGGCCGCAAAGCCGTCGGTTCGGTCATCGAAGCCAAGCTCGATCGCGGCCGCGGCGCCGTCGCCACGGTCCTCGTCCAGGACGGAACCCTGCGTTTGAACGACAGCTACATCGTCGGCAACACCTTCGGCAAAGTCCGCGCCATGTTCGACGACCGCGGCCGCGCTCTCGAAGAGGCCGGCCCCTCCACCCCCGTCGAAGTCCTCGGCCTCGAAGCCATGCCCGACTCCGGCGACACCTTCCTCGTGGTCGCCGATCGCGACAAGGCCAAGGGAATTGCCCAATACCGCAAGATGAAAGAGCGCGACGCGCAACTCGCCAAGAGCTCCCGCGTTTCGCTCGAAGGCCTTGCCGAACAGATTCGCACCGCAGGCGTCAAAGACCTGCCCCTCATCATCAAGGGCGACGTCACAGGCTCCGTCGAAGTCCTCGCCGACTCGCTGGTCCGCATGTCCACCGAGAAAGTGCGCATCAAGGTCATCCACTCCGGCGTCGGCTCCATCACCGAGAGCGATGTGCTGCTGGCCACCGCCTCCAACACCATCATCATCGGCTTCAACGTCCGCCCCGAGCGAAAGGCCGCCGAGCTCGCTCAGCAGGAAGGCATCGAAATCCGCCTGCACTCCATCATTTACGAGTTGCAGGATGAAATCCGCCTCGCCATGCTGGGCCTGCTCGACCCCACCTTCAAGGAAAACTACGTGGGCCGCGCCGAAGTCCTGCAAGTCTTCCGCATCCCCAAGGTCGGCACCATCGCCGGCTGCCGCGTGCAGGACGGCGTCATCCGCCGCGATGCCGAGGTCAAGCTCATGCGCGACGGCCTGCAGATCTTCAAGGGCAAGATCGGCTCGCTCAAGCGCGTCAAAGACGATGTCCGCGAAGTCTCCAACGGCATGGAGTGCGGCATTGGCCTGGGCAACTTCACCGACATAAAAGAAGGCGACCTTATCGAAGCCTTCAGCACCGAAAAACTAGCCGCCGACCTCGGCGCGCTAACCACCGCCAAAGCCTAACTCAACCAAATGGCTCCAAACCGAACGGCCCGCTGCTCACCGAGAAGCGGGCCGTTCGCATTTTGGCCGTTTCATTGATGCTGGGTGCCCCATCCTTTCGCAGCCTTATCGCGAAAGGGTGGGAAACCTCAAACCCGACCCATCTTTCCGTTTTTCGCATCGAGTCACAAGAACCGCAACAGCGAATCCGGATGATTCCTCTTCACCCGCGCAAACCACGCACACGGAAAGTAAAGCAGCACCACCACACCAATCCACATGACACAGACCACACCCAAGCCCTGTCCATACGGCTGCCCATCGGGAGGGTAATTCAAGAAGAAGCCGCCATGAAACAGCCATCTCACCGGCTGGTGCGTGACATACCCAAGCAATCCGGCCGCAAGGTGGATCACGTACAAATGCAGGATGTAGAAGAACAGCGGAACCCGGCCGTAAGTTTCAAGCACCCGCCCCAGCCATCCCCACGAGCGCGCTCCAGCCATCGCCAGCAAAAGGAAAATGCCTCCAAGCGTCATCAGCAGATACTGGAGCGAGGGCGGATACTTCTCCACATCGAAAAACAGGATGACCGTCTTCGACACGGTCGGCATAACATGCCATTCACCCGGAGTGGAGTGGGCAATCGCCGCGCTCGGGTTGCCATAAACGTTCGTCGCGCGTAAAACAGCGAAAAGCGCCAGCGACCCCGCGCCGGCCCACAGAAGCGCCCGCCGGTTCGATGAAGAATTGCTCTGAAAAAGTCCACCGATGCTGTAGCCAAGCAGTGTCACCGCGCACCATGGAATCAGAGGAAACAAAACAAACAAAGTCATGTCCCCGATATGAGCCCCGCCGGAGCGATGCAGGACAAACAAGGCCCACTTGTTCACAGCGAAGTCGGCAGGCTTGAGCCCGTCAAACAAGTCATGCACAGCAATTGTGATCAGCGCGACAGCCATCGCAATCGAGCGCGGCAAACGAACGAACGCCGCCAGCAGGATCATGGAAAGCCCCAGGCAGCAGATCACGCCAAACATTCCCCAGCCCGGATGGAACGTCCACGCAAAGCCAATGACAGAAAACTCCAGCACCACCAGCCAAACGCCGCGCGCAAGCAGAAATCTCTGCAGATCGCCGCGCGAATGTTTGCGGCCATAAAGGTACGCGCCCACTCCAGCGAGAAGGAAGAACGCCGGCGCGCAGAAATGAGTCACCCAGCGAACCAGAAAGTAGAACCCCCAGGTCTGGTTGATATCCTCCGGTTCAAAGGGAATATTGCAGATGAAATCGCGCGTGTGGTCGAGCGCCATGAAGACCATGGCCAGGCCACGCACAATGTCGATCGACGCAACGCGTCCGCCGCTCTGATTCGTGATCTGCAGGCTGGGGTTTTGAATGGGGAATCTCCTTGATCAGCCCTGATCGATCAGCCCTGATTTTCCTCGAATTGTACCTCGCGCAGACCGGTCTTGAGTTCGAATTAGTATCGTTGCAGGGATGCGAAAGGACGCAATTCGAATTCCAGGCATGTCCTCAACCCCTTCTCGATCGATCCCCTGAATGCGCGGTACAATGTGCTGGCTGTAATCCGCAATCTTCCACTTTTCACTGGAAATCTGTAAGAAATCCCCTGCCACGCGACTACCCTGTATAGAAACATCCTCAGCGCCTCAGGCCGGAAAGCGAAGTATTCCGATGCGACTTATCCAGAACCTTTTCAATCGCAATTCCATGAAGCCGAAAATGATCCCCTGCTCAATTCTCCTGGCTCTCGTTGCTTTCATCTTCGTCCCTGCGTTCGCCCAGCCAGCCCCATCCATCGCCGGCGACTATGCTGGCATCCTCGGCGGCGCGCTGCATGTAAAACTGCACATCAAAGTCGACGCCGCAGGCGTGATCGCCGGCACACTCGACAGCGTCGACCAGGGCGCAATGGGCATCCCCTGCGCCGATTTCCACCTTGAAGACCAGAAGCTCACCTTCACCGTGCCCGCGGTCCATGGCAAATGGCAAGGCACCGTCAATGCAGACGGGCTAACAGGCACGTGGGACCAGGGCGCGCCGCAGCCCCTCAATTTCACCCGCGACAGGTTTGTCGCCGCTGCCAAGCCATCGCCCGTTGACGGCATCTGGCTCGGCACTCTCACCGCGGGCAGCAATTCCCTCCGCATCCAGCTCCACGTTAAGAGCGACACCGCCGGCCACGAGTTTTGCACGCTCGACAGCCTCGATCAGCGCGCCATGGGCCTTGATTGCACCAAAGTCGTCTTCGCCGCCCCTGACTTCTCCTTTGACGTCCCCGCCGTCCACGGAAGCTGGGCCGGGAAGCTCTCCGCTGACGGCAATACCCTCACCGGCACATGGAACCAGGGAAGCCTGCTCACTCTGAACTTTACCCGTCAATCCGCCGCCCTTGCCGCCGCGCCCAAAGCACCGCCCCCATTCGATCCTGCAATGCCGCCTGTGTCTGTAACCGACCTTCAATCCGTCCTCGATAAAGATCTGGCCGAGGCCCTCAAGACCGGCCAGCTCGCCCCGTCCACCGGCGCCGGGGTTTCTATCGCGGTCATCCAGCATGACATCCGCCGCGTCTTCAGCTACGGCGTTGCCAAGCCGGACTCCATCTTCGAAATCGGCTCCATCACCAAAACCTTCACCGGCCTCATCCTCTCGCAGATGGTAGAGCAGGGTAAGGTCAAACTCGATGATCCGGTGCGCGCATTATTGCCGCCTGGAACGGTGACTAAGCCCGCGGGCGATGAAATCACCCTGGGAGACATCGCCACACAGCACTCGGGTCTGCCCCGCATGCCCGACAACTTCAATCCTGCCGATCCCAACAACCCGTACGCGGATTACACCCCTGCCAATCTCTACGCATTCCTCGCCAAACAGGGCGTGGGTCGCCCGGCAAAGCCGGGTTTCCTCTATTCCAATCTCGGCTTTGGTTTGCTCGGCCAGGCGCTCGCTGTTCGTGCCGGCCTGCCCTACTCCGCGCTGCTGAAGGATGAAGTGACTGACCCCCTCGGCCTCAAAGACACCACCATCGCCCTCACCCCCGAGCAGCAGTCTCGCTTCATTCCCGGTCGCAGCGGCGACCACAAGCCTGCCCACGCATGGGATCAGGACGCGCTCGCGGGCGCCGGCGCCATCCGTTCCACTGTTACCGACATGCTTACCTACCTGGAGGCCAACCTTCACCCTGAAACCCTCAAGCCCTTCGGCCAATCACCCGCCGCGCATACGCTCTCGTCTGCCCTCAAGCAGCAGCATGAGCTCCGCGCCGACGCCATGCCGGGAATGCGAATCGGCCTCGCCTGGCTTTTCGAAACGGAGTCGGGAAACTACTGGCACAATGGCGCAACCGGCGGCTATAGCGCCTACGCTTTCTTCAATCCCGAAGCCGATTACGCAGCAGTGGTGCTGCTCAACACCACCATCAGCCGCAACGGCAGCTTTGCCGATCGCCTCGCCGAGCACATCGGCCAGCGCCTCGCCGGCAAGCCCGCAATCTCCCTCGCCAATTAAAGCGCGCTTCGAATTGCATCAGTCCCGTCGATTGTTCTCGAGTGGCCTTCTTCTCAAGAAAAAGCCGCCTTGCACACCGCCAATAAGCACACAGATTCGAAGTCCACCCGATAAGCAGGCAGGCGCTGAGATCGCCTTCCCAGGTTCCGCAGGCCCGCATATCAATCCGCCTTCGGCGCGAGCTCTGATGTGCGGGCCTACGCTCTTTACGTTCCATTTCTCGATTTATTCACCACAGGTCAATGTAAAACTCGCAAGTTGTTGAAAAAGAAATATATCAAGAAAGTATTTGACAATTGCTTTCGTTTTAGATCATAATCGTGACGGTTACTATTAACGCCAAGGAGGTATTTCATGCGTCGTATTCTTGCAGCCAGCATTCTCATTTCCCCACTCTTCCTCACTGCAGCGGCTCACGCAACCCAGCCGGTCACCGATACCCCTGCCTCAACCCCTGCTCGTCCCATCTCAACAGGAGTCATACCCGCCCACGTCCTCTATTCGCCCGACGTCGATCTCACCCCCGCCGCCGCACAAACACTGCCCCAGGATGCGGAGGTCGTTCTCACCCTCAACGTCAACGAGAAGGGCCAGGCAGAGAACGTCGAAGTCGTCAAATCGCCCAGCCACTATCTCGACGGCCCTGTCGCAGCCGCCGTGCGCCAGTACCGCTTCCGCCCCGCCATGCTCGATGACCAGCCCGTCGCAGTGCCGATGACCCTCACGGTTGTCGTCGAGCACTAGAGTTCCGCTTTCCTTTTCTGCAGCCGACCCAGTTGCAGCCGACCGCGTTGTCTCCTGGCGGTCTCGCCTCCATCCTGACGACACCTCACTGTCAGGATGGAGGTTTTTTTCCAAGACAGTTTCCCAACATCTCACCGATCTTCCTCGATCCCTGGGCCGCAGCCTGGCCGCCTCTTAGCCCCTGAATCCCACCCCCGCGTTGTCCGGTTCCGGACATCGATTCCCGAATCCGCACAAGGCCCGCCTACACCATCTCTCCCCCAGCAATCTATTCACTTGCAAATCCGGCTACTTACGCTGAAGGCCGTTTGGCAGCGAACGTGCTGCCTCAAGGGAAACTCGACATCGGATTTCGGCGGAGGGTTGCATGGGGACCTTGTTTCAGGATCTTCGGTTTGCATTTCGTCAACTGGGCAGAGCGCCCAGCTTCGCCGTCACCGCCGTGCTCACTCTGGCGCTTGGCATTGGCGCCAACACGGCCATCTTCAGCCTGGTAAACACCGTGCTGCTCAAGCCGCTGCCCGTCGCGCATCCGGAACAGATTGCAGAATTGGCCCTAAGCCAGAGCAATGGGCCCATGCTGCCCATCTTTTCATGGCCTGAGTTCAAGCAGATTCACGCTCAAACCAGCAGTTCGTTCAGTGACGTGATGATTCATAGTCTTGGCTTGGATGGAATCGCGACTCAGGGCCAGCAGCCGCAGCGCATCCTAACCTCCTACGTGAGCGGCAATTTCTTCAGCGGCCTGGGACTGAGGCCCGCGGCCGGCCGCCTGTTTCTGCCCAGCGAAGGCGAAGTACCAGGCCAGGACCCGGTGATCGTTCTCGACTACGACTATTGGAAGCAGAAGTTCAATGCCGACCCAAACGTGGTTGGGCGGCCCGTGACCGTGAACGGCCACCCCTTCACCGTCATTGGCGTGGCTCCGCGAGGCTTCCACGGAGTGCAGGCCTTTGCCTCCGTTGAGGCCTATCTTCCGCTTGGGGAGCAGATCATCGAAGGCCAATCTCCTGACTTCATGAATGGCTGGCAAAACCGGGATTACCAGATCTACGCGCGCCTCCGCCCCGGCGTAAGCCTCAAGCAGGCGAGCGCAGACCTGGGCGTAGTGGCGCAACAGATGACCAGGCTGCAGCCGGAATATGAGAAGAAGACAGCGTTGGCAGCCTTCCCTGAGCCCGCTTTGCGCATTGGGACTGGCAACAATGCCATTTACGTGATGACTGGGTTTTTTCTTTCTCTCGCAGCCATGGTCTTGCTTCTGGCATGCGTGAATGTGGCCAACCTCGTGCTGGTGCGCGCCACCGTGCGAGAACGCGAAATGGCCATTCGCTCCGCACTCGGAGCGCGGCGCTCGCGCCTGCTGCGACAGATGATTACCGAAAGTGTAACGATTGCGCTGATTGGTGGCGGTATCGGAGCGGCTTCGGGCGTGTGGGCGAGCAGCGCAATCAGCCACTTGAATGTGCACGCCGATATTCCCCTTAACCTTTCGTTTGAATTTGATTGGCGTATCTTTTTCTACTCGCTTGCCGCCGCCATGCTGGCCGGTGTTGTGGTGGGCATGGTTCCCGCCCTGCGCATTGCCAAAGTGAACGTGAACTCCGTATTGCGCGAGGCAGGCCGGGGCGTCGCTGCTGGGCGAAGCTGGTTCCGCGACACGCTGGTCGGGCTGCAGATCGCCGGCTCGCTCGTGCTGTTGGTAGTGGCTGGCCTGTTTGTGCGCAGCCTTACCGCCATGCAGACCATGGACTTCGGCTACAAACCGGACCAGGTGCTCAACCTCACCATCGATACCACCGAGATCGGGATGAAGGATGCGCAGGCTCGTGACTTCGCGGCAAACACCGTGGCTCGCCTGCATCAGCTTGCCGGAGTGGATGCCGTGAGCCATGCGAACTCCGTGCCCATGGGTTACTTCAACAACGGCAGCGACACCGCGTTGATTGATGATGCACCGGTTCCCTCCAATCCATCCGAATTCGCCACCGGATCTGAAGTCGTTTCGCCCGAGTACTTCGACGTGATGGGAATTCAGCTTCTGCGCGGCCGCAGCCTGGCAGAGTCGGACAACGAACACAGCCGAGACGTGGCAGTGATCAGCGAATCCATGGCCAGGAAGTTCTGGCCCAACCAGGACGCCCTGGGCCACACATTCCGCTTGCAAGGCGAGAAAGATCGCAAGCTTGAGGTAATCGGAATCACCCGCGACACCGAATTTCGACTTTTTGACGGAGGCAAGACGCAGCCCTGGTGCTATCTTCCCTACGCCCAGCACGTAGCCGGCAACAGCCTGATGGTCTTTCAGCTCAGAACCGAAGGGAACCCACTTGCGCTGGCCACCACGGTGGAGAAAACGATCCACTCCCTCGCTCCCGAACTTCCCGTTTTTCAGGTGCAAACCATGCGTCAGGGGCTTTACACGCTGAACGGGCTGCTTCTCTTTCAAATCGGCGCCACTCTTGCCGCAATCATGGGCGGGCTGGGATTGACGCTCGCGGTCATCGGCATTTACGGCGTAGTCTCCTACGCTGTAAGCCGGCGCGTCCATGAGATCGGCTTGCGTATGGCTCTGGGCGCAAGCCGGGGCAACGTGTTCAGAATGATCTACCGCCAATCGATAGTAATTGTCGCCGCCGGATTGGGAGTTGGACTCGCCCTTGCTCTGGCCGTCGCACACACCGTTGGCCGCTTCGTGGTGGTTAACGTGTGGGATCCGACGACGTATATTGCCGTGGCCGCAGTGCTCGGGCTCGCTGCACTCGGCTCCTGCTACTTCCCCGCCCACCGCGCCACAGCCGTGGAGCCGATGGTAGCCCTGCGCGAGGACTGAGCTGGTTGAGGGTCGCGTTTTCTAGTCCCTAGTCCCTAGTCCCTCGTCCCTGTTCCCTGATCACTGCCTTTCACACTGGATACCGCTCCAGCAGATTCGCCTGCCGCGCCACCGCCCGGCTGAGCGCCACTGTGTCTGCCGGCGTGTACTTCGCCAGTCTGCGCAGAATGGCCAATTGCGTCCGCAGCAGATCGCCCTCCGCGCATGCGCCGAGCACACGCCGAGCCGCCTGCTCCGCCAAGGCCATGGTCTCCTCCGCCAGCAACCCCGTCATGGCCGCCGCAACGGCCGCCGAGGCCTTGCCCGCCGCTGACAGCTTCCGCGCCCGCAATAGCGCCGACTCCATCGCGTAGACCTGCGCAATCATGTCGGCCAGGTCGGCCATTACCTCCTGCTGCTCCTCGAGCGCCGCCATAAACCGCTGGCTCGCCACGCCCGCTGCGAACAACGCCAGCTTCTTTGCCGCTGCCAGAACCTTCGCCTCGCGCGCCAACAGTTCACCCGTATCGCTGCCGGACTCGAACGACGGCGGCTGCATCACCTCGTCCATCAGCTTCTTGATCGCCGCCAGCAGCGGAAGCTGCCCTCTCATCGCTCTCTTCATCAGCCAGCCGGTTATGATCAGCCGGTTGATCTCATTGGTCCCTTCAAAAATCCGGTTGATTCGCGCGTCCCGGTAGTAGCGCTCCGCCGGATAGTGCTCCACATAGCCGTACCCACCCATCGTGGCCACCAGCTCGTCGGTCACTGTGCTCAGCATCTCTGACCCGTAGACCTTCAGAATGGAGCATTCGACGGCATATTCCTCAATGCGCCGCTGCGTCTCCCGCGGCGAATGCGCCAGGTCCTCGCCCGCCTCGGCAAGGCTCGCATCGATCATCCCCGCAGTCCGGTAAGCCATGCTCTCCGCCGCGTAAAGCCGCGTGGCGCTGACCGAAATCTTGCGCTGAATCAGCCCGAACTCGGCAATCGGTTTGCCAAAAGCCGTCCGCTCTTTGGCGTAGCGCACCATGTGCCCCAGCGCGTGACGAGCCCCGCCAATGCAGGCCACGCCCAGCTTGAAGCGGCCCACATTCAATACGTTGAAGGCAATGTGATGTCCCTTGCCGGCCTCGCCCAGCAGGTTCGCAGCAGGAATGCGGCAGTCGGAAAACACCAGCGGGCATGTGGACGACCCACGAATCCCCATCTTGTGTTCCTCCGCGCCCACTGTAAGCCCCGGCGATGTGCGCTCCACAAGAAATGCTGAGAACTTCTCTCCGTCAATCTTGGCAAATATCGTAAACAGATCGGCGATACCACAATTCGTCGTCCACATCTTCTCGCCGTTGAGGATGTACTCGGTTCCATCCTCCGACAAGGTAGCCCGTGTCCGCACATTCATCGCATCCGACCCCGAAGTGGCCTCGGAGAGCGAATACGCCGCAATCCATTCGCCGCCGGCCAGTTTGGGCAGGTAGCGCCGCTTCTGCTCCTCGGTTCCGTACCATACCAGCGGCAGCGTGCCGATGCCGGTCTGCGCCCCAAAAGCCGTAGAAAAGCTCGCCAGCACGGAGATGTGATCCGAGATCACGGTGGACGAGACCTTATCCAGGCCCACCCCGCCGTACTCCTCAGGAATGTCGACCGAAGTAAACCCAAGTTCGGCAGCCTTCACCAGTTTCGAACGCAAAACACCTGGCTGTTTCGCCTCAATGGCATCAGCGGCGGGCAGAATCTCCTCGCGCGCAAACTGCGCCGCGGTCGAAGCAACCTGCCGCTGGTCCTCGTTCAGGTCTTCCGGCGTAAACACCTCCGCCGGTGCGCGTGTTTCCAGCAGAAAACTGCCGCCCGCGGCGGCAACGACTGGAGAAATGGCAAGCGTAGACATTAAGGAACAAACCTCCATCCGCACTGCCCCATTATGCCTGAAGGTCAGGGCGCTGCAACCACATTGGATATGAGGTTATATTCTCCCCCCTTGATGACAACAAGAATAATGTGAGAGAAGGTTGATACCAGGGTGGGAGGTGGGTGTCGGCGAATGAGACGAATCGCTCAGTCCCGTTACATTTGGCTAATCGCGGCGTTCTTGGTCGGCGCCACCATCTGTCTTTCACAGTATCGCGTTCTTCCCGGCAAGCTGGATGCGGATGGTTTGCCCACCTCGTCAGCCCGTATCTGTCCCGGCACAAGCGGCACCGAACACTGCTATTCACCACCCAGCGATAAATATGCTTTCGGACTGGAACCCAGGGCGCGGACTGTTGGCAAACTCGATGGGCACGACCTGATCCTCTTCACGGCCACCTTCTCCGGCGGAGGAAGCGGCACGCTCACCAACGTTGCCCTGCTCGAAGAACAAAGCTGCGACTTCGTCAACCTGCTGCCCATCGTGCAACTGACCAACCAGAGCGAATTCAGGCTGTGGAACCTGCCTGATATTTCCAATGCGCCGGCCCTGGCTACCGCCGATTCTGCCTGGGATCTCAAGGCAGGGGAGACGCATTTCGCGCCCCACCGGTACACGGTAAACATGTATGTGTTCGACGTGAAGCTTGGCCGTTACATGCAGCGAGTCGGGTATGTCACGGCAAGCAAGTATCCGGGTCTGGACGAAAACGACTCCATCCACGTTCTGGACGTGGAGCGGCCCACGATTCTGGCCAGGCTCCGCCCTGGGCCGGGCTAGTCCGGCCATCTCCTGCCATCGCATACAATGAACCTAATCCCGCTCGTGGAGGCACACCCTGTTCGCAGCGCTCATAAATAGCCTGGATTCTGCCGCCAGCCGGCTTCGCGGGCTAGCAGGGCAGGCGGCTTTCCACCTCGCGTTAGCTCCTCAAACCGGGATTCGGCACTACCTGAAAACTCTCCAGGAAACCGACCAGACCTTCAGGGGCCTTTACCACTGGAATCTGTTCGACGCGGCGCTTTTGATCCCCTATTTCCTGGTCATGATCGTCCTCGCCATCTATGGCGTTCACCGCTATACGATGTGCTGGCTCTACTTCAAATACCGCAAGAATGACCGCCCCGATCCGCCGCGCCATTTTAACGAGCTGCCCCGCGTGACGGTGCAACTGCCTGTCTTCAACGAGCAGTTCGTCATCGACCGCCTGATTGAGGCCGTGTGCGCCATGGACTATCCCAGTGACAAGCTCGAGATCCAGGTGCTCGATGACTCCACCGACGAAACCCAGCAGGTGGCCGCCGACATCGTGGCCCGATACGCGGCGCTCGGCCATCCCATCGTCTACATCCACCGGACGAATCGATACGGTTATAAGGCCGGAGCCCTCGATGCCGGCCTCAAGGTAGCCAAAGGCGAGTTCGTCGCCATCTTCGACGCCGACTTCGTCCCGCCGACCGACTGGCTCATGAAAGTCATCCACCACTTCGCCGAGCCGCAGATCGGCATGGTGCAGACCCGCTGGACTCATCTCAACCGCGACTACAGCATGCTCACTCAAATCGAAGCCGTCCTGCTCGACGGTCACTTTGTCTTGGAGCATGGCGCCCGCTATCGGTCCGGCGACTTTTTCAACTTCAATGGCACCGCCGGCATGTGGCGCATTCAGGCCATCACCGACGGCGGCGGCTGGCAGCACGATACCCTCACCGAGGACACCGACCTCAGCTACCGCTCGCAGATTGCCGGCTGGAAGTTCAAATATCTGCCCCATATCGAGTGTCCCGCCGAGCTGCCCATCGAGATGACCGCCTTCAAAACCCAGCAGGCGCGCTGGGCCAAGGGCCTCATCCAGACCAGCATCAAGGTCTTGCCCAAGATCTTCCGCTCCGATGTGCCCTGCCGCGTCAAGGTGGAGGCCGTCTATCACCTCACAGCAAACCTCAGCTATCCGCTCATGGTGGTGATGTCCGCGTTGCTCATTCCGGCCATGATCTGCCGCTTCTACCAGGGCTGGTTTCAGATGCTGCTCATCGACTTCCCGCTCTTCACCGCTTCAAGCTTCTCCATCGCGGTCTTTTACTTGATGAGTGAGCGCGAGCTCTTTCCTAAAACCTGGACGAAGACATTTCTCTATCTGCCCTTCCTGATGGCACTTGGCATCGGCCTCACCGTCACCAACACCAAGGCAGTGATGGAGGCCCTGCTTGGCTTGAAGAGCGGCTTTGTGCGCACGCCCAAGTACCGCGTCGCCAAGAAAGGTGAAAAATCTCAGGCCGCCAAGTATCGAAAGCGTCTGGTCCTGGCGCCCTGGATCGAGCTGTTGTTAGGCTGCTATTTCTTCCTTGCCATTCTCTACACCTTCTCGAATCACAACTCTTCACTGCCCCTTTTCTGATTCTGTTCGTCATCGGCTACTGGTACACAGGCCTGATGAGTCTGCTCCAAGGCCGCTTCGAGCGCTGGCGCACCGGCGTCGCGACTCCCGACGACGAATCCAGCCCCAAGCCATTTCCGGTCGGAGTGTAGGTCGCACGTATGCAAGAACCCATCAAGGAGCCGGAAGTCCGATGGGGTCCTCGCAAGGCCCGGACAAATCTTCGCAAGCACGGAGTTTCCTTCGAGGAGGCTGCCACGGTCTTTGATGACCAGCTCTCCGTGACGAAACCGGACCCGGATCACTCCGAAGCGGAGAACAGATGTCTCACACTTGGGCTATCATTCAAGCATCGGCTCCTTCTGGTGTGCCACACCGAGGACCCGGATGAGATTCGCATTATAAGCGCAAGACGGCCCACACGGGGTGAACTAGATGCCTACGAAGACAAGTGAGTCCACGAAGTTTAAGGACACCATGCGGCCGGAATACGATATGCGGGGCGGAGTGCGGGGCAAATACGCAAACCGCTTCAAGGGCGATGTGGTGATGGTACCGATCGCTCCCGATGTGGCGGCCGCGTTCCCTGATGCGGATTCTGTCAACGAGGCTCTGCGTGTATTGCTTAAGGCTGCGAAACGGGTCGCTCCAGCAGCATGAACCGCAATCATCTGCGAGCGGGGTTCTGTGCATGAACGGAAAACCTCTCCATCACCGCGCCCTCCGCAACCCCTGGCCCCCTCCGCTACAATAGACCTACCCGCTTGCCGCGCCTGGACCCGAATCCACCAGCTGGCCGGCGCGTCCAATCATGATGCTCGCCAAAAACGTTCCGGAAGCCCTGACATTCGATGATGTGTTGCTGGTACCCGCGTACAGCGACGTGGTGCCCATCTCCGTCAGCACGCAGACTCAGCTCACCCGCGACATCACGCTGAATACGCCGCTGCTGTCGTCCGCCATGGACACCGTCACCGAATCCCGCATGGCCATCGCCATGGCACAGCAGGGCGGAATCGGTATCGTGCATCGCAATCTCACCATCAATGACCAGGCAGGCGAAATTGACAAGGTCAAGCGCTCGGAGAGCGGCATGATCGTCGATCCGGTCACCATCGGCCCCGACCAGATGATCTCCGACGCCCTCGACGTGATGCGCCGCTACAAGATCTCCGGCGTACCGGTCACGCAGGGCAAGCGGCTGGTCGGCATTCTCACCAACCGCGACCTCCGCTTTGAAACGCGCACCGATATTCCCATCGGCGACGTGATGACCAAGACCAACTTGGTCACCGTCCCGGTAGGCACGACGCTTGAAGAAGCCGAGCTGATCCTGCACGAGCATCGCATCGAAAAGCTGCTGGTCGTGAACGATCATTACGAGCTCAAGGGCCTCATCACCGTCAAGGACATCCAGAAGAAGCTCAAGTATCCCATGGCCAGCAAAGACGAGCAGGGCCGCCTGCGCGTAGGCGGAGCCATCGGAGCGACCGGCGACTATCTCGAGCGCGCCGCCGAACTGGTCCGCGCCCGCGCCGACGTGCTCGCCATCGACTCTGCGCATGGCCACACCATGCGCGTCCTTGAAGCGGTGCGCGAAGTGAAAAAGATGTTTCCGGAGGTCGGCCTGCTTGCCGGCAACGTAGCCACATACGACGGCGCGCTCGCGCTCATCGACGCCGGCGCGGACGCCATCAAGGTCGGCATCGGCCCCGGCTCCATCTGCACCACCCGCATAGTTACCGGCGCCGGCATGCCCCAGATCACGGCCATCGCCGAAGCTCGACGCGCCGCCCGCGAGCACGGCATCCCGGTCATCGCCGACGGCGGCATCAAGTACTCCGGCGAAATCACCAAGGCCATCGCCGCCGGCGCCAGCTCCGTAATGATCGGCTCGCTCTTTGCCGGCGTCGACGAGAGCCCCGGCGAAACCATCCTTTACCAGGGCCGCAGCTTCAAGAGCTACCGCGGCATGGGCTCGCTTACTGCCATGAGCCAGGGCTCCGGCGAACGCTACTTCCAGTCGACTGCCGACCTGGCCAGCGCCGAACTCGGCAGCGAAGGCGTCGTCCAGCGCGAACGCGCCAGCCAGAATCGCCTTGCCAAGTTCGTCCCCGAAGGCATCGAGGGCCGCGTTCCCTACCGTGGGCCGCTCGAGTCCATGGTCTTCCAACTGGTCGGCGGCCTCCGTTCCGGTATGGGTTACGTCGGCTGCGGCTCCATCGCTGAACTCCAGGAGAAGGCGCAGTTTGTCCGCATCTCGTCGGCCGGCTTGCGTGAGAGTCACGTCCACGACGTGATCATTACCCGCGAAGCCCCCAACTATCATGTGGAATAATCGCCCCCGTAGCGGTCTGCGGCGCTGGATCTATGTCTGGCTGCCGGTCGCCGTCGGCATCGTCATCATTGCGATCGAGTCCACGGAAATGTTCGGCGCCGATCACACCAGCGGCCCCCTCCGCCGGCTCTTCGAGTTTCTCTTCGGCCGGGTAGCAGACGACCGCTGGGACATCATCCATCATTTGATTCGCAAGACCGGCCACTTCCTGGGCTACGGATTCATCGGCCTGACCTGGCTGCGCGCCTGGTGGCTCACGTTGCCCCACTCGCGCTTCATTCAGGACGCATTCCTCGCCCTGCTCGGTACCGCGCTGGTGGCCAGTTGCGACGAGTGGCATCAGACCTTCCTGCCCAATCGCACCGGAACACCCTGGGACGTGCTGCTGGACTGCACCGGCGCCATCATTTTGCAGTTGCTGGTCTACGTCATGATGCGCATATTTAGACCAAAGCGCCTGGCACGGGCAGCCTGAGTTTTCTTCGCTTGAGTCACAATCCGGGCAACTGCGCAATCGGCAACCGTCATCCTCACCTGGATGAGATCTGAAGCGAAGATTCGGATCGGAATTTCGGGTTGGCGCTACAAGCCCTGGCGCGGAGCTTTCTATCCGAACGACCTTGCCCAGCGCAAGGAACTCGAATTTGCTTCAGGCTCGCCCTTTTGCTCTGAATCACCGAAATGTATCTTCCCAGGCCCATACAAAACGATTCTGCGGATGTACATAGACTTCCACTTCGCCAGGGGATTGGACAGTTTGAGCTGCATTTGGCTTGGGTGTACAACGTTTATCCAGCTTGGGGAACCCCGTGAAATGCCAACTTGCGGAGGCAATCCCCTTCTCAATGACCTGTTGCGTCGCGAAATCTTCCGGGCGGAAGCAGGCAACAGCGTACCAAACAAAAATGGAGAACCGGGGTGGAATTGGCTGAGCTATGTCGAATGTTGCAACCCCGTCTTTTCCCGTCCGGCCTTTGAGAATCAGGCCGTTGCTCACCGTCTCGCCATTCATGTTCGTGAATGTTAGCTGCAACAAGCGGCCATTGAGTGGTTGATGTGTCTGGGAATCAAGGACTCGGACTCGCAGCACAGTAGGATTCTCGGATTGAGCCCGCGTGATCATCGGCGCAAGCCATAAGACCGCTGACAAGATAATGGAAATCGAAGCTGGGCGCTGCATAGCTGATATTTCTAACATGTCTGGGGAGTTTGTAATTCCTGGAGCACAAGAACACGGGGCGCTCGCAAACGCGAGAGCCCGTGCCGTGTCAGTGCAAGTCAGAACCCAATACGGAAAAAACGACGCTTCAGGCGGCCGCTTCGCCCGGCTCTTCCTTCTTGCTCTCTTCCAGCTGCTTTTCGAGTTCGGCGCGCTTCTTGGCCTTGATCTCGTCGCGCTTCTGCTTCTTCACTTCCAGCTGCTTCTCCGCGCCCAGCAGTTCGATGAAGGCCTTCTCAGCCCCGTCGCCCTTCTGGAATCCGGTGCGCACAATGCGCAAATAGCCGCCGGCGCGGTCGCCGTAACGCGGAGCCACGGTGTCGAACAGCCGCTCCACGGATTGGTCGGTCATGAGAAAGCTGAGCGCCTGGCGGCGCGAAGCCAGATCGCCCTTCTTGCCCAGGGTGATCATCTTTTCAACCAGCGGACGAACCGCCTTGGCCTTGGCCACGGTGGTCTCCACGCGGTCTTCGATAATGACGGACGTGACCAGGTTGCGCAACAGGGCGCGGCGATGGCTGGTATTGCGTCCGAGCTTGAATCCTGCATTGCGATGGCGCATGATGCAACTCTCTTTCGAATCAGATGTCAGAGATCAGAGATCGGAGATCAGAATTCAGTCGCGAAAAGCCGTATCCACGGATTCGTCTAAACTGATCTCTGATCCCTGAACCCTGACCCCTGTCTTAAAAGTTCTCAGTCTCAGTAGGCAACTGCAGGTCCACGGAATCCAGCGGCTCGTCCTCGTCGTCGTAGCGGCCATAGCTGGCGGCCAGCGCGGCGGCGGGAGGAATGCTCGTCGGTCCGGGAACCGGGTTGCCGTTTTCGTCGATCTTCATGCCCAGCGAAAGACCCATCTGCGCAAGAATTTCCTTGATCTCGTTCAGGCTCTTGCGGCCAAAGTTCTTGGTCTTCAGCATCTCGGCCTCCGTCTTCTGGACGAGTTCGCCGATGGACTGAATGTTCGCGTTCTTCAGGCAGTTGTAGCTGCGCACAGAAAGCTCGAGCTCTTCAACGCTGCGATTCAGATTGTCGTTGCGCAGCAGCGTGCGGCCTTCTTCGCCACGCGCTTCAGCTTCGATTTCTTCTTCGAAGTTGATGAAGATGTTCATGTGGTCCTTGAGCAGCTTGGCAGCCAGGCCGACAGCATCGGCGGGCAGCACAGCTCCGTTGGTCCACACTTCCAGAGTGAGCTTGTCGTAGTCCGTGATCTGGCCCAGTCGAGCGGCTTCGACAACATAGTTCACGCGGCGCACCGGCGAGTGAACGGAGTCGACGGGAATGAAACCCAGGCCCAGGTCAGCATCGAAATTCTTGTCGGCAGAAATATAGCCGCGTCCGCGCTTGAGGCGCATCTCCATGTCCAGCTTGCCCCCTTCTGACAGGGTGGCGAGATAGACGTTCTTGTCCAGGATCTCCACATCGCCGTCGGCTTCAATCATGCCGCTGGTAACCACGCCCGGCTGATCGGCGCGCAGATAGAGTGCCTTGGGGCCTTCGCCCTGCAGCTTGAAAGGAACCTGCTTCAGGTTCAGGATGATGTCGGTGGCGTCTTCGACCACGCCTGTGATCGACTGGAACTCGTGCAGCACGCCCTCGATGCGAATCGCTGTGACCGCCGCTCCCTCGATGGAACTGAGTAAGGTCCGGCGCAAGGCGTTGCCGATCGTGGTGCCAAATCCGCGCTCAAACGGCTGCGCGCTGAACTTGCCAAAAGTGTCGGAAAGCGTCTCGGCATCCACTGCCAAACGCTTCGGTTTCTGAAATCCTCTCCAAAGCATATCGATTGTCTCTTTTCCCGCGCGGCATGTACGTCGCGATGCATTTTGCGGCGGCCGCGCAAGTTCTCCTTCGTGTGAGTTGTCAGAGATCAGAGATCAGAGATCAGTTAGCTGCTTTTGAACTGGCCTCTGTACTCTCACCTCTGCTTTGGTGCAAAAACATTAGGCGTCGGAGACCAGATCCAGTGGAATCGCCGATGCAGTTCGCACCCGCACAACAAAACTGATCTCTGACCCCTGATCCCTTTTACTTGCTGTACAGTTCCACGATCAGCTGTTCGTTGATCGGCAGGTTAACGTCCTTGCGCTTGGGCAGCGACAGCACGCGGCCGGTGAAGGTGTCGAAGTTGGCTTCGAGCCATGCCGGAACCGGGTTCTGCGCAGCGTATTGCGCGCCCTGTTCCACGATCAGCAATTTCTTCGCGCTCTCGCGGATGGCGATTTCGTCGCCCGCGTTCACCTGGTAAGAAGGAATGTTTACCTTCTTGCCGTTGACGGTGACGTGCCCGTGGCGAACGACCTGCCGTGCCTGGCGCCGCGAAATCGCAAACCCAAGCCGGTATGCCACGTTGTCCAGGCGCCGCTCGAGTTGCTGAATCAGCAATTCGCCGGTCACGCCCGAAGCGCGGTTGGCCTTTTCGTAGTACTCGCGGAACTGGCCTTCCAGCGTGAAGTACATGCGCTTGGCCTTCTGCTTCTCATGCAGCTGCAGGCCGTAGCCTACGATCTTGGCCTTGCGATCTTTGCCGTGCATGCCGGGAGGAAAATTGCGCTTCTCCAAGGGGCAACGGTCGGAAAGGCACTTGGTGCCTTTCAAAAAAAGTTTAGTGCCTTCGCGACGGCAAAGGCGGCAGACTGCTCCTGTATAACGTGCCATTTCTTCCAATTCTCCTAACTTCGGATGACGGCCGGTTTACGCTGCTCATGAGAGCAAGCTTCGTCCCGGCCCATGTTTCAGTTCACAGTTCTCAGTTCACAGTTCCAAGTTCGTGCCGCCTCAATTCAAGCGACTGTGAACTAGGAACTATGAACTGTGAACTGCCCGTTACACGCGGCGCCGTTTCGGCGGCCTGCACCCGTTATGCGGCACAGGCGTAACGTCGCGGATGGAGCGCACCTCGATACCAGCCGCCGCCAGTGCGCGGATGGCCGACTCGCGGCCCGATCCCGGACCGGCGACCCGCACATCCACCGCGCGCAGACCGTGGTCGCGTGCCAGGCTGGCGGCGTTTTGCGCTGCCTGCTGCGCCGCGAACGGCGTGCCCTTGCGCGAACCGCGAAATCCCAGCGAGCCCGAGCTCTTCCAGCTCAGCGTGTTGCCCACCGGGTCGGTGATGGTGACGATGGTGTTGTTGAACGAGGCCTGAATGTGCGCAATGCCGAACGGCACATTCTTGCGCTCGCGCTTCTTGAATTTCTTGTTCTTCGCGGCCTTGCCGGCGCCGGCTTTCTGCTCTGGTTTGGCCATTAGGTTTTACCCGTCGCTTTCTTCTTGCCGGCAACTGTGCCCTTGCGCGGGCCCTTGCGAGTGCGGGCGTTGGTGTGGGTTCGCTGTCCGCGCACCGGCAGGGAACGCCGGTGACGCGTGCCGCGATAGCTCTGAATGTCGATCAGACGCTTGATGTGCATCGAGACGTCCTTGCGCAGGTCACCTTCGACGTTTCCTTCGTCCTCGATCACCTGACGGATGCGGTTGACCTCGTCTTCGCCGAGATCCTGGACCTTCTTGAAGGGATCGACATTCGCCTTCTCCAGAATCTTCGCCGCACGCGGATCTCCGATACCGAAGATGTATGTGAGCGCGATTCGTGCCTGCTTGTTGCGAGGCAGATCGACGCCAGCAATACGTGCCATGTGTGTTCCTTTGCTGCTGCAGGTTATGTGCCCCCGGCCTCAGCCGCTTCGCACGGTGTGTGCTTCTCGCTTCCAGAGGTTCATCGCAAGCCTTGACTCAAGCTAACTAGCCTCTTGCCACAGATCAGTTTTCAGTTGTCAGAGATCAGTTGGACTCAGTTTGCACTAGCACGTTCAACTGATCCCTGATCTCTGTTCCCTGATCTCTTCGTGGAAGCTTCCACGTCTACCAGGCTGCCCTAGCCCTGGCGCTGCTTGTGCTTTGCGTTCTCGCAGATCACCCTGACCACTCCTTTGCGGGTGATGACCTTGCACTTCACGCAAATCTTCTTTACCGATGCACGGACCTTCATTTGTCTGCTGCCCTTCCTTGAAACTCAGCATTCAGCCTTAAGCTATCTGCCTCGAACCTCTACTGTCATCTGTTCGCTGTCATCTGTTACTTATACCGATAAACAATTCGTCCCCGGTTCAGGTCGTAGGGACTCAACTCCACAGCCACGCGGTCGCCGGGCAAAATGCGGATGAAGTTCTTGCGCATCCTTCCCGAAACATGGGTCAGCACCTCGTGGTTATTCTCGAGTTTGACCTTGAACATCGCATTGGGCAGCGTCTCGGTGACCACCGCCATGACCTCAATCGCGTCTTCCTTCGACAAACTGCATCCAATTCCGCCGGCGCGCCGTGCGCCTCCGGCCTGTTATACCGAGTGCTACTCGGTTAAAACCCTCGCTCCGGTCGCGGTCACCGCCACCGTGTGCTCAAAATGAGCGCTCATGCTTCCATCCTTGGCAACCGCCGTCCACCCATCGCCCAGCACTTCAACATCCGGCCGGCCCGCGTTCACCATCGGCTCGATGGCAATCACCATGCCCGTCTTCAACTTCATCCCGCGTCCCCGCTCGCCAAAGTTCGGCACCTGCGGGTCTTCGTGCATGTGGACCCCGATTCCATGGCCCACAAAATCCCTTACCACCGAGAACCCCTCGGCCTCCACCACATCCTGTACCGCCGCGCCCACATCCCCTAGCGTCGCACCCGGCTTCACCGCGGCAATCCCCGCGTGCAGCGACTTCTCCGTCACCGCCAGCAATCGCGCCGCATTCGGATCGATCGCGCCTACAGGAACCGTGATCGCCGCATCGCCGAAGTAGCCGTCGACGATCGCGCCAAAATCCACCGAAACGATGTCGCCCTCTTTGAGGACCCGCTTCTGCGATGGAATGCCGTGCACCACCTCGCTGTTGACCGAGGTGCACAACACGCAGGGAAACCCGTGATAGCCCTTGAAAGCAGCCTTCACGCCCAGCTCATCCAGCCGTGCCGCTGCTGCCTTTTCAAGATCCAGAGTGGTCGCTCCGGGTTTCACCCTGGCGCGCACCAGTTCCAGCACTTCGCGAACCACCTGGCCCGCGCGGCGCATCTTCTCGATCTCCTGCGACGACTTCAAAACAACAGCCACAAAACCAGCCTTCAGTTCATAGTTCACAGTCCTTGATTCCGACTCCCAGCATCCGACAACTGAGAACTACGAACTGTGAACTGACAACTGTCTCTCACGCACAAACTCGCCGTTCGGCTACGCTCCCTCGCGCAACCGCTCGACGGCGGCAACAATTCCGGCCGCGATAATGCCAATCGGCCGGTCTCCATCCACTTCCGTAAAACGTCCCAGAGCCCGGTAGTGCTCGATCACCGGCGCAGTCAGTCCCACATAAGCGCGCATGCGCTCCTTGAAGACCTTCTCCGTGTCATCGGCTCGCTGGACTAGCGCGGCTCCCTCTAGGTCGCAGAATCCATCCCGCTTGGGCGGATTCATGTAGACGTTATAGATGGTCCCGCAGACAGGGCAGTTCCTGCGTCCCGTAATTCGACGCAGTAATTGATTATAGTCCACTTGAATGCTGACGGCAATCACCGGCAGCGACTGGCCGTCTGACGCCAGACGCCCATCGAGCCAACCTGCCTGACCGAGCGTGCGCGGAAACCCATCCAAGATGTAACCCTTCGCCGTGTCGGGCTCCTTCAACCGGGCCGCCACCATCTCGTCCACCAGCGAATCGGGCACCAGTTCCCCGCGCCCCATCAGCTCCTTGGCCACTTTTCCCAGCGGAGTTCCCTTGGCCACGTTGGCGCGAAGCAGATCGCCGGTCGAGATCTGCGGTATCCCCCACAGCTTCACCAGTTCCTTGGCCTGGGTTCCCTTTCCCACCCCCGGCGCACCCAATAAAAGAATCGGGCCGGGTACGGTTTTTGAACCCGTTTCCCGGCCCTGTTCGACTGCGATCATAGTAGAAGACATTACCAGGTTTTCCTTCCGCGAATGCGACCGGAGCGAGGGGAAAAGCCATCATAATGACGCATGATCAGCTGCGATTCGATCTGGTTGACGGTGTCCATGGCCACACCCACGACGATCAGAAGTGAGGTGCCGCCAAAGTAAAAGTTGACCCCCAAACCATGTGTTGTCCACGTCGGCAGGTTCTCAAAAACCCGGCCGATCAGCCATACCTTGTCAAAACGGATGCCGGAAAGCAGGAAGGTCGGCACCAGCGAAATGACGATCAGATACAGCGCCCCAACCAGCGTAATGCGGGTGAGGATATCGTTGATGAAGTCAGACGTGCGTTTGCCGGGGCGGATTCCGGGAATGAACGAACCCGACTTGCGGAAGTTGTCGGCAATGTCGTCCGGCTTCATGACGATGGAAATATAGAAATAAGCAAAGAAGATGATGCCCAGCACATAGAGCAGCTCATACCACGGATACCCCGGCTGCAGTGCCTGCACAATGGGCTGAAGGAACTTGTTGGTCTGCACCCACTCCACCTGGCTGAACAGCATGGGCGCAGAAAGGATCGAACTGGCGAAGATGACGGGCATGACGCCGCCCGAGTTGACCTTCAGCGGCAAGTGGCTCGATTGGCCGCCCATCATGCGCCGGCCCACAATGCGCCGCGCGCTCTGGATGGGGATGCGCCGCTCCGAGCGCTCCACGAACACGATGAACGCCACCACCGCTGCCATGAACACAACCAGCAGCCCGACCGCCATGATGGTGAACGAGCCCCACGCGTTGGTCTGGATTTTCTGGTAAAGTTCTGCCACGCCGCGCGGCAGGCCTGCGACGATGCCGGCAAAGATCAGCAGGCTCATGCCGTTGCCGATGCCTCGGTCGGTAATCTGCTCGCCCAGCCACATGATGAACGCCGTGCCCGTGGTCAGCGTCAAAATCGTCATCAGGCTGAAGCCGATGCCCGGATTCAGAACCAGGCCCTGCTTGGTGAGAATCGCCGCAATGCCGATCGACTGCAATGCTCCCAGAATGACCGTCATGTAACGCGTCCACTGCGTGATCTTGCGCCGGCCCAGTTCGCCTTCCTTCTGGATGCGCGCCAGCGGCTCATAGACCACGGTGAGCAGCTGAAAGATAATGGACGCCGTGATATACGGCATGATGCCCAGGGCGAAGACCGTCATGCGGCGCAGGTTTCCCCCGCCGAACAGGTCCATCAGCCCCAGCGCCGAGCCGCTCTGCTGGCTGAACAGCAGTTCGAGCTGGTGCGCGTTCACGCCTGGGGTGGGAATGTGCGAGCCCAGCCGGTAGACGGCCAGGATGCCGAGGGTGAACAGCACGCGCTTGCGCAGATCGGGAATCCGGAAGATATTGAGAAATTTCTCAAGCATGTCGGTTTTTCCGCTTCAGGCGTTTTTCGCCAAAAAGATTTTCTTGACCTACTCCATCTTAGAGCATTCCGGACTCAGCCCGATCTTAAGGACTCCGGAGAAGGGAAGGATATGCGTCCCGTCACAGCTCTCGACCCATTCCAACTGTCATCTCCGGCTCCGCTCACTCCCTGTCATCCTGAGCGAAGCGTTCTTCAGCGGAGTCGAAGGACCTGCTTTTCGGTGTCTCAAGAGCCGCTTACCGGGTGTCCCTTCCTTGCGACGTTTTTGCATTTGTAGCAAGGGTGGGAGACCTCAAACCTACCCAGACGTAGACCAGCGAAACCTATACAGCCGCCGGAGCCCCACCCAGAACCACAGCCTTGCCGCCGGCCTTTTCGATCTTCTCAACTGCCGACTTCGAGAACTTGTGGGCATGAATCGTGATGGCCGTTGTCAACTCGCCCGAGCCGAGAATCTTGACCAGGGGCTTCTTGCTCGAAACCAGGCCCAGCTTCTTGTAGTCGTCCAGCGCAATCTCGGTAACCTTCAGGCCCTCAACGTGCACAGCAATCCGGTCCAGGTTGACCACCGTGTATTCGGTGCGGAAGATGTTGGTGAAGCCGCGCTTGGGTAGACGCCGGTGCAACGGCATCTGGCCGCCCTCAAACCCGCGCATGAGGCTCGTGCCAGTGCGCGATCCCTGGCCCTTGTGGCCGCGGGTTGAAGTCTTGCCCATGCCGGATCCCATACCGCGGCCGACACGCTTGCGCCCGGTATTAGCCTTCCGGGGCGCGCGCAAATTCGATAAATTCTTTGCCATGATTTTCCTCGCTGTAGCGCCGGAATGGTTGATCCCTTCCGACTCGCGTTTGTAAGGTAGCTTTTAGCTATTAGCTCTTAGCTTTTAGCTTTTGCCCGGCTGAGCCAACAACTTCGACTCAGCAAGGGGCAAGCTGAAAGCTAACGGCTAAAAGCTGATAGCTAGCTTTCCAGAATCCTCACCAGGTGCGGAATCGCCTTCACCATCCCCCGCGTAGATTCCGTATCGACCCGCTCACGATCTGGTTGAGCCGCGTAAAGCCCAGCCCCTTGACCACCGCCTTGTGCTTGGCAGGCGTCGAGTTCTTGGACCGGTAGTATTGAATGCGAATCATCGCCGGGGTCCCCGACGAACGATTTGTGTTTGTTGGGGTGGTCATCTTGGTCTCCGCCATGGCTAAAGCTCCTCTACCGACTTGCCGCGCGCCGCGGCCACATCGGCCTTGTCGCGCAGCTGCACCAGCGCATCGAAAGTGGCCTTGATCACGTTGTGCGGATTGGGCGAGCCCAGGCTCTTGGTCAGCACGTTCTGCACCCCGGCCGAGGTCATCACCGCGCGCACCGCGCCGCCGGCAATCACCCCTGTTCCTTCCGGAGCCGGCTTGAGCAGCACCTGCCCCGAGCCGTAACGGCCCAGCACCAAGTGTGGAATCGTGGTCTCGGTCAGGTTGATGTGGACCAAATTCTTTTTGGCCGCCTCGATCCCCTTGCGAATTGCCTGGGGAACTTCCTTGGCCTTGCCCGATCCGTAGCCCACAACGGCCGAAGCGGCGTCGCCCACCACCACCAGCGCGGCAAACGACATGTTCTTGCCGCCCTTTACTACCTTGGTCACGCGGTTGATGGCCACCACCTGATCCTTCAGGTTGTACTGGTTGGCATCGATCTTCTTCTTCATCATCGTCATTGCTCTCTCGTCTCTTTTCGAGCTGTCAGCTCTTAGCCTTTAGCCCTTAGCTTGTCCCCGCTCGGGTCGAGCCCTTCAACTTCCCGCAAACATGCTGATCGCTGAAAGCTGACAGCTAATAGCTACCCTTAAAACTCCAAACCGGCTTCCCGCGCTGCATCCGCCAGCGCCTTGATGCGTCCGTGATAGAGGTAGCCGCCGCGATCGAAGACCACCTTCTTGATGCCCTGTTTCACGGCCAGCTCGGCTACGGTCTTGCCAATCTCCTTGGCCGCCGCCACGTTGCCGCCGGTCTTCAACTTGATGGATGACGCGGAAACCAGCGTCTGCCCCGTCTGGTCGTCGATCACCTGCGCGTAAATGTGGTTCAGCGAACGGTAAACATTCAGCCGCGGCCTCTCCGTCGTCCCGGCCAGCTTGCGCCGGATACGGTTGTGGATGCGCTGCCGGATTGCGTTCCTCTTGGTCTGCGTAATCATGGTCTTCTCATTCCTATCAGCGGAGCCGCCCTGCGGCGCCGTTCGGTTGGTCTTCAGTTCATAGTTCTCAGTTCACAGCCTGATGCGTTTCATCGCCAACTGTGAACTACGAACTGTGAACTCTGAACTGCCCTCTTTACTTCGCTCCCGTCTTGCCAGCCTTCTTCTTCAGCTTCTCGTCGGAATAACGCACGCCCTTGTTCTTGTACGGGTCTGGCTTGCGCAGCGAACGCATGTCCGCCGCCACCTGGCCCACCTTCTGCCGGTCGATGCCGCTGATGACGAGGTGCGTCTGCTTGGGGTCGACCGCCGCTTCAATGCCCGTGGGCAGCGGAAACTCAATCGGGTGCGAGTAGCCCAGCGTGAACACCACCGTGTTCTTGCCTTTGAGTTCCGCGCGGTAGCCGATGCCGACAATGTCCAGTTCCTTCTTCCAGCCCGCCGTCACGCCATGCACGGCGTTGAACACCAGCGCGCGCGTCAGCCCGTGCACCGCGGCGTGCTTGTCCGAGTCGCGGTTCACATGCAGGGCGCCGTCCTTGGTCTCGAGAGAAATGCCCTCGGCAATCAGCGCCGAAACCTTGCCCTTGGGCCCCTCGACCAGAACCGTGTTGCCCTCGACCTTGTACTTCACGCCCGCCGGCAGCGGGATCACTTTCTTTCCAATACGCGACATCGAATCAATCCTTCTGGTTGGCTTGCGAGTCCCGGCAAGAGCATTTGTGCTCATGCGTTCCACTGCAGCCGGAAAACAGTTCATAGTTCTCAGTCAGTAGTTCTCAGTTGAAGGGTTACGCTGGTAACGACAACGCGCAAACTGTGAACTGTGAACTAAGAACTGCAAACTGCCTTTACCACACTTCGCAAAGCAGTTCGCCGCCCACGCCTTCGCGGCGCGCCTGGCGGCCGGTCATTACGCCCTTGGGCGTAGTCATGATTGAAATGCCAAGTCCACCCTGGACGCGCTTGATCTCATCGCGGCCAATGTAGACACGGCAGCCGGGACGCGAGATGCGGGCCAGGTCGCGGATAGCCGCGTCCGTTCCGCCGTACTTCAAATACACGCGCAGCACCAGCTTGCCTTCTTCTTCCTGCGTCTTGTAGTTCGAAATATAGCCCTCTTCCTTAAGGATGCGGGCAATCTCGGTCTTCAGCTTCGAAGCTGGAACGTCCAGCTTCTGATGACGCGCCCGGATCGCATTCCGGATCCGCGCCAGAAAATCTGCTACTGGGTCGGTCAGACTCATTCCTTCTCCTTCATTCCCCGTTCGTCCGCCCCAGCTTCTCTTGATGGCGGAAACCAGCGGAAATGCGTACTACAGTGATCCGGGTTCAGCGATCAGGGTTCAGTTCCGAGTCTTTCTGACCCCTGATCCCTGTTCCCTGATCCCTGCCTTTTTACCAGCTCGACTTCACCACGCCCGGGATCTCTCCCTTGAGCGCCAGCGACCGGAAACACAAGCGGCAGATGCCGAACTTGCGCAGAAACCCGCGCGGCCGTCCGCACAGTTGGCAGCGGTTGTGCTTGCGGGAACTGAACTTCGGCTTCCGCGCGTCTTTCACTCTCTTTGCAGTAGTTGCCATATTTCCTCTTAAACAGCTACTAGCTTTCAGCTATTAGCTTTCAGCTTGTTCCATGCCTACCATGGATCCTCAGCTTCGGAACAAGCCCAAACTTGTTTTCCCTCAGTTGACCGCTTCGCCTCGATCCAGCTAAAGGCTAAAAGCTGAAAGCTAAGAGCTGTTTTCACGCCCCTTGCCGGAACGGCAAGCCGAAGTGCTTCAGCAGCGCCCGCGCCGAATTGTCATCCTTCGCCGTGGTCACGATTGTGATGTTCATGCCCTTCATCTTCTCCACCTTGGAGTAGTCAATCTCCGGGAAGATCAGCTGGTCGCGCAACCCCAGCGTGTAATTGCCGCGCCCGTCAAAACTCTTCGTCGACACGCCGCGAAAGTCGCGCACCCTGGGCAGCGCCGTCGAAATCAGCCGGTCCAAAAACTCGTAGGCCTTGTCGTTGCGCAGCGTCACCATGGCGCCGATCGACATGCCGGCTCTCACCTTGAAGGCCGCAATCGATTTCTTCGCCTTGGTGGTCACCGGCTTCTGCCCGGTAATCTGCGCCAGGTCGGCCACCAGCGGGTCCAGCAGCTTGGTATTCTGCGTGGCTTCGCCCAGACCCATGTTGACCACGATCTTGTCCAGCTGCGGCACCGCCATTGGATTGTCGAGACCCAGCTCCTTTTGCAGAGCCTGCTTGATCTCCTTGTGATACTTCTCTTTCAGTCGTGCTGCCATCTCTTTACTCTCTTTCTTCCGGCGCCCGGAGTGGGCCATCTCTGGACCGTGTACCGCTTCGGAAGGTGCTCCAAAAATCAGCCGTTAGCTTTTAGCCATTAGCTGTCAGCCTCGTCTTACTCCTGCTTTCACCATTCACTCAGCGCGAAAGGCCGAAAGCTAATGGCTGAAAGCTAAAAGCTGCTTCCTACTTCTTCGTGGGCAGCGTCTGCCCGCACTTCTTGCACACCCGAACCCTCCTGTCGCCTTCAACTTTGTAGCCCACGCGCGACGGCCCGCAGTTGGGGCACACCAGCATCACGTTCGATACGTTGATCGGCGATTCCTGCTCCGCAATGCCGCCCTTGGTGCGCTGTCCCTGCTTGCTCGACACCGTCTTCTTGACCACGCGCACGTGCTCCACAAGCACCGTGCCCTTGTCCGGGAACACGCGCAGCACACGGCCCGTTTTGCCCCGGTCGGTGCCCGTGAGCACCTTGACCGTATCGTTGCGATGAATATTCAAGCTCTGCATCTTCTCTCCCCAAAACAGTTCACAGTTCTTAGTTCTCAGTTCGTAGTTTTCAGGTCTCGGCGTCCGAACAAAGCTTGTCGCAACTTACGCTCAAAACTGCGAACTCCTACACCACTTCCGGCGCCAGCGAAACAATCTTCAGAAACTTCTTCTCGCGCAACTCGCGGGCCACCGGCCCAAACACGCGCGTACCCACCGGCTCGTGCGTATCGTCAATCACCACCGCCGCGTTTTCGTCGAAGCGGATATAGGTGCCGTCGCGCCGGCGATACTCCTTGCGGGTGCGAACGATGACCGCCTTGACGACCTTGCCCTTCTTGATCGTCCCGTCCGGCGAAGCTTCCTTCACTGCCGCGGTTACAATGTCGCCCAGTCCGGCCTTCTTGCCCAGGCCCCCGCCGAGTGGCAGAATCACTTGCAGCTTGCGCGCGCCGGAGTTGTCGGCCACCGCCAGCATGGTTCTCATTTGCACTGCCATGTGCTCTTCTCCTTGCCGGTCAAGTCTAAGTTCCTAGTTAAGACCCGAGCCCGTTTCACCCCGCTCGACGCCAACTAATCCCTAACCCCTGACCCCTAATCCCTGTTCCTGTTACTTGACTGCGGCAGCCGTCAAAGCTTCCGCAGCATCTTCAATCTGGCCCAGCGACGAACGCCGCACAATCTCTTCCAGAGTCCACCGTTTCAGCTTGCTCAGCGGCCGCGTCTCGCGAATTCTCACCACGTCGCCCATGCGCGCCGAACTCTGCTCGTCGTGGGCGTAAAACTTTTTCGTGCTGCGCACAATCCGCTTGTACTTCGGGTGCGCCTTCCTCATCTCGACTTCGACCACAATGGTCTTCTGCATCTTGGTCGAAACCACGTTGCCGACCTTCTCGTTACGCCGCGCGCCCGTTGTCGCCGGCACCTGCGTTGCCTCTTGAGTCACCGCCATTTAGCGCGCTCCCTTCTTGCCGTCGGCTGCGGGAACAGTCTCCGCAACAACGTCTTTTGCCGCGCCGCGGATGCCCAGCTCCCGCTCCTTGGCCACGGTCTTGATCTGTGCAATCTCCTTGCGCAGCTGGCGAAGCTTCTTCACTCCGTCGTTCTGCCCCATCGAGACCTGAAAGCGCAGCCGGAACAGCTGCTCGGAGGTCGTCTTCTCCTGGTGCAGCAGTTCGTCGTCGCTCAAATTGCGAATCTTTGCGAGTTCCATCTTCGTTTCTCTCTCCGGCGCTGTTGAATCCTCTTGCGAGCAATCGAAGCGCTTGTCATTTCCCATGCCCGGCGTCTACTGCTCCGTGCCCCATCCATTCGCGCACTTTGCGAATGGGTGGGAAACCACCAAACTTCACCCGTATCATGCTTCGGGTGCCCCATCCTTTCGCATTGTCGCCCCGGCGACCGAAAGTGTGGGAGATCAACCTACTTGGCCGCAGCCACAACCTTCTCTGCCCCCGGCCGCATCACGAACTTGGTCCGCAACGGCAGCTTGTTCGATGCCAGGCGCATCGCTTCCTGCGCCACGTCCGGAGCCACGCCTTCCATCTCGAACAGGATCTTGCCCGGCCGCACCACGGCGACCCAGTGATCCAGCGCGCCCTTGCCCGAACCCATCCTGACTTCCGCCGGCTTCTTGGTGATCGGCTTGTCCGGGAACAGGCGCAGCCAGATCTTGCCGCCGCGCTTGATGAAGCGGGTCATGGCGATACGGCTGGCCTCAATTTGCCGGTCGGTGATGTAACCGCACTCCAGCACTTTAAGTCCGTACTCACCGAAAGACAACGAAGACCCGCGCCAGGCCTTGCCGCGGCGCTTGCCCTTCTGCTGCTTGCGAAACTTCACCTTCTTTGGCATCAACATAGCGAAAACCTCGAAAAACAGGGATTAGGGAACAGGGATCAGGGATTAATTCTTGTCCCTGCCCGGTTCAGCATCCCGGCCAACTTACAAATTCATTGCAGCCAAACTTTGTTCGACCCAAGCCATTCAGATTCGAGAGCCGGGGACAACTAATCCCTGTTCCCTAATCCCTGTTCCCTAAAAAACCGACGTTCCCACCGCCGGCGCCTGACGCCGCTTCTGCTCGTAGATGTCGCCGCGATAGATCCAAACCTTCACGCCGATCACGCCATAGGTCGTGTTGGCTTCCGTAAACCCGTAATCGATGTCGGCCCGCAGCGTGTGCAGCGGCAAACGCCCCTGCAGATACCACTCCGACCGCGCGATTTCGTTGCCGTTCAACCGCCCCGAAACGCGGACTTTAATTCCCTTGCAACCAAAGCGGAGAGCCGAATCGACGCTCTTGCGCATGGCGCGGCGGAAACTGACGCGCTTCTCAAGCTGCAGCGCGATGTTCTCCGAAACCAGCTGCGCATCCAGCTCCGGCTTGTTCACCTCGATGATGTCGATGAACACGTCGCGGTTGGTGCGCTTGCCGAGCTCCGTCTTGAGCTTCTCGATCTCCGCGCCCTTGCGGCCAATCACAATGCCCGGCCGTGCGGTGCGGATCAAGAATCGCAGCTTGTTGCCCGGCCGCTCGATCTCTACCGAGCTCACGCCCGCAGCCTTCAGCTTCTCGCGCAACTCCGCCTTCAGCTTCACGTCCTCGACCAGGAGCTTCGAATAGTCGCGCTCCGAGAACCAGCGCGAACGCCACGGCTTGTTCACTCCCAGCCGAAATCCGTAAGGATGGACTTTCTGTCCCATATGCTTCCTCTCAATACCCTTCAGGCCATCTTGCCGGCCTTATCTCAAGCCTTCTTGCTGACTTTCTTGACACTCGTCTTTGCTACCTTCACTTTGCCCGCGGCCTTGGGCGCCGCCGTCTTTGCCTTGGGCGCTTTTTCGGCTTTGGCTTCATCCACCCGTGTCACCAGGCTCGACCCGCCGTCGCGCTCGGCAACGGAGAGCACGATGTGCGTCAGCCGGCGCTGGTAGCGGAACGCCCGCCCCATCGGCGCCGGACGGATGCGCTTCATGCGCGGCCCTTCATTGGCCAGGGCCTGCTTCACATACAGGTTGTCCACGTCCAGATCCAGCCCCTGCTCCCCGGCGATGTACTTCGCGTTGTCCACCGCCGAAACCAGCAGCTTGTGAATCACCGGCGCAATGCGCTTCTTGGTAAACGCCGCAGTGGTCAGCGCCTCTTCCACACCCCGGCCCTTGATCAGGTCGAGCACCAGCCGCGCCTTCTGCGGCGACACGCGCTGGAACCTGGCCTCGGCCCGATATTCCCTTGTTTTCTCAGCAACAGCCATTGGTCTCTTCCTCAATCTCCACCAGCGACCGGACCCGTCGTCCAGCCCCTAATCCCTGATCCCTGTTCCCTGTTCCCTGCTTTAGCGCGGCTTGGCCCCAGCCTCCGCCGCCTTGCCGCTGCCGCCGGTGTGCCCCTTGAAGGTGCGCGTCGGCGCAAACTCGCCCAGTTTGTGTCCCACCATGTTCTCGGTCACGTAGACCGGAACAAACTTCTTGCCGTTGTGCACAGCGATCGTGTGCCCCACAAACTCGGGAAAGATCGTCGAGCGCCGCGACCAGGTCTTCACTACCTTCTTGTCGTTCGCCTGGTTCAACACCTCGATCTTTACCGTGAGGTGCGCATCCACGAACGGGCCCTTCTTTGTCGAACGTGCCATAAAACTTAGCTCCTAGCTCTCAGCTCTCAGCCTTCAGCTCATCTTCGATCGAACCGAACGCTGGCGATTGCCTTAACTCTCTCTGTGCCGCCCTGAGCTAAAAGCTGAAAGCTGATAGCTGAAAGCTGCCCTTCTACTTCGCCCGGCGGCTGACGATGAACGCGTCCGTCCGCTTGTTGTTGCGTGTCTTGTAGCCTCTGGTCGGCTGGCCCCACGGAGTCACCGGGTGACGGCCGCCCGAGGTCTTGCCTTCGCCGCCGCCGTGCGGGTGGTCGACAGGATTCATCGTCACGCCGCGGTTGGTGGGCCGTATGCCCTTCCAGCGGTTGCGCCCTGCCTTGCCGATCGATACATTCTCGTGATCCGTGTTGCCCACCTGGCCAATCGTCGCCAGGCACTCCACCAGCACCTTGCGCGTCTCGCCCGAAGGCAGCTTGAGCAGCGCGTAGTCGCCTTCCTTGGCCAC
Source organism: Occallatibacter sp. (assembly GCA_052145815.1). GTDB lineage: Bacteria > Acidobacteriota > Terriglobia > Terriglobales > Acidobacteriaceae > Telmatobacter. The sequence continues at coordinate 58,100 of JBKQNU010000056.1, forward strand.
CAGTTGAGCCTGCGCTCCGGCCGAACGCGCCATCTGCGCGCCCTTGCCCGGCCGCAGTTCAATCGCGTGCACCGTGGTGCCGGAGGGAATGTTTTTCAACGGCAGCGCGTTCCCCACCAGGATGTCCGCTTCCGGACCCGAGGTCACCGTCTGGCCAACCTTCAGGCCCACAGGCTGCAGGATGTAGCGCTTCTCGCCATCCGCGTAGTGCACCAAAGCAATCCGAGCAGACCGGTTAGGGTCGTACTCAATCGTCGCCACCTTGCCCGGGACTCCGTACTTGTCGCGCTTGAAGTCGATCAGGCGCAGCTTCTGCTTGTGTCCGCCGCCGTGGTGGCGGATCGTCAGGTCGCCCGTGTTGCGGCGTCCGCCCGTCCGTTTGCGCACCGTCAACAGCGGCTTGTGCGGCGTATCCGTCGTCAGGTCGTCGTTGACCAGCGTGGTCTGGAAGCGCAGCGTCGGCGTTACCGGTCTGTTTGTCTTGATAGCCATCGTCTTTGTCCTGAAGTGCCGGCGTTCGAAACTCTAACGCCGTCCTCCCCGTTTCTCCGGAACCCCATGCTCAACTTCGGGTCCCGATAATCCATCTAGGTCAGGCCTTTTCTAATCCCTGATCCCTGATCCCTGTTCCCTGTTCCCTGCTTTTACAAGTTGCTCACGTACTCCGGCAGCTTCTCGCCGGCCTTCAGCCGCACGTAAGCCTTCTTCCAGTCCGGCCGGAACCCCGCGAACTTGCCCCGGCGGCGTTCCTTGCCTACTACATTGGCCGTCCTCACCCCGGCCACCTTCACCTTGAAGAGGGTCTCAACCGCATGCTTCACTTCGGTCTTGGTCGCCTCGGGAGCCACGTCGAACACCAGCGTTCCCTCGGTCTCCTTCACGCTCAAACCCTTTTCGGTAATCAGGGGGCGGCGAATCACTGTATAGAGAGTCGGCATTAGACTGCCTCCTTCTGCGCCAGGTGGCGTTTCGACGCGTTCTTCTCCAGCATGTCCGTCAGCTGCTCGAGGGCGGCCGTTGAAAAGATGGCCCGCTCGTAGCGCAGCAGATCGTAAGGGTGCACCTCGTTGTTGAGCACCAGCTCCACGCCTTCGAGATTGCGCGCGCCCAGCAGCAGCGCCTGCGACAGCGTCTTGCCGTTTTCAACGATCAGCGCGGTGCGCGTCACGTTCAGCTTGTCGAGAGCGGCGCGGTAGAGCTTGGTCTTCGGTTCCTTCAGCTCGAGCGTGTCGACCACGGTGAGCTTGCCGTCGGCCAGCTTCGAAGCCAGGGCCGAGCGCAGTGCGCCAAGCAGCTTCTTGCGCGGAAACGCGTAGTCGTAGCTGCGCGGCTGCGGTCCGTGCACCGTGTATCCGTGGCGCCACAGAGGCGAGCGGACCGAACCGATGCGTGCGCGGCCCGTGCCCTTCTGCTTCCACAGTTTCTTGCCGGAACCGGCAACCTCGGTGCGGCTCTTGGTCTTGTGCGTACCCTGGCGGAGCGAGGCGCGGTAGTGCTTCACCGCTTCCCAAAGCAGGCCCTCGTTCACCTGGTCGGCGCCAAACAGCGCGTCGGCCAGCTCGATCGAGCCTACCTTGTCTCCGTTCAAATTCAATACATCCACGTTTGCCATCGTCTTCTTCCTAGCAGCTCTTAGCCGTTAGCTCTTAGCTCTTAGCTCTTAGCTCTTAGCTCTTAGCTCTTAGCTCTTAGCTCTTAGCTCTTAGCTCTTAGCTCTTAGCTCTTAGCTCTTAGCTCTTAGCTCTTAGCTCTTAGCTCTTCTGCATTGCAGCAGCCATTCTCTCGTTCCTTCGGCATCCAGCTAAAAGCTAAGAGCTAATAGCTGAAAGCTCGCTACTTCCTCTTGGCTTGCGCCTTCTTCGAAGCCTTCAGCGGATCGACCGTCCCGGATCCGGCGAAGCCACGGCGCTCGCGCGGCGGAGCCTTGGCCTTCGAAATCAGCACGTAGCCTTCACGCGCTCCGGGTACCGCGCCTTCGACCATCAGAAGGTTCTCTTCCAGGTCGATGCCGCGGATGCGCAGGTTGCGCACTGTCACCTGCTCGGCGCCCATGTGGCCGGGCATGCGCTGGCCGGGAAAAACGCGAGAAGGATAGCTGGAGGCGCCAATCGAACCCTGCACCTGAAACATATGTCCGTGCGACTTGGGTCCGCCGGCGAAACCGTGACGGCGCACCACGCCGGCAAAGCCCCGTCCCTTGGAAGTCCCGATTACGTCCACGAACCTGGCCTCAGAGAAGATGTCCACCAGCACCCGGTCGCCGGCCTTGGTGGCCACAACGCCGTCGGCGTCGAGCTCCAGAGCGACTTCCCTGATCACCTTCACCGGCGGCGCTTCGGTCTTGGCGAAGTGGCCGGCCTGCGGCCTGGTCACATTCTTGGTCTTGACGAACTCGACCAGGCCGATCTGCGCGGCCTCGTAGCCGTCATTAGCCAGCGTCTTCAACTGCGTAATCACGCAGGGGCCGGCCTGCAGCACCGTAATCGGGTGCACGTCGCCCTTTTCGTCGAAGACCTGCGTCATGCCGATCTTTTTACCCAGAATTCCCGTAACTGCCATGTCTTCCTCGCCTCATCATGCGATGTTGAATTCATCGCACTGCCGGAGCCCTACGCGGGCTGCGAACGTTCTTAAGTTTTGTGCTGCCGTCAGCCTCTTGCGCCGCAAGGCGCGATTGGCCGCACCGCAGGTGCCTATTTTTCGAACGCCTTGATCTCGACATCGACGCCAGCCGGCAAATCGAGCTTCATCAGCGCATCCACCGTTTGCTGGGTCGGGTCGAGAATGTCGATCAGCCGCTTATGCGTGCGACTCTCAAAGGCCTCGCGCGACTTCTTGTCAACGTGCGGCGAACGCAGCACGCAGTACTTGTTTTTGATCGTCGGCAAGGGAATCGGCCCCGCCACCGTTGCCCCGGTACGCTTGGCCGTCTCCACAATCTCGCCGGTCGAGGTGTCCAGCACGCGATAATCGTATGCCTTCAACCGGATGCGAATCCTCTGTCCTACCATTGGCTTCCGTCTTCCCCGCGGACAACTTTGTCAGCCGCCCACGCACCTGAATTTTTCGGGACCG
>JBKQNU010000057.1:0-31869 GCA_052145815.1 Occallatibacter sp.
CACGATCCAGCGCCCACAACACACGCTCACGCAAATCCTGCGAATACGATTGCATCCTGCCTCCTCTCTGCCGGCAGGAATATTATCGCACAAAATGTAAATAGTTAAATTAGAAATGCTCTAGTGCGAGTGCGCGGCGTGTGCTGCGAAACGTAGCAAACACAGCTTTGACGGGCGGAAGGCATTTCGTGCGTTCTGTTTCCCAATCGTCACGGGGCGGTGCTATATTTCCTTCAACCTGAGGCTGCTGCCACCTTTGTGGCAGGTTACCAATCCCAGTTTGCCGATCCAGAGACCCATAATTCCCCCTTCAGCACCGGAGCGACCAAGGAGATATCCATGACCGAGCACTCTCACACGCACACCCACGGTACAGTCACGCATACGCACGAACACTCCCACGACGACGAGCACCACGACCACACCCATGCCGTGCCGCCGCCTCCCGGCACAACGCATACCCATGAGCATACCCACGAAGGGATTACGCACTCGCATCCTCACGATCACGATCTGCATCACGGCCATGGTCATGAATAGCGGTTCAATCCCCTGCGTTGATCGCCTCGATTGACGGGCCCTTACAACCCCTTTCGGGCATGAAGTGTGCCGGGCGCGGCCGGCATCGCCGTCGTGTCAGGGGCCGCGCCGATATACGCTGGAGACGGGATATTCTCCCCGAGAGGCGCGTATGAAACAAACCACGGCCGCACCGTGCTCAATCGTTGCAGCGCTGTTGTTCGCCGCTCCCATGGCCGCTTCACCGCGGCAGGCAAACCCGCATCCTCTGACAGTACCGCTCCAATGCCCGGCGGAAGATTGCCCCTTGCTGCAGGGAGTTCCGCAAACGGCGGGAATGCGCAGCGGTTTTGTTCGCCTGGTATCCGGCGCCACGGTTGGCTGGCACACCACAGGCAAGAATGAGGAGTCCCTGGTTATCCTGCACGGCCAGGGCGAGGCGCTCATCGAGGGCCAAGCCAAGCAAGCGTTCGTCGCTCCGGCGCTTGTCTATATTCCGCCCGCGACCCGCCACAACGTCGCAAACACGGGAAAAGAGCTGCTTGAATATGTATATGTCGTTGCGCCCGCGACGCCACATTAGCCCCACTCATTGAACGGCCAGGAGGCTGCTGCGGACGAAACCTTTCGCGCGAGCCCGCCGGGAGCGAAAGGACACTACTTCGAATTCGCACCGCGGCCCATGCCGGGCGCGTCTTGCATGAGCGCCGGCAAGGTCCCGCGCGGAAAAGCAGAGGACTGACGCACCACCAGCCGGGTAGAAATCGGCCACTCCATCTTCGCGGCTTTGGGATGATCTTTCTCGATACCCGCACGCAGAGCTTCTACAGCCGCTGTTGCCAGGTCGGTGCACGACATCTGCACAGTGGTCAGCGGCGGCAGCATGAACTGCGCCAGGTGAATGTCGTCGAAGCCTACCACCGATACATCCTGCGGCACGTTATGCGTGGTTCTGTAGAGCGCATGCAGGCCGCCAATGGCTGTCATATCGTTGGAGCACATCACCGCCGTGGGCAGTTCTGTCAGGGCAATCAGCTTTTCCATCGCGGCAATGCCGCCTTCCATAGTGTGGTCGCCCTCGACAATGCGCTCCGCGGGAACCATCAGTCCCAGTTCGGCCATCGACTTGAGGAATGCGTCGCGCCGCGCCACGGCTGAGCGCAGACGCAGCGGGCCGCTGATGAAAGCAATGTTGCGATGACCCAGCGCGGCCAGGTGCTGCACAGCCTGGCGAATGCCCTCGCCGTAATTCACTTTGAGCACGCGAATGTTGGGCAGGTCCGGACCGGCGTCCACAAATACCAGCGGGAATTCGCGTTCCACCAGCTTCTTTACCAGATCCTCTTCAATGCCGAAGGTCATCACGGCCACGCCATCCACGTTGCGCTGCAACATGCGGCGGATAAGCGACTCGGTGCGTTCCGGTTGGTAGTTTGTCGAGCCGATCAGCACCTCGTAACCCTGCGCCACAGCCAGACTTTCAAACTCCTGCACCAGTTCCGGGAAGAACGGGTTGGTAATTTCTGACACAATCAGCCCCAGCATGTGGCTGCGCCCTGAGACCAGCGCCCGTGCCTGCGTGTTGGGCAGGTAGCCCACTTCCTCGATGGCGCGCCACACCTTTTCCGCTAGTTCCGGATCGACGGTGGGAATGCGGTTCACCGCCCGCGAGACGGTGGCGATCGATACGCCCGCGCGACGGGCGACATCGCGGATGCTGACCGCGCCTGGACGTCGATTGGCAGGGTTGTTCCTGGGGCCGCTCACGAGTAAGAAGATTATACGCTTTCCCGCTGTTTCTCAATTTCAAAACTGCTGGGGGATAATTCACAAATTGTGCTAAACCTTGGCTTTACACGCGGGACTGCTGCTGAGTGATACCCTTGGTTGCCCGATATTGGAACTTGATTTGCATCTTTCCGGGAAGCGTTTCCTGTTGCCTGATCCATGACGGCAGGAAACTCTGGAAGAATCCGATTCACGGTCGGACTTGCATTACGGATGAGCTTGCCCGCCGGCGGCAACCTCCAACCCATGCCGGATGAGGGCGAGAATCGAGGCCAGGCTCTCCTCCGCGCCTCGCTTGCTGCCCGGCAAATTGACGATCAGCGTGGTCCCTTTCAGTCCCGCCACTCCGCGCGATAGCCAGGCATAAGGATTGCGCTGAGCGCCTTGGGAGCGCATGGCCTCCGCCAACCCAGGAGCCTCGCGATCCATCACGCGGCGGGTTGCCTCCGGCGTCCGGTCCCGCGGACCCAGACCGGTCCCGCCCACCGTCAACACCAGCGCTGCGCCGTCCTCGACGAGCCTTTTGAGGGTAGCTTCAATTGCATCTTCGTCGTCGGCAAGCAGGCCGGCACAGATCTCCGCCCCGCTCCACTCCTGCTTCAAAAGAGCCGTAACCGCCGGGCCGGCGGTGTCCTCAAGCAGGCCCTGCGAACAACGGTCGGAGATGGTGAGAACAGCCAAAAGCATGACTGATTGTAGCTGGGATTGTGCGCGGGCCTTATTCTGAATGAGCTCCCAGCATGCCGATGGTGTGCAGCCAGGTCTCCACGGCTTGCGGCCATGTGGTTACCGGAAGCGCGGTGCGGCGCAGGCCGTAGCCATGTCCGCCTTGTGCGTAGATGTGCAACTCCGCCGGGACCTTTGCGTTCTTGAGGGCAAGAAAGTAGACCACCGCGTTCTCCACGTGCACCGGATCGTCTTCCGCCTGAACGATGAATGTCGGCGGCGTATCCGCCGTGGGATTGATGTCGGCATTGGGAGCGAAATTCTGATCCGCGAGCGCAAGGTATCCGGGGTAAACGACGACCGCAAAATCCGGACGGCAGCTCAGCTTATCCGCGGCATCGATCGGGTCATACAGACGCTTGTCGAAATGCGTGCTGATGGCGGCTGCCAGATGGCCTCCAGCCGAAAACCCGAGAACGCCCAAACGTTTGGGGTCGATGCCCCAATCCGTTGCGTGCTCCCGCACCAGGCCCATGGCGCGCTGCGCATCCTGCAAGGCAGCCGGGGATTTGGGATAAGGGCCGGTCTTCGGCACACGGTATTTGAGCAGCACGCAGTTGACTCCTGCCGCGGTGAGCCAGTCGCACACCTCCGTCCCTTCCAGATCGATGGCCAGAATGTTGTAACCGCCTCCCGGAAAGACCACGACAGCAGGAGCGCCACTCGCCCCGCCCTTGGCCTTGTAGAGGGTTAGCGTGGGCGTCGAGACGTTGCCCAGCCGGACCAGCGGCCGCCCCGCGATCAGGTTGTCCTTCGCGGTTGTGGTGTCCGCTTCAGCGGGTGGATTGGCAGGCGCGCCGGGCGCCACGCCAGGCCAAACCGGCAGGGTGACATGACCGGGAGCCGGCGGCCATCCGGAGGGTTGCGCAAAAAGGCTTGTGGTCAAAGTCACGGCCGCCCCTATAACGAGAAACCCGATTCTTTTCATGCCCGAAAGTCCTCGCAGGAAACTTCGCTGCGATCATCGCAGCACGAGGGCCAGACAGGCAAGCGGAGCTGGCCTCAGAGGCTTACAGATTCCGCGTGGCATGGCATTCAGGGCCTGGCGTTGGGAGGGATAAGCAGGGTCACTGCATCGGGCACAATCTCGATCCGCACCGGCAATTGGCCCAGCAACTCTCCATCGGCTTCCGCGAAGACCCGGGTCCGTGAACGGTTGCGGGGACGGCACTCGACGGACACGGCATCCAGCAATTCGATCTGCCGCTTGAAGGTCTGGCGGCCAAACACTACGGCCAGCAGAAAGCGAAGATATTGATAGCGGCTTCGCGTCTTGAAGGCCACCAGGCGCAGACCGTCGTTGTGCAGCGTGGCGCCAGGGGCAAGATTGTGCAGAACGCCGCCGAAGTCGCGAATCCGCACTGCCAGAAGCTGCGAGATTTCAACGGTTCTCGGGAGGCAGCTCCCGCACTCCTGAAAGACTGCTTCAAATAGGGGAAAGGAGTGCGTGGCCCATACGCGCAGAGCCTCCACCAGGTAGAGAACGTAGCCAAGGCGCCGTTTGAGGCCGGCATCCAGGCGGGAGAGGAATAAGGCGTCCGCACCCACGCCCGCAGCAACCGTGAAATAGCGCGCGCGTAGTTCGCCAGTGCCGTTGCGATACGAGATCCGTCCCACGGGCACCCGCACCGGCTCGGCGGCAAGCAGCTTGCGAATGGCTTTCACCGGCGACGAGAGCAGGCCCAAGTTGGCAGCCAGGGCGTTTGCTGTGCCCAGGGGCAGAACGCCGAGAGCCACATCTGTGCCCACGACGTACTGCAGAACCTCATGGACTGTGCCATCGCCCCCGCAGGCAATAATGGTGTCGCAGCCCCGGCGCACGGCCTCGATTGCGAGCGTCTCCGCGCCGCCTGACTCTTGCGTTTCCAGGATCTCCGTCTCTACGCCCGCATTCCGCAATTCGCCGGCTGCCCGCTCAATGACGGTCCGCCGGCGGCCCCAGGTCTGCCCGGAGGCCGGGTTGTAAATGAGGGCAACCCGGCGCATCGGCCGGTTTACCTCAGGACTCAACATCTCGATTGCGGCAGCATTCATGGTTCTGTTTCTATCTTCACACGCCGTTCACAAAATAAGAAGCCTGCAAGGGAAAAACCATCAGGCCGGGGCGCTTTTGTGCGCTTTGATTGTTGCTTTGAACAAATCTAGCGTTGCTTGCGTACTCCGAGTAGAATTGACGGCTGATCAATAAGAAAGGACCTCAGCAGAAGGGACTTGAGACGTACCATCTCAAGGCAAGACTGCATTCGATATGCGAAAACTATCGCGCAATACTTCGTTGTTCGTCATTTCGGGCTTGCTGCTGAGCCTGGTAGGGTTCACTCTCACTGCCATCGCCCAGGAAAAGGCCGCCGCCACTGTTACAACACCCGCTTCGGCAAGCGCACCGCGCTACAAGGATGCAACGCTGCCCATTGAGGATCGCGTGGCGGACCTGCTGGGCCGCATGACGCTGGAAGAGAAGGTGGACCAGATCACCGGCGGGTGGGAGGGCCGCATTGGGGTGATTGATCCGACCGGGACCTTTACCGCCGAAGACGCACGCAAAACTCTGCTGAACGAGTGGGGCGAGGAACAGAATTTCACTCCCCGCAAGTCGGCAATTCTACGCAACGGCGTGCAGCGCTACCAGCGCGAGAAGACGCGCCTGGGAATTCCGGATATGTTCTTGAGCGAAGGCCTGCACGGGGTGATGGAGTACGGCAGCACCAGTTATCCCCAGGCGCTGGGCCTGGCCGCAACCTGGGACCCGGCATTGGTAAAGCGCGTGTTCACCGCAGTGGGCGACGAGGCGGGATCGCGTGGATTGGGTCAGGTGTTTTCGCCGGTCCTGGACATTGCCCGCGATCCGCGCTGGGGCCGCACCGAGGAAACCTACGGCGAGGACCCCTACCTGGTTTCGCGGATGGGTGTCGCGGCCATCGAGGGCCTGCAAGGCGACGATTTCCTCATCGGCCGCCACCACGTGATGGCCACCGCCAAGCATTTCGCGGTGCATGGGCAGCCGGAAGGCGGCACCAACACCGCGCCCGGCAATTACTCCGAGCGCATCATCCGCGAGAATTTCTTCATTCCCTTCCAGGCTGCGGTTGAAGAGGCGCGCGTCGGAAGCGTGATGGCCTCCTACAACGAAATCGATGGAGTGCCTTCGCACATCAATCACTGGCTGCTCGACCATGTGCTTCGCCAGGAGTGGGGTTTCAAGGGTTACATCACGTCCGATGGCGATGGCCTGCAGATGCTGGTCAACACGCATCATGTGGCCTACAACAATGCGGACGCCGCGCGCCAGGGCCTGGCAGCCGGCATTGACTACGACCTCTCCGAAGGCTCTGCCTACAGTACGCTCGTCGCGCAGGTGAAGGCGGGCATTGTGCCGGAGAGCGAGGTCGACCGCGCAGTTGCTCACTTGCTGGCTGCCAAGTTCCGTCTTGGGCTCTTCGACAACCCCTATGTGGATCCAGACTATACGGAGCGTGTGGTCAACAGCGAAGAGCATCGCAAGCTTGCTGTCGAAGCGGCCGGCAAGGTCATCGTCCTGCTCAAGAACGAAAAGAATCTGCTGCCGCTCGATCTCGGAAAGCTGAAGAACATCGCCGTCATCGGCCCCAACGCCGCCGATGTCCACCTGGGCGGATACAGCCGCGATCCCGGCCAGGGCGTCAGCATTCTTGACGGCATCAAGGCGCGCGTCGGCAGCAAAGCAAAGGTGCTGTACGCCGAGGGATGCAAGATTACCACTGCGCCGCAAGGCTATCTCGGCTGGTCTGCGGATAATGTGAAGCTGGTCGAAGCGAGCACGCAAACTGCTTCCATTCAGGAAGCGGTTGCCACGGCGCGCAAAGCCGACGTCGCCATCCTCGTCGTCGGCGAAAACGAAAGCACCAATCGCGAGGCGTGGGCGGAAAACCACCGCGGCGATCGCGACTCGCTTGACCTGCTGGGCGCGCAGAACAACCTGGTGAAGGCGGTGGTCGAAACCGGAACGCCGACAGTGGTGCTGCTGCTCAATGGGCGTCCGCTCTCCATCAACTACATCGCGGAAAAGGTTCCTGCAATTCTCGAGGGGTTTTATCTTGGTGAAGAAGGCGGAGTCGCGGCGGCGCAAGTGCTATTCGGCGACGTGAATCCAGGCGGAAAGCTTCCCATCACCTTTCCTCATTCGGTGGGCGATCTGCCGGACTTCTACAACCACAAGCCGTCTGACAACCGCAGCTACGAATTCAGCACCCGCCAGCCGCTGTTTGCATTCGGCTATGGGCTGAGTTACACGACCTTCAGCTTTGATAACTTGCGCGTCGAGCCCAAGCAGATTCTCACCGCCGGCACGGCGAAAGTCCGCGTCGATGTGGCCAACACCGGGCAGCGCGAAGGCGATGAGGTTGCGGAATTATATATCCACCAGCGAATCGCCGATGTAACTCAGCCAGTCATGCAGTTGAAGGGCTTTGAACGCATTGCATTGAAGCCTGGCGAAAAGAGGACCGTCCAGTTCACCATCACGCCGGAGATGCTTTCCATCCTGAACATCGACATGCATCGCGTCGTCGAGCCGGGCGTCTTCGAACTCATGGTCGGTCCAAGCTCAGACGAAACAAGCACGGTGCGGCTGGCGGTGAGCGGAACGAAAGGCGAGACCGGCCGCCCACCTTTGCCGCCCGCGCCCGCAGGATCTGAATCCGGACTGGTCAGCAACTTCGACGATGGCAAAGTTGCGGCCAATTACGGAATGTGGATTCCCGCCAGCGACTCGATGAACGGCGGAAAGTCGAGTTCTTCGCTTGCAATAGTAGAACCCGGCGCCGACGGAACAAAAGGGGCAATGCAGGTAACCGGCGAAGTTGTCGCCGGCGCACAATTCGCATTTGCGGGCGCGCTCTTCTCGCCCGGCTCGGCGCCCATGCAACCGGCGAATTTGTCCAGCAAGAAAGAGATCGGCTTCTGGGCCAAGGGCGACGGCAAGACCTACAGGTTGATTGTGCTGACCGAAGAGCACAACGGAAGCACGGGGCCCCCGGGAATGGCTCCCTTCGTCGCCGGTCCTGAGTGGAAGCATTACAGTTTCCCGTTCTCAACCTTCCAGACCGATGGCAGTGATTTGAGCGCGCTGGGTTTTGTCTATGGCCAGGGGACCGGCAAATTCCAATTCGAACTCGATCAGGTGGAGATCAAGTAAGACTTCAACGCTGAAAAGGGTGTGCTGGCGCAACCTGCACGGCTTCTAAAGCCAACCGCGGCTGCGCGCGATGCGGGCTGCGTCAATGCGGTTGGCGGCGCCCAGTCTAGCTATTGCTTCAGAAAGATAATTGCGAACCGTGCCCTCGGAGAGGTGGAGATCCGCGGCGATCTCCGTGGTCGACCGGCCTTCGCCCGCCTGCTGCAGGATCTGGCGCTGGCGGTCGGAGAGCGGGTCTTCATCGGCGCCCCAGGCTTCCGCGGCGAGCGCAGGATCAACGGCGCGGAGGCCTGCATGGACACGCCGGATGGCTTGCGCCAGTTCGCTTGCCGGACGGTCTTTGAGCAGGTAGCCGCGTGCGCCCGCGTCCAGCGCGCGGCGCAGATAGCCTGGTCGCGCGAAGGTGGTAAGGATGATCACACGCGCTTTACTTTCGGCGAGCTTCAGATCGGCTGCCACATCGAGGCCGGTTCGCTCGGGCATCTCAATGTCGGTAACGATGACGTCAGGCGCGCACTGCAGGGCGAGCTTAAGGGCCTCACGCCCGTTGCTGGCCTGGGCGATCACGGAAATGTCGGCTTCCAGGTCAAGCAGCGCAGCCAGCGCTCCGCGCAGCATCGTCTGATCTTCCGCGAGCAGGACGCGTATCGCGCTTGCCGGTTTGGCAGCGGCGCTCATGACGCAGCGGCCTCGCGAAACGGCAGTTCAATCACAAGCCGTGTGCCGTGGTTTTGCGTAATTCCGCGTTCCAGTGAGAAGTGGCCGCCGAGGGACTCGACACGCTCGCGCATTCCACGCAGGCCATTGCCTTCGCGAGTAGCAACATGCTGTCCGTCGTCTTCCACCACCAGCCGGCGATGGCCCGCTTCCGTGATGAAGCGCAGGCGGCAGGTGGTCGCGCGGGCATGGCGAACAATGTTGGTTACAGCTTCGCGCAACACCAGCGCAAGTGCAGTTTCCTCCTGCGGACTCAGCGCGGCAGTGGGCGCTTGACTGCTTTCAGCGACGAGCGTGACGCCCGCGGCATCGAGTGTGAGGCGCGCAGCTTCAATCTCCGCGGCCAATCCGCGGGAGCGATATCCGCCGATGGCTTCACGGATCTCGGCAAGGGCGGTGCGCGCGGTCTTCTCGACGTCGGCGATCTCCGCAGTGGCGCGCGCAGGGTCAAGGGAAACAAGCCGGCCGGCGAGTTCGGCTTTGAGCACGATCACCGAAAGCGTGTGTCCGAGCACATCGTGCAGATCGCGTGCGATGCGTTCGCGCTCGGCTACGGCTGCCAGGGCCAGATTCTCTTCCAGCGCCGCGCGCAGCTTGCATTCCGCGCGTCGCTGCGAAGCAAAAAAGATGTTGCCTCCGCCGATGACGACGATGAGAAAAATCGCGATGAATGTGTTGGGCCAGCCGATGCGGAACGGACCACTATGAACGACAATCGTAAAGACCGCGCCTTCACACAGCACCACCAGGCATTCCAGCAGAATCAGCCAGACCACGCGCCGCACCGACTCGATCATGAAAGGAAGAAACGCCGCCGTGTAGATGAAGAAGGTTGACGCTCCCTGGTTCCAGGGAAAAGCAATGAGGCCGAGCACGAAGGTTGCGCCGGCAACCCAAAGGCGCGTGGGAAGCCCGTGTTCCATGCTGTGGAAATAAAAAACGAGGAAAAGCCCCAGGAAGGCAGCCAGCACCGCCAGGGTGCCGAGCCAGACGAATAGGCTCGGCTCCAAAAGAGGCTGAATGAACAGGAACCCGGTGTACGCAAGCCACATCCATGCCCAATGGTGGTGGCGCTGCTTCGGGGTGGTGTCGGCGGCCATGGCGTCTTCCTCTAAAGTGTATGCCAAAAAACCTACGAGTTCTGCTCCAGGCGGCGAAGCGCAATTGCCGCAATGCCCAGCACTACCATCGTAAAACCAAGCAGCCCGAACCAGTGGCTCATCGCGGACCCTGCGCTGGGGTAGCCGAAGGCGCTGAGCATGAGCTGTGACAAATGGTAGGTGGGCAACAGCAGAGCAGCCTTTTGCAGGAAATGTGGAAGAAACATGATGGGAACCCACAGTCCCCCGCAGAAGCTCATGGGCATGTAAATCATGTTCGTAATTCCCGGCGCGGCGTTGAACGGAACCAGCAGCGCCATGGCCATACCCATGCATGCGAAGGGAACTACTCCGACAACGGCAAGGCCGATCATGCGGGCGAACTCCGGCAGGGTGAGCGAGACATGTCCCACCGTGATGCCCAGCACGGTAAGCAGGCAGACGATGATGATGCCGAAGGCGATTGCGGAACTGCACTTGGCAAGAAGATAAGCCGCAGGAGGCATTGGACTGGCGCGCTTCAGGTCCAGCCAGCCGGCGGCAAGCTCGCTGGCAAGTCCAACGCCGATGCCGAACAGCGCGGTGCCGACCATGCCGAAGACCGCATACCCGGCAAGCATGTACTTCGCGACGGAGACACTGCCGATATGCTGGCCGCGATTCATCACCAGTCCGAAGAGAACATAAAACACAAGCGGGAAACCGATGACGGAGAATGAGAAACTGCGGTTGCGCAGCAGGCGCAGGAACTCATAACGCGTTTCGCGGACGAAAATGCTGAAATTGCGGCCGAATGAGTTAGCACTGGGTGCTGCGCTGAGAATGTAGGTCGCTGTGGACATGGTGCGCTCCTTTTCAGTTTTTTCCGCCGGGGAGCCAGAATCGGATTCCCTGCAGGGATGAATGAAGGAAACAGGAAGTGAAGCGGTCTACTCGCGTTCTGCGGTGAGAGCGAGGAAGGCATCTTCGAGAGCCGGACTCTGAACTTCGATGGAGTGAAGCTCCTGGTCGAGCGCAAGAAGTTCGCGAAGAGTCGACTCGCACCTGGTGCTCATAATGGTGGTCAAAGTCCCCGACAACTCCGCGCTGGTTACGCCGGGAATCGCAAGCAGCGTCGCCGTCGGCAAGCTGGTTACGCAGCGAATGATCTTGAGGCTTCGGCTTGAGGCGGCGCCGGGCGTCGTCGAGCCGAGCGACTTCACCTCCGCCGGCGTGCCTTCGCAAACCATTCTGCCCTTGTCGATGACGATGATGCGGTGCGCGAGTGCGTCGGCCTCTTCAAGATAGTGAGTGGTGAGCAGGATGGTCTTGCCGCGGGCCGCCAGCGAGCGGATCTGCGCCCACATGCCGCGGCGGGCTTTGATGTCCATGCCCACCGTGGGTTCATCGAGGAAGATCAAATCGGGATCGCCGGCCAGCGCCAGGGCAAACAGCACGCGCTGCTTCTGGCCTCCGGAAAGCTGGCCGAACATGCTGTTCTCAATCCCTTCCAGGCCCGCAGCCTGGACAAGCTGAGCGTAAGCCATGGGGTTGGGATAGTAGCCGCGGAACAGCTCGATATGCTCACGGACGCGCAGCATGTCCGGGGCTCTGCCTACCTGCAACATGACGCCGGTGCGGATACGCGCGGTGCTCAAGCGCGGGTCTGCGCCGAAGATGCGAACCGTGCCCGCGGTCGGTGAGCTAAGCCCCATGAGGAGTTTGACGGCCGTCGATTTGCCTGCTCCGTTGGGACCGAGCAGGGCGACTACCTGGCCGCGGCGCAGGGTGAGCGAAAGGTTGTCGAGGGCAAGCACGCCGTTGCCGTAGCGCTTGGTGATCGCGTTCAATGAGGCGACGGCGTCCGCGGTCTCGCGTGGGATCGGCATTGCATGGGCTTCAATGGCTTCAAGAACTGCGCTCATGACTCGCTCCTTGTCGGGAATACCGGATGACAAGATCGAGTATGCGCGGGATCAAACGGCGCTTGCAGTGCGACGCGTCAGCAAAGCGCCATGACATTTGTCATGCGGGGTTCGCCGCCCCGGCTTTCCTCCCGGCTCGGACCCGCAACCCCGGAATCTGCACATTTTTTGACACGAATCCCCATGTCCAGACACTATCTCTTGCACGGCCTTTTGGCCGGCTTCCCCAGGAGGGCAACATGGATTCAGGCCAGAGGTTTCAACTCGAGGTTCCCCTCGATGCATCGCAGGTCTCGAGTTTCAATCCCGCCTACCAGGTAAAAGTGGTCGCCTACCCGATTTATGGCGAGCCGCACGAGCGCATCGTGAACTTCAGCCCGGCAGGTCACGGCTCTGCACTCTTCACCTTCAGCGAGGCGCCAGGTTCTCTCAAGCTGGCAATCTGGCCTGAGGGGGTATCGACGGCCGGACTGAGTAACCTGCAAACAATCTCCATCGATCTACCGGCCTCTTCATGGCTGAAAGTCTCGGACATCAGACTTCCGGAGGTCACGATTTCCGACTACTACTGGAACTGGTGGCTGCACCTTACGCGGAAGTTTAGAGTCGATCGCCAACCAATCCACGTCGATGGCTTTCCAGTCTTCGGAACCAAAATCGCCGTCTACGACGCAGATGGAATGTGGTAGGAATGCAAGGCTTGCATCAGAGCGGCCAGTCTGGGCAGCGCAATCTGAATCGATCTGCAGATCTACCGGCTTGAGTAAATTTGAAATGGCGCCCAGAAGAACGGCGGCTGGAACCTGCTGTCTGAATGCAGCAAGGTGAGTTTCGCCTGCCGCAGTGAGGCTGCGGGCGTCTCGCCTTCTTCAAGGCCCTGGTAGAGCTTGTCCATCAGGCGCGGCGTGGAATCGTCGCTCACTTCCCACAGCGAGCCGATGACACTCTGCGCGCCGGCCCGCATGAAGGCCCAGGAGAGACCCACCAAACCTTCTCCCGCATAGGAACGCGTGCCGCTGCCAAAGCAGGCGGAGATGGTCACCAGCCGGGCGTCGATAGGATGGCGCATGATGTCGCGCGCGTAGAGCTTGAAAGTGTCCGTGCCCGGCGCCGTGCGCGACAGAATGATGGCCGAATCCAGCGGCGCGGTGCTGCTGGAAACTGCATGAGAGACAAAATGAATGTAGGAGTAATGCGCCGGATTGCTGGAGAGATAGGCCGCGGGCGTTGCTTGTACGCTGCTGAACGCGGCCACATTCTGCGGATCGAAATGCTTCTCGATGTTCTTCATCTCGAACCCGAACAAGGGAAGACTGGGAAAGTCCTCACTGGGCGAAACCGGGTTGCCCAGAAGCAGCAGGTTTCGCGTTGCGCCTTGAACCGGCTTTGCCGCCTCAAGCATCGCCAGCGAAGGAGCCGAGACTAGGGTCGCGTCGTCGATCCAGTAATGCATGTCTCGGCGATGGCTTGAACTACGGTCCGGCTCCGGACTCGGGCCGGGAACGAGCAATGTCTCGAAGTTCAATTGGTTCAGTTCGCCGTCGGCCAGAATCATCACCGGCGCGCCGGAACGAACGAGCTTCGAAGCGGGGGCCACGAGCAATTGATAGAGTGCCTGGCCATCCGTGTTTCCCGACTCGAGCGGGTCTTCGGCAGCCAAGACAGCTTTGCGATAGCGATCGACGCGAGCCGCAATCTCAGCCTGCGCGGGAAGCGGGAAGAATGCGACCGTGGCCGGCGTGATTGCCCACAGGCAGGATTGCTTCTGGCCCAGCCAATAGAAGAGCAGCGTTCCCCCAGCCTTCTGCGCGATCTGCCGGGGATTCAACGTTGCGGCCTTGTTCTTGGCTTCCGCCGTTCCCAGCGATTGCGCCAGGGTTCGCGCGCGGCTCCGGTCAGCAACCGCGAGAGCTTCATCGCGCTTGCCCTGCGCGAGCAGCAGGTGGATGTAGTCGTCGTAGATGCGCGCGGCATTGGCCACGAAGGGCAGTTTCGATTCCTCGCTCTTGAGATCGGCTTGGGCAGAGTCGAAGGCGGTCAGCGTGGCCTGGTACATTTGCTCCGCAGCGCGCGTGTTTCCTTCCAGTTCATAGAGCTGCGCAAGCTGCTCCCCGGCGCCCAGGCGCGTGGTCGTAGGGTTGTTCGCGTCGCCCTTCACTGCAAGCAGAAGCGACTCCGCCTGCTTGTCCTGGCGACGCGCGGCTGCCAGCATTCCCAGCGTCAACAGCACATTCGCGCTCAGGTGATTGCCGCCCGCAAGCTCCATGGGGGTTACCTGGTCAATGTAGGCGCTTGCTTGCTCAACCTTTCCCGCATCCACTGAGACCTGGGCAAGGTCCTCAAGCGCATTCACGATGTCATCCTTGCTTTCAAGCCGCCTGGCCAAAGAAAGCGCCAGACGATAGGATTGCGTCGCGCGGTCCAGGTCGCCACTGTCCCGATAGACATAACCTTCGGCCGTCACCCACAGAATCTCGTCACGGAGGCTGCCCAGTCTTTCGGCACTCTTTTCCGCGTCGACGAATAGCTCCATCGCCCTCTCGCGATCTCCAAGCTGCAGATAGGACCACCCCATGTTTCCTGACGAAAGTTGCGCCAGATCTTCGGCGCCTACTTCAACGGCAGCTCGATTCGCAGCCTTCGACCGGTCCAGCGCTTCGTCAAAATGGCCGGCCTGAATCGCGATCCAGCCCAGATTCGAAGATGCACTTGCCTCCAGCAAACGGTCATCGTGCCTCTGGGCAACGGCGAGCATGTCCAGGAAGAATTGCCGCGCTTCGGGAATCTTGTCCTCCTGCGCGGCCAGGATCCCATGGGACCGCAGCACTTCCGCACAAACGGCCAAGTCCGCAGTGCGGCAAATGTCATCGGCCTGGGCGAGCTTTTGGTGCGCTGCTGGCTCCTGCTGCTGGCGAGTGAGCGCAACGGCCTCGATTGCCAGCATGCGAATGGTTGCTGCCGGGTCGCTGGATCCAGGCTGGTACGCGGCAAGAAGAGCCAGAGCATCTGGATACATTCCACGGAAGAGCATGGCCTCCGCTTGCAGTAGCTGGAATCTTGCCGCCCATTCAGGGTTTGAAATCTGGAACTGCCTGGTTCCGATCTCCGCCTCTTGCTGGCTCTTCTCCAGGTAGCCGCGCTCGAAAAGCCGCCTGGCCCGGTCATACTGAGCCTGGATGCGGCCGGGACGTGAGTCCTCAAGAGGAGTCAGCAACAGAAAAACGAGAGCGCACGCATAGAGAGACAGCCGCCGGCGGCCGGCGCTTCGAAACCAGCCGCCAATGCCAGGCAGCGCCTTGGCGGGCGCTGGCGCAATGAGTTCAGCGCGGAAAATGGCCTGGACTATGGATGCGAGCCGCCATTCGACGATCCGATCCCCGCTCCTCCGCCCCCTTCGATGGCGCATCCCAGCTTCATGTCGATCATCGTCAGCTTGACGGTTGTCTTCCGCGGAACGTCGCTGCCGGGCTTGAAGTCCTCGTGCGAAACCGTCAGCTTGGCGAGGGTAATCTTGCCGAATTCGGGAATGGTAATCACGTGGCCAAAAGACTGCCCAGGGTAGCCGCCACTGGCGCCATTCACCAACGAGCATTCGACCGCCTCCGGACTGCCAAGAGTCGAGGAAAGTCGATTGTACCGTTCGCTGAGGTCCGCCGGAAGGTCCTTGTGCTCGCCGATGCGGTCGTACTGGTTTCCCACGCGGCCGATGAGCGCGGGGTCGGTGGTATACGGCGCGTCGTTTTCAGACCGGGCTCCCACGATGTTCAAATCCAGATCCAGATTGACCGGGTGGCCGGCAATGCGCAGATTCTCAAAGCGCGTTCCGAGGAAGGAAATGTGCGGCACGTAGCCCACCAGCGGATGCTCGGTCATGATTTGCCCCACCACCCGGTCGGCGGTCAGCACATCCAGGATGTTCAGACCTTCAAGAACGGTGGTGGTGAGGGTGGCCCAGCCGTGTCCCGGCTTCAAGCCCCGGTTGCCCGCCACGTGGGTATAGCCGGAACGGATGGAGATGACGGACTCCAGCCGGTAATCCTCCACGCGCTGAGAAATATATCCGCCTCCCGGAGTCAGTTTTGCGTGGGCCTGGGGTTTGATCTCCTGTGCGAGCGGAAGCCGGAGATGACCTTCCAGGATCGTCGCTTCGGAGTGGTAAGTGTGGGTTCTACCGTTCGTATCCGACATGGGCTCTCTTTCTCTCCGTTTCTTTGGGTTGCGGCCATTCTAGTTCATTTTTCAGGATCTGTTGGTAAAACCCGGTTAATCAGCGAGATGAAGATCGAAGACGTATTGATCGATGGGCGTGCGTTCCCCATGCGGCCCGACGCCGGAGACCGCAACAGTATATGTGCCATTGCTCAGCATCGCTGCTGGAATTGCCAACAGGAGCCGCTGGCTCTCCCCGTCAGGGGCGGCGATGGCTCCGGTCCATACGTGCTTGCCTTGCGGATCGGAGAGGTCAAAGGAGTAGGAAGTGTAGGCGCTAGAGCCGGGGAGCGGTGAAATATCGACAGGAAAAGCAACTCCGTGCGCGCGATCCGCGGTGATCGCAGTCGCCGCACCGCCGCGTGTGCCACCGTGCACCGGCGTCCAGGGGAGAATGCGCGGCTGGTTGACCTCCGCGCGCAGGGCTGGCAAGGTCACCAGGCTCTGATAGCCGACCACAAGCAGCGACGCGGCGAAGGCGGGAACCATAAGGCCCGGACGCAACCACGAAAGCCAGCGGTCCCGTTTCATCCGGGGCTTGTCTGCGCCAGACGAGGGGGCCGCGGGCATGGGCGGCTTCAACGCCGGAAACTGGACTTTGGCCTCATCCACAAACGCGGCTGCAGCGCGAAGATCCAGGGCGCATTCGGGACAGCTGAAAACGTGATCTTCAAATGCCTCGCGAGCTTCCGGTGATAGTTCATCCAGCAGGTATCGCTCCGCTGCCATCTGTTCTACTGCTTCGCTGTGATCCATCCACTCAACCCCAAGGCCTTCCGCAAATTGCACCAGTTGTGAAATAGGGACGCCGGCAGGCGAATCGTTTCAAATTCATGCACTGGCGCTGAGCGGCGCCTGGTCGCCAATCCGCTTGATGTATTCGATTTTAAATTCCTGTTTGGCCCGGTGCAGCAGCACGCGCAGATAGTTACGGTCCACGCTAAACTGCCGGCATACTTCATCGCGGTCGCGCTCTTCGAGAAAAATTGCGCTGAGCAGGTCTCGATCGCGCGGTTCCATCTCGAGCAGGATTTCCCGGACCTTGTCTTTGAGCTGGCGGGCTGACGCCACGTCCAGAGCATTGGCTCCGAGGGCCGGCAACTCCGGCGTTCCATCGGCGTCGAGCGATTCACTGCGCCGGGATGAACGGAAATGCTCAAGGAGCACATGGTTGCAGACGGTGTTGACAAACGGTCCAAGGCGCTCCGGCTGGCGCAGGCCGCCGTCTCTTCCCAGGACCGCAAATACCCGCGCAAATGTCTCCTGGCACACGTCATCGATCGCATGCCGGGACTGGAGCCGCGAGCGCAGCTTCACCTGTAACAATCCGGTAAAGTATGCGACGAAATGCCCTTGCGTCTCACTGTCCCCCGCACAGAGTCTTGCAACGTAACCTGCATCGAACGCTTGAAATTGCAAAACCGGCTCCGCGGATCTGAGAGGAAACGAGTATAGCATCGTCTTCGCTGCCGGCGAATAAACTCCCTTGGCGCGGTCGGAGGGTATGACAACGGTCGGAAAAGAGGGAAGACTCATCCGCAGCACCCCAGAAGCCTTTCCGACCACCCCTGAGGCACGAAAACCCGCACGATGCAACCGCCTTCCTTCATCGCCATGAGGCTCCAATCCTAAAAAAGCGCAGACGAAGCCCGCTTCGAGGAGCGAACTCCGTCTGCTCTGGGGGAAGATTGGCAATTCGGCCTGCGGCTTGCCGGCGTGCATGAACTGACCGAATCGACAGGGAACCCCAGAATCTGAAACTGCGGAGACAACAGATAGTGGCGCGCGGATCTGAAATGTTACGAGAATTGTTGAAATTCCTTAATGAGGCGTGCACGGGCCTATCTCCTGTCCGATGCAGCTTGCGATCGAGCGCCGGGAATGAAAGCGTCCCGCATGGATCGAAAAATCGAGCAAGCGCCACCGGCCAGGAACGTGCTTCCCGTCACTGAAGCATCGGAATACCGGCACTAGAATCCGTCGCAATCAGGAAGCGGAGCCCGGAGCTTGCCTGATTCTCACTGTCAGAAACCTGGAAACATGACTGGCCGCTCCGGCTCGAACGCGGTTGATTGGCGGGCGAACGATTCATGCTCCTGGGAAAGGGCAGGGGAAGGTCGAAATCATGAAGCACGATGTCAAGAAGGTCGTGGTCGTTGGCGGCGGGATCGCGGGGCTTTGCGCCGCGGTTTATGCGCAAAGATGCGGTTATCAGGCGGAAGTTCTGGAAATGCACGACATTGCGGGAGGGCTGGCGACAAGCTGGCGAAGAGGCCCCTACACGTTTGAGACCTGCCTGCATTGGCTATATGGATCGAACCCCAAAGGACACATGCATCCGCAATGGCTGGAAGTGTGCGACCTCGACAAGCTGACGTTCGTAAATCAGCAGGAGTTTGGCTGCGTCGAAACGGAAAACGGCGACTCGCTGGTCATCTACACCAACGTCGACCGCCTCGAGGCCGAGTTACTGAAGCGCGCACCGCAAGATGCAGCGACGATCCGCGATTTTGCGTCCGCCCTGCGCAGATTCGGAAAATTCAAAATGCCCGACCCGAGCGCGCATTGGGCCGCCAACCTGATAACCCTGATCGGCAATGCTCCGTATTTCCCTTTGTTTCGGGAACTTTCGCGCATGAGTTGCCGGGAGTATGGCGAGAGGTTCACCGACCCGCTGCTGAAAAGCATGTTTGGGGAAGGCGAAATGGGACAGCTTTCAGCGATCGCGCTGTTCTTTTCTTTAGCATGGATGAATCAGCACAATGCTGCCTATGCAATCGGCGGAGCGCAATCCTTGATTCGCCTCATCGAAGAGAAACTCGTCAGCCTGGGTGGAGAGGTGCGCTGCGGTGCCAAGGTCGAGCGCATCCTGGTGGAAAATGAAGTTGCGGTAGGGGTTCAGCTGGCAGGCGGGGAAACCATTGCAGCCGATTGGGTGATCTCTGCCGCGGACGGCCACGCGACCATCTTCGATCTTCTCGGCGGCAAGTACGCCAACGAAGCCACCAGGAAGATCTACGACGAGATGAAGATCTTCCCTTCTTACATCCAGGTCTCATTGGGAGTGGGGATGGACCTCGCCGGCCAGCCAGTAAGCGTAACCCGGCTTCTTGATTCGCCCCTCCAAGTCGACCCCGGCACCAAGCTGAATCAGGCCGCATTCCGCATTTTCAATTTCGACCCGACCTTCGCACCCGCGGGCAAAACTGCGGTCACATGTTTTCTGCCCACGCGCAATTCTGAATATTGGGTTCAGCTGCACCAAAACGATCCCGCAGCCTATGGGGCGGAGAAGCATCGCATCGCCGAAGCGGTCGTCGCCATCCTCGAAAAGAGAATCCCTAACCTCCCTCAGGCGATCGAAGTGGTCGATGTCTCGACGCCCGCAACCGTGATCCGCTATACGGGCAATTGGAAGGGAAGCATGGAGGGCTGGTTCATCAGTCCAGGCACCAGGTTCAGGCCGTTGCCGAACACGCTGCCGGGATTGCGGAAATTCATGATGGTGGGCCAATGGGTGATGCCGGGCGGCGGGCTGCCGTCAGGCCTAATGACGGCGCGCCCAGCCATTCAGGCAATCTGCAAGCAGGACCGAGTGCCTTTCACGCCTCTGCGGCAGGGAGACGTGAAGCCCGATGTAAAGTCTGGCCCCCTGCCTGGGACAGGCACTCCGGTTCGCTTGTGAGCCGGATGGAAAGGAAGGCGTCGGACCCCTCATCGCTACTCACTGCTTCACGGCGGCCGCACCCAGTGTGGTGAGTCCAAAGTTCTTTCAAAAAACGCTGTCATCCTGAGCGCAGTTGGGCGCGTTTTTTTGCGCCCAACGGAGTCGAAGGATCTGCGGTTGCACTTCGGAAATTATGCAACGAACTTCAGATTCAAGACAATAGAGCGTTGTTGACTATCTGTTGAGCTTCGCTGACGATTGCGTTCAGGTGTGCCTCACTCTTGAAGCTTTCCGCGTAGATCTTATAGATGTTCTCTGTTCCCGACGGCCGGGCGGCGAACCAGCCACTGCCGGCGACAACCTTCAGTCCGCCGATGGGAGCACCATTGCCCGGAGCTGAGGTCAGCTTGGCGGTAATTGGCTCGCCTGCCAGATCCGACTCCCTGACTGCGTCCGGCGAGAGCTTTTGCAGTTTCGCTTTTTGCTCCGGGGTGGCGTCGGCGTCGATGCGCGTGTAGAACGGTGAGCCAAACTGTTCGGTCAACTCGCGGTAATGCTCGCCCGGATCCCTGCCTGTGCGCGCCATAATCTCGGCTGCCAGCAGGTCCATGATTGGACCATCCTTATCGGTTGTCCATACCGTACCGTTAAAGCGAAGAAAACTTGCTCCCGCGCTCTCTTCCCCACCGAAGCAGTACGAACCGTCAAACAGCCCTGCTACAAACCACTTGAAGCCGACGGGGACTTCGCGCAGCTCGCGTTTGAGACTTCGGACAACCCTGTCGATCATGCTGCTGCTCACCAGGGTCTTTCCAACTGCGACGTCGTGCCGCCATTCAGGCCGATGCGTAAGCAAGTATCGAATGGCTACAGCGAGATAATGGTTCGGGTTCATCAATCCCGCAGACGGAGTGACAATCCCGTGCCTGTCTGAATCGGGATCGTTGGCGAAAGCGACCTGGTATTGATCTTTCAACCCCACCAGGCTGGCCATCGCGTATGGGCTCGAGCAATCCATGCGGATCTTTCCGTCGTGATCCACGGTCATGAATGAAAACGTCGGATCAATGACCGGATTGACGATGGCGATGTCCAACCCGTAGACGGCGTTGATCGGCTCCCAGTATGGCCGCGCGGCTCCGCCCAGCGGATCCACGCCGAGTCTCAGGCCCGCACCGCAAATCGCATCCATGTCAACGACATTCCTGAGATCGTTAACGTACGGGAGAATGAAGTCTTCCTGATGGGTATATGCAGAACGAAGGGCCTTTGTAAGTGGAATCCGCTTGACGCCCGAATTGCCTGCACGCAGCAGATCGTTGGCGCGGCTTTCCACCCACTTCGTCACGTCGGTATCGGCCGGACCGCCGTTGGTGGGGTTGTACTTGAAGCCTCCATCCTCCGGCGGGTTATGCGACGGCGTGATGACGATGCCGTCAGAGAGATGCACGCTGCGACTGCGGTTATAGACGAGTATGGCTCGCGAAATAACGGGAGTCGGTGTTACTCCCTCGCCCTGTTGGATGACCGTTTCCACGTTGTTCGCTGCGAGAACCGTGAGGGCCGTGTGCTGCGCGGGCCCGGACAGGGCGTGGGTGTCTTTCCCCATATAGAGTGGCCCGTCCGTTCCCTGCCCTCGCCGGTAATCGCAGATCGCCTGGGTGATCGCCAGGATGTGAGCTTCGGTGAATGTGCCTTGGAAGGGCGAGCCACGGTGACCGCTCGTTCCGAACATAACCATCTGGTTGGGATCGGCAAGGTCAGGGCGGCGGGAATAATATTCCTCCTCCAGCCGTTCTATATCTACCAGCATTTCCTTTGGAGCCGGTTTGCCTGCGAGTGGGGAAATCTTTCCTTCAGGGCCTCCGGCTTTCGGCTGTACTACGGCGCTATCGGGCATGGTGCCACCTTCCAAATCTCGGATGCATATTCGGCGATCGATCGGTCACTTGAAAACTTTCCCGAGCTCGCAACATTCAGGATTGCTTTGCGCGCCCAGGCGTCAGCATCCGCGTACAGAGCACCGAGTTCCTCATGGGCCTGGCAATAGGATTTCACACCCGCCAGGTGCATGGAATGATCGCCTGTGTCAGAAGCATATCGCTTAACGGAGCGAATACGCCAGGTTCATTTGGGCCGAAGCGGCCGGAGAAGATCGGATTCATCTGCCGGGGTTCGCAACATCACCGGAATCTCCCTTGCGCTACCCGTGTCCCCACTGAAACAGATGTCACACAACTCCGGCAACTGACGATGCCAGTATCGACACCTTCGTCACTCGACCGCCGCAGCGACCTGTATCGCCCGTGATATCTGATGTCTATTCAGCTACTTAATCAAAATCTATGTGCACGCGATTTTCTGGCACTCACATTGCTCATCTTGAGATTAGCCGCAAATCCGCCCTGCAGGGAGCGTGCTGGGTGACGCGAACGATGGATAGCGGTTGAAGCTGGAGGCTACCGATGTCATGGCACAACCAGAATGAAGAGGAACGAAGACAATCTGAGCATTACACCCAGGATCGAGACCGAGGAGAGAGACCTGTGAGTTGCTTGAACGCACTTGGGATGTCGGAAAACAGAAGCAGTCAGTCTGCGAGAAGTGGAGACATTCGCGAATTTTTCATGGAAGACTCACTCGGTTTGTACTTGCTCTCTTTCCTGCTGACGGCGAATCAGAAGAAGGCGGAGCGTTGCTTCATCGCCAATCCTGATGAGTGCATAAACGGGCATTCCAGCTTTCACAAGTTGGCACATTCCTGGGCCCGGTGCATGATTGTCCGCAATGCTCTTCAAATGCTCACACCCAATCCTGGCCCGAGTGGACCTGAGCCCGCCGCGGCGCGCCCCGCGACTTTTTTGCATGATCCCTTCCTTGCAAGAGTTCTTGCGCTTGAGGACTTCGAACGCGTTGTGTATGTTCTGTCTGTCCTCGAACAATATGCCGATCGGAATTGCGCCGTTCTCTTAGGCGTCTCGCCACAGAGAATCCAGGAAACAAGGAATTGCGCTCTGAAACATATCGGTCATCTAGACAGCTGAGACTTTTTTGCCGGCGGGCGATTTGTCCGTTGTGGGAGCAGCTTGGGAGAGGGTAATGGATTCGAAGGCCAGGTTTACCGTGAATGATATTTGCTCCAGATTGTTTATTGAGATCCAGAAAGCGCGAGCCTGGTATGGTGCGGCGATTGGAAATTCTGTGTCCGGGACCACGCAATTTTCACCAGCACAATCGCCGCAAAATACACCGAAGAAAGCGCAACACACCGAACGGCCCTCCTTGTCGGAGTCCTCCTCGCCCATTCCCGCGCGAACGCCCTTGCGCCCTGCGCTCCTGCTTGCCTCCCTCTTTGCCTCCATCACCTTCCTTATCCATTTTCTGAGCTCAATCTGGGGCAGCCATCTCGGCTATGGCTACTTCCGGGACGAGCTGTACTTCCTCGTGTGCGGACGCCATCTTGCCTGGGGCTATGTCGATCAGCCTCCGCTCGTTGCCCTTCAGGCCCGCCTCGCTGAAATCCTCTTCGGCCTCTCGCCCACCGGAATTCGCACCTTCAGTTACCTGGCCGGCAGCGTCACCGTCGCGCTCACTGGCCTGCTCACATGGCAGCTCGGCGGACGCCGCAGTGCGCAGGTGCTGGCCATGTGCGGCGTCCTCTCCGCACCTGTGTTCCTCGCCACTTCAAACTATCTCTCCATGAACTCCTTCGAGCCTTGCATCTGGATGGGTGCTCTGTTTGTCATCCTGCGCATTGCTGATTGCACGGCTACTCCCCGCGCATGGCTCGTCTTTGGCATCTTGTCGGGCCTTGGAATCGAAAACAAGCACTCCACCATCTTCTTCCTCGCCGCGCTGCTTGTCGGGCTCCTGCTCAGCCCGCAGCGCCGCATCCTCTTCTCCAGGGAATGCGCCGCCGGCATCGCCTTGCTGCTTCTAATCGCCATGCCCAATCTCTTGTGGCAGGTGGCCAATCAGTTTCCCACCTACCAGTTCCTCAGTACCGTTGCCCACTCTGACAAGAACGTCAAGTTCCCCCCACTGGCGTTTCTCCTCGAACAGATCAAGGTCCTGCTTGTCTTCACCGCTCCGCTTTGGATCGGAGGGCTGGCTTGGTTCGCCTTCGCAGGCTCCGCTCGTCGCTGGCGCTTCGTCGCTTTCACCTACCTGTTCTTCCTGGGCACCATGATGCTCATGCACGGCAAGGATTACTACCTCGCTCCCATTTATCCAGTCCTGTTCGCCGCCGGGGCCACGGCCTTTTCCCAATTCACTCGCCGCAATTGGCCCCTAGCCGCCTACTCCGTCAGCCTAATCGTCGCTCTTTGTTTGGCTACCGGCCCCACCGTACTCACAATTCTGCCTCCAGCAAGGTACATCGTCTACACCGCGCCCTTCGACCCCAATTCCACCAGGTTTGAAAAGTTCACCAGTCCTCTACCGGAGATCCTCTCCGACCGCATCGGCTGGGAGCAAATGGTGCAGGGTTTCGCCGCTCGATACAACGCCCTCCCTCCTGACGTTCGCTCCCGCACCGCCATCTTCTGCAGCAACTACGGCGAAGCCGGCGCCGTCGACATTCTCGGCCCGAGGTACGGTTTGCCGCCCGCCATCAGCGGCCATCAGAACTTTTTCTTCTGGGGTTGGAACAACAGCACAGGCGAGTCCGTCCTCACCCTGGGCGATGACCCCAAAGAGTACGCCGGAACCTACGCCGAGGTCGTCGATCTGGGAACGTTTGACGCCCCGTGGATTATGGACCACGAGCGTAGCCACTATCTCTGGCTGCGCCACCGCAAGCACTCCTACGCGGAGGATTGGCCCCGGCTGAAGTACTGGTATTGACACTGCCATTCGGGTCGCTCACTACACAGCGAACCGCAGCCCTCATGCTGGTGTGAAAGAAATTTCCCGGTAAACCGAGACTCCTCTCTATCCCGAAAAACCAATCAAGATTGTCGGAGCGTGAGCGAGAGGGGATAGTGGTCAGAAGCCCGAATCGAATCGTGTAACTTCGGATCAGCGGCAATGAGTGGTCCCGTCGTCAGGATCCAGTCGATCGTGCGGGAACCATTGAATCGAGTCGGTACGGTGGTGAGAAGACTCGAGACGTGAGCGAATGGATTGCTGAGCCCTGCTTTGCCGATGGCTGAAGCGCCGGGTTCCCGGCGCAGATCGGCGTTGAAGTCGCCTGCTACAACAACTTGAACGTCCGCGGCGTACCGAGAAACTTCGTCCAGAATCTCCGCAAGCTGACTGCAGCGCAAGTCATCGTTTCCTCTGCTTTCGAGGTGCGCGTTGTAGACAATGAGTTTCCGTTCAGGAAGTTCAACGTAGCTGATCAGCCCGATTCTGCCGCCTAATCGCCTCTGAAATGGCCCCATGCGCGGAATAAACCATCGCGGATGCCAGTATCTTGACTGACGATGGAACCTGAGAATGCGCGAGTTCAAGAGGGGATATCGGGAGAGCGTCGCCTGCCCATGATAGGCGGGCATCCCGTTCTGTCGTTGCGTAAGCTCTTCAAACTCGCATCCAAATACGTAGTTCAATGCGAGCGCCTGCGCGATCTCCTGCGCGATGTTGCGGCAATGAGTTCGCCGGGCATTCAAATCGGCCTCCTGCAATAGAATCAGGTCTGCCGCCGCTCCGGCAAGAAACTCGATTACCTCATTTAACCGCAGGCCGCGATTGATGTTCCAACTGATAATCCTGAGGGCATCCGGAAACTCGAACGTGCCGGGCGTGGTCACGAATGATCCTGTTTCGAGTTCCTTGATGGGCTCCATTGGCGTCGACCAGTTTCAGCTCAGCGTACATGCAGGGCACGCGTATCTAGACGATGATAGGCTTTCCTTCCGGTGCGGCGGGAGTCTTTGCTGCCGCGCGCGATTTCGAAGAAAAGGCAAATCTGGAATAAAGAGAGACGATCCACGCGATATTGGCGCCGATTGCGGACATATACAACGCCAGCCAGTTTAGATTCAACACCGCGAAGGCCAACAGAGCATAGGGCAGGAAACAGCGCCGGATGATAAATTCACATCGGCGTCCCAGATAAAGAAGTGGGTTGGATGAACGGCTTTCTGCCTTCTTCTGCCAGACTGCCAGGAACTGCTCGGGATGCTTGCTTGAAAGCCTGCTTCGTTCGAACCATGCGAGCAGGATTGTGGTGGCCGCGCCGAACAGGAGCGCCGCTCCCCACGCCCCAAAGGCGCGATTTCCAGAACTGCGCACCAGTCCAACAGTCATTCCTGCAAAGATGAACAGGTAATAGAGATAATCGCACGCAGTCTCAAGCCAACATCCAAAATCAGTCGCCTGCAGCTTCAACCGGGCGACCTCTCCATCGCAACCGTCAAGAATGCTGGCCCACACCGACAAGATTGCTCCCAGTAGCGTGTTCCAATATCCGCCCATCGCGTACGAAACACCCGCTGCAAAACTGACTCCCAGCGTAAACCCGCTCACCATATTCGGCGTGATCGGGAACTTGATCAGCTGGCGGCTGATGGGAATGGAAATCCTGCGATTCATCCTGGCAAATACGCCATCGGTCGGCTTGACGAGCCAGCGGTCGAGCTTTTGCTCGGCGACGATCGAATCCTGCGGCATGGAAATCTTCTGCCATGAGTCTTCTTCCACCAGCTTGAAATCGACGAACGATGGACCGTTCAGGATCGCTTTCCGGGTGATCCAGCGGTGCAGATCCCGCACCGTCACCACGTTCGATTCGGTATCGGCGCCAAGTTCGCAAGCCGCCTCATGGCTGAGGGCGAACAGTCCGGCGGGCTCGCTGCCCGATGCGAGTTCCAATGTGCTCCGTTGCCCATCCCATTCGCTCACCAATCGATGCAAGGCGGGCTGGTAAGTGCGATCTCCGGCAACCAACAGGACGCGTGCATTGCCGGATTTTGCAGATACCCAGCGAACGATCGATGACAAGGTTGTGCCTACAGCGACTTCGATCCATTCAATGCAGGCGGGGAGACGCCGCGTCTTGAGCAACTCCTGCCTGATTTGCGGCCCCGTGACCCGGTTAAAAACAACGATGATACGCTCCGGATTCGTGCCTTGCACTCCCAGAATAGCGCGCAGCAATACGGGCAGTGTTCCCACTTGAGCCAGTGCTGGCTCGAACCAACTTGACCAGGGCTGGTTATTTGCAAGGATGATTGCGACTTGCGCATCGGAACGTATCTGCATGATGTCCTGCCGCTGCTTCTTTACTCGCATAGATTCACTCCTGTGACAATTTCGGCGCTCAAGTCCGGCTTTGCTTGCGCATTCGATCTGGAAAACCAGGCCAGGCAAATTCCTCCCACGATGGCCCAGAAGATAGCTCTGAATCGGCGACAAAGCCCAAGCGTCAAGCCAACGGTCCCACTGAGGCCGAGAAGCTTTCCAATCACCATGTTTCCACCTTCGTATGTGCCCAGGTTCCCTGGATTGATGGACCCGATGACGTTGATGAGCTTGGTCAGCGATTCGAGAATGAGCGCGCCAACCAAGCTGACGCGCGCACCCAGAAAATGGAGGATAAGATAGACCTCCACAATAGCGAGCAGGTGGCTTGCCAGGTTGAGCGTCACGCTGCCCCAGAAAGCGCGCGGCGCCTGGCGATGAAACTGAAGGAACTGACGCTCCGCAGATTCAATCACGGCCTTTTTGCTGTTGATCCAGCCGCGAAACCATGGAATGCGCCCGGCGGCACGCGCGGATCCGGAGAATAGCGGCCAACCTTTTTGGATGGCCAGCACGGCCAACCCTAACAGGCACAGAAGAACGAGCACGAATAAGCCGGCATAAAGACGCAATGCTCCCGAGAGGACGACCACGAAAGCCGCGGCAAGAAGTCCAGCAATCGTCACCACTGCGCCTGCTGCAATAAACAGCCCGCGGTCCATTGCCACCGACGATATCGCACTGGCCGTCGGTACTCCGGAGCCCAGCAGAGCCACTCGCGCAGATTCGCCGAATACCAGCCCGACGACCCCAAGCTGTCCAATGGCTTCCGATACGAGGCGCAGGCCGAGCGTGCGCCAGAAAGAGATCTTTTTCGATTCGCCGAGCAGAGCGAGCCTCCATGCCCAGGTTTTGACAATGTGGGCGAAGCCTGCAAGCGCGATGACAAGGAGCATTCCCCAGGCGATGGTCTTGGCGTTCTGAAGCAGCCTGCCTGGGCCGGCCCGTTCAACCAAATAAGCAAGTAAAGCGGCGCCAAGAAGCACTGCGAGGATCTGCAGTGCAGGCGCCGGTTTCCTTCCGGGACTAGGCATAAACCGGCCTCGCAACCTGCGGCACCGGCCAGGGGTGCTTGAAAAAGGAATCTCGTGCGTAATCCAACGCAGCCGGCGTGTCGACGTCTTGCCAGTGTGCTGCTCCAATGTCAAAGCCCTTGAACGTCCGGTTCTGCGCCATCGTCCGCAGCCCATCCGAAAGGGAGCAATTGCCATCGATCATCGCTTTTTCGAGCCACTGGAAGAGCACTGGCTGGCAGAGGAACATTCCTGTATCCAATGCGTTGTAGCGCTTCAGATTCTTGCCAATGTCGACGATGCAGTCCCCTTCAAGCCTGACTTTGGTTGCATCGTCCAGGTCAAAGACGTTCTTGATTTTGCGATCGACCCCGAGAATGACCTCGTTCTTTCCCAGCGGCTGGCGGAGCAAAGCCCCGGCTGTGGCTGGTTCAAAGATGTGGTCTGCCATCAGCAAAAGGAAGGGCTCGTGAATCATGTCCTTCGCGCAAAAAACGGAGACTCCATTGTTCTTATTGCGATAATCAGGATTCTCAACCCAGGTGACATCGATGCCCGCGAAGGGCCGATTCTCGTACCACTCTTGAATCGTGCGGCCGCGATACCCGACCACGATGACAAACTTCTCCACACCTGCCTCGCGGGCGCCGGAAATGACGTGCTCCAGGAGCGGCTTGCCATCAAGCGGCACAAGGGGTTTCGGCAATTCTCCAGAGCAAGCGGCCAAACGGCTCCCGTTGCCGGCTGCCAGAATCAGAGCGAGTTTAGTGTTTGGCATATCGTGCCTCCAAAAGTTCAGGGTTTGCATCTCTGTCTGCCTTTCCTGAGCGCGGAAAGTAGTCGAAATGGTGGATGTCGACCTCTGTTTTGCCAAGGATCCGCGCCTCGGTGATGCTGGTGGTCGACCAGGGGAACCAGTACTCACCGCTCTTTCGATACACTTGCGTGAAATGCACACTGTGGATCCAAACGGATGTGATCTTGGCTGGCTCGCCCTCGACGCGCGCCAGCGCATAGTCTTCGGCATCAACCCAGATCCGTCCGCGAAACAGAACCACATCCTGGCGCTTTGGGATCACATCGATCACATAAGCGAGCCGGCCATCGAGAGGAGTGGATTCGATCATCTGAAATTCGTAGTTATCCGATGTGACCCGGTTCTTGGGGTGCTCCAGTGGTATCGAGGTCTCGGACTCCGATTCCAGCATCTTGCGCAGTAGGAGGTTCGCTGACTTCCAACCCTGTTCGGAAACAACCTGGAAGCTTTCCGTTCCATCCGCAGCGCAGGTGACTCTGACTTCCATCCGGGCTTTTTTGTCGAAGCGCGGGTTGTCAA
The DNA here is from genome assembly GCA_052145815.1 of Occallatibacter sp. Classification (GTDB taxonomy): domain Bacteria; phylum Acidobacteriota; class Terriglobia; order Terriglobales; family Acidobacteriaceae; genus Telmatobacter. The sequence goes on from JBKQNU010000057.1 coordinate 29,398, forward strand.
GAACGTATTGACGGTTGCCCGTGTAACCCCCGGCCGCGCTTGCGCGCTGCGCGTCGCGCGCAGACATCCGGGCGATTACTTCATCCGCCGATGGAGAAGGCGCGGCTGTCGCTTGTGCGATCATCGGCACGGATGCGCAGGTGAGCAAAGCGGAGATGAGGATGCGGATTCTCATGGTCAGAACTGGAATACCAATTTCCCGCGGAATTCTCTCCAGGCGGGGTTATAGAAATTGCCGAATGTCGAACTGGCGATGTCGTTCTGCACGTCGCGGGGATTATCGTGATTGAAAATATTGAAGACGGAGCCGCCCACGACCAGGTGCATCCGCTTACCTCCGGCGTGCAGCGTGGCGGGCCGGGTGATCTGCATGTCGCAGGAGGAAAACCACGGGAACCGCCGGTCATCGCGAGGACCGATGTACTGGCGGTACTCGTTTTCGACCGAATAGGGAAAGCCGGTGTGCAGGTCGTAGACCGGTAGAATGTTCAGTTTCCACGGGCCGGCAATGGTGGGCCAGATCAGGAAGCGATTCGGGGCGTCGAAGAGCTGACGCGCCTGGGCATCGGGTTGAATCACCGCCTGCGGGTAGTTCCCGATGAAGAGGAACGGATCGTTCAGATCGCCGAAAGCCCGCGAGCGCACATACGATGCATTCACGGTGGCGCGAGGAATCTGATAGCGCCCTGTAACCTGAAACTCGCGGTACGAATCGCTGCCCCCGTTCGATAACGAGATCACACCGGTCTCCGCCCCCGTGACCGGAGACACCACGAAATCCCTGGCGGTGTTGCGTTCTTCGTAGCCTGCGCGGGCGGTGAATCTGCTTGTGACCTGCCGTTCCAGTTCAACATTCCACGAGGTACTGCGCGGATTCTGCAACCCGCCCACGATGGCATTGACAAAAGCGGTCGAGCTGGAAATCTGGCCGGTGGAGTCGTACATCGACACCGTGCGTTCCGGCAGATCTGGGAACGTTGGAAGCATCAGCGGCACGCGATCGTAGAAGATTCCAGCTCCACCACTGAGCAGTGTCTTGCCGTCACCTGTAAGTGTCAGGAGTATGCTGCCGCGCGGCGCGACGTGCGTGGCGCTTGTAACGGTATCGCTATCCAGCCGCAAGCCGAAGCCGAAAGACAGCCTGCTCAAGGGCGCCCACTGATCGGAGACATAAGCCGCGGTCTCGTTCTGGCCGACGTTGAAGGAACCAGCGGGGGTGAACGTGATTTGTTCAATCGTCGTTCCCGAGGACCCGATCAGTTCGACGGGAAGAGACGTCTCCAACCCGCTGAGTGAAGAGTGGGAGTACTCCACACCGGTCCTGATTTGATGAGTGCCAGCGAACTGGCGAGGCGCAAATTGATAGCTCTCCTGGGCGTCGTATCGGGCGGTGCGCCGGCTTTGCCGGTTAAAAAACCCACCCGCGGTTGTGTCGATCATCAACTCGTATGGATCGTTGCTCTGTGCGTTGATGTCAACGTCGTACGTTTTGTAGCTGAATTGGGAGATCAGAACGCTGTTGGTTCCGGTCATATACCGGTGCTGTTCATAAACCTCGTATCCACGTTGACGGAAATCCGTTGTGGATGGCTGGGGCGTGAAGGTATTCAGCCCCATGTAGTCCAGTTTCTGCGGATAGATCGTTAACGATACGGTGGCCGTCTGTTTGGTGCCGTGAGTGAGATCGAACTGCGTATACGAGTTGAACCCTTCCAGTTTGGTATCCCGCTGCAACGGGGGCAGGCTGTTTACCGGAGTCCGTACGAATCTGTATTCGAAAGACTGTGTAATCGCGGCCCGGTCGCTGAGAATTGGGCCGGTGAAGGTCATGCGCGGAGTGGCTGCGCCAAGTCCCGCGATGGTGCCGGCACGATCGCGCCAGCGGGGAAGAATGTTCTGAATCGTAAAGTGAAACTTCTCGTAGTTGCTTGTTTTTGTCTCAACCGTCGAGAGGGCTCCGGTCAGCTTGCCATATTGAGGGTCGTAGGGATTTGAAATCACCTGAACCGAAGAGACCACGTCAATGGGCAGGTTGATCGCTGGGCTGCCGGAGGCTGGGTCGGTGACGTTGGCGCTATTCACCAGGGCCCCACTCTGGGTGCTGCGGGCGCCCTTCATATTGATACGACCGTCCGGGCCACGAACTACGCCGGGAACCAGGGGAAGCAAACTTTCAAATCGTTCATTTGTGTTAGGTGCATCTGCGATGGTTTGTGCGGAGATGGTCACGGAGGAAGTTGAAACTTCTGCCTCGTTCGAGCTTCCCGTTACCGTAACTGAGGTCTTGACCTCAGCGAGTTGCATCTCCAGCGGCACCTTCAAAGCTGCTCCGGTGGGCACAGTGACTGTCTGCTCTGCATGCAGACCCGGAAAGTCGGCTTCTATGATGTACTCGCCAGGTGCGACTTCGGAGAAACTGTACTTTCCATCTGCATCGGTCTCCGTCTCGAGAGTCGGGGAACCCTTCAATAC
>JBKQNU010000058.1:0-6323 GCA_052145815.1 Occallatibacter sp.
CGTCAACGTCGCTGACATGCATTTTGATTTGCTCCTGCCGTAATTCTTCAATCCTCTTGAAATCGTCATCCGGCTCCAGGAGAATCTCCTCGTCCAGAAGGTCTCGCTCCCTTCCGAAGATCACAAACCGCCCTAGCCCAGGAAGGCGCCGGAAAGGCCGCTGACGCCGCCGTTGAGGCCGATGGAGTTCTTGCCCTTCTCCTTGACCTTGAGCAACAAGTCGACGGTGCCTGCTTCCGCATCCTGGTGGGCTTCAGAGTCCTCGTCTACCCTGAGCGGATTGAAGTATTCCAACTGGTTGAGGCGGAGCAGGCTGTACTCCCAAAGCTGGGAGTTGTAGACCGAGCCTTCGTCGAGCAGCAGTTCGCGGCGAATGACCTTGTCGCGGGTGATGGTGTTGCCCTGGAATTCGATGCGCGAGACGTAGAAGGGCTTGCCTTCGTCGATGTCGACATCCAGCGAGACGGTCTTCTTCTGATCGTCATAGATGGGCTTGGGGATGGCGCCGAAGTTGATGTAGCCCTGTGCTCCGTAGGCCTTCTTGAGATTCTCCAAGCCTTTCTGCATGAGCGTGGCGTTGAACCAGTCGCCGTCTTTGAGGGCAAACTGGGCGCGCAGGGCCTTGGTGTTGGTGATGGCCTTATTGCCGGTGAAGGTGATGGCGCCAAGCCGGTAGCGGGCGCCTTCTTCAACGGGCATCAGAATGTCGATTCGCTTGCCCTTGTTGGGCCGAAAGGTAAAAAGGTTGAGCCCACCTTCATCGCGAATCTGCGTCTTGGGCTCTTCGATTGCGGCGTTGGCGTATCCTTTGTCGCGGTAGGCCAGGCGAACGCGCTCGGCGTCTTCCTCCAGCTTGGAGGCGTCGAATGTCTGCGGGAAAAGATCTTCAAAGAAGACGGAATAGGGAATGCCGATGGGCTTGAGGTTCTTCATGGCGCGGCGCAGGACCAGGCCGGGAATATGCTCATTGCCGGTGAATTTGATGTTGCCCACCTTCACGGTGGGGCCTTCCTTGATATTGAAATTCACTTGAACGGAGGCCGGAGGGATGTCCTTGATGTCGAGCTTGACGATCGCGAACTGGTGGCCATGCTCGGCGAGGAGGTCTTTGAGCACGGTCGTTGCGCGCAGGATCTTGGCCGGATCGTACTGGCTCTCGACGGAGAGGCCGACTTTCTCCTTCTTGAAGCGGTCAAGCACGTCAGACTGGGAGACAGCGTTGAGGCCTTTGTAATTGATCTCGCGGATGGTCGGCTTTTCTTTGACGAAGATGTCGAGGATGATGCCTTTCTCAGTGTCTTCGCGTTCGATGCGCAGGTTTTCAAAGTAGCCGGTGTTCCACAGCGAGTTGAAATCGCGCTCGATGGAGATGGGGTCGTACACATCGCCGGGGTGGGTGAAGAGGCGCGCCAGAATGGTCTCTTTGGGAATGCGCCGGTTGCCGATCACGCGGATGGAATCGATGGTCTGGGCCTGCTGCGCGAGGGCCACGCCGGCGGCCATCAGCAGCATGAGCGATAACACGATGCGGAGCAGACGAGAGGTCCGCAAAATGCGGGAGATGAATGCGTGCCTGGTCTTCACCGGGCAGGAGCCCTGCGTCGAGCACAAATACTGGTGCGGGCCATAGTTCGCCTTCTGGTTCGGCTTCACGGGAAGAATATCGACACCCTCACTGCTCAAAAAAAATCTGTCCTGCATCCTGCATCGAGGAAAGAATTGATTATATTTGACCGCACCCATGCCTCCCAAACCAGCAGAGCCTGGGCATGGCCCGGAAACCGAATCTTCCCCTTCATTTCCCTGCCGCGCCAAGCGCCTTCGGACTGGGGCCTAACCCACAGTCTACCGGACGCAGATGGGTTGAGGTTGTGATTGCATTTCCCCTCACGCTGCACGGCATGCATCTTAGACGTGCGTTGCCTGAACATGGCATCCTCTGAGGACAGAGGTTTTGCTTTGACAGATGAGCCGCAAGAGACGGTCTCGCAGGAAACGATCTACGGGTTCACGGCTCCGCTGCTGGATGGGAGCCCGCTGAGCCTGGAAACTTACCGTGGCAAGGTGCTGCTGATTGTGAACACCGCCAGCCAATGCGGGTTCACGCCGCAGTACGCGGGACTGGAACAGCTATATCAGACCTATAAGGACCGCGGGTTTGCAGTGCTTGCCTTCCCGTGCAACCAGTTTGGCAGGCAGGAGCCGGGATCGGCGGATGAGATTGGAGCCTTCTGCCGGCAGAAGTACGACGTCAGCTTTCCCATCTTTGCCAAGGTCGATGTAAATGGCAAAGATGCGCATCCGCTCTATCGCTTCCTGAAGCAGAGGCGGCCTGGGCTGCTGGGAATCTTCGCGGGTGGAAAGATCCAATGGAACTTCACCAAGTTCCTGGTTGATCGTGAAGGAAATGTCGTGGCGCGGTTCGGTTCCGCGAAGGCTCCGCGCGCGCTGGCGGGGAAGATCGAGGAGCTGCTGAACAAGCATTAGCGGGCTCAGTGTGTAGGAAACTCTGCTTTGCGGTCCGCCGATGGAGACGTTGCCTACGGGGCAAACAGGACTCCCCAAAACCACCGGAGGAGAATAACTCGGCTGAGTGTGCAACGAGCATCCGTGATGAGCGCTGATTTAAGGCGTTGTTACTTCCGAATAGCTGGTCACTCGGGCGTAGTGTCTCAGCGTGCGTTTTTTATCCGGAGAGGTGATCGATCGCAGCAACTCCCTTAGATTTCTCATCGAGGAGATTCACCGAGGTTGAGACATCAGTTCCCGGCTTCGCTTTCCTTCGAGTCCCCAACAAAGCAAGTAGAGAAGGACCGGCAGCCAGGAGAACAAAAGGATGGGGTTCAAGACGCCTCGCAGACTAAAACCACCCGAGACATTTCCGGGGAACGATCCCATGAACAGTATGATGAAGAACGCTCCCAGGGCCAACACAGCAATAAGTGTTCCGGCGTGTTCCCATTTGAGCGCCAAGAGCATGGCGATGATGTAGAGTCCCATGAGCGCTAGTCCGATCGTTGCGATCGGGGTGATGTGTGCGAACGCGGAAGCGGCTGGATTTCGAAGATGCCCCTCCCAGGTTTCTCCAATGAACATGAAGAGGAAAAATCCTGCAATCAGCAGCCCCAAGCCGCGGGCTAACCAGCGGATGGCCGCGATTCCTTTGCTTACTTCTTCGCTGTTGGTGCTCATAAATCCTCCAGATGCCTCTCAATGCGGCATCCATACGTGTTCTTCGTGCGATGCCGAGGAATCCGGCTAAAAAGTATACACTCCTGCCGATAAAATACGATGTGATGTTTCGCCAGCGACGGTCAGAACCTGGCGATGCCCTGTGGTTGATTGCGACTAAAAATCCGTCGGTTCCGAGCGGTTGGTCGGCAATCCGGAAGTTATCGTCCAGGAGCCTACCGCGCTTCATCTTTCCATGTTGAACATCTACCGTTGGCCCAGCCCAGCGGCTGATCTTAGCGCTTGTGGAGCATCCCGGTTCCCTACGCAACGGGGGCGGCGAGGAAGTGGACATAGATCAGCATGGCAAGTCCGATGAAGAGCGGGACCAGTCCGCAGGTAGAGACCGCGGGCCCGGCCAATACCCAGAGCAGGATCACGACACCGAGACCGATACCGGTCATGATCAGCCCGCCGATCTTCAGGCCTTCGATGGTCTTCAACTGTACGATTCGATTTTGTTCGCGCAGGAACTCGATTGAGGATTTTCCCGCGTCGCCGGAGGCCTCGCTCACGCGGCGAAGGGTCTCCGCCTTGTAAAAGGCTTCGCGCTCTTTGCGGCGGGATTCCAGCCATGTGGTGATGGGGAGAAAGATGCCGAACAGCGCCACGGCGCCGACGGAAAGAAAAGCCCACAGACCAAAGCTGCCGAATACATCGTCGGCTCCGAAGAACGAAAGTACGAGATGCAGCATAGAATCCTCCTGATTGGTTGACAGCGTTTTTGCTGCTTGCGAATGGTGGGACAGGGTAGCGCGGAATGCGGTTGCATTTTGTGCGGAATTTGTTTGTCGAAACAAAATGCAACCGGCCGGGCGCGCTTGCGGTCGCACCGCATGGAGATTGCCTGCATTGATCGACACGGCCACGAGCGCGCTTGCCCTTGATGCGGCGGCAAACAAACAGAGCCAGGACCTGGCAGACGCGGAGAGTGTGCTGGCGGGCAACGTACAAGCATTCGAAGGGATCGTGCGCCGCTGGCAGGGGCCGCTGGTGAATATGGCGTGGCGCTACTGCCGCGATCGCGAACGGGCCGAAGAACTGGCGCAGGAGGCCTTTGTCCGCGCTTGGCGCGGGCTGGCCGGGTGGCGGCGCGAAGGGAGCTTTTCAACCTGGCTGTTTGCGCTGGCCGCGAACGTGTTCCGGTCAGACCTGAAGCGGTTTCCAACATTGAATGTGCCACTGGAAGAGATTGCCGAGCCCTCCGCGCCTGCCGGACAGCATCAGGCATTGGCCGCGCAGATCAGTTCCGAAACCGTCCGGCGGGCGGTGCTTTCGCTGCCCGTGCGCTACCGCGAGCCGGTGGTGCTCTACTATTTTCATGAGATGGACGTGACCGCGGCGGCGCGGACGATGAAGCTGCCCGAGGGAACGGTGAAGGCGCGGTTGTCGAGGGCGCGGGAGCTGCTGCGAAGACGGTTCCCTTCTTTGGAGGGTGAGCTTGGTTCTCACCCTTCGCAAAAGACGCGAAGGATGGGGCACCCAGATGTGATGGGACGCCGGGACGAAACCCAAATTGAAGTTGCGCACGACGAGGGAAAGGAGGTTTGAAGATGGACCGGAATCAGCTGGACATGGTTGCATCGGAGTTGAGCAGAACGGAATCGATTCTGGCTTCGGAAGAGCCGATCGCGCCGTCTTCAGGCTTTCTGGCTGGGGTGATGGAGCGAGTGAAAGAAGAATCGGCAATACCGGCGCCGATTCCCTTTCCATGGAAGCGGGCTTTGCCGGGATTTGTGCTGGTTGCGGGGTTGCTCGGCTGGGGTGCGGTGGAGTTGGTGCGCATCGGGATTCCGGCGATGAAGGGTGTTTCGTTCAGCATGCCTCGCGTTTCGCCGAGTGTCCTTCTGACGATGAATCTGCATGCGGCGCAAGCCGGTTGGGTTGCGCTGGCGGCGGGGATCTCATTGGCCTCGTGGCTGCTGGCGCGCAAGCTGGTGGGACGGACGGATGCGCTATAACATGCCGGAACATGCCGGAGCGCTTCCATTCGCGCGCGAAGTTTCTAAGCGATTGTCCAGTCTTCTGTCTTGAGTCCATCAACGAATGAGAAGACCTGGTCGTGAGTGACTAGAGTCAGACTTTAGGGACAACGCGTGCGCGGCGATCATCAGGTCAGTGGTGCTTAGAACGAGTCCGTTGCGCTTCAGCGTGTCTCGGGCTCGGGCGTAACTCTGCGCTGCGCCGGTGTCCCAAGGCAGGCTCGGAACTCTCAAGAGAAAGTCCGCAACTCCGACGCGCGTGCGGGTGCTTCCCGGACGGCATAGGACCCAATAGAGAAGCTTCGCCTCAGTGACCATTGAGATGGCCAGGGAATCGACCGGCGCCCGAGCTATATGCCCGCGAACCGGCGGAAAGTTTCCTCGCACAAAATAGCTGACAATGTTTGTGTCGAGCAAGTGCGTGAGAGGCATTTAGAAGAAATCTCGTTCCACTGGAGACGTCTGGTCGCGTTCGAGCTCGTCTTCATCCGGCGAACCCAGAGCATCCCATACTGCGAAGCGTTCTTCCCACGGGGCCTGCGGGATGAGTGTCCGCCGATGCGCCATGAAATCGGCTGGAATATGGGCGCGGTCGATGATCTTGAAGAGCTGGTCCCTGGTCAAATTATTGGGCCGTGGAGGCAGCTTGGCGAATTCTTCTTGCGGGGCATCGTCGGGAATCGCATCGTAAAGAGCGAACCACTCGTCGAAGCTGATGGTCGGCTCGTTGGGGGCCGGCGCGAGGATGACCTCGCCGGTAGAGGGGTCGCGGCGGATGGCCACTTCTTTGCCTTCGAAACGGTACTCCTTGGGCAGCCGCACTGCCTGGCTGCGGCCATTCTTGAAGAGCTTGGCGGTTTTCGGCGCTTGGCTGGCCTGGGGTACGGACTGCGGTTTGGATTTGGAGGGTGTGGCGCTCATCGTCGACCTCCCGCTCGCGGTCTATACCAAAGTATATACCAATCTCTGCTTGCTCGCGACGCGCTCTAGTGTGGTGTCTCCGAAGTTCTTGGCATTTGTTTTGCACTACCTGGTTTGCCGCGAGCTTCCCGAAAAGCAGGTCCCCTTCGACTACGCTCAGGGCAGGCTTTCGGCTCCGCTGAAGAACGC
>JBKQNU010000059.1:0-24198 GCA_052145815.1 Occallatibacter sp.
CCGGTGGCCATGATCCGCGCCTTCAGCTTAGGAGTTTTACCGGGGCCCTCGGAGTCCACGATGAGCGGCCCATCTTCAAGCCAGCGCAACAGAGGCCGGTTGGCGGCGGAGCGCAAGGTCCAGGCCCAATCGTCCTTGGGCGCATTGCCCGAGCGCGGTTGAGCCGGCAGCCATTGAATCACTTCGTAGAGGGTGTAAAGCGTGAGGTTGACGATGGTGGCCGCGTGGACTTTGACATTCTCGCGTTGCGAGGGCAGGAACGATGGTCCCATGGCCTTCAGAATGTAACGCCCGGGTGTCAGCGACGAGATGAGAAAGCGGCCTTCGCCGTTGGTGTACGCGCTGGCGATGATGCTCAGGTCGGGGCCCAGCAATTCGACTTCAGCGCCAATCTGCGGCACGCCCGCGGAATCCCGCACCAATCCCGACACCGACGCTGTCGCCGCCCCACAGAGCGAAGCGGTACCCAAAGCCATCAGCACGGCGAAACCGGTGAAATAGGCGCTGCACTTCATCTGCAGATCAGTATCTCCGCCGCGTCTCTGGCGATCTTCCTCGAATGCTTGGCCGTGCAGGTCCCCGAATTCTTGGGTCCGGTTGAACCTTGAACAGTGTTCCTTCTATTCGACGATAAAAGGTGCCGATTGCGCAATCTCTTGTTTCGAAATTGTGTCATTTACTTTAATCGTCACCTTGTATTTTCCTGGCTGAAGGCCCGCCATGGGCAGACTTTTCTCCACCGTTAACTGGTCGCTGTGCGCACCAAGGTCTTTGGATTCAAGCTCCTTCTCAAAGACCACCGTATTGGTGGCGGTGTCGACAATCTGATAGGTCACTGTGGCACCGTTGCTCTTGGTGGCGTCGTCAATCTTCAGATTGTAGACCTGCATCCAGAAGTTAAGCTGCTGGTTGCGCTTGAAACTCACTGGAGTGGCCCGGTTTGGCGTCACGCGCGGGCAAATATGTGTGTTCCCGATCACGCAACTGCCTTCTCCAATGTCCCGCGAAGAAACCAGGTTCATCTCATCGGCCAGAATCAGCGATGAAGTGGCCAGTGTTTCGTCGTGGAAGGCGGGTACTTCCAGACTGCTGCCATACAGTCCCACATGGTCCGGATTGTTCACATCCTTGATGGCAATATCCAGGCGATACAGTCCCGGAATCAGCGGCAGCGCCTTCCAATAGACACTCTTCCGGTCCTGCGCCTTCTCCAGCAACTCGGCCGGCTCCTGCACTTCCACCGTGTCTTCCTGGCTCTGCACCGTCTTGTGGGTCAGCGTGGTCACCTTGATCAGGATGTTCACTACCCCCTTGGACACGCCGTCCTTGGTCACAAATGTGATGTCGCGGTTCTTCAACTGCACGGTCACTGGAACCAGCACCGTGTTGTCGGTCACCTTCACAAAATCGGTCCGCACGTCAAAGGGAAACACCGGCCCATTCAATAATTTGTGTTCGGAGATGAAGTTGTCCAGGTCAGTGAACTTGATGGGCGGCGGCGCAAACAGCTTTGCAGCCAGTTCGATGCGGTCGAACTCCTTGGATGCTTGCGAAGAGGAGTTGGGTCCCTTGCCCAGGTTTTCCGTGCCGCCGGTAAAGCGGTCGGCCTTCTTGGCCATGCCCATCTCTTCCCACTGCGTCAGGCCGGCGCCGGGGACTCTCAGCAGCGCGTCCTTTTCACTGCGGTCGATGGTGAAGTGGTAGTCGCCGCACTGGCAGCTATCCACAAACTCCAGGTCGATGTTTTCGCCAATTCCTTCCAGATAGCGGTAGTGCCAGGTCTCGAAGGGGAATGTCGACGTCTCCCCGCCGCCTTCGTCCATGGGCCGCTGGTAGGAGCCGCCGGAGGGATGCGAATCGATCGAATCCGGCTTGCCGAAAGCAATGTAGATGTGCCCGCGATCCGTCTTCCAGCCCGGCTTCCCGGCCGCGAAATGCTCGTTCGCGTAGGCGATCCGCCGGTAATGCTCCTCGCGGAATTCGTTCTCCGGCGAATCAGGATTGGGATTCCGCCGCAGCCAGAACTGCTCGATAAAGGCATCGCGCTCCTCATCGTTGCTCAGCGCTTTGAAGGCCTTGGCCTCTTCGTCGGTGATGATCCACACCACGTCCTGGTTCAGCCAGGTCTTATAAGCGCCCTTCAACTCGTGCTTCAGCGCCTTCTGCGCCTCAAATTGCTCCTTGTCTGAGCGGGGACGCTTCAGGGGGTCCGGTTCCTGGTCTTGACCGGTAGCCGGCTGCGTCTGCGCCGGAGCGGATCCGTTCTGGGCGCGCAGCCCGTAAGCTGGAATCATTGCCAGGCCGAAGCCCAGGGTCAAACTTAGAAACTTTTGTCCGTTGAACGCCATGGCCTTTAAAACTCCTGCAATTCTCTATTCTACGGGTCCCGCAACGGCTGGGCAAGATTCCGTTTGGAGTTGGCTGCGGGTTGGACGTCGAATCCCCGCAAATGTAACCAGGAAAGCCATCAGCGTGCATGGAAAACCCGCATTCGGTTGCAATCTGCGAAGCGCCGTCCTTTCCGCTGTCTGGGTTGGCCGGTTGGCGAATTTGCGTTCGCGGCTGCGACCAATGACGAGTGGGCGCAAGGCTACGCCGTTCAGGCGCTCGCCGGCCTTCGAGCCCGCGAAACACTCATGCACGCGAACGCCGAAAACTGTCCCCGCCCTCTCTTTTTTGGGTGGTGGGCCAGTTTGAAGGATCACGCCATGGCAGCACTTTCCCTCGACCGCTGCGCGTGCCCCTTCAGGCGGGAGTTTTGTGTTGGGTGAGGATGTATGTTGCGAAAGTCATCGACGGAAGACTCATGAGGGTCCGGTGCAGTTGATTTCGGACCATTTGTGCGAATGAAAACACGAAGGGCATCGTCACGCGACAACGCCCTTTGTGTTCCGATCCGCCTTGTTTATTGTGCAGGCGGAGCCTTTGGCGCCGGCGCGGCTCCGGAGGCGGGCTTGTGCGCGGGCCTTTCGGCCGGCTCATACGCCCAGTAGTGAGGATCGGCGTCGATCCAGGATTTCTCCACGTAGCTCCATTCCGGGTTCACCATCCACAGATTGTCGTCGACGCTGGCCACGTTCTCCTCGGAAAGCTTGTTCATCCGGTGCCTCCCCTCGTCGCCCAGCGCGGCGCCGAATTCCTTCCTGTGCGCCAGACCCGTGTCCATATCCTTGAGAGAAGTCATCGGCACCAGGATCAGATAACTGTCCGTCACACCCATCATTCCTTGGTAGGCCGACCAGGGGGGGTTCTGGCCGCTCTTGAGGTAGGCGTCGCGATAAAGCTTCGTCATTTCCTCGAACTGCTCGACGTGACCGGGGCGCATATGGAAGACGATCACCTCCCAGTAATGGGAGTGCGGTATGTCAGCTCCGGCGACGTTGTTGCTGAGGTCGGGACGATAATTCCAAATGGTGTGGTGGACTTCGGTTATGTAAGGAGCCTGGCGCGCATCCAGCGCGTCAAACTTGGCGTCGGTGGCCGCGTCGCCGGAGAGCCACTCCTCGTTCTTTTCGAACGCCTCGAATGAATCGAAGCCTGTGAGGTAAATCGCTCGCGGCGAGCCCGTCAGGGCCTCCATCGCCAGCACATGCGTCGGATCCTTGAGCTGTTCCGACAAGCCGGGATATTCCGAAGCAACCTTGTCGAAGGGTTCATTCGCGTAGGGTTTTATGTTGATCGTTTCGATGTTGAGGATGTTGGGTGGCGGAACTGCCGGAGTTTGTGCGTGTGCGGCCAGAGAGCCTGACAGTGCCAGGGACAGTCCGGCGATGGAACAGAACCATTTCTTCATGTCTGCCCACCTCCAGCGGGCCAGAGTGGGAATTGCGGAAGAGGAAAAAGTCGAAGCCTGCGATTACCGCAGCCGCCCGGGTAAACCGGGTCCAAGCGCGTCTCCGGGGCGATAGTCTGCTGCAAGCGCCAACCCTCGGCCCTGGACCTGCTTGTCGTCTAACGAAGGGGTAACATGGCTAGTACCGAATCACCACAATAGGGTGGCCTCTGTGGTATCTGTGGTGTCTCCGGTGGTGGTAGGCGAATGCAGGCGTGGCCGCGGATAGTGCGAACACTGCGAGTAACAGCAAAACCATGATCTTTTTCATTTCGGCTCCACTAACTCGTCCCTGATGGACTTAAGTCGGGATTTCCACTGTGGATTTCCCACGCAACGATTAGAAGCCCTGCCGGCAGCGGAAGGTCTGTTCACAATTGCTCACTTTGGCAGGTTTCCTGATTGCTGTTATTGAGCCGGTCCCTGCGCGGACGGTTGATTCGCACATCGCCAGATGATTAGGGTCTCGGTTACCCGCGCACCAAGCCGGTCTACACAGTGGGAAGCATCAGGCTGAAATCGGCTGTGAGCCGTCACTCACACCCTGCTCTTAATGAAACTACCGAGGCGAGTGAATAAGAGTCCAAGCGAATGAAATCAAAAGTCGTTCAGTTGAATCCTATCGCGATGGTCATAAAACGAGAGCTTCCTATTCTCAGACATTGGCGGCGTGCCCCGCCTCACCGCGCGACTCGTTAAATCTATGTATCTGAACTGTTCGAGAGTCTTTTCACGTTCGGTGTCAAGAGAACCGAGCATTCGCTGACGATTGGCTTCGCTGGCGGTCATAGATTTCTTCCTACTGGAAGAAAGAGTAAATCCGCGTTGAACGAGAAGGATGCTCCCTTTTGCACCCTATGTGGTCGGCGGAATTCTACCCCCGTCACCAGCGCCTGGCGGGGCAGGAATCGGCCCGCTGCGCTGTCCGTGACCATCTTGTGAGGGGTTGCCGACGCAAGCGAAGCTCTGAATGGTTTTCAGTTCTCCGCTCAGCGCATAAAGCAGCCGTTGTGCAGAGCGGGATCAATTTCCGGGTAGTTGGCGCCCACTCTTTTCGCACCCGTCCTGGTACGGGAACAACTGTGTTCTATCCCAAAACTGGTATCGGCTACCGCTGGCCCATTTTGCCGCGCAAGATACCCGGGGCCACCAGCGCCATCGCCTTCTCCGCCAGCAACTCTCTCAACCCCGTGACCAGCGTACTCGAATCGCTCTTCAGAGGGGCATCCGAAAGCGATTCGTGGGCAGCCGAAGAGTTCCCAATGCATGCCACGGGTGTTTGTGAACCGGATGCGCGAATCAGAGAGGTCAGTCTCTGCCTGTTTTCTGCGGAAACGGAATCGCCCAACACGACCAGATCGAAATCACCGTCATTGAAGAGGTTGATCGCCTCTTCTATGGAGTCAGCCAAAACGACGAAGTACCCCGCGGATATCCAATCTCTGGTGTGAGCCGCTAGTAGCCAGGAATCCAGCCCAACGGCGAGGACAACAGTGAGGGGCATAACTACCTCCTGATCGGAAGCAGGACGCCGCGACGTCGACGGATATCAGCGGCGACAGTCCAAGGAGGCCATTATGATGCCGACGTTCTCTTCGCGGGCTGTTCAATATTGCACACTTGGCTCCGAATTCGACGTCTTAAGCACCACAGGCCAACCGGACACGATCCCAATTTTGGCCCTGCCAAGGAACTCTGGTGGGCCTCCGTCAGGATTAGGGAAGGTCGGCGACAAACCAGGAACTATCAAAGAAGCCAGCGCCAAAGAACCATGCGCGGCCAGACATTGACTCAGTGAACGAGATTCATCGCAGGCTTTTCAGCGTTATCCTCGGGTAATTGATCGAGCAGCACAACGTTGAGCAGCGACTTATGCACCTGAATGCGTCCGTTGTAGTCGATGTAGCCGAGCTTGCGAAAGCGATTCATGAAGAAGCTGACACGGGACCGCGTAGTCCCGATCATCTCCGCCAGCGCCTCCTGCGTAATCGGAGGAATGCAGGTTTCCCGTTCCCCCTGCTTGCCGCCAAAATGCGCCATCAGCAGGAGAATCCTCGCCAAACGCTTCTCGCTGGAGTTGAAAAGCTGATCGACTAGATCGGCCTGCGTTCTCATGCTGCGTTCAAGCAGGAACTTGTAGAAGATGTCCGCGAATGCAGGTTCTTCATGCAATTGGTGGATCATCTCTTCCCTGGTGATCTTGAGAGCCGTGCAGGTGTTCACTGCCGTTGCTGAGGACTGCCGCAGTCCAGGCACCGTCGCCAGGGATTCCTCTCCAACGAATTCTCCTGGTGAGAGGAGCGTGATCGTGGCCTCTTTGCCTTCGTGTGACACGACTGTAAGCTTTGCCCGGCCACTCTGGAGATAATAGACAGAGTCTGCTTGGTCTCCCTGGGTGAAGAAGGTCTCCCCCGGCTCGAGGGCCATCTGTCTTCGGCCAATTCCGCTTTGCAATAGAAAAGCCGCAGGATCGAATCTAGGGTTGCTCTTGTCATCTACCAACATAGAACCTCCTTCGAGGGGTTGGAGGCTGGATGTTGACCGTGAGCGGATGGCCAAATAGCCGGGACCGTGTGCTTCAAAAGCACGAGGAGAGCGTTCAGCACACCTCGGCGCATAAGGCAGTCCCGAGTTGTGTCCTAGGGAGAGGTCGCAACCTATCGGAAGAGGTTTCCGGCACTTGAGCCCACCTAACACCCAAGCCGCTTCTATCGTCGCTCCCACGCAAAGCCCTGTCTGTGCTGTTTTGGTCAACATTTAGAAGTTTTTTACCAGCGTGCGCCTACCCCTTCGAATTCTGGCCGGTTGACGGGCAACCCGGAAGTAACCGCCTGGGCCAGAGTAATGAATGTGCAAGCCGAGCAAAGTATCGAAGAATTCGATCAAGAACGACGTTGAATCAGCCTTTATCCTTCCGTTGTCTTTCCGGTACGATTGGCAGGGTTTTTGTTCATAGGATGGAAGGGCGTTCAGGCTTCGCATGGCGTTTGCCGGATTACGATTACCTTCCCTGACCAGGCGCAGAGTGCTTTTACAGAAAAGAGGAACTTGAAAATGAGATCGCTTTTGCTCGCATTCGCCTTCGCGGCAATGCCGTGTGTGTGTTTGGCCGCCAGCACCACTGCAAAGGTGGAGCAGGGTGTGCTGCAGGGAACAAAAGAGGCGGGACTCACCGTGTATAGAGGCATCCCGTTCGCTGCTCCACCCGTGGGCGATCTTCGCTGGCGCCCTCCGCAACCTGCAGCCAAGTGGCAGGGTGTACGCCCGGCGGACAAGTTCGCACCGCAATGCGTGCAGAGTATCCCGGGGATAACGACAAGCGAAGACTGCCTCTATTTGAATGTGTGGACGCCTGCGAAAAAAGCCTCCGATCGCGTCCCAGTGCTGGTTTGGATCTATGGCGGCGGGTTCAGCGTCGGAGGCACCTCGGTTCCGACTTACAGCGGAGAAAAACTGGCGCAAAAGGGAGTTGTGCTGGTCAGCATCGCCTACCGCCTGGGAGCGCTTGGCTTTCTCGCGCATCCCGAGCTGAGTGCCGAGTCGCCGCAGCATGTCTCCGGCAACTACGGCCTGCTCGATATGATCGCGGGTTTGCAATGGATCAAGAAGAACATCGCGGCATTTGGCGGCGATCCAAACAAAGTCACCATCTTCGGAGAGTCAGCCGGAGGCATCGCCGTGAGCCAGCTGTGCGCCTCGCCTCTGGCGAAGGGGCTCTTTGAAGGCGCGATCTCAGAGAGCGGCGGCTCATTCGGGCCTCCGCGCTCAGCGGGCCAGCCGGGCGAGAATATGCGCCAGCTTGCCGATGCCGAGCGGAGCGGTACGGAGTTCGCAAGAAGCGCGGGAGCCGCATCCATCGTCGGCCTCCGAAAGGTGCCGGCGGAAAAGTTGCTGGCCGCCACGCGCGGCCTGTTTTGGCCCATTATCGACGGCTGGGTCATTCCCTCGGACCAGTACACGATCTACGAAAAGAAACAGTTCAACGACACACCCATCCTGGTCGGATACAACTCGGATGAAGGCGCTAGCTTTTCTCATGACCGCACGCCGCAGGATTACATGGACGGCGTGAAAAGGCGTTACGGGACCTTCGCCGATAGCCTGCTTAAAGCCTATCCAACCGAAGAAAAGGCCGTGCCCAAGACGGCTCGCGACCTGTCGCGAGATGCGGCCTTCGGTTGGCATACATGGACCTGGGCACGGATGCAAACGAATCTGGGAAAGTCCAAGGCCTACTACTACTACTTCGATCAACACCCGGACTATCCGGCCGATTCACCGCAGGCCGGGCATGGCTCGCCGCACGGCATGGAAGTTGAGTATGTCTTCGAGCATGTGACCGGGGGACCCACCGGGAAGCCGAGCGCAACCGACCTGACGATCTCTAACGCCATGGCGACCTACTGGACCGACTTCGCCAAGTATGGCGATCCCAACGGCAAGGGCATGCCCAACTGGCCCGCATTCAGTGACCAGCACCCCGAGGTGATGTACTTTGCCGGAACGCCGCACACCGGGCCCCTTCCCAACGAGGAGGGACTGAAGACGCTGGACGCCTACTTCGCCTGGCGCCGCTCGCCGGAGGGCATTCGCGCCTCGGCGATCGAGGACGCCAGGCCGGCCACGACGAATGTGATGGGCGCGCCATATCCGCGCGTGCTGCCGGACCATAGTGTAGCGTTCCAGTTCAAGGCGCCCACGGCTCAGTCCGTAGACGTGGACATCACCGGAAAGAAGTTTCCCATGACGCGCGGCGCGGACGGCGTGTGGAGCGTGACTACCCCGCCGCTGGTTGTTGGCTTCCACTACTACGCGCTCGACGCGGATGGAGTCCGGATGAACGATCCGGGCAGCCACACCTACTTCGGCGCCGGCAAGGACACCAGCGGCGTCGAGGTGCCCGAGGACGGTGTGAGCCACTATCTCGCGAACGATGTACCGCACGGCGATGTCCGCATTCGCATCTACCACTCGAAGATCACCGGCCAGTGGCGGCGCTGCTTCGTCTACACCCCGCCTGACTACGATGCCAGCCCCGGCGTGCGCTATCCCGTGCTCTATCTCCAGCACGGCTCGGGAGAGGATGAGACCGGATGGATCTTCCAGGGTCACGCCAACCTGATTCTGGACAATCTGCTCGCGGAGAAAAAGGCGGTGCCCATGATCGTCGTCATGGACAACGGCTACGCATCCGTGCCCGCCGGGCCCTTTGGACCGCCGCCGGGCCGCGCCGGAGACTTCAGCACCTTCGAGGACGTGATGATCAAGGAAGTGATCCCCATGATCGACTCAACGTTCCGTACGGTTCCCGACCGCGATCACCGGGCCATGGCCGGCCTCTCCATGGGTGCGAATCAGGCCCTTCATCTCGCGACAGGTCATCTGGATACCTTTGCCTACATGGCCGGCTTCAGCGGCACCATGAACGGCTTGAGCGCCGAGCCGCTCGATCCAGCGACCGCCTTCAATGGCATATTCAAGGACGCAGCAGCCTTCAATGCGCGGGTAAGGCTGCTCTGGATCGGCATGGGTACCGAGGAGCCGGATTTCTTCCATGGATCCATCGGCGCCTTCCGCACCATGCTGGACAAGGCGGGGATCAAGTACGTTTACTTCTCTTCGCCCGGCACGGCGCACGAGTGGCTAACCTGGCGGCGGGACCTGAACGACTTCGCTCCAAGGCTGTTTCAGTAGCGGCTCTGCTCGCTGATTGCCGCATTGGGAAGTTGGCATAGCCGTATCGTCCGCCACAATGAGGACCGAATCGGCCATCCCATGAGTAGCCCGTCGGTCTGCTCCCGTAGGGAGCCCGAGAAAATAGCCCGGGGCAAGCGCATCGCAGCCCTGAGTACGAGGCAAAGGGAGAGAACCCGCTCCATAGGGGCGGTGCGAATGCTCTCTGACGGATCGCTGAATCCAGGAACGGTGCAGGGCCATCACACTGCCCCTGCGGGGCGGGAATCTATCGAGCGAACACTTTCCCGGGGATTCACCCCTGGGCTATTTTCGCCTCCTCCCTCCGGGAGTAACTGCGCTGCATTTTCCGCTACTCTCTCCATTTAGAACTGGCGCGTTCCCGCTATCAATACGGCCTATGGCTTTCCGTGATGCCCGGCCAGTTATCGGTGCGGAAGGGACCGGCAGGCAGGCCGGCGCCGTTGAAGAGAGTCGCTGCCGGGTTCGACTGCCATGCGTAACGAACTTCCTTCGGGTTGGGCACTGCGGGAGAGGAAACTACCGCGGCGTCGCCCTCAATGTGCGCATCGGCCCATTGCCATTTCCGGTCGTCGCCCGCAATCGCAAACTCTTCCAGCTTTTCTCCCTTCACAATGAGCGCACCATCGGTATGCGCAAAGTGCAATCGAATCGCACCCGGCAGGCGCTCAACGGACTTAAGCGTCGGTCCCGAGTACACAACATGCTCGCCGTAGTAGTTGGCCAGCGCGCACAGTGCCAGCCGGTCACCCACCGGCTTTTTGTCTTTCGCATGAATATTGTCCGGGTCGCCGGTGTCAATCGTTACGGCCAGGCAGGAATTTGTTACGCTCGCCGCGGTCAGCGCCTGGGACTCGCGCGTCTCCGCCCACTCGTCGCCGTCAACCGGCGTTGCGCTCCGCCGCTGAAACGCAGGCAGGCTGACGATGTAGAAAGGAAAATCTCCCTGGGCGAAGAGCTTGCGCCAGTCGGCGATCATCACGGGAAGTATCTTGCGATACTGGTAGCCGCGTGGCGAATTCTGCTCGCCCTGGTACCAGAGAGCGCCGGCGATGGACAGCGGCGCGACAGGCTTCAGCATGCCTTCGTACAGAACTGAAGGCATCACCGGCCAGTTCTCATAGGCGAGGGGCAACGGATGCGGCGAGCGGGCATCCACAGCCAGCTGCGCCTTCCACTTGCCCGCCAGGGGAATGCTGGTCTTGTCTCCTAACTCGAGGCGCAGGTCCTCGCCTTTGCTCATGAATCCGCCACCGGGCTTGGTCTTGAGCACGCGAATGGCAATTACATTGCGTCCCGGCTTGAGCACTCCGTCGCGGATGAAGTAGGCGCGCGGATTCTCTACCCAGGCGCTGCCACCGGCCTCCTTCCCGTTGATGTATGCGGTGTCCATGCGCTCGATGATGCCCAGGTACAACATTGTGCGGCCAGCCGGAAGCGGATCGGGCAGCACGATTTCCTTGCGAAACCAGGCCAATGCAGGAGTGTCCGGCACGCCTAGCTCAGTGAATCCGCCCGGAATTTCGACCGTTTTCCAGGCCGAGTCGTCGAATTCCGGAGCAGCCCACTTACCCTTGGTCCCAACGTCGTACTCGTCGTACCAGTGCATCACAAAGTTGCCATATTCGGGCGCGCCCGCTGCAGTCAGCCTGGCCAACTCCGCCAGCGGGATATCGAAATCCTTGAGAGGACGCAGAGCATCGGCGCTCGTCCACGCCTCAGCCGGAGTCCCACCCATGTTATCCAGAAGCAGGCCGATTGGCACATGAACATCCTGCTGGACTCTACGCGCAAAATAATATGCCACCGCAGAGACCCAGTCCGCCGTCTGCGGCGTGACCTCGGTCCACTCGCCCTCAACAAGATCCGTGTGGTGATATGCGGTGTGGCCGGCCACGTTGAAGAAGCGGATCTCCGGGTAGTTCGCCGCCTTCGCTTCGTTTGCGCCGTCGCGCGTAAAGCGGAGCGGCAGGCCCATGTTCGACTGGCCACCGCAGAGCCAGACATCGCCCACCATCACGTTGTGCAACTCGACGGTATCTTGACCGGAGATTTTGACGACGTACGGGCCGCCTGCGGGTGGCGGGTGGATCTTCACCTCCCAGCGCCGGTCAGGGCCGGCTACGCCAGACGCCTTCGCATCCCCGATCTCGACCTGAACCTTGTCGCCGGGCTCTGACCAGCCCCAAAGCGTATTGGTCTTGCCGCGTTGCATCACCATGTTGTCGCCAAAGATCGGGCTGACGAAAGGGAGAGGCTTGGGTACCGATGACGCAGCCGAAGACGCGGCCTGCGGTGCGACCGAAGGTGTGGGCTGGGCGTGGGCAATACCCAGGGACCCAAGCAGCAGAATGGATGCGGCAATCCGGACGAGTGCGAATCTTGAAATCATGGGTTCATGTCTCTTTCCTGAAGACCTGGCCTAAGGAACCTCTGAACAAGTCGATGTTTTTAAAGGGCACGACTTCAGTCGTGCCGTATGCGCCAGAAAATGAACACGGGCTTTAGCCCCTGTGGGAATGCCGACGGCTTATTCAGAGCCTCCCTGGAGCCCAAAAGACGGGGCCGGGAGGAGTTCCTCCAAGCCCCGTCTACCCACCTGTTGCTTTATTGAAAGAGCCGAGGCGCAAACTCATTAAGGTCGCGGCGCCATGTCTGCCACTCATGGTTGGTTCCCGGCGACTCGTAGAACACATGCTGAACGTGCGCCTCATCCAGCAACGTGTGCAGCTTCAGAATGCCGGCATGCATCATGGCAGGCTCCTCGGTGCCGACGCCGATCCACAGCAGATGTACACGCTTGGCAAAGGCCGCCGGATCGGCCAGCGCTCCGTTGAAGGCGGTCTTCATATCGAGCTTCTGATCGCCGCGCATCATCGACATCCCGCCCGCTCCGCTGAACCCTCCGATGTAAGAGAACAGATCCAGATGATCGAAGGTTACCTGGAAGGTCTGCATGCCGCCCATCGAAAGGCCCGCCATGGCGCGGTGGTCGCGATCGGGGATGGTTCTGAAATTTGAATCGATGAACGGAATCAGCGCCTCCGTCACATCGTCTTCAAAGGCCTGCGCCATCTCCTGCATCGCCTTCATCATCTCCGGAGAGCCGAAGGGCTTCCCGGTCAGGTCCGGATCGGCATGGCCGGCGCGGCGCGCGTAGCCGTAAGCCATCACCACGAGCATCGGCTTCGATTTTCCACTCGCAATCAGGTTGTCGAGGATGAAGTTGGCATGGCCTTGTCGGATCCAACCCGTCTCATCTTCGCCGCCGCCGTGCTGAAGATAGAGCACCGGGTACCGCGTCTTTGTCTGCGTGTCGTACCCCGGCGGCGTGTAGACGAGGGCGTGCCTCCAGCCGCCGGTAACCTTTGAGAAGTACCATATCTCGCGGACCGCTCCGTGAGGAACATCCTGCGGCAGATAGTAGGTGGATCCGGCTTCCGGGATTTCGATGCCGCTCGCGTCCTTGCCCCCGCCGAAGAAGGAATGGCTTCCCGGATCGCTGACTTCCACCCCGTCGATGATGAGCGTGTAGTAGTGGAACCCCGGCACGAGAGGTGGAGTGGTGGCAGTCCAGAATCCATCCGGCTGCTTCACCATGTCCATCTTCGGGTTGCTCCAGAAATTGAGCTTTACCGACGTGGCATCGGGCGCCTTCACCCGGAATTCTGCTTTGCCGCTGGCGTCCACGCGTGGATACGCCGCGCCCCACACATTGGTGGAAGCGGGCTCGAACCCGTCGGGGCTCTGCGCACAGCAGATGCTCGACAGCAAAAGGACTACGATTCCAATTCTCTTCATCGCATACTCTCCTTCACCAGTTCCATTTCCATAGCGCTCACATCCAGGCAGATGTCCCGGAGGCCGGGTCCAATCAGGATCGACTGCATTCCCGGGAACTCGTTTCCTGAATCAGCCAGTTTCTGCTCCAAGAGCTGCAGTTTTCCGGACAGCGGAATGGTACTCGACTGAGATTGCCCAAGGATAGTCGCATTTTCCCACCTGGTACATCGATTTATTCGATGTATTCTTTCACCATGGATACGACGCTCGATTCCTGGGAGATCCTTCAGACCGTGGTGCAGTTGGTGATTTGCGGCTGCCGCCGAAAAGCTCAATCGGTGTCAACCTCGCCTGCAGAGACCTGAACGCCAGCTGCGCCGAGGTTAACGCTCTGGCGGAGTTGCTGGGAATGAGCCGGGACCCGGAAGTGATGTGAGCAGACATGCTTTCGCCTTCAATCTCAGAGGAGTTCCCTCCGGGACAAAAACCCATCGACAAAATCGATCGTAATAGGAAGATTCATTCGGAGATCTCACGGCTGCGGAAGACTTCTACACTCCAAGAGGGCAAAATTGCAGAAAGGAAATCTGGCTATGAAACAATCGAAGCTCCTGCTGCTCGCGATGATGGCGTGGTGGATTGTCCCTGTTGCGCGAGCAGAGTCGGCGAACGCCTGCGCGGATGTTGCAAACCTCAAGATCGACGGTGTTGAGATCACAAAGGCCGCGCCGGTTCCCGCCGGAACCACCGTCCCGCCTCCTTATCCCGGCGCTCCCGGCACGGGCCCCTTGCCTGCGCATTGTCGCGTCGACGGTGTGATCCATCGCCGCAAGGGCGTCGACGGCCAGGAGTTCGGGATCGGGTTTGCGGTTGCCCTTCCCGAAAAGGAAGCCTGGAACGGCGATTTCATGATGCAGGGCGGAGGCGGCGGCAACGGTGTGATCGCCTATCCGCTTGGGGCCTCGTATGTCGGTGAGAAGCCGGCCCTCGCGCAGGGTTTCGCGGTGGCCAGCACAGATACCGGACACAAGGCAAAGACCGGTCCGTTCGATTTCTCGTTCATGCGCGATCAGCAGGCATATTTGGATTTTGCTTACCAGGCCAACGCCGAGGTCGCTGGAGTAGCAAAGCAGATCGTTGCGCGTTACTACGCCAAAGCCGCGTCGTACTCCTATTTCGTTGGTTGCTCGACCGGCGGACGCGAAGGCATGATTCTCTCCCAGCGCTATCCCACAGTGTTCAACGGCATCGTTTCCGGCGACCCCGCAATGCGTACGGGGCTGTCAAACCTCGCCATCGGCCAATGGATTCCAATCGCTTACAACCAGGCAGCGCCGAAAGACGAAACCGGCAAGCCGCAGACAGACAAGTTCCTCTCCGCAACTGAGCGCAAGCTGTTCATGGACACGCTGATGAAGACCTGCGACGCGCGAGATGGCGTGGCGGACGGGATGATCTTCGATCCGCTCGGTTGCGATTTCGATCCCGCGGTGCTGGCCTGCAAGGCCGGTCAGAGCGAGGGATGCATCGCGCCGGAGAAGGTTGCCGCGATCAAGAAGGCGTTTGCGGGACCCAAAAACGCGTACGGAACACAGGTGTATCCGGGCTTTCTCTACGATTCGGGCATCGCGTCGACAGGCTTTGCGGCGGGGCTGCTGGCGATGGGCAAGAGCGGGATCTTCGGACCGTATCCAACCGCGACCGAGATCGACGTAGACAAGGATGCGCTGCATGCAAGCGATCCGCTGGTCGAGCCGGCGTCGACAAACCTGTCGACCTTCTCCGCCAATGGCGGGAAACTGATCTTCTTTCATGGAGACAGCGATCCGTGGTTCTCGCCCCTCGATACGCTCGGCTACTATCAGTCGCTGGCCCCGGCCAATGGCGGGGCCGACAAGGTGGCCGAGTGGAGCCGGATATTCCTGGTGCCGGGCATGGCGCACTGCGGCGGGGGTCCGTCGCTCGACCATTTCGACATGCTGAGCGCTGTCGTGAACTGGGTCGAAAAGGGAACAGCGCCGGACGAGGTGATCGCGACGGGTAAGGCGTTTCCTGGGCGCAGCCGCCCGCTCTGTGCCTATCCCAAACATGCCCAGTACACGGGGAGCGGAGACAGCGAAGATGCGCGGAACTTTCGCTGCCAGTGAGGCCGCGGCTCCAGTTTGAGCGCAAAGAAAGGTCTCGAATCGCGGAAGGTCGCCCGCGTCAATAGAAGGATCGCCAGCCAGGTCGCGCGTTTACGCTATTCAGGTAAGGCGATTTGTCCTTCGATATGGAAGTGCCCGGTGACACTGGGCGCTCCCGTACCAGGCTGGCCTCCACCGATGGTGACAGAATAATCACCTTGAGCGATGATCGGATTCCCATCCTCGGTCACCATGCCCAGATCGCGGTCATTCAACGCGAAGTGAACCTTCTGGCTCGCGCCCGGCTCTAGATGAATGCGCTGGAATCCGCGAAGAGCGATGAGGGGAGCACCCTTGACATCGGGGAACTTGAGATAGGCCTGCACCACCTCATCTCCCGCGACCTTGCCGGTGTTGGTCACCGTCACATCGGCGCCCACAGGTTGCCCCGCAGCCACAGGCTGCGTCGGGATACTGAGGTCGCTGTAGTTGAACGTTGTGTAGCTGAGTCCATAGCCAAACGGATAGAGCGGTTTGCCATTGAAGTACCGGTACGTCCGGTTTGCCATTCCGTAATCTTCGAAGTTGGGCAACTGGTTGACGCCGGTGTAGAACGTGACCGGCAGCCGTCCCGCAGGATTGTTCTTGCCGCTCAGCGTCTCAGCGACTGCCGCTCCGCCCTCCTCGCCCGGATACCATGCTTCGAGAACCGCGTTGGCATGCGCATTGATCCAATTGACGGCCAGGGCACTGCCGTTCATGAGAACCACGGCGAGCGGCTTGCCAGTGGCTGCCACCCCTTCAACCAATTGTTCTTCCTGCGCAGGAAGATCGAGGCTGGTGCGGTCTCCGCCGAGGAATCCGGGTTCGGTGACCGGCATCTCCTCCCCTTCCAGCGAGCTTGTGATGCCCACAACGGCAATCACGGCATCGGCATTTTTCGCCGCCGCAATCGCCTCAGGCGAAGGCGCGTTGTTTACTTTTTCCCAGATCAGTTCCGCATGCGGCTTACCATCCGTGCTGCCGTAATTGATGCTGAGTACAGCTTTCTGGCCCTTCTCCAGGTGAACGCGTCCGACACCGGCGCCGGTTTCCTCTCTACTGAAAAGCATCGCCACCTGCTTTTCGTCAATCGTCAGTCTTGCGAAGCCCATGCCACGCACGCCGACGAGGTAATCGCCGGAATCCGGGGCCGTCAAAAACCCCGTCCAATGAACGCCGACGCTTTTCTTTCCTGCAACCTCGGGAGGCAGATTTTCGCCAGTTAATTTGACATTCGTCTCAGTGCGGGTGGCAAGCACGGTTGGGGGCGCTCCCATGCCCGGCCGGCCTACGGACTCGCTGTAATCCGCCTTCAGGCCAGGCTTGCCATCGGGAGTGGTGAGAACACTGTTCGGCACCGGGCTTCCATCGTTGCGCAGAAACTGGGTGCCCGGAACAAAGGTGATGGTGGCGTTGGGGAACTCAGCCTTCAGGCCGTCGAGCACGGAGACGATATGCGTCGGCTGGCCGGCATAGTTGCCGATCAGCGGCCTGGTCTGGTCGGCCAGAGGGCCCACGACGGCAATCCTCTTGATCCCCGGTTTCAGCGGGAGAGTGCCATCGTTCTTGAGCAGAACCATCGCCTCATTCGCGAGTTTGCGAGCCAGGGCGCGGTGTTCCGCGCTGTCCAGTTCCTTCTCGTCGATCTTGGTGTAAGGAACCATCTCCGGCGGGTCAAAATGCCAAGCTTTATCCGTGCGGTGAACAGGCGAATCAGTGCCGTGTCCAGAGTGCTTTCGGGCAGGTAGCCTTGCTGCACGGCATCGATATAGGCCTTTTCAACTGGCTCGCCGAACCTTGAAGTGAAGGTGACGCATTCGTTATCCATGCCCCGGATCACGGAAATGGCCGCACCCTGCGCCTGGGTTGGACGATAGCGATGATTGGCGGCAACGTCCCGAACTGCGTCGCAATCCGAAACCACATACCCCTGGAAGCCCCACTTGCCGCGCAATTGGTCCTGCAGCAGGTACCGGTTGGCGCATGCCGGCTCGCCATTGATTGCGTTGTAGGCGCACATCACTGAACCCGCCTTTCCTTCCACAATGGCAGCGCGGAATCCTGGCTCGTAGGTATTCACCTCGTCGTGTTTGCTCACGTCCACATCGGCAAAGTGCCGCGTTGGTTCCGGTCCGCTGTGCACGGCATAGTGTTTGGGTGTTGCAATTGTCAGGTAGTACCTTGGGTCGTCGCCCTGCATTCCGGTCACGTAGGCAACGCCCATGCGGCCGGTGAGGAACGGATCTTCGCCGTAGGTCTCCTGTCCGCGGCCCCAGCGCGGGTCGCGAAAGATGTTCAGATTCGGGGACCAGAAATCCAGGCCTCCCATGATGCCGGTGTGTCCCTCGCGTACGTTCTGCACATGTTTAATGCGCCCCTCGATACCAATTTGCCCCGCCATGGCATGAATTCCCGGCGCATCGAATGTCGCCGCCAGACCGATCGGCTCAGGGTACTCGGTTACGCCCTGGTTGATCACGCCGTGGAGCGCCTCACTCCACCATTGGTATGCGGGAACATTGAGCCGCGGAACTGCGGCGGAATTGTTCTGCATTTGCGTTGCTTTCTCAGCCAGGGTCATGCGCCGCACCAGGTCCGCGGCCCGCTGCTCGGGGGGCAGACTTGGATTCATGTAGGGGAGATTCGCGTTATCCTGGGCAACCGCAGATTGCAGAGTTGAGCCAGGAAAGAGTGTTCCCGTACAGGCCACGATGCCTGCAAGAATTCGCGTCATGCGGTTTTTCATACTTTTTCTCCAGGTTGAATTTGCGCGGCCGCCAATCTTCATTTCGCCGGCTGATCTACCGCAAACCGATAGACGTTCACGCTGATCGGCGTCACCATGACTGACTGCGGGGCATCGCCGATCGCGATTTTCTTCACCGCGCCTTCCAAAAATCGACTGAGCAGACAGAAGTAAATCGCTTTTTTGAACAAGGGCATAGTATCCACAAAGCATGAGACTGACAAGCCGATTTTTCGAACATTGTCATCGAGATTGTAGATATTGCGTCAGCCGTGCGTCTTCCGGCGCGTACCAATCGCGTTCGTGCACGGTGCGATTTGCCCGTCAAATGCTTAACAGGGGAGCAGGGCGAAGCCGATTTGGATTCCTGCGGCATCCTCAATGCTGAACCAACCAACCCTTTTTCCGCAACCTGTAAAGCGAAGGTTCCTTTTGATGCATATAACGTACGGGCCTAAACCCGTACCCTGCAAACTGAACCACCAGGCTTTTTTGAGTCTTTGAAGCAGGTGTAGTATCTTTACACGCGAAATGAGAAGGTAAGGCAGAATGCGGATTCTCGAGCGCGCTGCAGCCGGAAAGGTGACTAGACCATGCCGATACCCAACGAGATCGCTCAACATCCTCTCACCTATGCTCATGTATGGACGGGACCATTAAATGTTCAGGTGAGGCCAACCCCTGGAATCCTCCCCGTTCCCGTCAAGTCGCGCCAATTTCACACGTACATTGAAGTACTGGAACAGGGAGCTCACGACCCGGCCATCAGAACTCTGGCCGTGCAACGGGGAATGCAACCACGGCCGATGCACGAGGGCCGTGTCGCACCGCTCAATACGGGTGCAAATGCGCTGACGTACTACCAGACACACGGCCAGGTAGCCGCGGGCATTGTCGCCAACTATATGGCGCAGCGCTGGGCGAACAATCCGAACCCGGCAATCACCGTTTTTCAGCCCAACACCGCTTACCTGCCATCCGTGCAAGCCGTGATTCAACCGAACGGTTACAGCTACGAGATAACCATGTGGTACGACGTCGCAGACATCTACGTCGCGTTCCACTGTTATCACCGGTAGCCTGCCGGCCAACCTGGGCGACGTGATATCCGAGCCCCGCAACCTCAGTTTTCACAATATCAACACCGGTAACGAAGCCATCATGCGAATGATCCGGCTTCTTTCTGCCGCGGTGGAATCATACGGCCGCTGGACGGCAAAAATGGGGCGCAACCCAGGCATGACGCTCGAGATGCCTTCCAGCCGGTTCCGTGAGTCCCGAAACGCAGTTGATCCGTCCAAAGAACAAACGCAATCCCTCCGCGTCGGCCCTTTCAAGCGCTCTCGTACCGTTATTCGTGCTCGCACTGGCCATGCGACCCTGGATTTCACTCGCGCAACCTCCGTTCTGCTTCATTCGACGGACGTTACAGCGGCAAAACCAGGTTGGACAGCCCCGGGGAACCGAAGCCGGAGCAATTGCGTAGACTGAAAGTGAAGACACCTGGAGCACGAAGCGTCCATGAAAAAGATTCTGCTGATTGTTCTCGCCGTCGTGGTGGCAGCCGGGCTTGTGGCCTTGTTCATCTACAGGCAACAGGCCGGCTACACCAAGGTCCTGACCGCCAAGATCGCCACGGAGGATCTGTCCACGGTGGTCAGTGGAACCGGCCAAATCAAGGCCAAGAACTACGTCAACTTGGGCGCCACCGCCATGGGCCGCGTCACTCACTTCTTCGTAAAAGAGGGCGACCTGGTGAAGAAGGGTGAGACGGTGGCGACCATCGAGCACGTGCAGCAGGAGGCGAACGTCGTCGGCCAGCAGGCCGCCATCGCCGCCGCCAAAACCGATATTGCTTCCGACATTGCCGCGGAAAAGACCCAGGAAGCCAACGTGGAGCACGCCAAGGCCGACCTGGAGCAGAAAAAGCTCGACTGGGACCGCGCCCAGGCCCTCTATAAAGATGGCATCATGGCCAAGCAGGATTACGATGCCAAGAAGGCCGCCTACGACCTCGACGTGGCCTCCGTAGCGCAAGCGGCTGCCCAACTCAACCAGTCCAAGGCGCAGACCGACTCCGCCCGTGGTCACCTGGGAACCGCACTGGCCAGCCTCACCTTCAACCAGGACCTGCTCAACCGCACCGTCGCGATCGCCCCCTTTGACGGTATCGTCACCAACGAGCCCATCCGCGAGGGCGAGACCGTGGTCGAAGGCATCCAGAATGCCGAAGGCTCCACGCTGATGACCATCGCCGACATGAGCGTGGTCACCGCCGAAGTCAAGGTGGACGAAACCGACATCGTCAACATCCGCCTCGATCAACCGGCCGAAGTCACCGTCGACGCACTCCCGGGAAAGGTTTTCAAGGGACACGTTACCCTGGTCGGCGACCAGGCGCTGCTCCGTTCCACCGGCGTGGCCACCTCCCAATCCACCACCGGCACCGAAGAGGCCAAGGACTTCAAAGTGGTTGTCACCCTCGACAACCCCACCAGCGATCTGCGTCCCGGCCTCTCCACCACCGCCAAAATCACCACCGCGCACAAGACCAATGTCCTGTCGCTGCCCATCCAGGCACTCACCATGCACGATCCCAACGACGACAAGCCGAAGACCGCGGGAGGAGTGCAAGCCGCCTCCACCACCCCGGCCGCCAAAAGCAACCCGGTGCAAGGCGTCTACGTGGTCGACAAGGACAAGCAAGGCAAGCTGCGCGTCAAGTTCGTCCCCGTCACCACCGGCATCACCGGCGCAACCGACATTGAAGTGACCTCCGGACTCACCGCCGGGCAGGAAATCGTCACCGGCCCGTTCAAGACCCTGCGCGGCTTGAAGAACGGTTCCCTGGTCAAGCGCGACACCGAAAAACCCGCCGCACCCGCATCCAGTTCATAATAGTGACTGCTGAGAAATTCACAGGCGAAGCAGGAAGCGTCAGGGCACGACTTTAGTTGTTCCGCAATAGCATCGCAGTTTTGTAACAGGGCATGACTTTAGTCGTGCCGCAAGGCACAAAAACGACGCCGGGCTTTAGCCCCCGAGGGAATACTGCTAGCGAGCCATTTGCATGCGGGCTTCGTCAATCATTTAGACCCTCTCTACCGCATAACCGAAGCCGGACGGCAACTTCCGGGCAAAGGACACGAACAGGATGGCTCTGGAAAGCATCGGCAGCGCGGAACTCGCTCAATCGGCGGCCAACAGGCAGGGCGACGTCATCGTCGTCGAAGATCTGTGGCGCACCTACGATATGGGCCTGGAACAGCAGGTGCAGGCCCTGCGCGGCATTTCGCTGCGCATCAAGCACAACGAATATGTCGCCATCATGGGGCCGTCGGGTTCGGGCAAGTCCACGCTCATGAACCTCATCGGCTGCCTCGATACGCCGTCCAAAGGCAAATACTGGCTCAACGGCCAGCTCGTCAGCGAGCTCGACGACGATCAGCTGGCTCGCATCCGCAACAAGGAAATAGGCTTCGTCTTCCAGACCTTCAACCTCCTGGCCCGCGCCACCTCGCTGCATAACGTCGAGCTGCCCCTCATTTACAACGGCACCCCCGCCGCCGCCCGCATCGCCCGCGCCAAGGAGTCGCTGACCAACGTGGGCCTGGAAGATCGCATGAATCACAAGCCCAACGAGCTCTCCGGCGGCCAGCGCCAGCGCGTGGCCATCGCCCGCGCCTTGGTCAACAGCCCCTCCATCATCCTGGCCGACGAGCCTACCGGTAATCTCGACTCCAAAACCGGCGAGGAGATCATGGCTCTTTTCGATACACTCCACGCCAAGGGCAACACCATCGTCCTCGTCACCCACGAGCCCGACATCGCCCAATACGCCCATCGCGTCGTCCACATCCGCGACGGCCAGATCTTCTCCGACGAGCCCTCCAAGCGCTACCGCTAGCTCGGATTCCGGCGGACCCCGCCTCAGACTAATAGTCTCCGTGCCCCATCCATGCGATTCTTTCCCTCGCATGGGTGGGAAACCGCGAGCCCCAACACCCCGCTTCAACCGTCACCTGAAAACCGATCCCCTCACTCCATCCCTGCCAGGATTTCCGCTCCCTTCCGGTTCATGCTTTCCCTCTCAATGCCGATAAGACATCTGTTGGCCTGATCACCACTTCCGGGCCACGAAGGCGAGGCTCGTTGAAAACCATGCAAAGCATCACTCAATTCCAGCCCCAGCCCTCCGTCCCTGGCCTTTCCCTCGTTGAAGCCGCCGCGTCGCAAGCGCCGCCGGTCGCAGGTGTAAGCGCAGCCTGGCGAAAGCTGCTGATGCAAGCTGAAATGGCAGCGCCCCACGTGCAGTTGGCCGCCATTGAGGGCGAACACGGCGCCGGCAAACAGACCCTCGCCCGCTATCTCTTCAGCCGCTCCCCGCTCGCCGCGGGCTCCTTCCAGCGCCGCGATGCCCGCGAATGGCTGGTCACTGACGCCGATCCCTCCACCCTGGCCGGCTTCATCTATCTTGACCGCGTCGACCTGCTCGCCCCTCCCGGACAGGGCCTGCTCCTCGGCGTTCTGAAAACCTTGCAGGACCGCCCGCCCGGCCGCGCCGTCTTGCTCGCCTCCTCGCAATCCGCGCTGCGCCAGATGGCCAGCCAGGGCCTGCTTCTGCCCGACCTGGCCTTTCGCCTCAGCGCTGTCCGCTTCGTCATTCCGCCCCTCCGCATGCGCCGCGAAGACATCGCCCCGCTCGCCCAGTCGCTGCTGGAAAGAATCTGCGCCCGCTATCGGCAGCGCCCCGTCACTTTCGGCCCCGGCGCGCTCGCACGCCTGCTCCAGCACACCTGGCCCGGCAACGTCCGCGAACTGGCCTCCGTCCTCGAGGCCGCGCTTCTCGAAGCGGTCAACGGCGTCATTCGCCCCGAAGACCTCAACCTTCCCACCGCCAACGAAGTCCCGATGCCCGTCGCCCAGCCCGTCGTCAATCCCGTCAATCTCTCTCTCGACGCCATCATTCACCAGCACGTCCAATATGTCCTCGATCTCAACCGCGGCAACAAGCTCCGCGCCGCCCGCGTTCGCGGCCAAGAACGCGACCTCGACGATCCCGATCGTCTTCCACTTGGGCAGCGACCCCGTTGCGGCGGGGCTGGTCGCAAGCCTCGCCCGGCCGGGCGGCAATCTGACCGGCGTTGCTATGCAATGGGTCGAGCTGATGCCCAAACTGCTGGAGCTGCTTTTGGAACTGGTTCCGCAGGGTCGGGTGATCGGCCTGCTGCAGGACCCGGATTCGCCTCAGAGCGAGCCTATGATTGAGGCAGCGCAGGCAGCGGCGCGGGCCACGCGGGTGGAGATCATCACCCGGAACGTCCGCACGAAAAGCGAGATTGAGGGCGCTTTCGCGACTGTCCACCAGATGAATGCCGACGGACTCGTGCTCCCCCAGACCGCATTCAAACCCGAGATTGCCGCGCTGTCATTGCGCCACGGCGTTCCGGCGATCGCCTTGCAGCGCGATTTCGCCAAGAACGGCGGTCTGGTCAGCTACGGGCCGAGCCTTATGGCGATCTATCATCTCAAGGGTATTATGGCGGAAAGATCCTTAACGGCGCCAAGCCCGCCGACCTGCCGGTCGAGCAGCCGACCCGCTTCGACCTCGTCATCAACCTGAAGACCGCCAAGGCGCTCGGCCTCGCCGCGCCGCCCTCGCTGCTGGCGCGTGCCGACGAACTCATCGAATGAGGCGGGCAACCGTCCGCCCGCGGCACCGGTCCTGCCCGGCGTTGATCCCGCCTGCGAAATCAGCCAATATATAAGTCAGCAATGGTGACCGGCCCGACCGGGAAGGATTGCCGAGGACCGAACCATGGGTAGACCAACCGGCTTTTTAGAAATCGAACGCCGCGACCGGCCTTACGAAAGCCCGGATATTCGTCGCCGTAGCTGGAACGAGTTCGTCAGGCCGCTCCCCGACCCGGAGACCCGCAAACAGGCAGCGCGGT
>JBKQNU010000060.1:0-10790 GCA_052145815.1 Occallatibacter sp.
CACGATCCAGCGCCCACAACACACGCTCACGCAAATCCTGCGAATACGATTGCATCCTGCCTCCTCTCTGCCGGCAGGAATATTATCGCACAAAATGTAAATAGTTAAATTAGAAATGCTCTAGAAGTTTATCAATACTCGAAAGGCAACTGCCGGTTGGCCGGTAATACAACCGGAACCCGGCGGTTCGTGAAGTGCGTGATTTCAGCTTGTTGACTGTTCATCAGCCTCTGGGAACTGCCTCACTATCGCTGCCGCTGGGACGACCGAACCAAAGATGTCGCATATATACAGTTGCTGAACTGTAGACTCGAATCATCTTTTCAAAGCCTCTGTGCGCGATATTCATGATTCTAAGATACTCTTTCCACCCTTCAAGATACTCTCTCCAACCCTCACGCATCTCACATTCACAGTCAACAAGATCTTGTGGGTCGCTCGACAATGCGTTCTCGAGTTGTTTGAATAAGTGATATTGACTCTTGGTTGCTATCCGAGAGCCTTCTGAACATTTGCCCTTATTGCGTCTAAGTTGCACATCAACTGCTTGAACCATCTTCTCTAGAGTTTGCTCGTCAACTTCAGATGCAGCATCGTAACAGCAACGATTTAAGAAGGAGGACAGGCGCCGGCATTGCTCTTCCGGATGTTCAACTAAATTTTCATAGCCGATGAATATTCTCTGCGGGTGATTTCCTGTCGACCGAACTATCTCCACCATGTACCGCTCCCACAATAGCATCCCAGCTGAATAAGGGACAGAATGCCAGGTGTGAAGGGATCTTGCAACCTGAATAGGATCACGGATTGGGATTACAAATATGGCTTCACCCCAGAGCTTCTTCCAGAACGGGAGGAGGATGGCCAATCGAGGGTCCTTCCAAAACCATGGCCTATCGTGATTTTCCATGGAGTGCAGCAGGTGAAGAGCCCTCTCGCGATAAGGACCGCTGGTTGCCAAATCGACAAGCGTTTGATGTGCTTTGTCAGAAGGCGGAAGGAATACTCCGGAATTAACCGCAGCTAGGAGGTCGTCGTTGAGAGATACGAGTGCCGCGAGTTCCCAATAGCCTCTTGGATTCTTACGATTGGGTGGCAGGAGTTCTTGCTCGCCCGCTGAAGCTCCCCATCTTCTAACAACATCTGCTGTCAACGAGGTCCCGCTTCGATGCATTCCAAGGATAATAATTGGACGCCGCATGCTTTTACTCTCTCCTCTTAAACTGAAAGGTACTGGGCGCGAAGTGATCCGTGAAACTGCCCTTCTTACAACTGACTCATATTGAAATCCCATCCCGGTGAGAAGGTGAAAACATCCCTGGACAGTTCCGATTCGATCTTATCTGAGATGAAGGCCGGATGAACCGACGGTAAGTCCGATCCGACAGTATCCGAGCATCTTCATTGATTTGTTGTTCCTCAACAGCCCATGAATTGCTCGCAGTTTTTCCTCCCGATCAAGCCCGGTAACGCTCTTTTCTCTTGTTCATCCGACAACAGTTGTTCTAATACAAAAAAGCCATTCCTTTTGGCGTGGCATTGCTGCGGCACCCGCGTGCCCCACACACGTCGTTTTGATCCAAATCGCTCCTCAGCCGCCGGCCTTCGCGCCGGGCAACTTCCTGATTGACCTTCTCGATATGACGTTCGATTGGGCGACCCGATTGGCATCCATCGAGGAAGTATAGCGCGCCAAGGGGAAGGCGGGCGAGAAACATTATTGGCTGCCATTCGTTCTTGCGCTGTAAACGAAATCTTGCGCCCCTGGAGCTCGATCGAGACCATCAGACTTGATTTGGTTCGATGACACTGGAGATGATCCTCAAACCTTCCGGGCTCGATTGCTAGTCCGGGCATAAACCAATGGCTTGGCCGCGGACTCGCAGGATCAATGGCACTGTTAGAGTCCTTTCGTGGCTGATACCATGCTCCCAAAGTCCGTCCTCCCCCCAGCAATCGCCGTGGTCTGCACAAATAATGGTTGAGGCGCGAGAAAAGATCGCTAGGAGTTCGGCGAGCAGACCATCAACGTATTCGACACATGCAGCCTGCCGTACACGACAATCTGCGGATCTATTCACTGTCTGAAATGGCACACAAGGGTTGTCATCTCGACGCCATGGCGCGCCCTTGAAATAATAAGGAACATGTGTTTCCCCGATATTTAGAAAGACAAATACGGGGCGTCCGGCTGCGCCTTCCAGATATTTCATGATCCATCGGATTTGTTTCTCCAAGCAATAAGACTTTCCCGGATAATAGAAATGTTCAAACGGCCGAGAGAGCACCTGGCCTGTTTCGGTTTGCGGATCAAACCAGCCGACTCCGCCTGAGCCGATGGTAGCGTAGCCTAAACGTCTAAAACCTGAGATTATGTTTGGTCCCGAGAGTTGGAATGCGCCCGGCTGGCGGCCGGGAAAACCTGCGGCCTCAAGCCGAAATAACTTGCCGTACTTTGGGTTCAACAGACTCTGCCTGACCGTGGCTAATCCTGGAGTAAAGCCAACGAACATCGCGGAATGTGACGCAAACGTCATATATGAAGGAGCCATTGCTTTATGCATTGGACCCACCTTCCGCATGAAGGGGACTGAGGCATTCTCAAAAGTGTCGTAACGGCAAGAGTCCAAGGTTATGAATAGTACGGAGGAATCTTCAACTTGCTTCACTAAAGCCTTCTCCGATTAATGACCTTCATGAGCTTAAATGCTCGCGTGAAAAAAGTTGAGGTAGGCCGCAAATCCGTAGTCATCCATGATCTAATTGCGAAGCTTAATGATTCGAGGCCGGATACTATCCGGCCTCGATGTCGCTCCGTTAGCACAGGCGTGCACTTGGCGATACTGCGCGGGTTCAGCTAAGCATCCGGCCAAATTCCTCGTCGGCTGCCAGGTTATTCAAGAGTCTGCGCTGCGGTAAGTGTTCCGCTGGTAGCCTGGCCCGGCACAACCAACGTGGTTCCAGGACTGGATCCGGAAAGCACACCACCGGATCCGACGGACCAAGCGGTGGTGTTATCGGCCAAAAGGCAATCCGCGAAGTAAAGGTTCCCGGGCCCATTACCCCCCGCGGTACCACTTGCCGCTATGCCGGTGGCATTGTAAATGGCGCGATCGTTATAGAGCGCCACTGTCCCTCCATTTGCAAAAAACCCATACTGGTTGTAGTGCGCGTTGGAGTTTGCAATGTCAATTTTCCCTTGAGCAGAGTCCGCCCCGGCAAATGCATTGTTCTCGAAGTCCGAGCCATCGATATAGGCTCGGCCTCCCGACGTCTGCATGAGCAGGCCATCGTGGCCGTTGTCATTGAACTTGGAGTTGTAGATGGCCAGGTTGCTGCCGCCAGTGAAGTGAATGCCGTCGTTTGCAAAGCCCTGGACTAGCGTGTTGTAGATACGCAGGAAACCGACTTGTTGAACCAGAATTCCGTCGTTGCCGGTTCCGCCCCCAAACAGATTGAGCCCGTTGATCGTAACGTTTCCAGTGGTGTTTATGGTGAGCCCGTTTAAGCCGGCCCCCGTTTCGGTCACCGAAGCATCAATGCCAGTGGCAGTAATGGTTACCGGCTGAGAGATCGTGGCGGGTCCATAGCCGCCGGAATTCACAACTACGACTTCCCCTCCTGCATTCGTTACCGAGAGCGCCGCCGCGAATGAGCGACAATTAGCGCTTGCACTGCAGTTAACGCTTACGTTGGCGTCGTTGCCCGTCGTAGACACAAATGTTCTGTTGACCGAGGCACTGGCGGTGATCGCGAAGGCCAGCGCTAGTGCAGCGCCAACCATAACCTTCTCTGCAAATCGATGTTTCTGCATCTCGTCGACTCCCTTTCTTCAATCCCTCTTGGTTCCAAGAATGGCTTAACTTTCTTCGCCTCAAGCCTTCCCTTACGGGATAGCTCCCGATCCTATCAACACACAATGTTCCGAGAAGTTTCGACAATATTCAAAGGTCGAAGCGTTCCCCCAGTGAGCGGCTGCGAGTTTGCTGAACGTGGCAGGCGAATCGCACGGCTGCGGCCACCCGCTCTCGATGGCACATTCATGCTGCACGCGCGCAAAGATCTCTCCGGGACTATGCGGTTGAAGCTTACTCATCAATCGACCTACTGTCAAGGCTTAAATCCCGGGCTTTTCCTCAGAATTCGAGCCGTCGCCGCTGCGGCGGTTTCGCCAGGAACTCGTCGATCTCGCGCACGTCATTCTCCATCTATGCTCCATTTGCGTAGAGGCATTCGGAAGATCTAAGCGCTCGGCCGGCAGGCCCCTTGAGACCATGACTGGTTGATGGCGGTCTTATAGATCGCCAACCGCTTCTTTGGGTCGGAATCCTTATTCGGCTGCGGCATTTCCAGGGCGATTCACAAGAAATTAACGCAAAGTCTTACTAGGCTCCTCTCGTCGCACAAGAGGTTTCCAGCGTGGCAGAGGCCTCAAGAAGCCCTTGCCACCTGGCCGCCATTGTCCCGGCCTTCAATCTGATATGGTGAAGGGCGAGGATTTGGGATGAATAGAGAGGAGGCAGAAGCCGTTCTGTGGGAAGTCAAGTACTGGCACTACCCGTTTGACTTGCCTTGGGGAACGACCGCGCCTAGCCGGCCAGGCGTGGATCCCAACCGGCATCCGCTGCGGAAGAAGCATTTCTTCGACAAGTTGGTAGCTCGCTATTCTGGATCCCTGAATCGAAAGACAGTTCTCGATCTTGGATGTTGCCAAGGATACTGGTCATTCCTTGCCAGCCGAGCGGGCGCAGTTCGCTGCTTTGGAATCGATTCATCGGAGACTTTCGTCACGGAGGCACAAGCGATCGCGGTCGTACTGGGCATTAACAATTGCGAGTTTCGATGCCGTTTGCTGGAAAGCGAACCCTGGTGGGGGGAACAGCCCGGGGCCGACGTCACCTTCATGTTAGGGATTCTCTATCACCTGGTAGATCCAGTTTTCGTGCTGCGAAAAGCGGCCAGCCTTACCGCGGAAACACTCGTGGTAGACACGGAGATTCTTCCCGGCAGGGGTTCGTTCTTGGGTTTGGTTCCAAGAAACCCCGAGGAGCCGACGACCCGCGGATCCAACCTCGACTCCATGGTGCGGCTTGTGCCCACAAAAGCGGCTTTACTGAGCCTGATCTCGGATGCCGGATTTCATCAGATTCAATGTCTTGATCCGGATCGCCATATGCCACGCGAATACTTTCGCGGCCATCGAATCAGTGTCATCGCGGCGAGGAAATGAACACCTGCTCCGTCGAAATCCAAGATCGCGCGCACTCTTTCGGATTCTTGCTCTCGGCCCCTTGAGTATCCTGGCAGAGGGGCTTTCGCACTCGCGCGGCCTCAGTGCAAAATGCGGCGTTCAGGCCAGCCGGAAACACACCTGCCTGCGCCTGAGCCTCCAGTTCAGGCGTGCTTCTCTTGCCGAAAAGATCATTCAGATAAGCAGTTTCCAACTCTGCGCGAACCAGGTGAGCTTCCGGCCCAGTTCCTCAAGGGTCATTCAGGTTATTGAAGAACTTGCCCAGCCACGGTCACCGTGCTTGAACCCTGTCCCGGTGCAATCAATGAGGTCCCAGGGTTAGATCCAGTAAGCACACCGCCTTTATCGACGGCCCAAGCGTCGGTGTTATCGGCCAGGAGTGAGTCCGCACCGTACATTTGACCGGCGCCCTGAGGATCCGAAGTGCCGCTGACTGCTAAGCCGACGGTGTTGTAAATGACGCGGACGTTAAAGAGCGCCACCGTGCCTCCATCCGCAAGGAACCCGACCCCGCTGTAGTGCGCGTCGGAGTCTGCCACGTCAACTTTTCCTTGAGTAGCGTCCACCCCGGCGGCTGCATCGTCATCGAACTCCGAGCCATTTACATAAGCCCGGCCTCCGGACGCCTCCATAAGAAGGCCAATGTCGCAGTCGTTGATCTTGGAGTTGTAGATGGCCAGGCTGCCGCTCGTGGCTGCGAAGTCTATGCCGAGGCCTTCAAAGCCATAGACTCCGACGTTGTACAGGCGCAGAAAACCGACCTGACTAACCAGAATTCCGGCTAATCCAGTCCCGCCCCCATACAGGCTGAGCCCGTTGAGCGTAACGTTTCCAGTAGTGTTTATGGTGAGCGCGTCATCGCCGACGCCCGTTTGGGTGACCGAAGCATCAATGCCTGTGGCGGTAATGGTTACCGGCTGAGAGATCGTGGCGGGTCCGTAGCCGCCGGAATCCACGACTACGATTTCTCCTCCTGCATTCGTTACCGAGAGCGCCGCGGCGAATGTGCGACAACTGGCGCTTGCACTGCAGTTAACGCTTACGTTGGCGTCGTTGCCTGTCGTAGACACAAAAGTTCTGTTGACCGAGGCGCTTGCGGTGATCGCGAAAGCCAGCGCCAGTGCAGCGCCAGCCATAACCTTCTTGGCAAATCGATGTTTCCGCATCTCGTCGACTCCCGTTCTTCAATCGCACGATTTCAAAATCGGATGTACCTCTTCTGCCTCAACCTTTTCTCGCGGCATAGTTCCGAGTCCTATGTGCCCAAAATACACGGAGAAATTCGGAAAATACTTCAGATGGGGAAGCGCTCCCACAGGGGGTGTCTGCGGGTTCCCTCAGCTTGGCAGAAGGAGCCAGGTGGCAGCACCCTCCATCGCTCGATTATTTATCCCCACTGATCTGGTGCAAAAACCGCCCCGAAACACTGCGTTTGCAGACTACTCATCGATCGACTCACTGTCAAGGCTCAAATTCAGGAGGTTCCTCAGGTTTTACTTCAGGTCCGAGATAGGCAGGAAGAGAAAGATCGCCGTTCCCGGAAAGCATCCATCTGCATTCCCGGCAACCACATTCACTGTGCCCTTCATATGTCGCGGATTCAAACATCCGCGATCGGAATCCTCCGCGGGCAGATCACACCAGGCCCAGCTTGTTCAAAATTGCCGCAAGTACGCGCGCACAACTCTCCTCGATTGATTCCTGGTCAGTGCGGCAAATGACCTCAGGAGAGTTCGGCGGCTCATATGGATCGTCGATACCGGTGACATGGAGCAGTTCACCCTTGCGCGCCCTTTTGTAGATCCCTTTAAGGTCACGCTGCTCGCATACTTCCAGGGGTGCATCCACATAAACCTCGATGAAGGGCCCGCACTTGATGCGCATCTCGTCACGAATCGCGCGGTAAGGAGATATCGCCGAAACCAGGACAATTACCTGATTGCGCGAGAGCATCTCGGCAACGTATCCGATGCGCCGCAGATTCTCCTCGCGATCCTTGCGCTCATATCCCAGACCAAGGCTTAGGTGCCGCCGGATGACGTCGCCATCCAGCTGTTCAACCCGGTATCCGAGATTCTTCAGGTGTGCCGAAACTGCGTCGCTCAGAGTCGTCTTGCCGGCTGAACTCAGTCCCGTAAACCACACAGTCAAACCGGCATGCGCACGAACTGCCAAATTCTTCGCCTCCATCATCGAATGGTCTCAATCATCTCAACTTTCACTTGTCAAACCTCTGATTTCTTCCCCTGCAAAGGGGTGCGCTTGAGACAAAGCAATCAAGCAGCATCACAGTCCAGCGCTGGAAGTATTTCTAGACTGAAAACAGGCAGCGGCTGCCTGATATTCATCGGCCGGGTCCGTGCGCGCTTAGCCCGCCCTGCACTCACCGTTCTTCCATCTTAGTGCAAGGACCGCCGACTGCCGTGTTGCCCAAATTGTTAACCCCTACGTGAGTTGTCGCTTCCCTCTCGATAGCCCGGATCGCACGGCGGCTGACAAAGAGGCCATTACGGTGCCCCGACGCGAAGATTTCCAGCCTTGGCAACCAGCAGCTTCAGACGGCGGTTCTCGTCCTCCACCGCTTTAAGCCGCTGCGCCTCGCTCACTTCCATCCCGCCGTACTTCGACTTCCAGCCATGAAACGTTGCCGCGCTGATCCCATGCTCCCGGCAAACATCCGCCGTCTTCACACCCGCCTCATGCTGCTTCAAAATCCCGATGATCTGCTCTTCCGTGTACCGGCTCTTCTTCATGCTCCGTCCTCCCGTTTAGATTACGAGAGAACTCCAGTTTCAACCGGTAGAGTTTTCCGGGGGCAGGTCAATTTCAACCCAAAATCTACTATCGATTTTTACTATCCATGGTGGTCAAATCTGCAAAAATGTGACAAATCTGCACAACCTTCGCCATGTTTGCAATGAAGCGTAAATCGTTTAATTTAAGTAAGTTAACGTGGAACATATGAAAAACGATGAATTTGAGCTAATCGCCGCAAAAGAAGCTGACGTTCTGCCACTGAACTACTCCCGCAACTGTTTTCCTCGCGACCACGGTTCGCGTGTACATTCCGCTACTATTATACGGACCCTTGCGGGCAACACAAATGCAAAGTTCAGACCCTCGACGCAATGCGTCACTCGCGTTAAAGGGCGGAATCCGTCGGCTTTTCCCAGCTAACTCGAGGAGAGAATCCCATGCAGCTGAAAACTCGATTCGCGCAATGCTTCACGTGTGCGTTGCTTTTTGAGTTGGTCCTTCCTTTTTCGATGCAGGCGCAGGACACACACTTTCCTCCCTCGGGTGAGCAGATTCCTCCGCTCGATTGTTTGACCCTGAACAATGCATACCAAACAGCTCTGGCCGGTGCGTTTACACCGTGCGCGAGCATGGCTCACGAAGGATGGCTTAAAGATCTGCAGCACTGGCGCACGGAGCGACTGATCCGCATTGGCTATGACGGCTCGCGCTACGATCTTCCGGCTCTCAAGTGGACGCAATCGAGTTTCATCCAGCCGCAGATGATGGTGCAGGACAGGTATTTCTACGATCCGGTTTCCGGGAAGTACAGTGTCGATCGTTATCTCGACGATCTGGACAAGCGCTATGGCGGCATCGATGCGGTACTTGTCTGGTCGACTTATCCAAATATGGGAATCGACGACCGCAATCAGATGGAAATGGTCCGCTCCATGCCTGGCGGCGTCGCCGGCGTAAAGCAGATGATCGCCGACTTTCATCGCAGGGGCGTGCGTGTGCTCTTCCCGATGATGATGTGGGACCAGGGAACTCGCGATCCTGGCACTCCGTGGCCGAAGGCGATTGCGGACTTCATGAAGGAGTTGGACGCAGACGGAATTAACGGGGACACACAAGATGGCGTGCCGCTCGCGTTTGCCCTGGCCAGCGAATTCGCCGGTCATCCGCTGGCATTCGAGCCGGAGGGTGCGCCTGCTGACGAAGCGGTTGCATGGGACGCGATGACCTGGGGCCAATACTCGTTTACATTCGCTCCTCAGGTCGATCGTTATAAGTGGCTGGAGACCAGGCACATGGTGAACATCTCCGACCGCTGGAATCGCAACAAGACAGACGATCTGCAGTTTGCCTTCTTCAATGGCATTGGGTGGGAAAGCTGGGAGAATATCTGGGGCATCTGGAATGGCATTACGCCTCGGGACGAGGAAGCCGCCCGGCGGATGGCGACGATCGAACGCGGGGTGGCGCCATTTCTGGTGAGCAAGGGATGGGAGCCGTACTATCCGACGCACACCTTCGGGATCTTCGCAAGCCGCTGGCCATTGGATGACCAGACCGTTTGGACAATCGTGAATCGAAATGAATATGATGTGTCCGGCCCGCAACTGTCGGTCGCGGCCACGGAAGGAACGCGCTATTTTGACCTATATCATGGCGCTGAATTGAAGGCGGAGCGCGAAGGAGATAACTGGGTGTTATCGTTTCCTATCGAAGCCCACGGTTTCGGCGCTGTTTTGGCCACCAGAGGCGACCCCAGCCCGGCAATGCAGAAACTCATGTCTCGTATGCAGTCCATGACCGTAACTCCTCTTTCGAGTTACCCACACCAATGGACTGCTCTTCCGCAGCAACTCGTCGAGGTCCCTCCCACCGCGCCTTCAGCCTCTGCGCCGCAGGGGATGGTCAGAATTCCCGGAGGCGTATTCCTTTTCAAGGTAAACGGCATTGAGATCGAAGGAAGTGACGATGTGGGGCTCGATGTTCAGTACCCATGGGAAGATTCTGCTCGCCGCTACCACGAGCACAGAATGCAAATCGACGCTTTCTACATCGACAAGTATCCAGTTACCAATGCCAGATTCAAGGAATTCCTCGACGCCTCGCACTATCATCCCAGAGACG
This sequence comes from Occallatibacter sp., assembly GCA_052145815.1. Classification (GTDB taxonomy): domain Bacteria; phylum Acidobacteriota; class Terriglobia; order Terriglobales; family Acidobacteriaceae; genus Telmatobacter. The sequence goes on from JBKQNU010000060.1 coordinate 10,130, forward strand.
ATCTCAATTTTCTTCGCGACTGGAAGAATGGCAGTTATCCAGACGGCTGGGCCAACAAGCCAGTTACCTGGGTTTCAATCGAAGATGCGCGGGCCTACGCCGCGTGGGCAGGCAAACGGCTTCCGCATGAATGGGAATGGCAATATGCTGCGCAGGGACAAGGCAACCTCGCTTACCCGTGGGGAAACGTCTATCAACCAAATGCAGTCCCGGCTCCGGATCGGGATCGCACTCTGCGCGCCCCGGACGACGTTGACGCGCATCCCGCAGGCGCCAGCCCCTTTGGAGTTATGGACATGGTTGGCAATGTCTGGCAATGGACCGACGAATATCTGGATGAACACACCCGCGCCGGCATAGTGCGCGGCGGCAGCTACTATCAGCCCCAGGGATCAATCTGGTATTTCCCGCAAGCCTATCGTAACGACCAGCATGGGAAGCTTCTGCTCATGGCTCCAAGTTATGATCGATCCGGCGCGGTGGGCTTTCGCTGTGTTGTGGATGCCCAATAGCCAATCATCGCGGTACCATCGGCTAGAGCATTTCTAATTTAACTATTTACATTTTGTGCGATAATATTCCTGCCGGCAGAGAGGAGGCAGGATGCAATCGTATTCGCAGGATTTGCGTGAGCGTGTGTTGTGGGCGCTGGATCGTGGCG
>JBKQNU010000061.1:0-17505 GCA_052145815.1 Occallatibacter sp.
ACACGGCTTAATTCGGTCGACCGCCGGAGCTGGTGCGGCGCCGGAAGCGATCGTCAAGCGGCTGGCGGCCTTTAAATCCGCCTTCCATGGTGTGCCAGTGCTCAATCGAAGCCTCGCCTATACGCCAGCAGAGCAGCACCACCTGGTCGTCGAGACGGCAGGGGAAATCGAGCAATCCGGCATCGATATCCTTCACCTGCACGCCGATGGAGTCGATCTCGGCCAGGCTTTCGCGCACCCGCTGCAGGTGGACTTCCATCTCCCCACGCTTTTTGGCCACGTCGCTCAGGTCGACTTTCATTCCGCCTGAGACGTAGATGCGCCGCGCCAGCTCAGCCAGCCCGGACTCGACCTGCTCAGCCGCCTGCTTGCCTTCGATGGCGCGCTTGAGCAGCGATTCCAGCACCGGGAGCAGAGACTGCGCTTCTTCGAGGGTGAAGGTTTTCATCGGAACGACCTAATCATAGGATACGACGGAATGGAGTGGGGAAAATGGTCAAAAAGTATCAATGAACTGCTGCTTCCCCGGCAGTCCCCTGGCCGCGCACCAGTGAGGCGATGTGTCAACTTGGCGCTTAAGCGCTCACCCGATCTCGAGCATGCGATCAAGCGCCACGCGCGCCCAGTGCTTGACACCAGGCCGCACCTGGATGCGATTGACCACTCGCCCTTCGATCAGGTTTTCCAGAGCCCAGGCCAGGTGCTGCGGGCTGATGCGGTACATTGTCGTGCACAGGCAGCCGGTGTCGTCGAGAGTGATGATGCGCTTGCCCTCAGCCGCGAAGCGGCGGGCCAGACGATTGACCAGGTGGATCTCCGTGCCGATGGCGAACATCGATCCCGCGGGTGCATCCTCAACCAGCTTGATGAGCCGCTCCGTCGAGCCCAGCGCGTCAGCCTTCTGGCAAACCTCCCAACGGCATTCGGGGTGAACGATGACCTGGATGCCCGGATACTTGGCCCGCACCGTGTCCACGTGTCCGGGCAGAAAGCGCTGATGCACCGCGCAATGGCCCTTCCACAGCACAATGCGGCTGGCAGCCAGACTTGCTTTCGTTTGCCCCCCTTGAAGCGGCCCGATCTGAACAGCCCAGGGATCCCACACCGCCATCTGCTCGAGCGGAATGCACATCGCGAAACCGGTATTGCGCCCCAGGTGCTGATCGGGCAAAAAGAGAATGCGCTTACCACGCGCAAATGCCCACTCAAATGCAGCGCGAGCATTCGAAGAAGTGCAGACCAGCCCACCGCGCTCGCCGCAAAAGGCCTTGATGGCGGCAGTGGAGTTCATGTAGGTCAGCGGGATCGTCTCGTCCGCCAGGCCTAGCCGCTCCAGCGCCTCCCAGCAGGCTTCCACCTGCGAAATCTCCGCCATGTCGGCCATGGAGCAGCCGGCGTTCAGATCGGGCAAAATCACCCGCTGATCGTCGCGGCCAAGCACGTCGGCGCTTTCCGCCATGAAATGCACGCCGCAGAAGACGATATTCTCGGCGCCTGTTTCCGCGGCGATCCGGGAGAGCTTGTAGCTGTCGCCGGTGAAGTCGGCAAAGCGGATGACCTCATCGCGCTGGTAGTGGTGGCCAAGCAGGATAGTCGACGCACCCAGCTTCGCCTTCGCTTCGGCAATCCGTCCGTCCATGGAGTGGTCGGGAAGAGAGAGGTAGTTTTCGAGGCTGCAACTGGTCTCGGTCGCAGCGGCGACCGCCGTGTCTTCGTCGAGAATCAGGTTCACTTCGATTCCGCCTTCAGTCCTGCTCGCCCTTTTCCGTCATTGGAGGGCAGCGGACGGGGATGTTGAAAGCTAACCAGGCTGCAGTGGATGCACTGAATTGCAGAGTTCATCGGCAACACCGCTGAACTCTGCCTTCCCCCATCCACGGGGTTGTTGCAGCCTTCAATCCGTTGGATGTGCCTTCAGGCCGGTCGTTGCTACCATTTCTGACCGGCATGGGCCCATCCATCTGCATCTATTTTAACCGAGATGTAACGGCTGGGCTTGCATGGAATAATTTCTAGAGATCAGACAACCATTGAGGAGCGTAGATGAGCGAATTAGAGCAGGTGCTGGTTGGCGACAGCGCACACACCCCGCCGGCAATCATTCTTGAAGGGCTGGCGAGCGAGGCCGCTCATCAAACAGTTGCGGGCGTGCCGCGCACCATTTACGAAGAACTGTGGCACATCGCCTTCTGGCAGCAGATGACCCTGGACTGGATTCGTGGCATCGAAACGGCCTATCCCGTTCATGCTTCGGATGGTTTTCCGACCGCAGGCGATGCGGTGCGGGAAGACTGGGATCAGCTGCGGCAGCGGTTCCTCGCAACCAACAAGGAAGCGGCGGCCGCAGCGTTGGATGCGAATCGTCTCGACGTTGAGGTTCGCTGCCCATCGCGGCCGGGAATGCCGGTGCGGACCATGACGGTGCGCGAGCAGCTTGAAAGCCTGGGCGCGCACAATGCCTACCACTTTGGCCGCATCGTTCTATTGCGGCAACTTCAAGGGTTGTGGCCGCCACCCTCCGGCGGCTTCAGTTGATGAAGCCCAATGACTATGAATCGAATCGCCTCTGAAACTGAACTCAAAGCTGCATCGTGCCGTTTGTGACCGCCGTGCACGGAAAGGTATCATTGCACCTTATGGGAACTCCGCCAATTCAGATGGCCAACCTGGGGATGGCTGACTCGCTCATCCTGATGGTCATGGCGCTGGTGGTCTTCGGGCCGCGCCGCCTGCCGCAGATCGGGCGCCAGATCGGCAAGCTGATGTACGAGTTCCGCAAGGCCTCCAACGACTTCAAATTCCAGATGGAAGAGGAACTGCGCACTGCGGAAGAGGCGGACCGGCGCAAGAAGGAAGAGGAGCGGCTGCGAGGCTTGGCGCTGGCGGCTCCTGCGCAACCGGCTCTGCCTGAGACCGCTTCCCAGATCTCGGATTCGAGCCCTGGGGCACCCACTGAGGCTGCTTCCCAGACCCCCGCAGTGAATCCCGGGGCGCTCAACGAAATCATGGCGGCCGAGAATATCGATGGCAGAGGCCGAGCGCCGGTAAAGTTGGAAGCGCCGATTGAGGAGGCCTATCCGCGCATCATGCCGCCCTCTACTGGCGAGCAGATAGCCGCGTCTCGCCCCAACAGCCTCACGGCGCTGGCGCCGGAGGCGAAGGAGCCTGGCGCTGTGGCGGGCGTTGAAGCGGAACAGGCTTCCAACCCGGAGTCCGGCGTCGTGGACGCAATGGTATCCGAAGGCGGTCCAGCGGGAGAGAGTGCGCCGGAACCGGAGCAGGCGGCTCACCATGGTTGATGCCAGCGAGGCAATCGGCAAGGCCCGCGCGGCGGTAACAGAACGCGCCGAACTGCCCGGCATGAGCCTGATGGAGCACCTGGACGAACTGCGCCGCCGCATCGTCCACTCCGCAATCTATCTGGGCGTCGGCTTTTTCGTCTGCTGGTTCTTTCACGACCGCATTGTCAGCTTTCTTCAGGCGCCGCTCACGCACATCGGCAAGTCGCTGGTCTTTACGCATCCCATGGATGCGCTGAACCTCGATATGCAGGCTTCGCTTCTTGCCGGCGCAATTCTCGCGTCGCCGTTCATCCTTTTTCAGGTTTGGCTCTTCATCGCCCCCGGGCTCTACCAAAAAGAACGGCGCTTCGTGGTGCCCTTCATGGCCGCGACTGTCGGGCTTTTCCTAACCGGCGCGGGCTTTGGCTACTTCTACGTTTTGCCGGCGGCCATCAAGATCCTCATTATCGGCTTTGGGCATAACTTCACCCCCATGGTCACCATCGAGGACTACACCAGCTTTTTCCTGTCGGTGATTCTGGGCCTCGGAATCAGCTTTGAGCTTCCCATCCTCATCTTCTTTCTGGCTATGTTCGGCATCGTCAGCCCGCGCTTTCTGTGGAAGAACATTCGCTATGCCATCCTCGCGGTGTTTCTGGTGGCTGCCATCATTACCCCCAGCCCCGACCCATGGACCATGTGCATCTACGCCATCCCCATGCTGGCGCTGTATTTGATCGGCATCGCGGTTGCGTGGTGGGTGCATCCGTCGCGCCGCAAGGCCAAGGAAGCAAAAGGGGCCGCGCAATGATCCACCCTTCGTGCCTTTCCTCCTGGCTTCTTCCGGCTCACAATGCCCGGGTGCCCCAGGTCTCGATTCTGAGACCTGGGAGATTCTACCTTGGTGCCCCATCCTTGGCGCGTCGTTGCCTTTGCGCTAAGGGTGGGAAACCACAACCCTCGTCCCGCCTGCCGTTCATGGCCATAGCAGTCTTGGCACTGCTCCTGTTCGTCCCCCTAACCCTCCCCGCCCAACCCCACTTCAACGGCGCCAAGGCCCTCGACTACGCCCGCCAATTCGTCGCCATCGGCCCGCGCTGGCCCACCGGCCAGGGACACCTGAAAGCCGAAGCATTCCTCCGCGACCATTTCAAGCACGACCAGGTCGAAGAGGACACTTTCACCGCCAACACCCCCATTGGCCCTGTAGCCATGCGCAACTTCACCGTCCGCTTCCCCGGCAAAAAGGACGGAGTCATCGTTCTCGGCACCCACTACGAGACCAACTACCCGCTGCGCAACATCAACTTCGTCGGCGCCAACGACGGAGCCTCGACGACCGGCCTGCTGATGGCCATCGCCGATCAACTACGCAGCGACGGGGTGCGCGGCAAGCAGCTCGATGGCTACTCCGTCTGGCTGGTTTTCTTTGACGGTGAAGAGGCCTTCCAAACCTGGTCCGCCTCCGACTCAACCTACGGCAGCCGTCATCTGGCCGCCAAGTGGGGCCGCGACGGCACGCTCAACAAGATCAAGGCCTTCATGCTCGCCGACATGATCGGCGACAAGGACCTCGACATCCAGCGCGAGACCCGCTCCACCGGCTGGCTGGTCGACCTGGTGCGCCAGGCCGCCCACAAATACGGCTACGATCACTACTTCTTCCAGACCGAGGAGCCGGTGGACGACGATCATCTCCCTTTCGTCCAGCGCGGCGTGCCGTCGATCGATGTAATCGACTTAGACTACGGCCCCAACAACGCCTATCACCACACCGCCCAGGACACCCTGGACAAGATCAGCGCCCGCAGCCTGACCATCGACGGCGACGTGTTCCTGGAAACGATCCGGCTGATCGACTTAAGGTAATGATGCGGCTCGTGCTGCTGCCCGGAATGCATGGGACAGAAGAACTTTTCTCCGCGTTCATGAGCGCGATGCCTGAGCCAAAGCGCATCAAAGCGCTTCACATCCCGGATGATGCAAGCCCTACGTACAGTCAATTGCTGGGAACGATCGAATTCATGGTTCCCACCTCCGAACCTTACGTTCTCCTTGCCGAGTCGTTCTCAACGCCCCTTGCCATTCAGTTCGCCGCAACCAATCCGCATAACCTGAAGGGCCTGATTCTTTGCGCGGGCTTCGCAACCAGTCCCATTCGCGGATGGCGAGAATCGCTCGCTTCCCTGATTGCGCCATTGGCATTCCGGCTCCCTCTTCCGAAGGCTACTGTGTCTCACTTTCTTGTTGGAAAGGACGCACCGGAATCACTTCACGCATCCGTTCGTTTAGCAATTCGCGCAGTCAAGCCCACCGCTCTCGCAGCGCGCCTCCATCAGGTTCTGGCAGTCGACGCGCGGCCGGCGCTCAGCCAGGTTTCGGTGCCCATCCTTTACATTCAAGCTCTGCATGATCGCCTGGTTGGCGAGGCCTCGCTCGAGGAAATCCGCGCCATCAAGCCGCAGATCAAAGTGGTCCGCATCGACGGTCCTCACCTGATTCTTCAGCGCGAGCCTCAACAGGCCGCAGAAACTGTTGCGAGCTTCATTCAGCAACTCGCACCGGACTAACTCCTGAACCCTGTCGTGCGATACCATCCAGAAATGATTGCCGGCGCATCCTGGGTCTGGTGGCTGGGCTTCCACGCGGCCGTCGCGGCGCTGCTGCTGGTCGATTCCCTGCTGCCCGGCCATCGCCGCTCAACGCGTTCGCCGCAGCTCTTCGCCTGGCTGGGAACCGCCGGCATGGTGCTTGCCGCCGCAGCCTTTGCCGTCTGGATCGCCCTCACGCAAGGCCACCAGACCGCTCTCGAATGGATCGGCGGCTACGCCATCGAGACCTCGCTCAGCGTCGACAACCTCTTCGTATTCCTGGTCATCTTCCAGGGCTTCCAAATCAGTCAGCAGCGCCAGCACAACGCCCTCGTCTGGGGCGTCGGCGGAGCGGTGGTGCTGCGCGCCCTGTTCATCATGGCCGGTATCACGCTGCTCAAGCGCTTCGACTGGATCACCTGGTTCTTCGGCCTGTTTCTGCTCTATGCGGCGTGGCGGCTGGTGCGCGGCGGCTCGGCCCGCGCGGCCATCCCTGAGTGGATTCGCAAGCTCCAACCCGCCAAAGGCTCGCTGCTGCCCGTAATTCTGGCCATCGAAGTCACTGACCTAGTCTTCGCCACCGACTCCATTCCCGCGGTGCTGGCCATCAGCCACAATCCCTTCGTCGTCTACACATCCAACATCGCCGCCGTGCTCGGCCTGCGCTCGCTTTACTTCGCATTGGCGGCCTTGCTTGACCGTTTCCGCTATCTGCATTACGGACTGGGCGCCATGCTGGCCTTCGTCGCTCTAAAGATGCTGACTGCCCGCTGGATCGACGTGCCCATCACCCTATCGCTGGCCATCATGGGGTCGATCCTTACGGTCTGCGCCGTCGTATCGTGGATGGCGGCAAAACAGGGGTCAGGGATCAGGGATCAGGGATCAGCAAACAGCGATCCGTCGCCACGAATGGAGAAATGACGGCTACCACTTCTCGAACTTGACCTCGCTTACGGCGCCGAAGACCGAATGCTTCTGAAAATGCTCGTCGTCGCGTCTCGGAAAGTCGTTTCGGAAGTGCGCTCCCCGGCTCTCCGTGCGGGACATTGCCGATTGCAGAATGGCGCGTGCGACGCGGCATAGCGCCAGCCCCTCCAGGAGCCTGCGGCCGGTTTTGCCTTGCTGAACGAATTGAGCAAGGCCTGTTTCGCATTCGGCCTGCGCGGCCAGACCCTGCCGCAAAGTGGATTGGTGACGCAGCAAGCCCGCATAGGCCCACATCGCTTCTTGCAAGTGATGGATGAATACTTCGGCGAGAGCGTCGTCCTCTCTCGCCATGGGCCTGAGAATGGCAGCAGGTTCCGTGACCGCCACCAGCGGCAGCCCGTCGGCCAGCATTGCCTGCGCCGCCCGCGCCCCGAAGACCAGTCCCTCGAGCAGCGAGTTCGAAGCCAGCCGGTTGGCGCCATGCACGCCGGTGCAGGCTACCTCTCCCGCAGCGTACAACCCCTTTAAATTCGTTCTCCCATCCAAGTCCGTCCGGATCCCACCCATCAGGTAGTGTGCCGCCGGACGCACGGGAATCAAGTCTCGCGCAAGATCCAGCCTTTGTTTGCCCAGGAAAGCGCTGATCCCGGGGAATCGTTCGTGCAGGTTGATGTTCTTCACATGCCGCATGTCCAGGTGGACAACTTTCGTCTCACTCGTTCTCGCCCCCATCCCCTCTCGCGCAATTGCGCGCGCGACCACGTCGCGCGGCGCCAGTTCGAGCAGCGGATGATAGCGCTCCATGAAGCGCTCGCCGCGCTCGTTGCGGATATACGCCCCTTCGCCGCGCAGCGCCTCCGAGAGCAGAAATCGCGGCACGCCTGGCAGCGCCAGCGCGGTGGGGTGAAACTGATAGAGCTCCATGTCTGCGAGGGCTGCTCCGGCTTCATGCGCAAGGGCGATTCCGTCGCCTGTGGCAACCGCCGGGTTCGTGGTATCCGAGTAGACCTGCCCCGCACCGCCTGAGGCGATAAGAACCGCGCTTGCGCTCACCCGAGTGGGGTCAGGCTCCGCAGCCAGCGGTCCCGCACCGGCCAGATCCGCTGCTATCACGCGACCATCGGCGACCACCAGCCCGGTCACCATGGTCCATTCCGCAAATTGAATCCGCTTGTGGGCGCGGGCAAAGGCCGCCAGCGACCTGCTGATCTCCGCACCCGTAGCATCGCCGTTTGCATGCAGAATGCGGGGCAGCGAATGCGCGCCTTCGCGGGTGCGCAGCAGCTCGCCGGCCTCCCTGTCGAATGCCGCTCCCCACTCGATCAGCTCCGCCACTCGCACCGGGCCCTCGGCTACGAGCACTTCCGCAGCTGGCCGGTAAACCAGACCGTCGCCCGCGTTTATGGTGTCTTCCAGGTGCAGGGCGACGTCCGCGTCGCCCTCCGTGGCCACCGCGATCCCGCCCTGCGCGTAGTGCGTGTTCGACTCGCCGAGCGACTCCTTGGTGACCACCAGAACCTCGCCGTGGCGTGCCAGTTCGACCGCCGCGCGCAGTCCTGCCACGCCCGCACCCATGACCAGAAAATCCACCCGAGCCGGAATTGCCATAACATTTGAGGCTAACACCGGAAAGGCAGGGATCAGGGGTCAGCGAACGGTGTGGGCGCACGAGCTGGTTCATACTGCTCAGACCGGGCGTATGAGCGCGGAATAATGTTGAATGCGTAAGGACAGATAAACTCTCAACCCCCGACAGCGTGAGGGATATCCCAGGACGGGATCCTTATGGTAGCTGCTGCAAGCCCAGTGATCCACCGCGGCCGCAGAGCCTCCAACGCACTTCAGGCAATCGCAGACACCTTAAGGGGGTCAACACATGCGCGGACTTAAAACTCTATTATGTACATCTGCACTGCTCGCGGGCCTGGCCATAGCGCCGGCAGCCAAAGCGCAGGTCTTCGTCAGCGTCGGCATTCAGCCGGTTTGTTCCTACGGCTACTACGACTACGCGCCCTACGCCTGTTCGCCAATGGGCTTCTACGGGCCGGGGTACTTCTACAACGGCATCTTCCTGGGCATGGGCCCGTGGGCAGGCTGGGGCTACGGCCACGGGTGGGGCGGTCATCGCTTCGTAGACGGCGGTGGCGGCAGCTATCGCGGCGGCGGCGGTTACGCAGCCAACCATAGCCATTTCGCCGGCGGCGAGGCAGGGCGCGGCGGTGGTGGCGCTGCAGTCCGCGGTGGTGGAGGCGGAGAAGTCCGTACAGGCGGCGCGCGACCCCCTGCCGGACACGTGGCAACGGCCGGACGTGGCGCTCCCTCGCACGCAGCAGCTTCCCATTCCAGCGCACCACGCGCTTCCTCAGGCGGTGGTGGACATGCCGGTGGCGGAGGCGGTGGGCATGCTGCTGGCGGCGGTGGTGGACATGGCGGCGGCGGACGCAGGTAACCTGGAGCCGCGAAATCAGGCGGCAGGTTGTGCTATGCGCGGCGGAGCAAAACAGCTCCGCCGTTTTGCATTGGACTCGGGTCATGGTCTTAAAGCGTCGGGCAGAAATTCACTTTCAAGATTGAGTCTGAGTTTGCCGTCCCGTGGGCTTCAGCGGGTAGCCGACCATCTCGGCGGTCTTCTTCAATAATTCGTAAACGCCGTGGTCAAGAGCGAACTCCCCATCGCTCCCATTCCTGGGGCGGCCGTTGTTTCCCGCATGCAAGGTGAGAATCCTGGGCGGCGGATCCTGGCTCCGACACAGGTCAAACATCCTGCGGTACTCGTCGTCGGAAAGTGAATAACACAGGATAACCAGGTCGAAGGCTTGCTTGCGCATTGCCGTCTCGGCTTCAGGAACCCGGCCCGCGGCCTCCACTCGAAAATAGGTTCCGAGAAGCAGTGCGCGCGTTTGCAGCAGCATTTGGTCCCGGCTCACCACCAGTACTTGCGCACCGTTGTTCATACGACCTCGCTTGGGGAAAGGAGCGCATCGACAGAACGTACCGCGCCAACTGTGGAAGCAGCTTAATTGCCGATGGCCGGGCTTTTCTGTCTAATGGCCGACATTAAGACTGAATGAAATTCAAGCCCATGAAGAATTCGTGAGGTTCTGTCCAATAGCGAACATAAAGATTTAATTCTCAATGAGATAATCCGTGCAAAGATGAGTACCAAAACATCTTCCCAGAGAACGCAAGACTCGCGCTCAACGATCAGCGGCGTCCTTTGCAACCCCCGAGAGAAGGACGCCCCCATGAACGGCCAAGCTTCCAACTTGCTGCTCGCAACCCTCCCCTCTGCCTATCGAACTTCCCTGCTAAGGCGTTTGAAACCGGTCCCGCTTCCCTTGCGAACAGTCCTCTATGAGCCCGACGAGACGCCCAAATACGCACACTTCATGACCTCCGGCGTCGCCTCCATTGTGAGTTCCATGTCCAATGGCGCCAGCGCCGAGGTGGGAATCTGGGGTAGTGAGGGCCTGGTGGAGAGCTTTCATCTTCTTGGCCGGGCCAGAATTCCCACCCGCTGCTTCATCCAGATGGATGCCACGGCGCTGCGCATGCCTTTCAAAGAGCTGCAGAAGGAATTCCAGGAAAACGGCGAACTGCGGGATAGCGTGTTGCAATGCGTGCAGAGTCAAGGGTTTATCCTGGGACAACTGGCGGCATGCAATCGCCTGCACGAGGCCGAGGGACGGTTGGCGCGCTGGCTGCTGATGGTGCGCGACCGCGTAGAGAGCGACACCTACTTCCTCACCCAGGAGTTCCTGGCCAATATGCTGGGAGCACGCCGCACCACGGTGACTGCGGCGGCTGGAACTTTACAGCGCAAAGGGTTTATCAAATACAGCCGCGGCCGCATTCGCATCGTCGATTCCGCCGGACTTGAGGAGGCAGCTTGCGAATGCTACAAGACGGTTCGCAATCTCTACCTCAATTTCTACAGCGCAACACTGACGGCCTGATGGAAGTCGCCTCCCGATTTTCCGTTCCTTAGTCCTTAAGTCCCTAAAACTACAGTTGTATTTCGTCCAGATTTTGAAAATGTGACAACGGCCCGGGCCTCAAGGCCCCGCTTATTTGCTCTCGTTTCAGGGGGTTGAAACCCCATGCTCCCTCCGGCGTTTGGGCACGCGGATCGAAGCGAAGCTAATCGAACCGCCGGCCGCCCGGTAATCAAAAGGATTCCTGCAACCTTAGGGGCATAAATTTTCCACGTCAGTCCACCATCGAGAGCCACGAAGTTTGCCCGGTTTCCCAGTTATCGCATTGAATATAAGTGGCTTAGTAAATGAACCCTGGCGGAAGCTCATCCCCTTCCTGGTCCCCAAAAAGACCGGAAAAAATAGTTGACCCAAAGGACGACTGGGTATACATTCATGAGTGCCATCCATTCAAAGGCGAGTTGCGCAGTAACATCCTGCGAACCCATCTTGTCAATTCCCGCATCATATTGAGCTGGGGCTCATCCGTTGATGCGCCGGTGCGCTTGAAGAATCCACCGGACATGGAAGCCGGGCGCATTGAATCCCGGGACGGCACTCTGTATCACTGACATGGCACGGAAGGTTTTGCTGGCGTGCGAAAGTGCGTCAAGATTCTTGAACTGGACACCCACTTCCCGCGTCTAAGAATTGGGAATGAAAAACTGGGGCAGCCGGCAATTTGGGCTCCCTGAACTGGATCGGCGGGCACAGACCGAGTTCCCTCCGGCCAGGCACTTCAAGCAAGGAGAGATGTATCATGCGTTCTGATTTAGTTTTTGGGGCACTTTCTCATGTGTCCAATCGCTACCAGCTCTGTCAACTGGCTAGCAAGGCGACTCGCAAGCTGCACAAGCCGAATACACGGCTGCAAGACACCACAAATGAAGTTCTGGGCCGTTTTCAGAACACCAACCCCGGAACAGCAGCAACGCCAGTCGAGGCTAACGCGGCCGAGCCTCAGGAGCGGCGTCGCGCCGCCTGAATTGCTTCCATAAGGGTATAGTTGAATCAAGCAACGGTTTCAAGGCGGCTTGCCGGCCAGGCTAGCCGCGTTTCTCCGGCGTTTCGATTTTCCTCTCAATTCTGGGAAATGCTCAGGGCGCGGCCTGCGCCCGCCGCATTCAGGAATTCCCACCCGTTTTCCCCCTGGAGCACATCCCCTTTCTGCACCTCCTCACTTCGACCCCTTCCCCACCGCAGGTGACCATGACCATCGCTGAACTTAAAGAAAAAAACATCACAGAACTCAGCCGCATCGCACGCACCCTGGAGATTCCAGGCGCCAGCGGCCTTCGCAAACAGGACCTGATCTTCAAGATTCTTCAGGCACAAAGCGAGAAGGAGGGACACATTTTCGCCGACGGTGTGCTGGAGATCCTTCCCGATGGCTACGGCTTCCTGCGCTCCCCGGATTACAACTATCTGCCCGGCCCCGACGACATTTACGTCTCCCCATCGCAGATTCGCAAGTTCGACCTGAAAACCGGCGACTCGATCAGCGGCAATGTGCGCCCGCCGCACGAAGGCGAGAAATACTTCGCGCTGGTCAAGATCGAGGCCATCAACTTCGAGTCGCCCGAGGAAACACGCAATAAGATTCTCTTCGACAACCTGACGCCACTCTATCCCCAGGAACGCATTAAGATGGAGACGGTCCGCGAGGGCATCAGCGGCCGCGTCATGGATCTGCTCACCCCGGTTGGCAAGGGCCAGCGCGGCCTTATCGTCGCTCCGCCGCGCACCGGCAAAACCATGCTGCTGCAGTCCATTGCCAACTCCATCTCCACCAATCATCCTGAAGTTGTGCTGATTGTGCTGCTTATCGACGAGCGCCCGGAAGAAGTCACCGACATGCAGCGGTCGGTTAAGGGTGAAGTGATCAGTTCGACATTTGACGAGCCGGCAGCCCGCCACGTTCAGGTGGCCGAAATGGTCATCGAAAAGGCCAAGCGGCTGGTGGAACACAAACGCGACGTGGTCATTCTGCTGGATTCGATCACGCGACTGGCGCGCGCCTACAACACCATAGTTCCACCCTCGGGCAAGGTGCTCTCGGGTGGCGTGGATTCAAACGCCCTACAGCGGCCCAAGCGCTTCTTCGGTGCCGCCCGCAACATCGAAGAAGGCGGTTCGCTCACCATCATCTCCACCGCCCTCGTCGACACCGGCTCGCGCATGGACGAAGTGATCTTCGAAGAGTTCAAGGGCACCGGCAACATGGAAATTATCCTCGACCGCAAGCTCGTCGATAAGCGCGTCTTCCCGGCCATCGACATCCAGCGCTCCGGAACCCGCAAGGAAGAGTTGCTCATTCCCAAGGAAGATTTGCAACGCATCTTCGTTCTGCGCCGCGTACTGAACCCGCTTTCGCCGGTGGAAGCCATGGAGATGATCATCACGCAACTTGAAAAGAGGCGCAACAACGCCGAGTTCCTGGCGAATATGAACCAGTTGTAGGTTTTTCTGGCGGACGAACCCATTTCTCCGCCGGAAGATCCACTCAGCATCAAAACGCGTGCTGCGCCCTTTCGGGATTTTGCGTGCGCTGGTAAGATAGTAAAGTTGTGGGGCTGTAGCTCAGCTGGGAGAGCGCCTCGTTCGCAACGAGGAGGCCAGCGGTTCGATCCCGCTCAGCTCCACCAAAGATTCAACAACTTGCGGCATCCCTTCCATCTCCCGCCTCAGTTTTGTGTCGTTCTTTGTGTCGTAACCTTCCGTTGTGCCCCTTGAATCGCTCACCTGAGCCGGTTTCATTGAGAGCGCATCCAGCGCGCTCCGCTTGGCTTCTATGCGCACATGAGAGTAATGCTGAAGCATCTTCTTTGAGACGTGCCCGGCAATCCCCATGATGGTCTGATCGCTCGCTTTGGACTCGGCTAGTTCCGTGATGGCTTGGTGCCGCAGATCGTGGAAGCGGAATCCGTGGAAGGGGCTTTTCACATCCTTGGTATCCGCCTTGCAGCCCGTACAGGTAAAGGCGGGGTCTTGCAGTAGACCACATTCTGGGCATTGAATCGCTCGTGTTAGCCGTCGCCATGCCGTCCGCCAACTCTTCAATGGCCGCGTGGGGTCGATCTTCACTTTTTCCTTCTTGTCCTCGCCCTGCGCTTTGCGGTCCGGCTTAATGGCCGGGAAGAGGAAATGCCCCGGCTCAAAGCCGCCCAACTCCTGAGATTGTCTGTAGAGGGCCAGAATGACCTCCCAGGCATCCGCGTTAAGCGGGATGACCCTTTCCCCTGCATCCGTCTTGCTCCGCTTGATAGTGACAGCGCGGCCCATCATGTCCACATCACGCCAGCGCAGCCCCTTGATCTCGCATCCGCGCATCGTGGTATTCAGAGCCAGCCGAGCCGCCCAGGCTGCCGTCTGCCATTCGTGGCGCGCCGCGGCCCGTTTGAGGAGTCTGACCTTTTCCTCATACGTGAGCGCCCGCCCGATGTTCTCCCGAACCGGCAGAGGGCGAATCTCATCCATGAAATGATGCCAGCGTTTCGCTCTCTTCAAGACTCCGCGAATAATGTCCAATTCACGGTTGAGTGTCGCATTCGCGCGGCCCGCCGCCTTGCGGTCTCGGAGATAAGTGCGAACCTGTTCCACCGTCAGCCGCCAAACCGGGATACTCCCGATTCCGGCCTTGATGGGCTTCACCCGCTCTTTCTCAGTTTGGACACTGCGCGCGGCAAGCCGGGGAAGCCGGTCCGCAATGAATCTGTCTGCCGCTTCACCAAAAGGCAGGCGTGAGAATTCGTCTCTCGAAGCCATCAGCTTGCCTTTCTTGGCTTCCGTAATCAGATCCCGCTCTTTGCGCTGCGCCTCCCGCCAATCGCTTGTGTCCAGCGATTTGCGGAACCGTTCGCCGTCCACAAAGAAATGCGTATGCCAGGTGTCACCGCGCTTTTTGAGTGCCATCAGTTGCCCCCTTCATTCGTTTCTCTCGCTGCTGATCGTGCCAACGTTTCTTCCACTCGCTTTGCGCCCAGTTTGCACACTCGGTCGAGCAATACCGTTCCTTCCCATGCTGTGCCAGAAAGTAGGGATGCGGGCAGCTTGGCCGTTCGCACACCCGCAAGGCTTTTGCATTGCTAAGCAACTCAAAGACCATGAAGGTAAAGAGGTCGGGGCATCGTACTGTGACCGCCTTTGGCTTAAACTCGATCCAAATCCGCTCCCCGCCCTCCCACGGTGACGCGCCGTTCCGCTGAATGCCGCGCCAGAGCTTCGTAAACTCAATCTGGGTTTGCACCCAACTTTCGACGCGGAAGCAAAAGCCATCTCTGCCGTCAATTGGATTGCCCAAGAGCGGACCCCACCGCCGAGTAAATTTAAGAATGCTCTCCGCGTCGCACGGCAGAGCAGCAAACCTTTGCGCGAGCGTCAAGCCTCTTTCGCCGTAATAATCCGATGCCTTTTGCTTCCAATCGCCGATGATCTCAGTTCCATGCAGGCGAACGTTTGTCGCTCCAATGGGAGTGTAAAAGGCGCACGTTACGAATCGGTTGGTTGGGAGTATTGTCATTCGCTTTCACTCCGCCCTAGTATAGCAAGAGTAGGAGTAATAGCAATATATTTCGCTCCCACATTCGAGGTGAGTATGAAGAAGATTGAGTACCTGAGTCCGCGAGATGCGGCAATCCGTTTGGGCATCGGCTTGAATGCTATCTATGCTCTGCTTTGGGCAGGAAAGCTACAGGCGACACGCTCTGACAACCGCTGGCAAATACCGTGCTCCGCTGTTGATGACCGTATTCGGAAAGCTGGTGCAAAGTGACCGCCGAACGGCTCTTGACGCTTGCGGAAGTGGCGGACTTGCTCCGCGTCAGCCCGCACACAGTCCGCGCGTGGGTCCGCAAGGGCCGGTTGCAGCCTGTCCGTATCTGCCGCCGTCTGCTTTTCTCCCCGGATGTGGTGTCGCGCTTTGTCAGCGTTGTGGAGCCGCGTCAGTGACGGCAATATCTCGCGTAGTCATTGAGGCAAGCGCGCGCGGCTGGCGAATTCATCCGCTAAGAGTGCGTTCGAAGATGCCCCGCCTAAAAGATTGGCAATTCCTCGCCACATCCGACCGTCGGCAGATTGAATCGTGGGCTCACCAGTTCCCCGGCTGCAATTGGGGCGCGATGGCGGGGCCTGAATCCGGCTTTTTCGCTGTTGATGTGGATGCACCCGAAGCAATGATGATGTTGGAACTTGAATTCGGGCTGGTACCGAAGGGTCTAACCAACGTCACGGCCAGAGGCTATCAACTCATTTTCGAGTGGCCACAAAATGCGGACGTGCGCCCGGCCACGAATCGCCCCTGCCAGGGCATCGACATTCGCGGGCAAGATTCCTACATCGTCATTCCGCCCAGTGTTCATCCGAGCGGCCATGTCTACCACTACGCAGACGATTCTCTGCCCATTCCGCCGTGCCCGGCATGGCTGCTGGGCATGATCCTCAAACATTCGCAGCAAGACGCGCAAGCGGCAGGAACCGTAGCGAGTAAGCCGATCGGTGCGGGTAGCCTGCAGCCCGACGCAGCGCAAGACAAAGCCCAAGAATGGACCAACGTCCCTTGCCCCGAATGGCGCGGCCCTACGGACGATGATGAGTTGATACGCCGAGCGCTGCGGTCACAGAGTGGCGCTGCGGCGTTCGGCAATAAGGCCAGCTTCGCCGATCTATGGAACGCCAACGAGGAAGCACTGTCCCATACATACCCCGCCGAGGGGCGGCCCTACGACGCGAGCCGCGCTGACGCGGCACTTGCACAACACCTAGCTTTCTGGACAGGCAATGACTGCGAGCGCATTCGCCGGCTGATTGGAGAGAGCAAGCTGGTGCGCGAAAAATGGGACCGCGAAGACTATCTGCCCCGAACGATCCTTGGGGCCGTATCGCGTCAGATTGACGTATTTCAAGCCAGTAGCGCTCGGGTGAGCCCTCAGAGCCTTCCGGCAGCGTCACCCGTTCCGGGGACAGCCTTAGCGGGCATCGAAATGTCATTGCTGCAACTCGGTACGCAAGACAGCGTAGCTCAGATCTTCGCACGACGAATGAGCGGCAAAATGCTCTACAACCACACGCGGGATAAGTGGTTAGAATGGGATGGCACCCGCTGGAAGGTTGAGGGAACGAGAAGGGCGCTTAATTTCGCCCGCGATCTTGCCCGGTCTGTGAATCATGAGGGTAAGAGTTCGCTTGGTTCCGTGGCATTCTGCGCTGGCGTTGAGCAGCTTGCCAAAGCAGACCCTCTGCTTTCCGCCAAAGGTTCGGAACTCGACCGCGACAACTATCTGCTAAATACTCCGGCCGGCACATTGGACCTACGCACCAGAGAACTGCGCAATCACAATCCCGAGGACCGAATAACTTTGTGTACCACCGTGGAACCCAGCGCGGACGGCGGGGCATCATTTGAGAGGTTCTTGGCAGAAATTACCCAAGGTGACCGCGATCTTTCTGAGTTCCTGCAAGTCTCCTTGGGGGCGTGCTTGTCGGGAGCCGTGGAAAATCATTGGATGCTCTTTTGGATTGGGTCCGGCCGCAACGGGAAGAACACCTTGGGAGACTTGGTACTGGATGCATTGGGCGACTATGCGCGGAAAGTGCCCGCCGCTACGCTGATGGCAAAACCACAAGAAGGCCATCCGACCGAGATTGCTAACTTGCAGGGCATTCGCCTGGCGGTATCGTCAGAAATCAACGATGGGGAGCATTGGAACGAAGCTCGTATTAACGAAGTGACCG
>JBKQNU010000062.1:0-7315 GCA_052145815.1 Occallatibacter sp.
ACGTTCTCCTTGCGGGACAAGAACTCGCCTCGCGCCAGGTCCAGCACCAGCGTCTTGTTGGCCGATGGGATGGCCAGGAAGTCGAAAGTGTCCAGAGTCTTGACCACGGGGAATTTCGCCTGCCGGATACGGCGCTCGGTGGCGCGGCGATCGCGATCGAGCAGCTCCAGTTCGGTCAGGCGCAGCAAGTAGCGTGTGAAGTCCACCTGTTCGGCGGCACACTGCCGGGCCACCTTGTCGTACTCGCGCAGGATGGTCGGCATCCGCAAGGCCTTCAGGTGATGGTCCAGCAGCAGTTGCGGGGTGTCGGGAGTGGGCATCTCCGGCGGGTTGTTCTGGTTGCTCATAGCGCCGCCTCCATGTTCGTCAGCGGTGCTGTTGCCGGCGAGCAACTGAGCAGCGCCATGTAATCGGCGGCCTGCGTGGTCTGCACCCGCGCCGGCGGCAAGTGCGGCCAGTTCTTCAGATCCAGCCGCGGCGGCCGGCGCTCGATGCGGCACAGCAGCAGATGCCGCACCGCATCGAAGCTGATCGTGCCCAGACGCAGTGCGTCCTCCACGGCGCCGGTCACTTCCTCCACAGCGAAGGTCTCCAGCAGGCGCAGTACCTGGATGTACTCGCGGCTGCCGTGCTTGTTGAGCCGTGCTTGGAGCAATCGCCGCAACGCGGCGAAGCACTCCGGCAACTGCCAGCCGGTGAGCGGGGCGGCCTGGTCCAACGCCCGGCTCTTGCGCTCCAGCAAAGCCAGGTAGTGCAGCGGATCGTAGATCGCGGTCTCGCGCTCATAACTGCGTTCGTGCCTGGCGATGACCTGGCTGGCGCAGGCAATCACCACGCGATGCACATAGCCCTTCACCAGCACCTGGCGATGCCCGTACTCAGTCGGCACCGAGTAGTCGTTGGTGCGATAGCGGACCAGTGAGATCGAACTGACCCGCGCCGTGACCTTGTCACAGGCTTCATACGGCGCCGCCGGCAGTGGCAGCATGGCCGCCCGGTCGCGCTGGAAACGTTCCGCGATGGTCTCCGTGTGGCCGCGCAATCGGCGCTGGCGCCGCTGACGGCAATCGGCTTCAAAATCAGAGTTCAGTCCTTCCCAGTCCGATGCGTGCGGAATCGGAACCATGAAGTTGCGCCGTGCATAGCCGACCAGGTTCTCGACCTTGCCCTTATCGTTGCCCTTGGCTGGACGGCCAAACTTCTCCGCGAACAGATAGTAACTCTGTAACTCGGAGAAGGAGCGCGTCTTCTGCCGCTCCCCATCGCCCAGAATCCGCGCCACCGCCAGCGTGGTGTTGTCGTACAGGATGCGCGTGGGCACACCGTCAAAATAGGCAAAGGCCCGCACATGACCTTCGAGGAAAGCCTCCGTGGTCTCGGCCGGAAAGGCTTGCACGAAGCAGTCGTCGGAGTGCGGCAGGTCGAAGGCCATGAAGTGCGCCTTGCATTCAACACCGGCGATGACCACCACGGCTTCGCCGAAGTCCGCCTGCGCCTCGCCCGGCCCGTGGCTCAGCGGCACAAACATCTCCTGGCTGCCGATCTTCGACAGACGGACATAGTCCTTCACAATGGTGTAGCCGCCCGTGTACCCGTGCTCGGCTCTGAGCCGCTCGAAGATCCGCCTGGCCGTGTGCCGCTGCTTGGCCGGTCTGCACTTGTCGTCAGCCAGTATCGCGTCGATGACGCCCTGCCACGGTCCCAGCTTCGGCCGCCGTACCGGCTTCTGACGTTGATAGCCGGGCGGCAAAGAATACTCCAGCATCTTCCGCACTGTCATCCGCGCCAGCCCAAACTCCCGTGCCACAGCCCGCTGGCTCTTGCCCTCTACAAGGGCAGCCCGACGCACCCGCGCATACAGTTCCACCGTGTACATGCCTCCGATGTTCCACAGCAAACAAACCGCCCCAAGGGCAACGAACCTGGTTCGTTACCCCCGATGCCCAGTTGTCCGTGAAACCAGAATCTGGCGGTGGTCTACTTTTACTCCGCCACGTCACGCCGCTAACGCGGCGTAATGTGGTCTATTTTTGCTCCGGCCGTACAAGTGGTCGTGCCGTTGCGTTTGTAATCGTGGGTCATGGTCTGGCCGCGGCCTTTTTTCATAGGCAAGCCGGGCTGGGTTCGGTCCAGTGCCTGTATCTGGCTCTTCTCATCGACGCTCAACACCAGCGCGTGCTCCGGTGGGTCGAGATAGAGGCCAACGATATCTTCGAGCTTGGCGACGAACGCGGGGTCGTTGCTAATCTTGAAACTCTCGACTCGGTGCGGCTTCAATCCATGCGCGCGCCAAATGCGGCCTACGCTGGACTCCGAGATGCCCGCCACTCGCGCCATGGTGCTGCGCGACCATTGGGTGGCGTTGTCCGGCGTGCACTGCGTGGTCTTGGCTACGACTTCGGCAACCTTGGCAGCGGTAATCGTCGGCGTGCGGCCTGGTCGCGGCGCATCCTTCACTAATCCAGCCATCCCCTGCGCCAGGAACCGATTGCGCCATCGGGAAGCCATCAGCGGCGCCACCGACAGCCGCTCGGAGATCTGCTTATCTTGAAGTCTGTCTGCCGCAAGCAAGACGATGCGGCAGCGCTCGACCACGCGCACCGGCGTGGTCCGCCGGCGAACAAGATTCTGCAATGCCGCCCGGGCCTCCGAACTCAGTTGGATCGCTGGCGCTACGCGCATGTCGGTCACCTCAACTGTATATGAGATGACAGACAACATATAACAGATTCTATTTCTGGCGGACTACACTAGGTTCATAGAAACAAAGAAAAGGCTCGGTTCAATCCGAGCATACAACACACTGTTCCCGGTTTGTCGCCAAACCGAAAGTAACCCTGCTTTTTGGCTGATGGCGACTCCCCGGAGGCCGAAAACCGAGTTCTGTCCGCTTTGCCGGTCATTCACCCAGAATCTCCGACAAACACCCTTGACTGGCTGTCAACAGTTCACTTTGGGCGCGGGGGGATTGGTGAATTCAGTTACTCAGCTAATGCAGTTTCGCGTACTCGGCTTTGGCTTGCTTGAGGATGGGAATTTCAGGGTCGGCGTCTTTCCAGAGTGTGAGGAAATCCTGATATGCGGTGCGGGCTTTGACCGTGGCTCCTTGCAGGGCGTAAGCGCGTGCCAGTCCAAGGCGAGCCAGCGCTCCCCATGGAAAGTTCGTCGCTATTCCTCGGTGGTCGACGAACTTCTGAAATTCCTTTGCCGCTGCGTTGCCGTCGTGGAGCATGAGGTAGGCTTCCCCACGCAAATAAACTGGGCACAAGAATATCGTGAATTGCGTTATTTCGCCAAGTTCGACCGTGCTCGCCACCTTCAATAGTTCGATTGCCCGGTTCGGATCTTTGCGCTGCAACGCGACGGCTGCCCGAATTGTGGGCAACCAATACCGCTGGACCAACGTGTCCAGCGAGAATGTCTTGTCGAGTTCGGCAGCCAACTGCTCCGCCCCTGCTGTATCACCAGCCCGTGCCAAGGCCAGTGCCGCCATCGCCCGCACATCGCGGTTCGGAGCCAGCTTCACTGCCGCATAGGCATCTGCTCGTGCTTCCTTTCGATTGCCCGATTCCACTTCGCGCAGCGCTGCCGCTGCTTGATAGGCTGCCGCGCTCTCTTTGGCGTCGTTGCGCTGGGCTGAATCCATCGCATTCCGGGTCAGTTCGCGTGCGCTCTTCAGCTTGCCGTACCAACCTTCGGTGTCCGCCTGCGTGGCTAGCAACAGGTCTTCCGCTCCCGGCTTGCCCATAGCGGCTGAGACCAATTGCGCCATCCGTACGGCATCGCCCTTCAGAAAGGCCAACCAGTAGCGGCTCTGAAGCAGGAGCTCGCCTTCCAGCTTGCGCTCCTGCGCTTGCTTGTATACCGCCTCCGCTTCATCCAGACGGTTGAGGGCGGTGTAGGCGATTCCTAGGTTGATATAGTTGTCCGCTCTGTTTGGCGCCTGGCGAAGCGCCTCTCGAAACTCCTCCAACGCCGTCTCCCAGTTTCCCAGGTCGGCGGAAATATATCCCTGCACTAAATAAGGCTCGTAGGCTCTCGGGTAGGCTTGCCGCCACATTCCGGTGGTCTGCGCCGCCTTCTCCAGCTCTCCCGTCGCGAACTGGTAGTAGTTCTTCTCGATGATGAACCGCTCCCGCTCGCTCACCTTCTCCCTCAGGTCGTAAGCCTTGCGTAAATACCCGGCCCCCCGCCCCGCTTCGTTGAGGACGAAGTAACTCACTCCTATCCAGCTGTAAGCCATGGCAAAATTCGGGTCGATTTCTACCGCCCGTGTGAAGAGGGGCAGAGCAGCGGTATACCCTTTCGCATATAACGTCTTCAATCCCAAGGTATACGCTTCTAGCGCCTCCAGGGATGGCGTTGTCGCTTCCTCCAGCGGGGTGGCGAATTCCTGCACCGAGGTGAGCGACTCTCCCAGCTTCCGCCGCAAACTGATTGCGCCGGCGTCCAAAGCCTTGAGCACCGCTTCCTTGCTTGCGGCCTGCTCCTGCGCATCGGCCAGCACATCGCCCGTGTTGCAGTTCAACGCCTTCAGGCCAATCACGTACTGGCTGCCCAACCCCACAATCGAGCCAGTCAGGATGGCTTTGCTACCCGTGCGCTTGCAGACCTCCGTTGTAACCTCCGGGGTCAACCGGTCATCGACGGGCCGCCCCATCAGCTTCAATGTTTCATTCACCCTGCGCTCGGACAGCAGAGTGAGAAAGGGCGATTGCTCAAGTTGCACGGAGAGCCCCTGCTTCAGGGTGTCGTCGAACACGCCGTCACCGGTCTTGTTGTCGAAATCGGCTAGAACAATAGTGTCCACGTCGGTCAGCGGCTTGGTTTGATGCCGGAACCACAGCCAGATTACCGAGGCCCCACCCACGACCAAAACAACGGTGGCAAGCACCCACCTCCTCCCTAGCGCCCGCGCTCCACCTTCCGGTGCCTTTGCGGCGATCGTTTCGTGCACGGGCCCGGCACCTGTCTGGGACGGTGGTCCGGCTGCCGCTTCCGCATCGCCCGGAAGCCGTTCTATCCCCTCATTTCCATTTCCGATATTCTGCGAGTCCGTGAAGGTCAGATCGCTTCGTGCGCCATTCTGGATCTCCTCCCCATAAGCGGGCCGGTCTCCCATCGTGGTTACAGGAGCGATAAAGCGATAGCCCCGCCTGGGGATGGTCTCGATAAACAGGGGTGCATCGGTCGAATCGCCCAAGGCGTCGCGTAGATTCTTGACCGCCACATTCAGACTATGTTCGAAATCTACGAAAGTATCTAAGGGCCACAGAACTCGCTGCAAGTCTTCGCGGGTGATGATCTCGCCAGCATGTTCGAGCAGATAAACCAGGATGAGGAAGGATTGCTCACGCAACTTGACAGGCGCGCCGTTGCGACGCAACTGCACTCTTCGCGTGTCTACTTCATAGACACCGAAACGCCAGGTTTCATTCGTGCTGACCGGCGTAGCCAAAATCTCACCCCTCTGGGGCCCTGTAGGGGAAGTTTAGCACGGCCTATTCGTTGATGACTGCTTGTTGACCTCCAAGCAGGCGGACTTCCTAACCTATTGCATAACAAACACATATAAGGTCGAAGGCTTTTAACTTCGAATTGACTTCCAATGCATGGACAAAACGGCAGCCACGGCGCAGGTTAGAGAGCATCGCGAGCGGGGTTCAAACCACTGCTCGCCAAATTGAATGCAAATGAAGGGGGACACAATGCATACCAATTCAAATCTCAGCACGAGATCCAGAAGCCTGCAGCTTCTGGTCGCCATGACCGTATTCGCCGCGACGGCGTTTGCGCCTCAAGTTTCCGCACAGAAGATCATCTCCATCAACGCGCCGGGCGCAGGCACAGAGCCTGTCGCTATCTATAACCTCGGCCACTACCCTGGCGGGACCTGGGCGGAGTCGAGGGACATCAACAATTTTGGTGTAGCGGTCGGATTTGGTGACGTCCCGCCTGATGGCTACACCAATCCCATCGGCGTCCCATTGTTTGGACCGAATAGCAGGAAGTGGTTTGACCTTGGCACATTGGGAGGAGAGAGGTCGGACCGTGAAGTGATGTGCATGGGAATAGCAGATACCGGAATGATCGTGGGCCACACGGCTATTGCGGGAAACGCCGTGATTCACGCTTTCGCCTGGACACCAACGTCGGGCATGGTGGACATCGGGACGCTCGCCGATCCCGACAACTTTAGCCTGGCGTATGAGGTCAATAGGACCGGAACCCTCATTGTGGGTTGGAGCAGCACTGAATGGATGGGACCGTCCAGCTTGCCTGTCGTGTGGAATCCGAAGGTGGTGTGGACATCAGGTGGGCCAACTGTCACCTGGAATATCCAAAGACTCGACACGGAAGGTTTTTACACAGCGACCTCATGGTACGCGACCGCCGTGAACAATCTTGGTCAGATCATAGGCTCAGCGACGAACTCTGATGGTATCGAGATTTCCGTCCTCTGGAATCCTGACCCGATCAGAGGTTGGAAGATCCTGCAGCTTCCTGTTACGCCCGATTACCCCAACGCTTTTCCCAGTGACATCAACGATAGGGGTGAAATCGTAGGCCTTGTCGCTGCGTCCGACTGGAGTACTGCGTTTCCAGCCTTGTGGAAACCGGTTCGGGGCCAAAAAGATGCCTACAACCTGACTCAACTCACCAGTTTGACAGGCTCGCAGCAAGGCTGGGCCGAGGCGAGTGGCATCAACGCCAGCGGTGACATTGTGGGCGACAGCTACGATGCCGCTGGGAACGACCTTGCAGCGCTGTGGAGCACAAAGGATCCCAGTTTTGTTCAAGTGCTTGGCTTTCCAGGAACCTGGAGCTTCGCTCAGAAGGTGAACGACAACCGTATCGCGTTGGGTGCGTACGGCAGCGATACGATTACGGAGGACATGGCAGCAGTGCAGATCCGCTGAACCACAAATTGAGATGATTGCAAGCGAGCATTAAGCCGCTCGAAGTCTGGGCGGCTTCCCGAAGGTCCGAGCCAACCTGCAAATACATCGGCTGGGCTGACAACCTGCGCTGGCAACTGACGAGCGTGCAGGATGCAGGGAGGTGCCTCAAATCCGCATAGGATCCGCGCCCCTTCATCGTGCCCCCCCCGAGAAGCGGGTCTGGCATTGGCCAGGCCCGCCTTCTCGCTGTGGATGTCCACATCTTCAAGAACGTGCCACCTCATCAGGCGAGGTGTCAAGGGCGGAGTAAAAGTAGACCACTATGGCGGAATAAAAGTAGTCCAGTCCATAGGTGCGAAGTTGTTGGATTTGCGGGGTAGAAGGGGCTCTGGAGCGTAGCGGAAGAGGCCCTT
>JBKQNU010000063.1:0-11035 GCA_052145815.1 Occallatibacter sp.
GGCCACTGCCACACCTCGCGGCTGCGTTCCTCAAGGAGGGTTCGATTGCCAAAGGCCAGGCGCGCCTGCCGTACGGCTTCCTTCGGGCCCATCCCTTCTCCCACCAACTGTTCCGCGCGCTCTTCAATATGCAGCCGTATCTCTTCGGAGAGATCATCGTACAGCTTGCCGCGGCGAAAAATGCTCGGGATCCAGTCCATGAGAGTTGCCTCCTGTCCAGCGTATAGATCCTCACTTCTCAACTCGAATTCAATCGTCCCGCAGCAGCACCAACGGATCGACCGACAGGGCGCGCTGCGCAGGAATGAACGTGGCCAGGAGTCCGAGCAACAACATCGCCAGAACCACCCCGGCCATGACCAGCGGATCGCGGGGCGTCGCCTGGTACACGATGTACGCCAGCACCCGTGTGGCCAGGAGTCCGAGGGCCAATCCCACTGCCGAACCAAAGGTCAGCAGCTTCAATGGTCGTCCCAATGCCGCTTGCAGCACTTCCCTGCGCTGCGCGCCGAGGGCCACGCGAATTCCCAGCTCGCGCAGCCGCTTGCTTACCGAATACGCCGCCATGCCAAAGATGCCGGTAATCGACAGCATGGCGCCCATCACGCCCAATACGCCCAGCGACACGGTGGCCACATGCGGGGCAAATAAACTTCCGCCCATCTCCTCGTTCCACGTTTCGATGTCAAAAGGCAGCCCTGCATCCAGCTTCCGCACTGCGCTCCGGATGGCGTCCGCCATTTGCTGCGGATCGCGCTCCGAGCGCACCACCAGGGTTGTCCAGTTGGACGGCGATTGCAGGAAGGGCAGAAACATCGCCGGTTGTGGGTTTTCGGTGAGGCTGAGATACTTTCCGTTTTCTGCGATACCCACCACTTCAACGCGCGTTCCGTCTGCCGACTTGAAATGAGCGCCCAATGCGCTTGTGACGGAGCCGAAAACCTTCCGCACAAACTCTTGGTTCACTATGGCTACACGCGGCGCATCCTTGTCGTCGCGCCACGTGAAGCTCCTTCCGGAGAGCAAGGCGGTGCCCGCCGCATGGAAGTAATCGGGAGAAATGGAGTACTTGATAGCTGTTGCGGCGGCATTCGCCTGACTCAGGTCTGTTGTTCGGTCATAATAGACATTCCCGTTTTCCACCGCCGTACTGAGCGGCGGGTAATTGACCAATCCCACGGATTCAACGCCGGGAATCGCCTGCACAGCATCGACCATGCGCCTTTGCATAGCAGGTACTCTGTCGCCGCTGTATCCGCCCATCTGCAAAACGGTATTGACCAGCATTCTGTTCCGCGGTTCAAAGCCGAAGTCGCCGTTGAGCGAGCGCGCCATTCCACGCACGGCCACCAGCGAAGACGTGACCAGCACGGCACAGATCGAGATTTGAACGACTAACAACAGATCCCGGACCGTAATACGCCTGCCGATTCTGGCGTTGGAGCCCGACTTGACGACCTCGTAGGGATTGATACGGAGTACCTGCCTTACCGGTACCGCGCCGAACAGGAATCCACTTGCTAAAGACAGCAACAAAGCAACGACATAAACTGTTGTGTCCGGATTCACTGGGATATGGATCGAGGAGAATTGGGGAACTGGCCGCCACGCGCTTAGCTCGCGCAAAAGCGTCACGCTGCCAAAGAGCCCGGCGGCGCCCCCGATCAGAGAAATCAGCACGGCTTCGGTAAAGACCTGCCGCAGAATGCGTTTGCGGGTCGATCCCAGCGCGAGCCGCAAAGCAACTTCTTTGGAACGGTCCGCGGCCCGCGCGGCAAACAAGCTGCCGAGGTTGGCGCATGCGGCCAGCAGGATCAGCCCTGCCAGGAACATCAGTCCGGTCAGAAATGCCTGTGCCGGACGGCCCATAAAGTCGCCGAGCAGGCCCGGACGCGCCAGTGTAAAGGCCATATTGGCGTCGTCCTTGGGATAGGTCTTCTTCAGGTATGAACCGATAGAGTTCAAATCCGCTACAGCCTGTGCCGGAGTGACTCCCGCTTTCAGATGCCCCAACACCATCAAGAAGCTGGGTTTTCCGCGCACGTTCATGTCATTCATCCCATCCACCTGCCCGCGGTTGACGATTGGCGTCCAGAGATCGGGGGAGAAGAACAACAACGTCCCCTGGAAATCCGGCGGCGCTACGCCGAGGATGGTGAAAGGATGCTTGTTGATCTGGACAACGTGTCCCACCACGCCGCGATCGTCCTGAAAACGGCTGTGCCAATAGGCATAACTGAGGACGATGTATGGGGCGCTGTTCGGGCCATGCTCATCGGCGAGGTGGAAGAAGCGGCCGAGAAAAGGCCGAATTCCGAGCACGTCGAAGTAGTTTCCAGTAGTTTCATAGGCCCAGACGCTGGATGGGTCCTTGCCGGTGTCGAGCCCTGCCTTGCCCAAGGTAAAACCCGCCAGACCGTCGAAGCTGCGGTTGTGGTCGCGCAGATCGAGATAGTCGGGATACGACTGGCCCGTGGTCTTCTCGCTGCCGTGCTCGATTGCGTAGAGACTGTTGGCCTGGGGTACATTCTGCGGATTCAAGATCAGCCCATTCAAGACAGCAAAGACTACGGCGTTGGCGCCGATGGCTAGCGCCAGGGTCAAAACGGCGGCGATGGCGAATCCGGGAGAGCGGCGTAACTGACGCAGGGCGAATCGCACATCGGCCCAGATCGATTCCAGCGTGGGCCACTGCCACACTTCACGGCTGCGCTCCTCCAGCAGAGATCGATTGCCGAAGGCGATCCGCGCTTGCCGTTCCGCTTCCTTTGGGCTCATGCCTTCGCCCATCAACTGCTCGGCGCGCTCTTCAATGTGCAAGCGGATTTCTTCCGAGAGGTCGCCGTAGAGCTTGCGGCGGCGGAAGATACTCGGTATCCAGTTCATTGGAGACTCCCCTATCTGGCCCCATCAGCTCGTTGTGGCTTTGCCCGGATTGAGGACCAGCGCAATGCCTTCAAACATGCGCTGGAAGCTGGAAATCTGCTGCTCCAGTTTGCGAAGGCCGGAAGCGGTGATCTGATAGGTCCTCACCTGGCGATTGGTGGCGGAAACGCCCCACTCGGCCTTCACCAGCTTTGCTTTGAGCAGTCGCTGAAGCGCTGGATAGAGCGAGCCTTCTTCCACCTGCAGCAGATTGTTGGAGCGCTGCTGGATATGCTGCACCAGCGCATAACCGTGCGCCGGCTGACGGCGCAGGGACTCGAGGATCATCATCTCAAGCGCACCGGGAAACAAGTCGCGAGTGGCAATTTCTGACATATCCCCGTTTGGCATAGGCATAGAGTAAACAAGGGAAGAGTGCTTGTCAAGAAGAATAATTGCGGCACTCTCTTGGCTGACGATTACAGACCTGATTCACCGAGGAGATTGCACCACCATCCCGCTCAGACGAGATGATGTTTCAATATACGGTGACGCCACATAGTAAAGATCGATTGGAGAATAACTTGCATGCAAAACCACAACGCTGGCGGAAAGACGCCGTCCTACCCGGAAATTGCTACGGCGACACTGGCGGGGCCGGAGAACACCGGAGACGCCATTCGTTACACGTTCAGCCGGGCCATCGGCAGCAAGGGCTGATCCTGAGACTCCGAGCAATGTCCCGTTGTGATCTTCTTTCGCACCCCAGTTCGACGCACGCTCTGCGAGGGATTTGGTCGTTACCCGAATCATCGAAACAAGGCGGTAGATCATGAATAACAGCAAAGCCGATCAGACCCTGCTGCTCGCAGAACTCCGCCGGCTTGAGTGCAAGCCGCCCAAGAGAGCCGACCGGCTCGTCGCGAGGCATCTGAAATGCGAAGAATCGCAAAGCCTGGCGCACGCCGTCGCGGAAGCGGCCAGGAGATCGTCGTCCGGCACGATGCCGGTTCTCGAAGCCCCAAGCGAACTGCTGCCGCCACTGATTTAGCACTGCTGGGCCAGGGATGCGGCGAAACCCTTCCGTCCCTCCGCCGCATCCCCACAAGCTATTGCCTGGAGATAAACGGCGAGCGCCTCTACCGTCTTTGCCTGGCGCTGGTGGAGCGGAATTTCGCCGACGAAAAGCTCTGGCAACAAACCGGCAAAATCGCTGTGGTCCTCGCGCGAAGCGCCGTCCAGAAGCTGATTGAAGAGTTCTCCGGCGGCGCGCTCAAAGACAAGATCGACTATTGCTTCGAAGTCAGAGACGACCTTGGAACAGGATATTGGCGAGGCGGAGCTCTTGGCGAAGGCAAGCTGATGGCCATGTTCGAACTCCAAGCCTGCGGCTACCTCAAGATCGGAGCCGCACTGGACGCGCTCGAAGAACAGGAGCGATTCCTTGGAGCTGCGTTCTACTATCTTTTGCGGAGATCGCTCTACCGCTGGATTCGCATCTATGACCACACAGACGCCGAGTGCTACAACGAACAACTGCACGAGTGGATGGAGCAGGACGAACCCGAGAGCCGGGACGCTTATGAGTTCCCGCCCGTCGAAGAGGCGATCCCGGAACCCGTCCGGACCGCGAAGGACTGGACGTGTCCCAGCGCACGCAAGCTACTGCGAAGGCATCTTCAGGGGCCGCATTCGATCTGGATTCAGAAGCTGCTGACGCTTAATCGGCTGTCGCGGTTGAAGGGCCAGGTGATGCGCTTCGAGGGAGAATACGATGACCCACCGGTGCCGAGCCTGTTGCTGGTCTTCCGTGAGAATGACGCGATTCAGGCGTGCTTCGATCACGAGTCAGAACGGTATAACGAAACCACCAATGAGCCGTCCTGCGCGGTCTGCTTTCGGCCGGAGGTAGGACAGGAGGTCGACGCGGCACTTCGTACGATGGCGATCTTTCTTAGGGTCAACTTGGAACTTGCCGGTCTGATTACCCTGCTGAACGGCATGGAGGAGAAGCATGCAGGTCAACGTGAGCATCGGACAGAACCATCACTTCGCGCTGCATGAAGCCTTGCTGATCTACCGGTCTGCGGAACACCAAAACGGCAGTTTCGGAAATACATTCATCACCCACCATGAAGTGAACGCAGACAATTGCGCCAAGCAACCAAGGCTTGGCCCGGCAAAGACGCTGACCATCGAATTCGTTCAATCGCTGGTCCAAGCCTTGGGAGGCCGGGTGCAGGCGGAGTTTCTGCCCACGAGCGTGATCGCGCGCACCGAGCGGCTTATTGCCTGGTGGACGCCACCACAAAAACGCCCGATGTTCTTCGGAACGACGCAGGGCGACATGGCCGGAATGAATGGCGCGATCTTCCCGCAGCCCGCTCTCGTCTGGTTGGCGATGGATCACTCGCTCTCGGTCCGGGCGTTCAAGGAGAACCGCCGCCCCGCGGCCGATACCAAACTTTGTGTGGCTCCCTACTGGAATGTGTACGACACGGGGAGCGTGTGCCTTGGATCGATGCGGGCTCCTGATGCCTCCACCGTCGCCTCCATTCCCCAATGGGAACTGAGCTTCTATGAAAGCGAGTTTACACACGGCAACGTCGGGAGGCTCACGCGTCATCCTGGCGGCTTCGAGGGGCTGTGGAAGGAACTCGCCGGCAAAGAGGACTTTCCCATCGACTCGCTGATCGAGCTGCCGGAAACGGTGGCGGAGTTCTTGTCTGGAAAGAGGCGCAAACATGATCAGTGAACACGCTCTTCCGAAGTCATTGTGCCGCAGAGGGCAGCCCCTCCGCGTTTTGATTGTCGGCGCGGGAGGCAATGGCAGCGCTATGCTGCTCGGCCTGCCCTATCTCCACCAGGCGATGAAAGTGTGGGGCCACGCAGGAGGTCTCCACGTGATGCTGGCGGATGGGGATCTGGTCTCAGAGACCAATTGCGTCCGCCAGCCGTTTGCATCGGCCGATGTCGGACTGAAGAAGGCCGTTGTTCTGATCAACCGTGTCAATCTCTTCTGGGGTCTGAGGTGGCAGGCGCACCCCGAGCATTTTCACAAGGATTCCCTGAGAGCCAATTCGGCAGGCCCACACCTGATTATTGGCTGCGTCGATACACGGGCGGCGCGGCAAGCCATCCTGTCTGCGGTCACCCGAGCGAATGAAAGCACCGTCTACTGGCTCGACCTTGGCAACAACGCGAGCAGCGGCCAGTATGTGCTCGGCCAGCCGTTGAACGCCGCGAACCGCCGCTCCGCGTCCCGGCTCAGAACCGTTGCGGAACTCTATCCGGAGATCGCGGATGCAGAAGCGGGCGAGGACCCGCTGCCCAGTTGCAGTGCGGCGGAGGCACTCGAACGGCAGGAGCCTTTCATCAATCAGGTGTTGGCTACAAGTGCGCTGGCAATGCTGGCGCGGCTCTTTCGCTATGGCACGCTCACTCATCACGGAGCCTTCTACAACGCTTCAACTGGCCGCATGAGTGTATTGGGGGTCGATCCAGATCTTTGGAAAAAGATCCAGAAGCGTACTCGCAAACATTCGCCGGCCAGACCAAGAAAACAATAGGAATCCAATCGTCAATTTCATTCTCACAGGAAGGTGAATCCATGTTCAAAGAACTGGGTCCGCTGCTTCGGCAGAGGACCGTTGTCATGATCCTGACGCGTTTGGGGGACGACACCATCCGCGTCAACGTCATCCCCCGCAAGCTCAACGAAAGCGAAAACGACGCGCTCACCACTCCGCTTAGCGTGGCCGGCACGGCAGAAGATCTGGACAACCAGCTGCCTTCCGCGCTGGTCCAGTTTGTCGGCGCCCATCTCGAACTGAAGAACACACTCGAAGTTGCCAAGGAGCAGATGGCGGCGGCAGCCAAGGCCGCAAAGGCGGAGGCTCGATCGAAGACGGCAGCGAAGACTGCGACGGCCAAGACGGAGGCGTCGGCGGTTGAGACCCGGAAGCCCGCTGACCATGCGCCCAGGCCCGCCGAACCGCAGAAACAAGAGGTGCGCAATGCCGGCCTGTTTGATACGGGACCGGCGCCAGCGGCGGCTCCCGTCCCCGCATCAGATGTGGATGAGGATGAAGAGATTCTTGCCGAAGCCGCCGAAGACGCGCCAACGGAAGAATCCGACGACTTTGACGAGGCCGCGTAAGCGCCAATCCTGGTCCAGCTAGTCTTTCCGTTCTTCGGCAACTGCTTTCATCGACACGGCGTTGACCAGCGCCTGGTCGCAGTTAATCAACTGCTATCTGAGGGGCTGAAGTCCACGCCGCGAGTCCCGGTTGCGAACGAGTCGAAGCACGTTTTGAAGACCGAAAACGCTCGAAATGAGCATTAGCGATTTAGCCTAAAACCAGAATTCCTCCCGGCTACATGAGCGTTTACCGATACCGATCCTGGCGCAGTGGTCAACCGGAGCGCATCACCGCACGGGCTCTTGGCCTCGCTGGTTCACGACGCTGTTAACCAACGGAAGCGCCGTGCTACGCATTGGAAGCCGGTGAGATGCTGATGCTTGCCAGCCATCTGCTTAGGATTGTGGACGCGCGCGCACCCAAACCATAACCGATCAGCCCGCCATTACAGTCAAGCAAGCAACCCTAACGAAACTTGTCCGTTGGATCTCAACCGCTGAGCTCAAGCCATTTATTCAAAGCCGCCGCGAGGCGCTTTGCGCGGTCCCTGCGGAAAGCCTCGTACCCCTCTTTCTTCAGCAGATCGACAGCATGCCTGTCGAAAAACTGAATTGCAGCGTGGTTTGCTTGGGAGCGCGTGAGCTTGCTGCCGAACACAGCCTCCGGGGCTTCATGCCGGAACCCGGAGTTGGTGTCACCGCTGAGAATCGCGTAGTTAGCGACGCAGTTAAGCTCGCGCGGCTTGGCATCCCTGGACTCGGCGAGTTCGCGTGGAAGTATGTGGTGGACTGACAGACTTCCCGTGCGCGATCCGGGCATACCTTGTTT
The DNA here is from genome assembly GCA_052145815.1 of Occallatibacter sp. GTDB lineage: Bacteria > Acidobacteriota > Terriglobia > Terriglobales > Acidobacteriaceae > Telmatobacter. The sequence goes on from JBKQNU010000063.1 coordinate 7,836, forward strand.
TGCCAGGTCCCTTAGTGGCTTGCTGGCGTTCGCCCAGTCCCTCGCTTTTTGGTTGACGAGGTAGGCAAGTAGAATTTGTGTACCACCTCCCCAAGGGGAGGCTCCCTCCTGTAAGAGTTCAGTTGGCGTCACGCGCTTGCGGTTTGCCTTCGTCAGCGCGCCAAGGAGGCGCTCAGAGGGAAGCCCGGGCTGGCTGACCGCGCGGACAAAATGGTTGATGCTCGTTTCGACAGCACCGCCGAACACGCCCCGGAGCGCGGTCAGGCAGAGCCATCGCTCATAGTTGAGCCTGTCGCGCTTTGTTATTTTGTTGCCGGCCTTATCGAGCGCGACGGCCATTGGGATCAGCGCGTTTGCGGAAGGCAACAGCCCGCGACGAGACCAGCCCAGTTCAACGTCCACGAACTCGATTGCCTTTGCGAGGCTGCGCTGTGCGCGCAGCCATGAGCTCATCAGCTTGAACCCGCGGCGCGGGGCGGCCCAGTCTTCCCGAGCGTCCTTCCCCAGCTGAGCATTTCCAGTGTGGAAGACGACTAGAGCCCGGAACGCGAATCCGAAGTTGAAGCCGATTTGAGCGACTCGCCCCGTTCCGTCATGTTCCCCCACGAACTGACGCATTCTTTCGAGGACGGATACTGTCGGTCCTTTACCGAGATCGGCGGCCTGGATGTCCCCTCGCCGCAACCCCGCGCCGCCGTTCAGGCGCTTGAACATCGCGACGACCTCGTCGTCGGTCGCGTCTTCAATGATGAAAATTGGCACTAGACGCTCGAGGATTCCCGCTGCTCGATCGATTCGCTTTATGGCGTTGTCGACCTCCTTGCTCGGGTGTCCTGCAGCCTTGAGTTCTTCTTTTTTGCGCTCGCGCAGCTGATCCAGCGGTTCACCGTCATATAGGTCCCGCAGCGGAACGCGCGACGGGGCGTCGTTGAGTTTCGAGCCCTCTTTCTCGTTCCTATTCGCCGGCGAATGGAATAGTCTCGTGAGCCGGCTCCCGTCCCCCTCAGTATCATCAGTCGTCAGCTCTAGCGAGCATTCCAAGCTCCGCTTGTTTGTCTCGTGATACATTTCCGACCGGCCGAAGGCCGCCGAGAGACTTGTTAGGCGCTGCTGCCCGTCTATTACATAATGTGTGAAGTCCAGGCGATGGTGCCGGTCCGGGCTGCGCTTCGGCCTCAGCTTACTCTTTTCGGAGGGCCTCCACAGATAGATCGCGCCGATTGGATAGGGCCGGTAGAGGGAGTCCAAGAGATTCAGCGTCTTCCGGATCTGCCACACATAAGGGCGCTGGAAAGGAGGTACCTGGATGTCGCCCTCACCCCAATTGCGGATCAGGCTTTTGACCGTTTTCGAGGTCTGCTGGATTTCCATCGGTGCCTTCTCTCATGGGTGAGCCGTTCTTCCATGAGTAAGCCGTTCTTCGGCTGGAGCAGCGCGGAGGTCTACCAGCGAGTCTAGCACGTCGAGCGGTCCAAAAGTCTTCGAAGGGTTGGCGGGCGACCGCTATGACGGTGACCCTTCCACACCAATGTGGGTGCCCGAGTCCCTCGCATTTGGCGGTCAGGGACGACCGATGACTTGGTTCTCGCCCTTGATGCCTTGAACGGAATCGCTCCCACTAAGTCGGTCAGCGTTCGCCGATCTGCCTGGGTGTGATTCTGGGTCGACGAGGCCGAGGCGCTCATCCAGCCTAGCTGGAGCTCAAATCCCGCGTTCAGGGTGGATCGTCCGATCCAAAAGCTCATCAAATTCCAGCCCGCTATCGTACTTGACCAGAAGTTCATTCCCCCACATTTCCAACCAATCGAGGAAACTCCATGAAACCATCGAAGCTCTATGAGGCGCTTCACGCGCTGATCGGCGAACGTGTGCCCCTGCATATCTGGGGAGCGTGCGGCGTTGGGAAGTCACAGATTGTCTCCCAGGTCGCCAACGATCTCGACTACGACTTTCTCGACGTGCGGGCCGTGCAACTTGACCCGGTCGATCTTCGGGGTCTGCCGCGGATCTCCGAAGACCAGACCGAATGGGTGCCGCCGAAGTTTCTCCCCACTACAGGCAAAGGCATTCTCTTTCTCGATGAGCTGACATCGGCGCCGCAGATGGTGCAGGCGGGCTGTTATCAACTCGTGCTCGATCGCAGGCTTGGCGAGTATTCGTTGCCCGAAGGCTGGGTTGTCATCGCCGCCGGGAATCCAGCATCGGAGCGCGGCGTCCATTTCGCCATGCCGCGACCGTTGCGCAACCGGTTTGTGCATCTGGACCTCGAACCGGATCTTGACGACTGGTGCCGGTGGGCGGTCAAGGCTCAGGTCCGGCCTGAGATCATCGCCTTCCTGCGCTTCAAGCCGGACCTGCTGCACACGGCTGATTCGACCGCGGATGCCAATGCGTGGCCGACTCCCCGTTCCTGGGAGATGGCCTCACAGGTCCTTTGCGGCATCGCCCGCCGCCAGAAGACGCAGTTTCTCTCGGGGGCCAGCGAGTTTGAGGCGCAGCTCCTGGATGGTACGGTCGGGCCGGCTGCGGCTTCGGAACTTGTGGCTTTCATTCGGCTGTTTCGCCAGTTGCCTTCGATCGACGAAATCCTTCTGAACCCCACCACGGCGCCGCTACCCACGGAGCCTTCCGCGCAAATCGCCATTGCTACCGCCCTGGGCAGGGCCTTGAGCGACACGTCGGTAGGGAGAGGACTCACGTATCTCGACCGGATGCCGACCGAGATGCGGGTAATGGCCATGCGCGACGCGGCGGCGCGGGACACCGCCATAACCCACACTCCAGAATTCGTTCGCTTCGGAGTGGAATGCCGGGAGGCAATCCAATGATTACAGAAAAGGCAATGCTCGCCGCCGTCCACATCAGCATCTGGACGGCCATCAAACACGACCGCAAGGTCAGCCGCGATGTGGCCGATCAACATGGGGCGCACCAGGGCGCGGGCCGCTACAACAAGCAACTGCTGCGCGGCGCAGACAAGCTGGATGAGTTGCGCACGCTCGCCGGCCAGATCCGGCAGCATTTCTACAAGATCACGCTGCCGTGGTCGGACGAAGGGTTCCGGCTTCTGCCATCCAACTTCTACTTCGATCTAATGGCGCGGATGCGCGAGTTCGAGGCCGGATTTGAACAGGGCGTCGAGAGCTTTCTCGGCGTCTATCCCCAGTACATCGAGCAGGTAAAGCCGAAGTTGAACGGAC
>JBKQNU010000064.1:0-15474 GCA_052145815.1 Occallatibacter sp.
CCATCCGGATTCTCCTTTGCGTGTGCTTTGCCGGCTCACGTTCAGAAGTTTTCTGGATGGACTCCCTTAAATGTCAAACTGCGACTGCCTCCCCGGCAAAGCCGGGGGAACTCCCGTTTCCATTAGATTTCCCCGGACAGGAGACTGTCCTTCACACGCGCCAAGGCATCTGCGGCCAGCGCGCGCTTTTTCAGAATTTCCGCCATCCTCGCCAATACGTATGCCGGCAGGCCGTGGTCGCCCAAGTGGCCGGTTAGCTTGTAGTCGAGATCGTTCAGGTCGCACTCCAACCCGGCTAGCACGGAGATGGGATCGCTTTGCTCCAGGTTTTCCAGAACAAATTTCATTCTGTTACTGTCCTTCCTGTCTCCGTTCGCATCTCTCAGAGGAGTTCTTGATGTGCGGCGGAAACGGCCGCATCCTCCCTCGGTTAGTAACCGTAATCGGCGCGAGAGATGTTTAACTTGCGCATTTTGGTCTGCAGAGTCGTGCGCTTTAATCCCAGTCGCTCGGCGGCCCCGCCGCGGCCCGATAAGCGTCCGGCCGCTTCTTTCAAAGCCGCGATGATTGCGTTGGATTCCGCCTGATGAAAGGTCGATGGATAGGTGATGCACATCTCGGGGGGACGAGCGAGCTCCAAAGTCGGAATCTCCAACTCATCTCCGCGAGTAAGAATGACGGAACGTTCGATAAAGTTCGCCAGTTCCCGAATGTTTCCCCGCCAGGCGTTCCTGGTGAGAAGTTCCATCGCGTGGTCGGGGATGGCCTTGATCTGTTTGCCCATCCGCCTGGATACTTTGGTGACGAAGTAATTCGCCAGCAGTGGAATGTCTTCGCGCCGTTCGCGAAGCGGCGGGATCTGGATCGGAAACACGTTGAGCCGGTAAAACAGATCTTCGCGAAAGCTTCCGCTGCGGACCATCTCAGGGAGGCTTCGGTGCGTCGCGGCAATCATTCGCACATCGACCTGAATCGTCCTGGTGCTTCCCAGGCGTTCGAACTCCTGCTCCTGCACTGCCCGTAACAATTTCGGTTGCAATTCCAGGCTGATGTCGCCTATCTCATCGAGAAATAGCGTGCCCCCGTCCGCCAGCTCTAATCTGCCCTTCTTTTGCATCAGAGCCCCGGTGAATGCGCCCCTCTCGTGCCCGAAGACGTCGCTTTCCAGGAGTCCCGACGGAGTGGCGGCGCAGTTCATGCACACGAAGTTGCGGTGGCGCCGGCGACTGAGCTTGTGAATTGCGCGTGCTATCAGTTCCTTGCCCGTTCCCGTTTCTCCAAGAAGCAGGACGGTGGCGCTGGTGGGAGCAACGATCGCTACCTGGTCGAGCACTCTGCGCAAGGCGGAGCTTTTGCCGACGATGTCTTCAAACCCGTAATCAGAGCTGATCTCTAATCCTGGACAGAGCTGCTCGTCTTCAAAGTCACTCAGTTTGGGGAAGCGTGCTTTAACGAAATCTCCGGGGTCTGTGTAAACAACCGTCGCCATTTTTCCTCCTCCTTAGACCGGAATTCAGCCCCGGCCGCTCCCAACGTCTTAGGTGCATTCGCTAGTAGTCGAACCCTGCCGCGATGCGCGGCGGCACAAGATTGTACGCCAATCCCAACATCATTCCGGCAATGCGGCAGTTGTCGATGGTGGGCTGATCCGTAGAGAACAGGAGTTGCTCGGCGTTTCGGCAAAGGTGATCGGCGATCCTGGCCAGTTGCGCGTACTTGCGGACCGACGTCAAAGTCATAACAGCGAAATCCCCTCGATCCGTGTAGTGTTCAGCAGGCTGAATCGTCCGCATTTGGTTTCTCTCCTTCTGTCGCGAAGCGAGTTTCCCCCTCAGGCATACTCGTACGAATTGATGCCGAGTCTTTTGATTCGAGAGATGAGCGTGGTGCGTCTTATTCCCATCCGCGCTGCGACGCCATTTGCCCCTCCGACGCGGCCTTTGCATTCCGTGAGCAGCCGAATGATCTCTTCGCGCTGCTTTCTGGCATGCTCATCCGAAGCGCTCTTTCCATTCATCGAATGAATGGTCTCTTTCACAATTCTGGCGATCTCTTCCTGTCCCGACGGTGCAGTTGATCCGACCGGCTCGTCGGTCTTCAGCTTGTGCAGTTCTGAAAGCGGCGCTTCGAGTGTCTTGCCCCGCGTCAGGATCACTGCGCGTTCTATGAAGTTCTCCAACTCCCGGATGTTCCCCGGCCAATCCCACGCCGTCAGCCCCTCGATGACTGACTTCGGAATGGAATCGATCTTCTTTTGCATTTGCCTGGATATCTTCCGAACGAAATACTTCGCCAGCAGAGGAATGTCCTCTTTTCGTTCTCTCAGAGGAGGAATCCGGATGGGGAACACATTGAGGCGGTAGAAGAGATCGCTTCGGAACTCGCGGTCCGCCACCATTCTTTCCAGATCGCGATTGGTTGCGGCCACAAGACGGATATTCACTCTGCGGGTGTGGGTGCTTCCCAGGCGTTCAAACTCCCTCTCTTGCAGGGCCCTTAACAGCTTCGGTTGGATTTCGTTCGGAATATCTCCTACCTCATCCAGGAACAGAGTGCCTTGATCGGCGAGTTCCATTCGCCCGATTTTCTGACCGATTGCGCCTGTAAATGCACCCCTTTCATGGCCGAACAGCTCGCTCTCCAGCAGACCTGTGGGGATCGCCGCGCAATTGAGCTTTACAAAGTTGCGCTCTTTCCGTCGGCTGCGTTCGTGGATGGCGCGGGCGATCAGTTCTTTTCCTGTTCCGGTTTCGCCAAGCAGCAGGACAGTGGAATCGATGGGAGCGACTGTTTTGACCAGTTGCAGAACGTGTTTCAGCGCCGGGCTACTTCCGATGATCTGCTCGAATCCCATCTCGCTGCGGATTTCCTCTTCGAGAGAGAACTTCTCCTCGGCAAGCTTGTTTTTCTCATCAGAAATCTCGTCGCAGGCCTGGGCTTTATCGATTGCGATGGCGATCTGACCTGCAACTTGGCTGAGAAATTCAATCTCGCCGGCGTCGTACGAACCCCCTGTTGTTCGCCCATTCGCCAGGAGTGTAAGAGCGCGGCCGAGGTTCGCGAGGGGAATATCGCAGACGGTCTTCGGTCTTCCGTGAACCATGGCCGTTGAATCGGCAGGAGCAACGATCGCTAGTTGTTCAGGCATGTACTCCGAGGCGGAACTCTTTTTGACAACATTTTTGAAACAGTTGTCATGGCGGGCGCCTGATTCTTGAAGGAATTGCTGGCCTGCCATCTCGCTCACCTTTGGAAAGCGTGTTCCTGTGAGCCTTCCGAGGTCTGTGAAAGCAATAGTCGCGTGCCCCATGATTACCTCCCCGTCTTAGCCATCGCAGTGGACCAATATTCTTGTGGCTCCTGCGTTCTCACTTCCTCGTTGTGTGATTCTCGCGGGCTGCGAGATCTGCCGGGCGCTCCTTTGTGTGGTACGCTCGCCAAAACTGGTCCATCGTCGGGTAGGGTGCTCGGGATTCTGCTGGCTTTGTCATGATGCAACTCCTTAGGCGCTGGCATCTGCGCTGTTCCGATCGTTAGGGATACCCCGCCGAAGCGGGTCTACTCTGCTAGTAGTCGAATCTGGTTCCGATGCGCAGCGGGGCCAGATTGTACGCCCAGCCCAACATCGTTGCGGCAATGCAGCGGTTGTCAATGGCGCGTGGATTCGTAGAGAACACGAGATCCTCGGCGTTGCGGCAAAGGTGATCAGCGATCCTAGACAGCTTCGCCTCTTTGAGAACTGTCGTCCGCGTCATAACGGCGTAGTGCCCTCGATCGGTGTAATGTTCGCTGCGCTGAACAGTAGTTGGCATTTTCGCTTCTCGCTTTCTGCTCGACTCTTGACGGGCGCTGTGCACTAACTTATCTGTGGTGAGTCTGCGACGACCCGCGTCGGATTACACCCTCAAATAGAAGGATTGTGGACTTGGAAAATGGGCGGGGTACGGATTGTACCTTTCGGGTCGGGGACGCTCATGCTTTTGGAGGATTTAGAGATCGTCTAGTGTCGCGAAGGTTGGATGTGCTTTCTCCCGTAAAGCTGGGCATCAATCGACCAAACTCCGGGGCCGATCATCGCAATCGTGGCACCCAGGCAAGCCAGCATGATGGCGATCAGTGGATTTTCCAACGACGCGAAGAATACCCAGATCTCGACAATGGCGATCGCGATTCCGGCGAGCGGCGTCCACAAGCCAAATAGTAGAAGTATCCCGGCGACAGACCCGATCAGATATGGGAGGCTGGAGGCAAAACTCGTCGTTTGCAGGAGATGTATGTGCCCGATATAGAGTAGAAGAATACTCGTCAGTACCCGCTGAACCAAAAGACCGAAGCCGGGCCATCCCTCCGCGAATGTGGAAAAGAGACGTTGCAGGAGCGTTCTCCTAGTCTGATGCTAGGGGATACTTGTATCGGTCGAAACATTCTAAAGGAGGATTTAGGAATCCTACTTTGGGCGAATGTCCAGATCGATGATGCCGCGTTGCAGCCCGATTGTGACGGCATGAGCCCGATCGTTAGCGCCAAGCTTGGAAAGTATGTTACTTAAATGGCTCTTAACAGTTGTTTCGCCAATTGAAAGCTGGTCGGCGATTTGCTTATTGCCATTGCCAGCGGCGACTAAGCGAAGCACCTCCATTTCGCGCGAACTCAGTGCATCGTCGGCGGCGTGATTAGCCAGCTCCGCTGCAATTTCGGGCGGGATTCGCTTGTGCCCGGCATGGACACTCCGGATCGCCTCCAATAGTTCTCTGCCCACATGCGCCTTCAATATATAGCCCCGAGCACCCGCCTTGATGGCTCTCAGCACCTGAACATCACCGGAATAGGTCGACAGTACGATGATCTTTGCATTAGGGAACTCGTTCCGGATTCGGCTGATTGCTTCGGTACCATTCAACTTCGGCATTTGAAGATCCATTAGAGTCACATCGGGGTGGTGCAGTCGAAATTGTCTGATTGCCTCCTCTCCGTCGGACGCCTCTGCCACCAGCTCCATATCTCGCTCACCCTTGATCAAGGTCGCGATCCCTTCGCGCAACAGGGGGTGATCATCGACGGTAAGGATCCGAATCAAATTAGGATTCGCGCTCATACATCCTCCGTTTACGGAACAGCCTAAGTCGGCCGCCATTCCGTGACTTTTGATAAGCTAGCGCTGCGGGGAGGGTCAATCGGACTTCCGTGCCGGCTCCGGCCTCGCTCCAGTATTCCAATTTAGCTCCAATTGCACGTGCGCGTTCATGTACACCTGGCATGCCCCAGTGCCCGGCACGCCCACCATCTTTCAATACCTGTGGGTCTATACCTTTTCCGTCATCACGCACAATCATACTGAAAACATCTTTGTCGTAACGTATCTCCGCTTCAATCGCGCGCGCCTGTGCGTGCCGGAAAGCATTCTGGAGCAACTCGCGCGCAATTCGAACAATCCCTTCCGTGATGATTGAAGACAGATCCTGCCGCTCGCCTTCTACGATAACATTGAAACTCGGCGAGCTATTCTTACCATCATGCGTGGGAGCCAGTTCCTGACCGATAGCAATCAACATTTGATCGAGGTCGTTTCCCGCCGATAGCTCGGAACGTAGTTCTTGAATCGACTGCCGGCCTTCGTCCAGTGCCTGCTCTGCTCGAATCAATGCGTTATCAAGAGCTTGTACGGCCTCATTGGGACGGCCAGGAAGCAAGTTGCGAGCCGCATGAAAGCGGTACAACAGTCCGTGAAAACTCTGCAGCAGAGTGTCGTGCAGATCTCGGGCAATTCGGGTTCTCTCGCTTATTTTCGCCTCAAGTCCGATCGTGATCTCCTGCCGGACTTGCCGGACGCGGAGCTGATAAGCCCCCCAAAGCAATGCCAGCACACAGACGGCACAAAAGGCGCGGAACCAATTCGTCTGGTAAAAGGCAGGTAAGACAGCGAACTCCACGGTCGCAGTTTTGTCTGACCATAACCCGTTAGTGTCGCTGGCAGTCAACGTGAAGTGATATGTGCCGGGGGATAGATTGCGGTAGCCCACCGCAGTAGAGGTCTCGACTTCGTGCCAGTCCTTGTCCGCTTCTCGCAGCTTGTAGCGAAAATGAATCGCCTCCGGGTCCGAGAGGCTGACGGCGGCGTAGGTGATCTGCACGCTGGAGGTATGCGCTGGGAGTTTCAGTGGTTGATCCAGTACATAGCCTTTATCATCGGCAGAAACCGACTGAATTGTGACCGGAGGCGGCGGGATCTTATTTGAAGCTCGAGCTGGATCGAGCCACACGACACCGTTATTCACGGTGAACCACAGCCGTCCATCGGTGCCCTCGATGGCAGTCGGTATCGGTCGCATTTGTCTCGGAAGCCCTGGAAGGCCCTCTCGTCTGCCAAAGCGCTCACCACTGGCTGGATGAGCGGGGTTCTTCAATGCTTCCAGGATTTCTGCGCTGCGGAGGTGAACAATTCCTCCCAGTCCATTCAGCCAAAGGTCACCATTGGCGGTCTCCACGATTCCGGATATTCCGCGAAGCAACTCGTTATCGACAACGTGGATTGTGTGGAATCTTCCATGATCGAACAGCTGCAAGCCAAATTCCCCACCAACCCAAATTTCCGAACCGCACCCATTGATCGCGGTGATAGCGCCCACCTGAACCCCGTCGTCAGGACCGAAAATCTGGAGCCGATCCCCGTCAAGCACAGCCAGCGTATGGTTCCTGTTTCCGAACCAGATGCGTCCGAGATTGTCTGTGAACTCACTAAGCACGCTTGATCCAGGAAGGCCAAGTTCACGATGGCCACCGGTGAGTGTCCAACTACCGTTGGCAAGCCGATACTCCCCAGCGCTGCCAAACGATACCCACATCCCCCCTGGTCGATCCTCTGTGATTGCCTGGAGGGACCAAGCCTTGTCGGCCACTTCCGCTGGAAGCACAATTCGGCTGAGGCGGCCACTGACTAGATGCCACAGTCCCCCTTCGCCGCCGAACCAAAATGTATTGTCCTGCGCGCGGTATGCGAAATTCGCTGCTCCTTTCTGCGCCTCCCTGAACTTGACCTTCCCGCCTGTCATGCGATAAAGGTTCGAGGATCCGGAATGATTTCCGGCGCTGATCCACACCACCCCACCTTTATCGGGCGCAAGAGCAAAAAATGGATTCGCCTCGGACTTGGGAAACTCCGTCTCCATCAAGGGGCTATAAGAAAAGCGGTGAACACCCGTGGGATCTCCGATCCAGATGCTGCCCTCCCGATCCACCACCTTCGAAAAGCGGTACGGATTCACGTTGTAAACGTCGGAGTTTTGTGGCGTGGCTTTGCTTACGGCCTCGGCCAAAGGGTCCTCTGCGGCATGACGGAGAACGAAAGGGCCTGTGGGTAGAAACCAAATGCCGTTGGCGCGATCAACGATCTGTTCAGAGTTCTTCTTCAGAATTGGATACGCAGAAACCGAGTTCTCCCACCTTACACCGAATCCAGGATAGGGAAATTCATTGTCGTGGGTGGTGAGGACATGATAATCGGCATCCCATGTAAAGCCTTGAACGAAGAGATTATCCGCGGCTTTTTGAAACTTCGCGCTTCCGGGCAGTAGATAGAAGAGCTGCCTGCCGAATTCCAGACTTCTGTTTTCTGTCAAAGCCCAGAGTATGCCCTCTCGATCAAATCCCACCTGAGCGACCAGCGTAGTTGGAGCATTCCACTCGGCTCCGATGTGCTGCCAAGAGGAACCGTCGAATCGCCAAAGCCCGCCCTGCCTGGTATTTGTAGCAGCCCATACAAGGCCATGCCGGTCCTGAGCGAAACCGTTCACCGTTCCTGTGGGGAGGGGCGACTCGGTAAAGTTCGTGATCTTTCCGTTCTTTAGAAAGCTGAAGCCACCGAAATTGTAGCCAACCCAAAGTCCGCCAGTGTCCGGAGCAAATAAGGCCGTGACTCGTGTCGAGAGGAGTTGATCGCCAAAGGGCGAACGGAAAAGCTCGAAGTGAACGCCATCGAAACGAAACAGTCCGGATTCACCGCCCAACCACAGGTAACCGTCAGTCGTCTGCGCCAGGGCCGAAACCGCTTCCGGCGCGCCATCCTTGAATGTCCAAGATTCATGGATAATCCGCTGATCTCCGGGCACTACTGCTTGCGGCATTGCCCATTGCCAACCAAAGGTCACGATCAGCACGATCAGAATCAGTCGAAACGACCACCGATCCAGAATGTTCTTTGTCCAGATGGGTGCGATACTCATGGCTCGACCTTCGTTTCGTACTGGTTAAGGCGTTTGTTCAATCAATGCGCGATTCCTTCGCGCAACAGGGGATGATCATCAGCAGCGAGGACCCGAATCCGGCTAGGAGCGCTGCTCATGATTCCTCCATTTGCGGAACAGCCGAAGCCAACTGCCATTCCGTGACTTTTGATAAGCGAGCGCTGCGGGGAGGGTCAATCGGACTTCCGTACCCGCTCCGGCTTCGCTCCAGTATTCCAATTTAGCTCCAATTGCACGTGCGCGTTCATCTGCACCTGGCATGCCCCAGTGCCCGGCACGCCCACCATCTTTGAATACCTGTGGGTCTATACCTTTTCCGTCATCACGCACAATCATACGGAAAACATCCTTGTCGAAACGTATCTCCGCTTCAATCGCGCGCGCCTGTGCATGCTGGAAAGCGTTCCGGAGCAGTTCTCGTGCAACTCGAAGAACCTCTTCTCTGATGATCGGAGAAAGGCCCCGCCGCTCGCCTTCTACGATAACGTTGAAACTCGGTGAGCTGTTCTTGCCATCAGGCGTGGGGGCCAGTTCCTGACCGATTGCAATCAACATTTGATTGAGGTCGTCTTCCGCGGATAGCTCGGAACGTAGTCCTTGAATCGACTGCCGGCCTTCGTCCAGTGCCTGCTCCGCTCGAATCAATGCGCTATCAAGAGCCTGTATGGCCTCATCGGGACGGCCAGGGAGCAAGTTGCGAGCCGCATGAAAGCGGTACAACAACCCGTGGAAACTCTGCAACAGAGTGTCGTGCAGCTCCCTGGCGATTCGGGTTCTCTCGCTCATTTTCGCCTCAAGTCCGATCGTGACCTCCTGCCGAACCTGCCGGACCCGAAACTGGTTGGCTGCCAGGATCAGCGCCAAACATGCGATCACGCATAGGGCGAGAAACCACTCGGTCTGGTAGTAGGCCGGATCTACCGAGAACTCAAGCGTATCGCCCTGACCGTTCCAAACGCCGCTGTTGTTGCACGCGATCACGCGGAACCGGTAGGAGCCCGGAGGGAGGTTCGAATACTGGACTTCGCGGTCGTTGACCACCTCTCTCCAGTCGCTATCCTGTCCCTCCAGTTTGTACTTGAAATGAACCTTCTCCGGAGCGGTAAGGCTGAGAGCTGTGTAGTCGATCTGCAGATCGCGCGTGAGCGCCGGCAGACGCACGCTCGAAGTTGGCGCGCACGGCAAATTCTGCCAATACAACTTGTGGTCGGCTACGATCTTCTCGATGTGCACTGGCGGCACGAGTTTGTTAAAAGCGAGATGAGGAGGATCGACCACCTCAATGTCTTCTCGCGTTACGAGCCACAGTTTTCCATCAACAGCTTTCGCAAAAGTTGGACCGAAGGAGGAAGGCGATCCCCAGGGCAGCGCGCCGTCCGTCGCATCCCAAACCGTCGGTTCAACCCGGCGCTTCGGGTCTGAGATCCAGGCATCCACTTGGCTGTGCGGTATGCGGAGCAGGCCGCAGGCCGTGTACAGCCAAAATGAACGGTCGTCCGCCTCCGTTGTCCAGTGAATCCTGTCGCACGCCAAACCGTTGCTTGTTGTGAGGGTTGCGATCCGGCCATCTTTGATCCGGTTCACGCCGCCATTTTCCGTTGCGGCCCACACGGCCCCATCCCGATCAAGGCGAAGGGCGGCAACACCCGCCCTCGTCATTCCATTCGCCGCTGTGTAGGAAAGTTGGACCTGGCCGTCCTTGAAATACTCCACCCCCCCATCCTGCCAGAATCCAAGCCACAGTCCGCCGCGGTCCTGATCGAATAGGATCGCCTTGGCCTGTTGATGGCGCCCGAGTGCTGTCCAGGGAAGATTCTCGATCAGGCGTCCTTCCCGAAGATGCGAAAGGCCTTTGTTTCCTGAAAGCCAGAGATTGCCTGCGTTGTCCCCGGTGATGGAATACACCTCCGTACTCGGTACCCCATCTACAGACACGAACCTGCCGTTGTTGAACCAGGCCAGCCCATGCCCCGTAAACACCCAGACGCGCCCAGCATGATCCTGATACATGGACTGCACCGCGTCATCCGGCAGTCCATCTGCTTTACGGAATATCGTCGTATGTCCTTCCTGCCATCTCGTCAAACCATCCCGCGTGGCAATCCAGGTGCTCCCATCAGTCGTCGCGATTACGGAATGAACGTTATCGCTGGACAAACCCTGTTTCGTAGAAACAGTAGTGACCGGGAGTTCTCGAAACCGGTCAAGTCCCCCAGCTGTGGACACCCATATATTCCCTTCCCGATCCTCGAAAATCCCGGCGACGATATTGCCTGACAAGCCGCTCTCTGCCGTGAAGACATCAGTGCGACCGTTATGCACGTGGATCAGCCCCCGCTGGTTGGTTCCGATCCAGAGACCTCCATCGCGGTCCCGGAGCAGCTTATTCGCATCGATGTCGCGGTCGGGCAGCGTCGCATTCGAGTTCATGGCGCTGCGAATCGGGTAGGCTTCGAGTTTGTCACCAACGACCTGCCTGAGTCCTCCACCTCTGATCCCGACGATTAGCCGGCCGTCGCCGGATTGAGTCAGGTCGGCAAGCCGCACTCCGGGCACCGCATAGCGCTTCGGCGGACCGGGCTTCCAGTGCAAAAGACCGGATTCTGCGCCAGCCCATAGAGCGCCGGAACTGTCCTCACCCAAACTCCAGACGAAACTTCCGAAGGCACCATCTTGTCCGTAACATTGTGTACTGCCGTTTTGAACGGCGCACAGCCGCCCGGAAGGGGTTCCCGGTGAACCGCCCAGCGCCCCAGCCCAAACGGTTCCATCCCGGTCTTCTAACAGGGATGTTATGAACCGAGCGCCCACCTCGGGATATTCGGTCAGCTTGCCGTTGTTCCAACTCGCGAGCCCGGCAAACGTCCCAATCCAGAGAGTGCCATCGCGGGTGACGAGCAGAGCGTATGGGCTTTCGGGGAGCTGCTGCCCCCCCGGTGGTTGCCATGGGAGGAAACGAACGCCATCGGAACGAAACAAGCCAAATTCCGTAGCGAGCCAGAGATAGCCGTCTGGCGTCTGGGCCATCGCGAAGGCGGTGCCCGCAGCGAACCCGTCGCGGATAGTCCAGGCGGTGTGCCCGTACTGGCTGATATCCAGGGATGGATTGAGCGCAAAAAGTCCGTGGCAGCCCCCCAGCAAGACACCCAGGGCAATCGCGGCCAAAATGACTCTTCTCATGGTGGACAAGGCAGTTTACCAGACCGGCGGCGAAGACCGGAAAACTCAATCATGGCGGGACCGCTAACACGGGCTCCTGAACGGCGTGGCTGGGGATTGGATTCCGCGCCAGTCCGACCCTCTAAGGCAACTCCGGAGTCGGAGTTTCCTGCTGCGCCATTACCAGCTGTTCTTGCTTCTGGCCAACTATTAAACTCGCAGAGGAAACACTCAGCACAGGACACCGGGCTTGACGCACAATTTCATAGGCGTGAGAAACAGAAGGACCACCATAGAGCGAACGATGGTGGTCCAGGCCGAGAACAATCAGATCCGCTTTCTCCTGCATGGCAAAGTTAAGGACTGCAGGCGAAGGTGGTCCGGGCAGTACGTGGTGCCGGACAACAAGAGGTGCTTCCCCACTTGCCCGGACCTCCATTC
The DNA here is from genome assembly GCA_052145815.1 of Occallatibacter sp. Classification (GTDB taxonomy): domain Bacteria; phylum Acidobacteriota; class Terriglobia; order Terriglobales; family Acidobacteriaceae; genus Telmatobacter. The sequence goes on from JBKQNU010000064.1 coordinate 11,841, forward strand.
CGCGTCTCAGATCCTCCATTCGATTCTGGCATTGGCTATTCGCTGACGAGCAAATGTGCAGAAGGTCGATTTCGGCACGCCAGGTCGTTGCCGGCATTAGAACATAAGGTATGACCGCCGCAGACTCCGGCGAGAGATCTGTTGCGAAGAGCACCTTGTTGAGTTGAAGCTGTCTGGTCGCGCCGCGCGACCATGGCCCAAGCGTCAGCACCGGGCAAGAGACGAAGTGGAAGATCTCCTGAGCAATCGAGCCTAAGAGAAATTTCGAAATACCGGTCCGCCCACGTGTGCCCAGAATCATCAAGTCAATTCTGTGATCACGTACGAAATCCTCAAAAACTCCCGAGATGTCGCCATCGATGTTCCAGCAACGATGCTCGATGTTGACGAGGCTGTGGGCAGCATTGAGTCGACCGATCAGGTCGTCGAAATCCCGCTCTGCGAGCTCATCGAGCCGAACCATGAGGTCCGGCACAAAAGAGAATTCTGTGCGACGAACAACATGGAGGATGTGGAGGACCGCCCCGAAATGGCGAGCCAACACAAGTGCGTGTTGCAGCGCCCGCTCTGACCACGGGCAAAAATCCGTCGCCACGGCTATGTTTCGAATTACCGGGGCGGAATGCAGATCGTCAGACATTGCCGCGTCCTCCTTCAGGCCGGCAACCTGCACTCGCTGGCAAACGAGTCCAGTCTTCGGCTGGCTGAACTCTCGCTTTAGCACTTGAATACATTTGCCACTGGAATCAATATGTTCACCCGAGGCGATGGAATCTTCGCAGCCCGCTCCGTTTTCTTCGCTATCCAAGAAGGGCGCGACATACTCCGCATCGCCGGTAGAGCGGGATTCCATGCTCGCAGCAAGTCGGCATCTTATCTCCATCCTGATCGACTAGCTGTTCGTAGGTTCTCGCTTTGTTGTACCCCTCTCTTTGCTGCAGACAACGGATTCTAATCTCGCAATCGATTTCTTCCAGAAATCTGATATCTGCTTCAGAGAGGAATCCTCTCGCCCACTCTTTGTTTCCAATTACATTGGTCTCGAGCATTTCCGTTCTCCCTTCTTTGCGAAACCAGAGCACCCCAGATGTTGCAAGTCTCTCGCCACTCCGAACCAGATGCGAAGCCGAGATGGTGCAGCAGAGCGAATGCCTGCCGCATTCTATTCGTCAGCGTCTCGCACCCGACCAAGCGCAGCGGTTACGAAACCATCTTCCGAAATGAGATCCATCTTCGAGCGATTCGATAACTCCGGCGACATTCATAGCCACTCCGAAGTCCCCGAAAACGCGCGCGCCAATTGGAAGTCCAAGCAGATATTCGAGCAGCATTGCCTCCTCACTCTCCGCATCGCGAGGGATGCTGTTTCTCGGCTGTGCCGGTGAGAGAATTGTGCATATTGACATCCGCTGCTCGGCGGCTTCTCGGTGTGGGAGAACATTCCCGTACTTGCGCATTGATGTTTTCCACTTCAGCGATGGATACCCGACGAAGCTTCAGCCTCTTGCAGAGATCCTTCCCGTATGCCGACTCCGTAATAAAACTCGCTCCGTAGGCGCTGCCCAATATTCGCAGGGCTTCCTCGCCGGCGGAGTCAACATAGAAAACTTCCTGAAGATCGAAGATGTTGCCTTGTCTCCGATTCTCGCCTCTCGCGACGCGAAGCAGTTCCTGTGCCCACAGGCCGGTCAGCTTGCCCTCTAGGACAAACACCCCGGAACCGCTTGCCGTTGGTGATGTAATTCGCAACATGCCGAGAGTTACTGCAAACTTCTCGCCAATCGTCAATCACACTTAGATTCGATGAATCGAAAGCAGATGTGAGCATCCCCGAGGTGCATGTCGACCTGTGAATAGTGCCGCGATTGCGGCAAATGCCAAGATTGCGGCAAATGCCAAGATGACGGCAACCGCGGCTGGGGCCCTTCACTGAAAGTGAAGGAGATAATCGGATCTCGATTGGCAATCCGAATGCTCCTCACCATGATCGATAAGGAGCAGGAGGACAGGTGGGCACGGGAAGAACCTAACCGTGATGTCTGACTGGACTCCATGAGCGCTCAGGGATCGAGAGACTTGGCCAGGGCCCGGTACTTGGCACGGTAAGGAAATACAATGCATTCGCTCTTGCAGCGAAAATACGTCTCTCTTGGAGCTTGCTGAAACCAGGCAACGAGAACAGACGATCGAGGTTTGAAAGCACACGCTTGAAAACGGAGGAAACGCCCATGCAAACGATTCTGAACAAATCCATCATTCCCCTCTTCCATGCTGCAATTTGCCTGGACTGCAATTGTGTAACCGACGCCGACCGGGTGTGCCCGGCGTGTTCATCGAGAGCACTGATGAATCTGAGCTCGGTGCTGAATCGCCGAAACATGTGCCGCTTTTCAGTGAAGCGCGCAACTGTTTAGTGCAGGACAAGAACCTCCAGCGTGAAACTGTTCATTTGCAGGCTTGCACGAGGGCGATGAATATGCTGGAGCGGATCTTGGCGGCGCTCGATCGCTCGACGGTAGGTGCCAGAGCACTCCAGTTGGCGGTCGCCTGCTGCCCGCATTGCGTCAGTGCCGAAATAGCGGCAAGCATCGCATGCCCGGCACATACCGGGCACGCTGATTTGCAAGCACTTGGATTCGATCATTTCTGGCAGTTGTATTGCAAATACGAAGTATCGATCTGATCTTCAACTCACTCCGGCGTAGGAGCGGAGAGCTGATGAACATCTGAGAGAGACGCGCATCAGGCTCTGGCGAGTTCGACGCCCGCTTTACTCTCCCAAGTTATCGAAACTGCGCAGACAAAGGCGCCCAACCAGGAAATGAGGACATCTTCAATGACATTGCTCGCGAAAACTGAGGAATTGACGGAGCCATTGAGCGCCTATGGCGCAGCACGGTCAACCGTCGCAGGAGCGCCGCTTACCGCCGATGAACTGAACAAGATCGATGCTTACTGGCGCGCGTGCAATTATCTGGCTCTAGGCATGATCTATCTCCAGGCCAATCCCCTGTTAAGGGAAACCTTGAAACCCGAGCATATCAAGAGCCGGCTTCTCGGTCATTGGGGCTCGAGCCCGGGGCTTGCCTTCATCTACAGCCATCTGAGTCGCATTATAAGAGAGCATGACGCTGAGATGATTTTTCTCGCAGGTCCGGGCCACGGCGCACCAGGAGTGCTGGCTCCTATCTATCTGGAGGGCACGTACAGTGAGATCTATCCAGAAAAGAGCCGGGACGAAAAGGGCCTTCTAGAATTCTTTAAACAGTTCTCATTCCCCGGCGGAATCGGCAGCCACTGTACGCCAGAGACTCCAGGATCGATTCACGAAGGAGGCGAGTTGGGTTATGTCCTTTCGCATGCCTGCGGAGCGGCGTTCGACAATCCCGACCTGATCGTTGCAGCCGTGGTAGGTGACGGAGAAGCGGAAACTGGCCCGTTGGCCACCTCATGGCATATCAGCAAGTTTCTGAATCCGATTCGCGATGGCGCCGTTCTGCCCATCCTTCACCTCAACGGATACAAGATCAACAACCCCACCTTGTTGGCGCGCATCACGCACGAGGAACTGGAAGACCTGCTGCGCGGCTACGGCTGGAATCCTTACTTCGTCGAAGGATCCGATCCCGCAAGC
>JBKQNU010000065.1:0-31385 GCA_052145815.1 Occallatibacter sp.
TTGGGGACGGGGAGCTTGCCGGCGAGCGCGACCATGCGGATCAGCTCGTAGGGAGCCTGGTGCTCCTTGGCCGCGGCGTAGAGCTCCTGCTCGCTGAGCACGGTCAGGGCGCGCATCTCGCGGATGATCTGGCGCATGTGCCGGACCGCGAAGACCACGTCGCCGGTGCCTGCCTCGCCCTTGGTACGGATCATGGCCGCGCCTTCTGCGATGCGGCGGAGAGCCTCGCCGAGGTTGCGCGCGCCGCAGACAAAGGGCGTGGTGAAGGCGTGCTTGTCGATGTGGTGGGCTTCGTCGGCGGGGGTGAGGACTTCGCTCTCGTCGATGAAGTCGACGCCGAGTTCCTGGAGAATCTGGGCTTCGGCGAAGTGGCCGATGCGCGCCTTGGCCATGACCGGAATGGAGACTGCCTGGATAATCTGCCTGATAAGGCTGGGCTTGGCCATGCGGGCCACGCCGCCCTCGGCGCGGATCATGGCGGGAACTCGCTCGAGAGCCATCACCGAGGTGGCGCCGGCTTCTTCGGCAATCCGCGCCTGCTCGACGTTCATCACGTCCATGATGACGCCGCCTTTGAGCATTTCTGCGAGACCGATCTTGAGACGCAGAGTGGTTCCCGTAAAGCCCTTGTTTCCGTTCTGTTCGGACATGGTTGTAGACCTCGGTTCCAGGGCAGCCTGCGGATCGTTCGCAACGACGAAAGCCGCGGAATGCTGTTCTCTTCCAGTGTAGCAGCGATGCGATTTGAGGGTATCGGTGAGCGCAGGATTGCCTGGGTACCCGGTTGTGGTCGGAGTGTGGATGGAGTGGATATGTCCACGAAGCCGGCAAGTTAGCCCCGCTTCGCGGTGGTAGCAAGTTGGCGAGTGAGCGGGACGGATTCAGGACTTTCTTAAGTCTTTTCCAATACTGCGGTTCCGCTTCTGGTCATGTTACTGCCTGCTTTCTATTCGCATGGCCGCTGCACACCCACTGTCGCCTCCTGCAAGCGAACCAATGACCACTCCGCGGATGGCCGCTGCGGAGGCGCTGGAACAGGCGTTGATTCCGATGCAGGATCGGACGCTGACGGGCGACGGCATTGTGCTGACCGCTGCGGTGACGCGAGGGGGATATCCACCAGGCACGAAAAACGGAGGAGCGCTCAACAGCGATCAGGAGAAGCTGCTGCTTGAGCACCTGCCGATTGTTCGTTTTCTGGCCCGGCGCATTCACGAGCGGCTTCCGCAGCATGTGGACATTGAAGACCTGGTCTCCGCCGGTGTGGTGGGGTTGATGGATGCGTTCTCGAAATTCGACCCGACCAAGCAGGTGCAGTTCCGCAGCTACGCGCAGTTCCGCATCCGGGGGGCGATTCTGGACAGTTTGCGGTCGCTGGACTGGAGCCCGCGCGAATTGCGCCGCAAGGGCCGCGCCGTGGAAGAGGCTATCCGGGTGCTGACGCAGCGCCTGGGCCTTGCGCCGAGCGAGCCTGAAGTGGCTGCCGAGATGACCTTGAGCTTAAAGGAGTACCAGCAATTGCTGGGCGATTTGAAAGGCCTGGAGATCGGCACGCTGCACATGGAGCGCAACGAGGATTCCGGTGAAGAGGAACTGGCTTACATTCCCGGCAATCCGGAAGACGATCCCTTGTTTCGCTGCCTGAAGGTGGAGCTGAAAGACCGGCTCTCTGCGGCCATCGCCAACTTGCCCGATCGCGAGCGGCTGGTGATGACGCTCTACTACTACGAGGAGATGACGATGCGCGAGATAGGCCTGGCGCTGGGGGTGGTGGAGTCGCGGGTGTCGCAGGTTCATGCTTCGGCGGTGATCCATTTGCGGGCGGCGCTCAAGGATTTGTCAGCGCGAGGGGCGTTCGAACGCGGGGTGCGAGACACCGGGGCGGCCGTGGCGGCAGGAACGAAAATGCCCCGCAGGCCGTGAGGGGCTGAACAGGCGCTTATCGCAGCAAGGTTTTGCATCGGGGCAAAGGCCCGCGTTCACCTTTTGCGCACTTAATTTGCAGGCTAGCCGACCTCGACGGGACGGCCGGGATGTTGGCGCGACGAATGCTGCTAAACCTTTGCGAATCATTAATTTTTGAGAACAGTTGGAAGCGGGAATTTCAAATGGGGGGCAGGTTAGCCCCGCTTCGCGGATAGCGAGTTGGCAAGTTAGCCGGCTTTCCTGCCGATCGGGTTGATGGCTGCCTCGGGCGGGGTGCCCGGTTCGGGCAGGGTCACTCTACACAATTCGTGGGGACTCAAACCGGTAACACCGGGGTCGCGAATTGGTACGCCGAACCGGAGAAGTGACTATAATCACAAGGGAGCAAATGCTGTATCTTTCCAGCTTTTGCATCGAATTCACGAGGACCGGGTTCAGTTGGGGGTACGGTGAAAGATGGCGGTTCACGGGGAGTGAATTGACCAAAGACGAGAATTTTTCGGAAGGGAATCCCGCCAAATGGCGACTAGCGATTTAGCTCTGGGAGAGACCAAGAGCGGAACAAACACGCGCAAGCGCGTGGTAAACGACTTCAGCATCAACGTAGCAACTGTGAACGGGTCCGGCTCGCAATCCGCCAATAGCGTGCTGCTGAAAAGCATCTTCGGAATGGGAGTTCCAGTCAGTGGCAAGAACCTGTTTCCGTCGAACATTGCCGGACTTCCCACCTGGTACACGATCCGCGCCTGCAAACACGGCTACGTGGCGCGCAAGCGTGACGCCGAGGTGCTGGTAGCCATCAATCCTGAAACGGCGAAGCAGGACGCTTTGGCATTGCCTTCGGGCGGCGTGGCTATATACGAGGAGAATCTGAACCTCAAGCAGTATCGCGACGACGTGGCGTGCTATCCGGTGCCGTTCGACAAGATCACGGCGGCCATCTGCCCCGAGGCCAAACTGCGCAAGCTGGTGAAGAACATGGTGTACGTGGGCGCGGTGGCGCAACTGCTCACGATTGACCTCGCAGTGGTGGAGAACGGTCTGCGCAAGCAGTTTGCCAAGAAGGCGAGAGTCTTCGAGCTGAATTTCGGCGCGGTGAAGGCGGGCTTCGACTACGCGGCCAACACATTCACCAAGCAAGACCCCTACTTCATCGAGCGGATGGACAAGACCTCGGGCCAGATCATCATCGACGGCAACGCGGCATGCGGCATGGGCGCGGTGTTCGCGGGGGTGACGGTGGTGGCGTGGTATCCGATTACGCCATCGACTTCTGTGGTGGAAGCGACGACTGACCTTTTGAAGAAGTTCCGCGTAACGCCGGAAGGGAAGGCTACATTTGCGGTGGTGCAGGCGGAGGACGAGCTGGCGGCCATTGGCATGGTGCTGGGCGCGGGCTGGGCCGGTGCACGGTCAATGACGGCGACGTCGGGGCCGGGAATTTCGCTGATGGCGGAGTTTGCGGGGCTCGGATATTACGCAGAGATTCCGGGCGTGATCTTCGATGTGCAGCGGACGGGGCCGTCGACGGGGTTGCCGACCAGGACTTCGCAGGCGGACTTGCTGAGCGTGACGTTTCTTTCCCACGGCGACACCAAGCATGTTGTTTTGCTTCCCGGGAACGTGAAGGAGTGCTACGAATTCGGCTACGACGCGTTCGACCTGGCGGAGCGGATTCAGACGCCGGTGTTTGTGCTCAGCGACCTCGACCTGGGCATGAATAACTGGATGTCGGAGCAGTTTGCATATCCTGACAAGCCGCTTGACCGGGGCAAGATTCTGACCGCGGAGGATCTCGAGCGGCTGGGCGGATTTGAGCGCTACAAGGATGTGGACGGCGATGGGATCGGCTACCGCACGCTGCCCGGCACCCGGCACCCGAAGGCTGCGTACTTCACGCGCGGCACGGGCCATAACGATGCGGCCGCCTATAGCGAAAGGCCGGAAGACTATATTGCGCAGATGGAGCGGCTAGCGCGGAAGTTCGAGAATGCGCGCAAGCTGGTTCCAGGGCCGGTGACGGTCAAGGATGGAACTTCGAAGATCGGGATGATGGCTTACGGCAGTTCGGATTTTGCAATCCGCGAAAGCCTGGACCAGATCAAGAAGGAATATGGGCAGGATGTGGATTACATGCGCATCCGGGCGTATCCGTTTGCGCACGAGATTCATGACTTTGTTGCCTCGCATGAGCGCGTATACGTTGTGGAACAGGACCGCGACGCGCAGTTGGCCAGCCTGCTGAAGCTCGATCTGCCGGCAGAGCAGGTGGTGAAGCTGCGCAGCATTTTGCACTTCAGCGGATTGCCGCTGGATGCGCAGACCGTGACCGAGGAGTTCGCGACCAAGGAAGGTCTTGCAATCAATGCGGCCGAACATGTTGAAGATGTGGAAGAGCACGAGGGCGCGATAGCTTCGTGACATTAGCCCGCTTCATGAACTTGCCGATTGAATGTGTCAGTCTCAATTGAGAGCAGAAGGGAAATCTGTAAATGGCTACAGCAGCACCAGCACCAAAATTGAATCACATCGGGCTACCGATTCTTGAATACCGCGGCGGCAAGACGACGCTCTGCGCAGGTTGCGGGCACAACGCGATCTCGGAGCGCATTATCGACGCCATGTTTCAGATGGGCGTGGAGCCGGAGCGGGTGATGAAGATGAGCGGCATCGGCTGCTCGTCGAAGAGCCCGGCCTACTTCATGAGCCGCGCGCACAGCTTCAACAGCGTGCACGGGCGCATGCCGTCGGTTTCAACCGGCGCCATTCTGGCCAACCACACTATGACCACGCTGGGCGTCTCCGGCGACGGCGATACGGCGTCGATCGGCATGGGACAGTTTGTTCACTTGCTGCGGCGCAATCTGCCCATGATTTACATCATCGAAGACAACGGCGTTTACGGATTGACCAAGGGCCAGTTCTCAGCTACGGCCGACCTGGGCTCGAAGCTGAAGACCGGCGTGGTCAACGACCTGCCCGCCATCGACACCTGCGCGCTGGCGATTCAACTGGGCGCCACGTTTGTGGGGCGGTCATTCAGCGGAGACAAGAAGCAGTTGCTGTCCATGCTGAAGGCAGCGATTGCGCACAAAGGTACGGTGATGCTCGACGTGATCAGCCCATGCGTGACATTCAACGATCATGAGGGCTCGACCAAGAGCTACAAATTCATGCAGGACAACGACGAGCCGATCAACGAAGTCGACTTTGTGGCGAGCTTCGACGAGATTGAAGTGGACTACGGGTCGGGCGAGGTATACGAAGTGGAGATGCACGACGGCTCGAACCTGCGGCTGCACAAGCTGCACGAGAACTACGACCCGACGGACAAGTCGAACGCCGTGCGCACGCTGATGGAGGCGCAGGCGAACGAAGAGATTCTGACCGGCGTGTTCTACATCGACACGCAGAAGCCGACGTTTATCGACCTGCTGAACATCGTGGATGAGCCGCTGGGGCAGCTTGGCGAGTCGATGATCCGTCCGCCGAAGTCAGCGCTCGACGGATTGATGGCCAGCCTGCGGTAGCCGGTTCGATGACGAGTGATCCAATAAGCGGCGACAGGGAAATCCTTGTCGCCGCTTATCGTTTGTTCAACGCGCGAAATATTGATGCAGTGCTGGCCCTGATGCATCCTGCCGTTGTTTGGCCCAATGGGATGGAAGGGGGATACGTGCATGGACACGAGGGCGTGCGCGCGTACTGGACTCGCCAGTGGGGGATGATTGACCCGCACGTTGAGCCCGTCAAGATAGAGAAGGACGAGCAAGGCCGCACTGTTGTTCAGGTGCACCAGGTGGTTCGCGATCTGAACGGGAACGTGCAGCTGGATACTCTAGTTCACCACGCCTACACCATTCGCGACGGGCTCATCGAGCGGATGGAAATCGAGTAATGCGGAAGGCAAACGCGCCGAAGCTAGAAAAATGTTCTAGTGCGCGGCCGGAGGCGGGGTGATGCGGACGCCCAGGGCGTTGAGCTTGGTGCGGGCCTGGGCGGCTTCAGGGGTTTGCGGGTGGCGCTGGATGAGCAGCCGCAGCTCGTGGATGCCGGAGTCGCGCCGGTTGATCTGCAGCAGGGCGAGGCCTTTGCGCAGTTGCGCGGCAGGCGCCTTGGGACTGCCGGGGAATCCTTCAATGACGGCGTTGTAGTTCTTGATGGCGTCCTGAAAGTTGAGCTGGCGGTAGTCGATTTCGCCGAGGTAGAACTGCGCAGTGCCGGCAAGGTCGTCCAGGGGATAATAGTGGATTACATCCTGGAACTCGCTGGTGGCGACGGCGTAGTGGGCGGCGTTGTAGTCGCGAAGGGCGGCTTGGAACGTGTCTTTGAGCGGGGGCGCGGTGTTGACTGCGGGGGCGCCTTCCGCCGGCTGCGGCTGAGAGCCCTGGTCGGCGCCGGGCTGCCCGGTGGGAGTGGCGCCTGCGGGCGGAGTCTGGATGTTCTGCAACTGGGTCTGCATGTCCTGGACGGCCTTGTCGAGCTTGGCGATGCGGGACTTCAGTTCATCGACGGAATCGTTGAGTGACTGCACCTGGCCGGAGACGGTGTCCAGTTTGCCGTTATTCGCGTCGTTCTGCGCATTGATCTTTTGCTGCAGCGCGGCGACGGTGACGCTCATCTGGTTGGCGTTGTCCGCGGTCTGTTCTACCAGGTGCTGAATGACGCCGAAGCGGTTGTCGACCGTGGATTGGAGGCGCTGCACCATGTCAAGAAGCTGCTGAACCTGGGTCTGCAGTTCGATGATTTCCTTGGAGGTGGCGCGCGCGGGCGCGGGGACGGCCGCAAGGAGCATGGCGACGGCCGCGGCAGCGATGAAGCGATTGCGGAGGCGAGGGAGTCTTGACATGTTTCACCTATCCTACTTAGATACATCGAACAGGGATTAGGATCTGGGCTCTTACTTGCCAACGCGCCTAATGAATCGATGCGCGGTTGGGTTGGTGGATCCCACCCTTGCGACAATCCGCCGCGGCGGATCGCAAGGATGGGGCACCCAGTACGTTCATTTTACCGGTCGATAGTGAAGCCGGCACGGCGGTTCTGCTGCCAGCACTCTTCGGTGGACTCGGAGCAGAAAGGCTTCTCCTTGCCGTAGCTGACAACGCGGATGCGGTTGGCGGAGACGCCGGCCTGCACCAGGGCGTTCTTCGCTGCGTCGGCGCGATTTTGGCCGAGGGCCAGGTTGTACTCGTTGGAGCCGCGCTCGTCGCAGTAGCCGCCGATCACGACTTTGATGTCGGGATGGCTAACGAGGAACGAGGCGTCCTTGGCCAGCACGGCCTGAGCGTCAGAGCGGATGTCATAGGTGTCGTAATCAAAGAAGGCGTCCTGCACCTGAGCCCTGAAGTCGTCTTCCTCGCTCAAAGTGTTGCTGGGCACCACCACGGCGGGTGGAGAGTTGACGGTGACGCGGGCAGTTGCGTCCGCGGTTCCGCCGGCTCCGGTGGCCACGAGGTGATAGCTGGTCGAGGTCGATGGAGTAACGGTCTTGACGCCGGATGTGGTCACATCGCCGATGCCGTCGATGGAGACGGTGGAAGCGTCCGTGGTGCGCCAGGAGAGGACTACCTGATCGCCCGCCGAAATGACAATCGGCGTGGCCGTGATTTGAGCCGTGGGCGCCGGTACAGCTGCCGGAGGCGGTGCGGTCTCAGTGGGCAGAGGCGCCGGCTGTTTCTTCTTGCAGCCTGCGACTGCGAACAATGAAGCAAGCAAAACAACGGGAACCAAGATGCGAAGATGTACTTTCAATGGACTGCTCCTTCCGTGAATTCGAGATTACCTTCCCAGCGGCCAGGACCGATCGGAGGCCTGCACTTAGCCGTTCCCCCTGCCTTGGGCGGGAAATTTGCGGGTTGGGGCTTGGCAGGCTGAACACGAGGGGTTTGCCTTCTTCCTGAAGAAATCGTTGCAGTCAAGGCCGCCGTCCCGCATTCAGGGTGAAACCGGGAAGGCGATGCAGCGTGAGCGCGTTTGCTCCCTTCAGGCTCTGGCCCGGAGGGAAAACTCTTCGACCATAGAATCATAGTTCATTCACGCCGGAAGACATGCGCGGATAACACGGTGTCCGCACCCGTGCATTCACTCGGCGGTACGGGTTGAGGGATAAACGAACTTGCGGATTGAAATGCGTCAGCATCACTTCCAGCTCCAGTTGGGCATGGAGTTGTTGCCCGTGCGCGTGAGCTGAACCTGGTGGGTTCCATCGGCCAGCATGGTCCAGATTTCTGTGTGGCTTCCTATCGTGCGTTGAAACACGATGTGGCGGCCGTCGGGAGCCCAGGAAGGGAAGTCGTTGCTGCCCGACTCGTGGGTGATTTGCAGGTAGTCTTTGCTGGCCAGATCGATGACGTGAATGTCATCGCCACCGGGGTCACCGGGGCCGTATTTGCGATTCCAACTGAAGGCCAGCAACTGGCCGTTGGGGGACCACGACGGGCTTACGGCGTAACCGCCATCGGTGACGCGCTGCACGTTGGATCCGTCGATGTCCATGGTGTAGATCTGCGGCAGGCCGGTGCGGCCGCTGACCCAGGCAATCTGCGCGCCGGTGCGAGGATTGAAGGTGGGTCCCACGTTGGGACCTTTGAAGGCTGTGAGCTTGTGGAGATTGCCACCGCTCGAGTCGGCAAGCCAGATTTCAGGATTGCCGGTGCGCGAAGAAGAGAAGGCGATTTTGGAACCGTCGGCCGACCAGGCTGGAGATTGATTGCTTCCCCCGGCGGAGCCGCCGGGAAATGCAACATAGCGGTTGAGTTCAAGCGAGTACATGCGAATGGTCCAGCCTTCGCGATCCAGAGATGCAAAGGCGAGGCGTGAGTTATCCGGTGAGATGCGCGGAGAGAGGGAAATGGCGCCAAGGTGAGTGATCTGATGCTGATTTTGCCCGTCGTAGTCCATCGCCCAGACTTCTTTGGTGCCGGTGCGGGTGCTGATGAAGTAGATTTTTGTCTCCGCGATTCCGTTGATGCCGCCACCGAGGCGAAGGATGATTTCGTCGGCGAAGTGGTGGGCGATGGCGCGGGACGATTCTTCGCTGGCGGTGTCAGTGTAGTGCTTGCCCAGAACCTGCGGGCTGGCGGCGTTTCCGGCGTCGAAGAGCCAGGCGCCGACGATGATTTTGCCGTTGGCGGTTCCAATCGAGCCGAATGCGACCATCGCGGCGCTGGCGGGCGCAGCGGACCATTGGGGAAGACTGATTTCCTCGGGCGAGCCGGGTGTGGCCTGGGGAGCCATGCTCTTCGAAACCAGGTCGAAGATGCCGGCGTTGCCCAGGTCGGCGTAGAGGGTGGCGTCGAAGACAGCCTTGAGGGCGGGCGTTTGCGGGTCGGCGCCGGAGGGCTTGAAGTCGGCCGCCGCGATGCGAATGCGGTCATTGCCGAGATTGGTGCCGGTATGGACCCAATCCTGGGCGCGCAAATGGGGAGCGGCGAGCGAGAGCAAGAGAAACAAAGTGGAAAGGGAAATGCGGCAAGAGGCCTTCATGCGACGAATCGTCCTTCCGAGAGCGGTTTGGGAAAGGCGGAGGGTTCTTGATCCAAATTCAGCAAGTTAGCTCCCGCTTCGCGGGAATTGCGAGTCAGCAAGTCAGCGGGGAAATTGGCCGGCAAAGGCCTTGGTCCTTCGCGAGCCGGGAACGCCGGTGTGGAACTAATACGTGCAATCATAGGTGACGTCGAGCCATTGGTCGTTCGAATCCCTGGGCAGATCTCCAAATGTATCAACACGTTGCGTGGCCAGAAGGCAGGAGCGGTCGAGCGTTGGACTGCCGCTGGCAGTGTTGACTCGGAAACCGGAAGGCACACCTTGGCGGTTGACTCTGAAGTAGATCTGAACCACGGCTCCCTTGGGCGTGCGGGGATCGACCTGAAAGCGATTCCAATTCACGCCCACTTTTCGTTTGATGCCTTCCACGTACCAGGGGAATCTAGTTCCGAAATCGCCATTGGTGACGCTGACCGGCTGGTCGGCGGTCGAGGACTGGGCAAAGGTGGAGCGGGCCAGCTTGGATCCAGCTTGTTCGCCGTATTGAACCCGGTTGTCCGGTTTGGGCGGCTGGACCTTGGCGGTCTTGACCTGTTTCTGCTTCTCCGGCTTCAGTTCCTTTCCCCGGATGGGGATGGCGGTGTCGTCAATGGCCTGTTTGGCCTTGGGAGCGGGCGGCGCGGGCGCCGAACTGGGCTTTTCCGTAGGCAGGACGTTGTCGTTCTTGGGCTGGTCTGAGGGCAGGGGGATGGCGGCGGAGTCCAATGAGACCTGAATGGCGCTGCCGGGGCCGGGTGCGCCCCAGTTGTGGTGCATGAGACCTTTGAGGAAGCCGAAGAACAGGATGAGTCCGAAGAGCGCGGCGTGAAGGAAGAGGGAGCCGGTGACAGGCGCAGCGATGGGGTCCTGCTTCATTGCGCGCTCGAGTTGCCCTCCACCGTCTAAAACGCTGTCCATCGATTTGGCTGAACCTCTCTACTTCAGACTGCTCTCATCTCTAGTTCCCAGGGGCTGGGGCGGCTTTGGCTTCCAGCGGCTGGGTGACGATGGAGACATTGGTGATGCCGGCTTGCTTGACGGCATCCATGAGCGAGGCGAAGACGCCGAAGGGAACGGTCTCGTCGGCGCGGAGATAGATGATCTGGCGGGCAGGATCGGAGCCCTGCTGATGGAGCTTCTGGCCGATATCGTGAATGCTGATTTGCTTGTCGCCGAGATAGACGTCCTGGTTCTTGTCGATGGTGAGCACCAGGCGCTGCTCGGTGATCTCCTTCACAGTGCGGGTTTTGGGCACGGCGACCTCGATGCCGGACTGCAACACCGGGGCGGTAATCATGAAGATGATCAGCAGGACCAGGACCACATCTACCAGAGGGGTGACGTTGATTTCGGCCAGCGTGGTGCGAGTTTGTCCGGTGCTACTTGTAAAGGCCACGTTCCACCGCCTCTCGGGAGGGTTCGGGACCCGGGGAACCAGCAATGCCAACGGCTCGCGTGGCCGGCGTGGCTGCGCGCACCGGGATTTCTTCGAGCGAATTCAGCAATTCGCGGCAGAAGTCGTCGGTGGCGCCGGCGAATACGCGGATGCGGGCAGTGAGCTGGTTGTAGGCGACCAGGGCGGGAATGGCCACGAAAAGGCCGGCGGCAGTGGTGATCAGTGCTTCAGAGATGCCAGGGGCGACGGCTCGGAGTGTTGCGGCGCCGGCTGTGCCCAGGCCGCGAAACGCGTCGATGATGCCGACGACTGTGCCGAAGAGTCCTACGTAGACGGTGGTCGACGCAATGGTCGCCAGCCCGGTCATGCGACGCTCGAGATTGGTGACGGCTTCACTCGCGGCGGTTTGCGCGGAGCGCTCCAGAGGGGTGAGGTTACGCGGGGGGCCGGAGCCGCCGGTCTGGCGCTTGTAGGTCTCGTAGACATCTTCAAAAACCTGTGCGAGGGGGCTGGCCTTGCAGTCCGCGGCGAGGGTGGCGATTTCCTGCAGTCGAGAGGCTTTGCGGAAGGCGCGGATGAAGCGGCGCGTCTCCTTGGTGGCCTTGCTGAATGCGGAGATCTTGCCGAGGATCACGGTCCACGAATAAAGGCTGGCAATGAGCAGGAGCACCAGCACCGCGGTGGCCACGGGGCCGATGTTGTTGAGCAGTTCCATGATCGAGCCTGCCCCCGATGAACCCAAAGGGGCGGCGCCGTTGTCAGCTTGGAAGATGACGAGGAAAGCAGCGGTAAGAATCGTCATTCACCTCAATATCCACGGTATCAGACGGGCAGACGCCCTCCAAGTTATCGATGTGGTGCGGGCCGAGAAGTTTCCAGAGCCGCTTAAACGCGCGTGATCATGACGGAAGTGGCTTTCATGAGCGCCGCCGCCGTTTGCCCTTTGCGCAACTGCATCTCCCGCGCCGCATCCGCGGTAATGATGGAGGTGATTCGCTGCTCCCCGACGGCCAGGACAACCTGGGCCAGAATTCCCCTGATCTTAACTTCGATGATGGTACCGACCAGTTGGTTGCGCCCGCTGGTGGTGCGGAACCTTTCGCGGGACTGGATGCGCTTCTTGACCGGCTGGGGTTTCGCGGAGGCGGAGAATGGAGCGAGGGCGCTTTCGTGAATACGGTGGTGGCCGCCGGGGGTGCGGACCGTCTTCAGGGTTCCGGCAAGGATCCACTTTTTGATGGTGGCGTAGCTTACGCCGATGGCGACTGCGGCCTCGCGGGGCGTGTAAAGATGTTGCTCTTGTGCCATGGACTCTTCTTTCTTCGATTCGGTCTTCGTTTCCAGAGTATAAGCGGGCGAGTGGGGCAGGGAAATGCCCTACGAGATTGCCAAGGTCGACGAATCTCGCCTTCGATTGTGCTCTTCGTAATTTGGCTGATGCGACGGCGATTCGACGATTTGAGGTTTCATCCCCTTCTGCAAGAAAAATGAAGAAGGATAGGGCACGGAGCATTCCTGGTTGATGGCGGGACGACGATGAGCTAAAACTGCATGCTGAGCAGATTGCCCGCGGCTGCGTCCCTCGCCTAGTATGGTCCCAGTTCTCGATTGATTCCCAATCTCGGTTAACGCCTGAGGATCGCCCAAAAATGCTTGTTGAGTTGCGCGCGGAAAACTATGCGGTGATCGACCACGCCATTGCGGTGTTTGGGCCGGGGCTGAACCTGCTGACCGGGGAGACCGGCGCGGGGAAGTCGATCCTGGTGGATGCTTTGGCGCTGCTGATGGGCGGCAAGGCCTCATCGGAAGTAGTCCGTCACGGGGCGGAAAAGGCGGTGGTGGCTTGCGTGTTTGAAGCCACGCCGGGGGCAGAGGCAATTATCGAGGAGAACGGGATCGATTCGGAAGGCAACGACATTATTCTGCGGCGGGAAATTCTATCGACGGGCAAGGGGCGCGTGTTCGTGAATAACCAGCCGGCGACCGTTGCGGTACTAAAGCAGCTTGCGCCGGAGCTGGCGCTGGTACACGCGCAGACGGAGACGCTAACCAGTTTCGACCAGGCGCAGCAGCGGATTCTGCTGGATCGGTTTGCGGGAATATCGACCGAAGCAGTCGGCGAGGCGTATGCGCGGTGGCGTGCGGCGGAGACCAAGCTGAATGAACTGGTTGCGGGAGAGCAGGATCGACTGCGCATGGTGGACCTGTGGAGTTACCAGCGCAAGGAGATTGAGGCGGCGCGGCTCGAAGCCGGCGAGGACGAGGCGCTGGAGACGGAAAAGCGCGTGTTGGCCAATGCGGAGAAACTCTATGCGGCGGCAATGGGGGCGTTCGAGCAACTCTACGAGGGTGGGTCGTCGGCAGAGGTGATGCTGCGGGCTGCGGTGCGTAACGTGGAGGAGCTTGCGCGCTATGATGGGCGCTTTGCGGAGGCCATGCAGCAGTTGGAGTCGGCGCGCGCCATGGTGGGCGATGTGAGCGGGAGTTTGCGCGATTATGCGGAGGGGATCAATGCGTCGCCGGAGCGGCTGGCGGAGATTGAGGACCGTCTGGCGGCGCTTGACCGGCTGAAACGCAAGTATGGGCAGACAGTGGCGGAGGTGATCGCGTTTAGCGAAGATGTTGCCCGGAAACTGGCGGAAGTTGAGGACAGGGACGATATTCTCAAGACGCTGCGGGCCGATGTGGACGAGTCTGCTCGGGCTTATCGCACAGCAGCGGGCGCGCTTCATGCGGAACGCAAGGCGGCGGCAGCGAAGCTGGCAAAGCTGGCCGAGGGGCAGATTAACTCGCTGGCGATGAAAGTGCGGTTTGCGGTCGATGTGCGGGCCGGCGAGAAGGAGGCGGACTGGACGGCTTCGGGGTGGGATACGGTGGAGTACCGGATTGCAACCAATCCTGGAGAGCCGCTGAAGGCGCTCGATGAGATTGCTTCAGGCGGCGAGATGAGCCGCGTGATGCTGGCGTTGAAGGTGAGCGTGGAAGAGGGCCCAATGAATTCAGGTCCGGGCAAGCCCAAGAAGAAGTCGGCAACACCGCGGACGCTGGTGTTCGATGAGATCGACATCGGCATTGGCGGGCGCGCGGCAGAGGCAGTAGGGCAGAAGCTGAAGGCGTTGAGCCGTGGGCAGCAGGTGCTGTGCGTGACGCACCTTCCGCAAATTGCCGCGTTTGCCGACCAGCATTTTCTGATCGACAAGCGCGAGACTGACGGACGGACCAAGATGCAGATTCGGCTGCTGGACGACCGGGCGCGCACCCACGAAGTGGCGCGGATGCTGAGCGGGGCCAAGGTGACCGATACCAGCTTGCAGCACGCGGGGCAGATGATCGCGGGGAGCCGTTGACGCTGACCCAAAGACAGTCTCCAGCAGAATGAAAGCCGTTCACGAAAGTGGAAAGCCGAGGAGCAAGGTGATCAGGTTCGCCTTGCTCACGGCAATTCCTGCAGTTTGGGCAAGTGCCAGGACTTCGTCAGCTTCTTGTATTGGGTGATCGGTAACTGGACCAGAATGGGGCTGTCGGCTGGATCGAGCCAGGCGAGGATGGGCTCAAGCTGATCCTGAGGCATGGCGGTGCAACCGGCGGTTCCCATTGCGGGGCCGGCCCAGATGTGCAGGAAGACGCAGGAGCCGACGCCTGGGGTTGTGGGATTAATGTTGTGATCGATCACAGCCCCCGAGCGGTACGCAATGCCGGCTTGGGACATGTGCTCTGAGCTGTGCCAGTCGGGCGCGACAGTGGCGCGATCGACGATGCGGTTGTAGAACTTTGAAGCGGTGTCATCGACGCATTCAACCGACGGTGTGAGGCTGAGGTAGGGCATCTTCCACGCTGGCGGCGCCTGGGCGGCGTAGCCGAATGCGGAGCTGATGCGGAAGACGCCTGCGGGCGATTTGCCGTCGCCTTCTTTCTTTACTGGATCGTCAGGGCTGCGCAGGCCGGGGCTGTCGGTGGGCAAGAGGCCTGCTCCCCAGCCGGCGCCTTTCTT
The DNA here is from genome assembly GCA_052145815.1 of Occallatibacter sp. Classification (GTDB taxonomy): domain Bacteria; phylum Acidobacteriota; class Terriglobia; order Terriglobales; family Acidobacteriaceae; genus Telmatobacter. The sequence continues at coordinate 14,841 of JBKQNU010000065.1, forward strand.
GCCTACCACGATGGCAATGGGGTCGCCGACGGGCTTCCAGTGCTCGCCGGGGCGGGTGCGCTCGAAGCGTTGCAGATGGCCGGGCACTGAGTCCCAGTCAGGCGTGGTGACGACGATCATCTGCAGGGAAGAATCGAGGGGCCGTCGGCCAACCGCCTGCGCGGAGGCGGATAAGGCGCAGAGCGTGAAGCAAATACAGCCCGCGAAGGTTTGAGATCGGGAGTTGAGTTTCATCAGTCTATCGCTTTCCTGAAATGGCAACCGGAGGCAACTGGACTTGCTTCAGGATATCCCAGCATAAATCGGAGCTGGCACTCATTGGAGGGTCGGAAGGTTTTTGGGAATGATTTCGGCAAGTTAGCTCCCGCTGTGCGGGAATGAGCAAGTTACAGGTTAGCGGGCGCTTTCGAGTCAAAGGGAATATGGCATTTCGGCTTTTATCTTCCGTTGCTTCGGTTGATAGATTGGTATACTGGGGATGTGACTACAACACTGCTTGATTCCATCTCGAACGGAAATCACGCCGAGACTTCCCCCAGCAAGAAACGGGTGTTGTTGCTCAAGCCGCGAGGCTTTTGCGCCGGAGTGGTGCGCGCGATCGACATTGTCAAGATCGCACTCGATACCTTTGGGGCGCCCATCTACGTGCGCCGGGAGATTGTGCATAACCGCTATGTTGTGAATGAGCTAGCGGCGAAGGGCGCGATCTTCGTACACGAGATCGACGATGTGCCGGATGGGCAGCGGGTGATTTATTCGGCGCACGGAGTTTCGCCGGCGGTGCGCGAGCTGAGCAAGGGGCGCGGGCTGAAGGTGATTGACGCGACCTGCCCGCTGGTAACCAAGGTACATATCGAGGCGGTGAAGTTCGCCAAGCAGGGCTACTCGCTGGTGCTGATTGGGCACCGCGACCATGACGAGATCGAAGGCACGCTCGGTGAAGCGCCGGATGTGACGCAAGTGGTTTCGAATGTGGCGGAAGTGGCGGAACTCAAGGTTCCGGACCCCAACCGCGTGGCGTATTTGACGCAGACCACGCTGAGTCTGGACGAGGCGCGCGACATTATTCATGCGCTGAAAGAGAAGTATCCGAATATCGTGGGGCCGCATTCCCAGGATATTTGCTATGCGACGGAAAACCGCCAGGTGGCGGTGCGCAACGTGGCGCACGATGCAGGTCTGGTTCTGGTGGTGGGATCGACGAACAGTTCGAATTCCAACCGGCTGGTTGAGGTTTCGCGCAATCTGGGGACGGTGGGGTACCTCATTGATAACTCCCAGGCCATTGACTCCGAGTGGCTTAAAGACGTGAGCACGGTGGCAGTGACGGCGGGAGCCTCAGCGCCAGAAGTGCTGGTGGAAGACGTAGTGAATTATCTGCAACTTAACGGCTTTGACAGCGTCGAAGAAGTTGAAGTGATGCCGGAGAATGTGCGCTTCGGGTTGCCCCCAGAGATTGTGCAGGCGATTGGAAGCGCAGACGGTGCGGAACGGCTACCGGTGAACTGAGTACCAGGGACTAGGGACTTAGGGGACTAGGGACTAGAGACCGAGGAACTTAAGGACTGGGTTACGGGTCAGATTGAGCAGTTCGTACCGAACGGCGGGTAGATCCTGAGGCGCTTTCAATCGAATGAGAAATCAGCAAGGTAAGAAGCAATCCGCAACCATTGAGGGCAGGTCAGTTCAAGCTACGATGCCCAGGGTTGTGGTTCCTCGCTTTGGGCGCATGGACGCAGACCTGGAGGATGTTGAATCTGCCATCGTCCAGTCGCGGGAGTATCTGCTTTCGCAGCAGCATCCGGAGGGGTATTGGTGCGGGGAACTGGAGGCGGACTCGATGCTCGAGGCCGACTATATTTTTCTGCACACGCTTCTGGAAAGCGGCGATCCGGGCCGGCTCAAGCGCGCGCTGACGGAGATGATGCGCTACCAGAACGACGACGGAAGCTGGAGTCTTTTTCCTGGCGGGCCGGGCAATATATCTCTCTCGGTAAAGTGTTATTCGTCTGCCAAGCTGATGGGAATTGGGGCCGACGATCCACGCCTGGCGAAGTGCCGCGCGTGGGTGCTGGCGCATGGCGGGGTGGTTGCGACCAATACGTTTACCAAGATGTATTTGTGCGCGCTGGGCGAGTACGACTACGATGCGGTGCCCGCGATTCCGCCGGAGATTGTTCTTTTTCCCAACTGGTTCTACTTCAATATCTACGAGATCTCATCGTGGTCGCGGTCGATCCTGGTTCCGCTGGCGATCATGTATGCGAAGAAACCGTTCAAGCGGATTTCGCCGGAGCAGGGGATTGACGAGCTGTTTGTGGGCGGGCGGGCCAACTCGATTCTGCGCCTGCGCCGGGACCGCCAATCCATTCTATCCTGGCGCAACTTCTTCATTGTGCTGGACAGGCTAATGCACTGGGCCGAGGCGGTGCACCTTCGTCCCGTGCGCAAACTGGCGCTGCGCAAGGCGGAGAAATGGCTGCTGGCGCGCCTCGAAATGACGGATGGACTGGGCGCCATTTATCCGGCCATGCTGAATGCGATTATTGCGCTGCGCTGCCTGGGCTACTCGGAAGACGATCCGCAGGTGATTCGCGCGCGCGACGAGTTTGAGAAGCTGGGCATCGAGCAGTCTGCAACGGAGGGCGTTCCGGAAAAGACGTTCCGCATGCAGCCCGCGGTTTCCCCGGTATGGGATACGGCGCAGGCCGTGTATGCGCTGGGCGAAGCCGGCGTGCCTGCGAACGATCCGCGCATGATCAAAGCGGCCGACTGGATGCTGGCCAAGGAAGTGCGCCACAAAGGCGACTGGGCGGTGAAGGTTCCGAATACCGAGCCGGGTGGCTGGTACTTCGAGTTCAACAATGAGTTTTATCCCGACACGGACGACACGGCGCAAGTACTGCTGGCGTTGAACAGGGTGGAGAATCCCCGCGAGGCGTATCAGCACAAAGTAGCGCAGCGGGCCATTGCATGGGAGTTCGCCATGCAATGCAAGAACGGAGGCTGGGGCAGCTTCGACAAAGACAACACCAAGATGATCTTCCAGTACATCCCCTTTGCGGATCACAACGCAATGCTCGATCCGCCGACGGTGGATATTACAGGGCGCATCCTGGAGATGCTGGCTGCTTATGGATACACGCGCAGTGACAAGCGCGTGGAAAAGGCGATCAAGTTCATCTTCAAGGAACAGGAATCGGATGGAAGCTGGTTCGGGCGCTGGGGCGTGAATTACCTCTACGGAACTTTCCTGGTGCTGCGCGGGCTTGAGGCCATCGGCATGGATAATCTTGAACCGCAGATTCAGCAGGCGGCGGAGTGGATCCGGATGGTGCAGAATCCCGACGGCGGCTGGGGTGAAACCTGCGGCAGCTACGACGACCCGAACACCCGCGGGGTGGGACCGAGTACGCCTTCGCAAACGGCTTGGGCGTTGCTGGGATTGCTGGCGGCGGGAGACGACCGCTCTGACTCGATTGCCAAGGGCGTGCGCTGGCTGCTGACGCGGCAGCGGGCGGACGGAAGCTGGGACGAGACCACCGGATCGGGTTGGACAAAACAGGCTCTCTATACTGGAACTGGCTTTCCCCGCGTCTTTTATCTTTCCTACGAGATGTATCGGCACTACTTCCCGCTGCTGGCTTTGACCGGCTACAAGCGGGCCATGGAACGCGCAAGCTAAGGGCTGCGCGCTGGAGGTTTTTCAAAGATGGCTGTTCCTATCTCACAGATGTGGACGGTGGCAAGCTATGTGCTCAAGCAGCGGATCAAAGGCAACAAGCGCTTTCCGCTGGTGCTCATGCTGGAGCCGCTCTTCCGCTGCAACCTGGCGTGCGCCGGCTGCGGCAAAGTGCAGTACCCGCCCCATATTTTGAAGAAGCAGCTATCGCCCGAAGAGTGTTTTGCGGCCGTGGAAGAGTGCGGAGTGCCGATGGTGGCCATTCCCGGAGGGGAGCCGCTGCTTCATCCCCAGATTGTGGACATCGTGAACGGCCTGGTGGCGCGCAAGAAGTACGTATACATGTGCACCAACGCGCTCGAACTCAAGAAGCGGCTGCATGAGTTCACGCCGTCGAAGTATCTAACGTTCTCCGTTCACCTCGACGGCCAACGCGACCATCACGACTTCTCGGTTTGCCGCGAGGGCGGCTACGACATCGCGGTTGAGGGCATCAAGGAGGCGGTCAAGCGCGGCTTCCTCGTTACCCCGAACTCGACTTTCTTTGACGGCACCGATCCCAACAGCGTGCGCGAGCATTTCGACGAGATGATGGCCATTGGCGTCGAGGGCATCGTGCTCTCTCCCGGCTACAGCTACGACAAGGCGCCGGACCAGACGCACTTCATGGGCCGCGCCCGCGTGCGCCGCCTGTTTCGCGCCATTCTCTCCAACCGCAAAAAAACCTGGAAGTTCAATATGTCGCCGCTCTTCCTTGAGTTTTTGATGGGAGACCGCAACTACGACTGCACTCCGTGGGGCTCTCCAGCTTACAACATCTTCGGCTGGCAAAAACCGTGCTATCTGTTGCAGGACGGCTACGCCGAGACGTTCAAAGAAATGATGGAGACGACCAAGTGGGAGGAATACGGCGTGGGCAGCGGCAACCCCAAGTGCGCCAACTGCATGGTCAGTTGCGGCTACGAGCCTACGGCGGTGATTGACGGATTCGGAAGCATGTCAGGATTCTGGGCCATGGTCAAGGGAACATTCTCGAGCTACAAGAGCAAGCACGCGCTGAAGCAGCTAAACGAGTGGAGCACGCACTCCTCCACTCCGTTGGTGCAGATCGGCACGCCGGTGCACGAGCTTGAGGAGACCAACGCATGAGCGCCGAGGTGCTGAAGTACACGCGCGAGCAGGTCGAGGCGCTTGAGGTTGCTCCCGGATTTACGCGTGAAAACCTGGAAGGCTGGATTCCCGAGTTGGCCGGCGAAGATGAACTTCGCGAGGCGCTGGAAAAGGCTTTCGATTATCGCGGCGATGTAACTTTGACATTGAAGTCCGGCGAGCGCATCGAGGCCTACATCTTCAACCGCCAGACCGGCCCCACGCTTGCTGATTCCTATGTGCAATACTTCACGCCCAGCGCCAGCGACAAGCGCAAGGTGAGTTATGGGGAGATTGCGCGCCTGGAGTTTACCGGCAAGGATCGCGCGGCGGGCAAGCACTGGGAGGCCTGGGTGGAGAAATACAACGCCAAGAAGGCCGCCGGGGAAAAGAACATCGCGCTGGCGCCGGAAGCGCTGGATTAGCTCAGCAAGTTCGTAATTTTCAGCGAGCCGGCGCTCACGGACTTCCAGATATTGTGCGGGCGATCCGATTGGATGTTCATAGGTGATTGGTTTACTGTGAACTACGAACTGTGAACTGGTCGCTTTTTGCTCTCCCTTCATGAAAGTCTTCCTGACAGGCGCTACCGGATTTGTTGGCCACCACGTGGCGCTTGCGCTTGCCAACCAAGGCGCTGACCTTCGACTCCTGGTCCGCAAGACAAGCAACCTGAAGAATCTGGAAGGCATTCGTGGCGAGACGCATGTGGGCGACCTGCTGGAGCCGGAATCGCTGCGCACGGGCCTCGAAGGCTGCGATGCGGTGATGCACGTGGCTGCCGATTACCGGCTCTGGATTCGCGATCCACAAGCGATGTACAAGATCAATGTGGATGGCACGCGCGAGTTGCTGCGCATGGCGCGCGAGGCTGGCGTGCCGCGGGTGGTCTACACGTCGAGCGTGGCGACAATGCATTTCCGGACCGATGGCCTGGTGATCAACGAGGATACGCCTGTGTCGCTCAAGGACATGGTGGGGCATTACAAGCGGTCGAAGTTTCGGGCAGAGCAAGAGGCGATCAAGGCAGCGCAGGGCGGACAGCATGTGATGATCTTGAACCCGACTACGCCGATCGGGCCCAACGATGCCAAGCCCACGCCCACGGGGCGCATCTTTGTGGATTTTCTGAATGGCAAGTTTCCGGCTTACATGGACACGGGGCTGAACCTGGTGGATGTGAGAGAGGTGGCACGGACGCACGTGTCGGCGCTGACGGTGGGCAAACCGGGAAAGCGGTACATTCTAGGCGGGGAAAATCTGACGCTGAAGCAGATTCTCGACAAAATGTCGGCAATTACTGGGATTCCGTCGCCGACGGTGAAGATTCCGTTTGCGGTTGCGGCCACTTATGCGTTCTTCGAGGAGTGGATCACGGGGCGGATTCGCGGCAAAGAGCCGCGCGCCACGCTCGAAGAGGTGCGGATGGGGCGCAAGAAGATGTTCGCCTCAAGCGCCCATGCGCAGCAGGAACTCGACTTCAGGATTGTGCCGGTGTATCCGGCAATGCGGGCGGCGATTGAGTGGTTTCGCGCCAACGGGTATGCGGCCCAGGACCGGGTATGACGCGGGTGGCGATTATCGCGGCAATGGCAGGGGAGCTAAAGCCGCTGGTGCGAGGCTGGGCTCATGAGCGGCGCGGAAACGTGCAGCTCTGGCGCTGGAAGTTCGATGAAGGGGAGTGGGTTGCGGCCTGCGGCGGGGCGGGGGTGGATGCGGCGACCCGGGCGTTTGCGGAGATTGAGAAGGATGGGGCTCCGGATCTGGTGATTTCGGTGGGGTGGGCGGGGGCGCTGAAGGCGGCTCTTGAGAACGGGAGTGGCTATTGGGTTTCCGGTGTGATCGACGCACGGACGGGAGAGCGATTTCGAGTGGCGATTTGGTCCGGCGAACGCTGGCTGGTCACCAGCCCCATCGTCGCCAACGAAGCCGAGAAACAGCGGCTCGCCGCAGCCTACAATGCAGACCTGGTGGATATGGAGGCGGCGGGGATTGCGCGGATGGCCCAAATGCGCGGCATCCCGTTTTACTGCTTCAAGGGCGTGAGCGACGGATTTACCGACAAGCAGCCGGATTTCAACAGGTTTATTCGGGCAGACGGGCAGTTCGACCTGACGGGGATGGTTCTTTTTTCGATCCTAAGGCCATGGTACTGGCCCAGCCTCGCGCGGATGGGCGAGAATAGCAAGAGGGCTTCCCAAAGCATAAGGGAAGCCCTGCTCGATTTTCTTGACGAAAGGGCATACATCAGACAGCGCAATGGCTACCCAGACCTCAAATCTTGAAAGCCGGCCGGAGCCGGCGAATCGGGCGAGCAAAACGCCGGCGACGATGAGGGCCGTGGTGTATCGCGGCGTGAACGACATGCGGGTGGAGACGGCGCCGGTGCCCAAAATTGGGCCGGGCGAGCTGCTAATCAAGGTGGCTACGTGCGGCATCTGCGGGACGGATTTGAAGAAGATTCATACCGGATCGCACTCGGCGCCGCGCATCTTCGGCCATGAAATGTCGGGGACGATCGTCGAGGCGGGCGAAGGCGTGACGCGCTATGCGGTGGGCGAGCGGGTGGTGGTGCATCACCATGTGCCCTGCGGCGAGTGCTACTACTGCCGCAAGCAGACACCGACGCAATGCCCGCTCTACAAGCGAGTCGGCGTCACGGCAGGGTTTGAGCCCTCGGGCGGCGGGTTTGCCGAGTACATCCGCGTGATGAGCTGGATTGTAGATGGGCGCGGCGTGGTGAAGATTCCCACGGGCGTGCCGTTTGAGCAGGCGGCCTTTGTGGAGCCGGTGAATACGGTTCTAAAGGGCGTGAAGCTGCTGAATCTGGCCGCCGACGATACCGTGCTGGTGATCGGGCAGGGGCCGATCGGGCTGATGCATGCGGCACTGGCGCGGCGGATGGGAGCGCGCGTGCTGACTTCGGATCTTTATCCCGAGCGCCATGCGATTGCGGCGAGATTTGGATTGAAAGATCCCATTGAAGCCGGCCGCGAGAATGTGGTGGAGCGGGTGATTGCGGAGACCGATGGGCGCGGCGCGGATGCGGTGATTCTGGCGGTGGGCGGCAATGCCTTGATCAAGACCGCGATGGACGCAGTTCGGCCCGGCGGGCGGGTGATGCTGTTTGCCCAGACGCAGCACGGCGAGGCGACAATTGACCCCGGCGCGGTTTGCATGGACGAGAAGACGCTCATGGGTTCATACTCATCTTCGTTCGAAATTCTCGATGAAGTGACGGATCTGGTCTTTGCCGGCTACCGCAGCGGTTTTGATTTGACCCAACTGATCTCCCACCGTTTCCCGCTGGAGCAAGCAGTGGAGGCGATCGAGGTGGCATCGCACCCCAAGGCGGACTCGATGAAGATCATGCTTGAGCCTGTGCCTGGCGCTGGAGCAGAGTCCGGCGCGAAGTCAGAGTAGGAGGTACTGAGTGGCGACAACCATGAGGGCCGCAATCCTCCACGGCCGGGAAGATGTTCGCATCGAGCGGGTGCCGGTGCCTGAAGCCTTGCCTGGTGAGTTGATTGTGCGTGTGGGCGCGGCGCTCACATGTGGAACCGACTTGAAGGTTTTCCGGCGCGGTTATCACGCGCGCATGATTGTGCCTCCGGCGCTGTTTGGCCATGAGCTGGCGGGGACTGTGGTGCAGGCGGGCGACGGTGTCACTGACTTTGCTTCCGGCGACCGCGTGGTGGCGCTGAATTCTGCGCCCTGCGGGCATTGCTACTTCTGTGAGCGGGGGCAGGAAAACCTCTGCGACGACCTGCTCTTTAACAACGGTGCGTATGCCGAGTTCATTCGCATTCCGTCGCGGATTGTGGCCAAGAATACGCTGCACGTTCCGGATCATGTGCCGCTGGAGCACGCGGCGCTCACCGAGCCGCTGGCCTGCGCCGTACATGGGTTCGAGGACTCGCGGCCGCGCCCCGGCGATACCGTTGCGGTGATTGGCGGAGGTCCGCTGGGGTTGATGATTCTGCACGTGGCAGCGCTGGCCGGTTACGAAACCATCGCCATCGTCAAGCACGACGGGCAGGTAGATGCGGCGAAGCAACTGGGCGCTACGCATGTGGTGCATACCAGCAGCGTTCGCAAAGCCATCAAGGAGACGCGCGCGTTGACGCCGAAGAACCGCGGCGTCGATATCGCGATTGAAGCGGTGGGTGTTCCAGAGGCGTGGCAGGAAGCTGTGGAGTTGGTGCGCAAGGGTGGATGCGTGAACTTCTTTGGCGGATGCGCGGTGGGTACGCATGTGACTCTGGATACCAATCGCATTCACTATAGCGATATCACGCTGAGAGCCACGTTTCACCACACGCCGGCGATTTGCCGCAAGGCGCTGGACCTGATTGCCGGAGGACGATTCCAGGCGCGGGCATTCATTACCGGCCACGCGCACCTATACGAACTTAACCGCGTTTTTGAGAAGCTGATGAACCGCAGCAGCGAGATCAAGACGGCCATTGTTCCCTGAGGCGAAGAGATGAACGTGGCAACGGAGCAACCAGGCAGGGAGGCGGCGGCGCAGACTGAAGAGGCGCCGCGAGCCGAGCAGCTGGGCAACGAAGAACTGGGCAAAGAAGAATTGCCCCGAGAAGAATCGACCCGGGAAGAATTGCTTGAGCGAGGTTGGGCGGCGCTGCCGGAAAGCTATCGCGTTCCTGACGTGGCGCCCACGCTTGAAGAAGCGCGAGCCTATTGCCAGCGGCTGGCAGAGACGCATTACGAAAACTTCCATGTGGCTACGTGGTTTCTGCCCAAGGCTCTGCGGCCGCATTTTCATGCCATTTACGCCTATTGCCGCGTCTCCGACGATCTTGGTGACGAGGTTGGCTCAACGGCTGTGGCTTTAGCGCTGCTGGAGCTTTGGGGTGAAGAACTGGACGCGTGCTATGCGGGAAGGGCGCGACATCCGGTGTTTGTGGCTCTGGCAGAGACGATTCGCGATTGCGGGATTCCCAAGGAGCCCTTTGGGGATCTGTTGACTGCGTTCCGGCAGGATCAGACCGTGACGCGTTACGCGACCATGGAGGACGTGCTGCAGTACTGCCGGTATTCGGCGAATCCGGTGGGGCGGCTTGTGCTCTACGCGTGCGGTGAGGCCGGCGATAATCAAGAGGAAAAATTCCGGCTGTCCGACGCGACCTGCTCGGCCTTGCAATTGGCGAATTTCTGGCAGGATGTGCGCGAGGACTGGGCGCGAGGCCGCGTATATCTGCCGCAGAAGGACATGGAGTTCTTCCGTGTGAGCGATGCGATTATTGGCGAGGGATTTGCGACGCCGGAGTTTCGCGCTCTGATGCACTGCGAAGTGAATTACGCGCGCGATCTCTTCGAGCAGGGACTGCCGCTGATCGGCATGGTCAATCGCGACCTGGCGCTCGATCTGGACCTGTTCAGCCGCGGAGGCCTCGAGATTCTGCGGGCCATTGAGCAGCGGGACTACGATGTGCTGAGTGCGCGGCCGGCGATCTCGAAGGCGACCAAGGCGACGCTTGCGCTGCGGGCTGCGACGGCCAGGCTGCTGCCGTTCCTGAGGCTCGGCAAGAGTGCGCGCCGCGTTGCGCGGGCGGATTGAGCAAGGAATCTAAAGTGGACGAACGCACGGTGGGAAAGGTCACGCTGGAAGCGGCGTACGCGGCGTGCCGGACCATTGCAAGACGCGAGGCAAAGAACTTCTACTATGCCTTTGTCGCGCTGCCTAAACCAAAGCGAAATGCGATCTGCGCCATTTATGCGTTCATGCGGCAGGCCGATGACCTGGCAGACGATGAGAGCGCGTCGATCAACGAGAGGCGCGCACGGCTGGATACGTGGATAGCGGCGTGGCGTGCGGCGAGCGCGGGCGGCGAGACGAACGATCCGGTCTTTGTGGCGGTGCGCGATGCGACTGTGAGGTACCGGATTCCGCTGTCGCTGCTGGATGAGCTGGTGGCCGGCGTGACGATGGACCTGGACTCGGCCGAGAGCGGGGTGCCGGATACTTACGCAACCTTTACTGAACTTTATCGATACTGCTACCTGGTGGCCTCAGTGGTGGGGCTGGTATGCATTCGCATCTTCGGCTATAGCGACCCGCGGGCGGAGATGCTGGCGGAGGAGACGGGGATTGCTTTCCAACTGACGAACATTTTGCGCGATGTGGCGGAGGATGCAGAACGGAATCGGGTCTATCTGCCGCTGCAGGACTTGAAGGCGCATGGAGTTGCGCCGGAAGATCTGTTGAAGCGACGAAAGGGCGCGGCGCCCACTGCAAATGAGCGCGCTGTGCTCAAGGATATTGGGCTGCGGGCGGAGAAATATTATGCATCTGCGGAGGCTCTGATGCCGCTGATCGACAGGGAGAGCCGGCCTGCGCTGGGCGTGCTGGTGGAGATTTACCACGCGTTGCTGAAGCGGATCGAGAAGGCAGACTACGATGTGTTTTCGCAGCGAGCGAGCGTGTCTACTGCTGAGAAACTCAGGATTCTGGCGGTGGGGATGGCCAAGATTGCGTGGGTGAGGATGGGCTGGACGAGGATCGCAGGTTGAGCGCTTCTGTAGAGCATTCGAAGAAGACAGTCACATTGATCGGCGGAGGCGTGGCGGGAATGAGCGCTGCCTGCGCGCTGGCTGAGGCCGGCTTCGCTGTGCGGCTTATCGAGCGGCGCGGCTACCTGGGCGGGCGGGCTTCATCGTATCTGCATCCGGGCGTGGGTGAAGTCATCGACAATTGCCAACATGTGCTGTTTGGGTGCTGCACCAATCTGCAGGGTTTTTACAAGCGCATCGGTGTCGCGGAGCGGATTCACTGGACAAGCGAAATGACGATGATCGAGCCGGGTGGGCGGCGGTCACGCCTTGGACCGTCCTTGCTGCCGGCTCCCTTGCATGGGTTGCCGAAGCTGATGAGGGCGCATGCGTTTTCGCTTGCCGACAAGATTGCGCTGGGACGGGCGTTCAGCGCATTGATGAGACAGGTGCCGGCGAACTGGACCGAAAGCCTGGGAGATTGGCTCAAGCGGCACGGCCAGACGCGCGGTGCGGTGGACCGATTCTGGCGGCTCGTCATTGCCAGCGCGCTGAATGCGGAGATCGATGAAATTGCGCTGCCGTACGCGGCCAAGGTGATTCGCGAGCTGTTCATGAACTCAGCGTTCGCGGGGAGCATGGGAATGAGCACCGTGCCGCTGAGCGACCTCTATGTGCGCGTGACTCCGTTTCTTGAAGAACGAAGCGGGAGCGTGCTCTTGAATACGATGGTCGAGGGCGCGGACTGGGACGAAGAGACACTGCAGTGGACGGTGCGGACGCGCACGGGCGAACTGCTCTCCGATTTTGTGGTTGTGGCCTTACCGTTTGAAGGGATGGCGAAGCTGCTGCCGGGGCTGCCGCCAGCGGAGGGGGCTGACGCGCTGGCGGAGCAGATCGAGAAGCATGAGCATTGGCCGATTTGCAGCGTTCATCTTTGGTTCGATCGCCAGATTACGGAACTGGAGCACGCGGTGCTGCTGGACCGCGAAATTCACTGGATGTATAACCAGTCGCGGCTGCAAGGGCGCGGGGGAAATTACATTGAGCTGGTGGTGAGCGCGACGCGGGCGTTTGCGGCGCTTCCGCGCGAGGCGGCGATCGATCAGGCGCTGCGCGAACTGGCTGAGTTTTTTCCGATCGTGAAAGAAGCGAAGGTTGAAAAGGTTGCACTGGTGAAAGAGGTGCTGGCTACGTTTGGCGTGCCTCCTGGGATTGATGCGGCGCGGCCTGCAGCGGTTTCGCCGTGGCCGAATCTGTTTATTGCGGGAGACTGGGCGCAGACGGGATGGCCTTCGACGATGGAAAGTGCGGCGCGGAGCGGGCATCTGGCGGCAGAGGCGGTTTGCTCGGCGGTGTGGGCGCCGCAACGGATTCTCGAGGCGGATTTGAGGCCGACGGGGTTGATGCGGATTTTTGGGTAATCCCTGGTACTTCTATCTGCCTGCAATCAGACCTGGACCGCCAGTATATGATGGGTTCTCGATGAGCAAAGACTGGTCAGAATTGATAGCGCTTCTTGAGGGCGCAGGTGTAATGTTCGCTCCGGGCCTCACGGATGGGGAAGTTTCGCGTGCCGAGGAGCGCTATGATTTTTGTTTTCCGCCGGATCTTCGCGAGTTCCTCCAGACTGCATTTCCCAAGCATTTTCCATTTGCAAATTGGCGTTCCGAGGATGAGGAGCCCATAAGAGAATCAATGAGCCTTCCGCTGCATGGGATCATGTTTGACGTTGAGCTGAATGAATTCTGGCTGCCGGAATGGGGCCCGCGCCCTCCTCGGCTCGAAGATGCCCGATTGATTGTTGAGGAAAAGGTAAGCCTGGCGCCGAGACTCATTCCAATCTATGCGCATCGAATGATGCCTGACCGGCCGTCAACGACCGGGAATCCAGTTCTGTCGGTGCATCAGACCGACATTATCTACTACGGATTCGATCTCGACGACTATCTTCGCCACGAATTCAACCTCTCGGGCCGCAAGGAATGGCCCGCAGAAGTTCGTGCGGTCGATTTCTGGAACGTCGAGCGTTGGCAGGACTTGCGCTGGCGCTGACGGCATCAATTCGCTGAGGACGCTGGGAGCCTCACTTCAATGGGCGAGAAAATACACGCCGATGCAGACTAATACGGCGGCGGTCCAACGGCGGCGGTCTACGTTTTCTTTCAAAAAGAATTTGCCGGCGATGGCGTTGGTGACCAGCGTGAGCGATGCGGCGGCTGGTGCAACGAGCGAGAGATTCAGATGATTGAGCGCGAAGAGCAGCGAGAAGAAGGCGATGGCGAGGAAGCCTACACCGGCGAAGAAGAGCGGGCAGGTAACTACGGCTTTAATGGCTCCCTTCAAGCCGGAAACGGCGCGGATGTCGTCGAGGTCGCCGATGGATTTCATGGCGGCGGCGGTGAGGACTTCGCCGACGGTGGAGCAGAGGACGACGCAGGCGATCATGGCTGTGGCTTCCCAGAGGCTAGGGGATGGAGCGGTCATCGCGGCTCCTCCTGAGGGATGGCGGTTGGCCGTGGAGCAGCAGTTCCGGATACCGATGCGGAGTGGATGGGATTGCTTCCGCGGGAGCGCCGATTGCGTGGCCGGTGGGAGCAGGAAGTTGTCGGATAGGGCGCTCGGTGAGGGACGGGCCTTGGGCGACGAAACTCACGCCGAGTGTGATGAGGGCAATTCCGGCCCAGCGTTCGAGCGAGATGGCTTCATGAAGCCAGAACCGGGCGAACAAAGCTACGATGACGTTGCCAAATGCGGTGGCGGGAAGGACAAAGGTGAGATCTGCCCAGGAAAGCGCGGTCAAATAGCTGGCGAAGAAGCCGATGAGCAGGGCGATGCCGAGGGCGATCCAGGGAGTGAAGACGGCGGCGATGAGGGTGCCGGGATGGGCGAGCGAGATGGCCGGCAGGGTGGTCATGCCGCGGGAAAGGCAGGAGTCGCCAAGCGGGGCGCATAGAGCCACCAGGCCCAGGATCATGTATTGGCGCGGCGATAGGTTGTGATGCTTCATTCTTTTTTTTCGATGAATCGAAGCGGGTTTGCGTTCGTGGTTTCAAAACCTGGGCCATCATTTACGAGAAGTAGGTCTCCTTGGGCTTCGCTCAGGGCAGGCTTTCGACTCCGGTCGCCGCGGCGACTACGCTTCGCTTGACAGATGAGTTTGTCAGAGAGAAAAAGAGGGCGGCCGCTTGCGCGTCCGCCCTCGTTTGAAACTTTCGCGGTGCGATTTTTATGCACCGGCTTTTGCGGGGGTGGTGGTGTCGGCCTGGCGGGCGCGCGTGGCTTTGACCATCTTGTTGCGCTGCGAGCGGAGCTTGAGGAAGGCCTTGGCTTCGACGTAGAGACGCGCCACGTCGCGGTTGACGATGGCCTTCCACACCACGCGGAAAGCGGCCTTGGGACGGAAGTAGTACTCGTCGTAGAAGCGATGCACCATCTCCATGACGTAGTCGGTGGGCAGGCCGGGGTACTCGATGTGCGCCATCTGGTGGCCTCCCTCATCGCTCATGGCCTGGGTGTTGACGATGAATCCGTTGGCCTTGGCGTAATCGTAGAACTCGGTGCCGGGGTAGGCATGGGCGATCGAGACCTGGATGGTCTCGCAGTCCAGCGACTTGGCGAAGTTGATGGTGTTGCGGATGGATTCTTTGGTCTCTCCGGGCAGGCCGAGGATGAAGTCGGCATGGATGGTGAGGCCGAGCGAGTGGCAGTCTTTGGCGAACTGCCGGGCGCGCTCGACGGTGGCGCCCTTCTTGACGTTCTTGAGAATCTGCGGGTCGCCGGACTCGAAGCCGACGATAAGCAGACGGCAGCCGGATTCGCGCATGGCCTTGAGGGTGTCGTAGTCGGTGGTGACGCGCGAGGTGCAGCTCCAGGTAAGGTTCAGGGGCTTGAGCTTCTCACAGAGCTCGATGGTGCGTACCTTCTGGATGTTGAAGGTGTCGTCGTCGAAGAAGAACTCCTTGACCTCGGGGAAGTTCTCCTTGGCCCACTTGAGCTCGGCCGCAACGTCATCTGTAGACCGCTTGCGCCAGGCGTGACCACTGAGGGTCTGGGGCCAGAGGCAGAAGGTGCACTGCGCGGGGCAGCCGCGGGTGGAGTAGAGCGCGATGTAAGGGTGCAGCAGGAAGGGGACGTTGTACCTGGTCACGTCCATGTCGCGCTTATAGATCTTGGTGGCCCAAGGCATGGCGTCCAGGTCTTCGACCTGTGGGCGGTCCGGGTTGTGGACCACTTTCCCGTCGAGCTTGTAGCTGATTCCGAGGATCTCGCTGAAGGGCTTGCCCTGAGCAAACTCGACGACCGAGTAATCGAACTCGCGGCGGCAGATAAAGTCGAGGGCGGAACATTCGTTGAGGGCCTTGTCCGGGGAGGTGGTCACCGGCGGGCCGACGAAAGCAATCTTGATGGAGGGGTTAGCCGCCTTGATGGCTTCGGCGAGGCGCTGATCGCCTTCCCAGCCGACAGTCGAGGTGAAGAGGACCAGGAACTCATAATCCTTGCAGATCTTGATGGTTTCGTCGGCGGAGACGTGGTGGGGGTTGGCATCGAGCAGGCGCGAGCCCTCCAGCATTCCAGCGGGGTAGGCCAGCCAGACGGGGTACCAGTAAGACTCGATCTCGCGCGTTGCGGGCCAGCGCGAGCTTGCGCCGCCGTCAAAGTTCTCGAACGAGGGCGGATTCAGGAAGAGCGTTTTCAGGGGCATAGGCATCCCTTCAATTCTATCATCGCGGTTGTTTCATCAGACGTTTGCAGGGCGTTTTTGTGGGGATTGTGCCGGTTGCGGCAATAGCTGTGTGTGACGCTCAACAAGGTCTTTAGTTTCACGGGTTTACAAACGAGCCGATCCTTTGGCGATCATTTCGTCATCTCTTTGATGCTTTGCTGTTCAGGTTTGGTTCCACAGTTTCAGAGAAGAAGTGACTTGCTGCGTCCGGCAAGTGGCTAGATTGGGTTTTGGATTCCCACCTTGGCGACAAGAGCAAGCAGGCCGGGCACTGAGGGCTTCCCAGCGGGGCGGCCGCAGTTGGTGGTCGGCCAGCTGGTCTCCGGGTTCCAGCCTATTCAATTGGGGGAACCCCCGGCTTTGCCGGGGTGGCAGTAGAAGTTCGACATTTACTGAAGTCGCTCCCGTTTTGTGCTTGTTGCATTCTTCTCGCAATGACTTTGAGGGACGCGGAACATGACCGCCGTCCCTACGG
>JBKQNU010000066.1:0-7131 GCA_052145815.1 Occallatibacter sp.
AAGACGGCTGAAAGGGCCAATTATTGTCAGTCCACGCCAGTTCACGAAGGCTGTGGCCGGGGACGGTATCGGCATTGCGACCAACGATTCCAAGCGCCCGTTGCGGATTCCGCGCGATGCCGAGAACAAACACTTTCTCATTGTCGGCGACACCGGATCAGGCAAGTCGAGGGGAACGTCGGCATAGATCCAGTGCTCGATCCATGCGTGAAGAGCTTTGTTCGAGTAACTGCGCGGCTGTTCGCGGAACAGCGAGCGGATACCCTGCTGCCGCGCTTGCGCGGAAAGTGCAAGCGGCAATTGCTCGCCCGTAGGTTGCGGTGTCGCCCCTTGCTCCACATCGGCGGCTAGCGCGGGTCGTGCCCGCGACTTGCCGTCGGAAACATAGAGTAGCTGGTAGGTGCTGGCATGACGAGTGAGACTTGGCATCTCGCTTCGGAGATAGTACGGCAGGTAGTAGCGTTCGAGCAGAGAAAGGCCGTACTGGAAATGGACATAGACAAAAAATCCGGTCGCGGCGAGCGCGAGGAAAAGCGCGCTGAGTGTGTAGAGATAGGTGCGTGGCGGCCAAATGATCGCCTCCTTGCGGCCCCATTGTTGGACGGTAGGCATTGATTACTTCTCCCTATTCTGGCTGCGCTTGGCGAGGAGTTCCTGCGCCTTCGCGGCCTTGGTTGTTTGGACTTGCCGAAACAGGATGGCGAGCTGTTCCGGGACGATCTTGTCGCCGCGCAGCAGCGGTTCAAGGGTATTCATTAGAAGCATCTGAATGCCGACGAGTTCGGTGAAGATGTGCATTTCCATCTGCGGCTGGCTGGATACCTCAAGGCTACGCAAGAGCACATCGCGCACCCAGTCGGCGAGTGTCGTTCCCGTCGACCATGCGAAGCTCTCAAGCGCCGCGTACTCGCTCTCCGTGAAACGCGCCGATAGGATGCGGTTTCGGGCAAGTGGGCGCTTGGAGCCGTCGGTTGTGGGTTTGAATAGGGTCGGGTTTTCCATCGTTGAAACCTCCTGTTTGTGTCGCGTCAACGAGCGTAAACGCTGTATACGATCAATCACGTAAGCCCTTCGATACGAGTAAGTTGACGTTTGTATGCGGGCGTTTACGTTCGTGTACCCTCCGAGGGGTGGAGTGTCGAGATAAACCCGGTGCGAAGCACCGTTCTTGCTCCGGCACGAAATTGAAGTGCGGATCATGCCTTCAAACCCCGCACCGAAGTGGTAGACTCCACCCCGGTAGCCTGCTTGTTCGCAGGCTGCTCTGCTTCAGCCTTCATATCTTTATTCGGGCCTTTACGGACGCGCAGCGTTGAAGCAACTTGCTTGGCCTGTGGCGTCTTCAGAAAGTCCTGAAAGTCGCGGTCTTTCGAGAAGACATAGTTGAGGGCCTTTTCCACCACATCGTCGGCAGATGCGTGGACGAAAGCGGCGTACTGATCGACCTGCTCGGCGGTGGACTCGTCGAGCCGGATCGAAGCACTGATGTAGTGGCTTAGGTTGATTTCAAGTAGCGGCATTTTGTTCTCCTTTTAGGTGTTGAATCAGGCAATCCTTCTCCGGGCAGTCATCCGCTGCGCCGTCAGCGCAATCTCCCGCGCACGAGCGGAGCAAAGTGCGGTGGGAATCTCGAAGCGGCGGCGGACTTGCAGCATCGTAATAACGTCGTCTATCGGAATCCCTTCGATGAGCCAAAGCCTCGCCGATGCGACATCCACTGTTCGCTGCGCGTAGTACAAAGGATTGGGTTTATCGGAGCGGCGGGAAGCCAGCTTTCGCGTGAGCTTCGCGGCGTCCTTTCCGTGGGCAAGTTCATGGAGAACCCAGGCCCAATCGTGTTCGGAATTCGTGTGGTTAGCCGAGTGCTTTTGCGGTGTGATTGAACGGGGCGAAACGATGGCATCCGCCGCAAGAATATCCAGCCGAAAGTCGTCGGAATTCCAAGTGGAATCACCGGGGTATTCGACGGTAACGGAATACGGCGGATCGTACTTGCAATTCAGAAATCCCGGCAGCCGGAGTACCCGGTTGCAATCGGTGCAGGCGGGATCGCCACCAAAGGTAATCGCAAGCAGTTTTAGGGCGCTTTCCTGTTGCTCAGAGGTGAATCCATCCACGCGCCAGAGAACCTGGTATTTACGGAGCGATGTCGAGACGATTGCATTCGGCGGGGGAACCGCATCGGAGGTTCGGAGCGAGGCGAGGCAGGCCTCGCCGTCTGTATCCAAATCGACGTACAGATGACGCACCGCGGCGATGCACTGCTTGGTGCGCTTGCGGCTGCCAGAGCGCAGCGGATTGGCGGCCACATAGATGTTCGCGCCGATAGAGTTTTCGTGCGCAAGCCAGCCGAGGTAACGAGGCACAAGCGCACGCTCGAAAGGAACGATTCGCTGGAGAATCCCGGCGGGATTCTCGCGTCGAAGAAGTAGTGCGATGAACTCGCCCGGAGCGAAGCAACGGGTGAGGAAATCGGCGGCAATGCTGGTTCCATTGTCTTCCCTATGCTGTGGCATGTTTCACCTCGAATACGGGTTCGATTAGAAAGCGTTTTGCGTCGCGGTCGTAGCCGCGAAGGGCGAGCACTTCGCGGACGATGCGGCGGCCCGGTTGACGCTCAACATGGACGACGAAATCGACTGCATCTCCGATCTCGGCTTCGGTGTCGGAGAAAGTGGTCTGCGCGTGGTTCCGCATGACCAAATTGGCGAAGCGGTGCAGGGCCTTCTCCGCCGAGTTTGCGTGGATTGTCGCCAGCGATCCCGAGTGGCCGGTGTTGAAGGAATCGAGCAGCGTTCGCGCTTCGGTTCCTCGTACTTCGCCGAGGATGATCCGATCCGGTCTCCACCTGAGAGCGGACTTTAGAAGGTCGTCGAAAGTGATGTTGGTTTTGAACGTGTCGGTCTGGCATTCGACGGCCAGTATGTTCGGCTTCTGGATTTGCAGTTCCGAAGTATCTTCGATCACGACGAGGCGTTCCTGTTCTGGAATGAAGTCAGCCAATATCCGCAAAAGCGTCGTCTTGCCGGTGCCGGTTCCACCGCTGATAAGCAGCGTCTTGCCGCTGCGGATCTGTTCGGCCACGCGCAGATGGTCGCGCTCGGCTTCAATGTTCGAATTCACGACTTGAAAGTCGAGAAACTGTGTGGACTGCGGTCTGCCGGCAACGCGCCAGTCGTCGAAATTCAGCAAGCGGCGAAACAATGTGAACTGCCCCCGGCGGTCCAAGACTTCGATCTGCATGAAATCCGCGAACTGGCGAACAAATGCCTGCACGCACTGATCGAGGCGCCGAACATCGCCCTCGATCTGGCTGCGCAGCAGCGTCTTCATGTTGTCGCTGGTGAACTGCGCCTTCAACTCGCCGATCGCGCCAGCGGGATCTCGGAAGAGGCGAGCGAGCGCCGCGCCCACACCCGTCTTTGATCTGGCGCCTTCGAGCAGAATGCAATAGAAGATTTCGACCTGATAAAGATGGTCGCGCTTGGCCTCAAAGAACTGCCGCCGTTGCTCGATGGCCGCTTGCACAATCGGGTCGTCGTATTTGGCGAACGGTATGTCGGGCCGGTTCGACTTGAAGAGATATTGGTAAACGTGGAAGCCGGGGCCGAACGCCTTCAACGCCGCTTCCAGCCGTTTGACCGCATACTCCTGCTCCGAACGGTCAAGACTTTCGTAGTCCACGCCGGGAACGCTGAGAACCATTCCGACATCACCGGACTTAGTGAGGAAGGCCGTCTCATTCCAGAACCCGTAGAGGTTGATGTGGTCGTTGAGGGCAGCACTCTCTTTCCACGGCTTGATGACCTTATCGACTCGCAGCATCACAGCACCTCCACGCGGGGGACGAACTGTTTGGCGGCGTCATAGCGCAGCTTGTAGCGTTCCGACTTCGCCAGAATGCGGAGAAACGCCGGATCGCTGTTTGTTACCCAATGCCCGAACGCAAAACCACCGATGAACACGGCGATCCCCGCCAGGATGGAATTGAAGAGATTGAAGACCCCCACCGCGCCCACGCAGACGAAGTAAAACAAAGTCCGCTCCACGCCCAGATAGGTGAGGGGCTTATGCAGGCTCTTAAACACCCGGTTTGTGCGATGTTGTCGTGTTTTGTCTGTCATAAGCCCCTCGCCTAGCTAAACGTGTTGAATGAAGAAGTCTGGGACATTGGGACGGTCGCTAAACGCCCCAGAGCCAGCTCAGAACATTGACGGCGAGAACGGCAATGCCCGTTCCGGCGGCAACTCCGGCGAGCGCCTTCTTGGCGCCGGGTTCGCCGTGGGCGAAACCGTAGCCGCCGATCACAATCGCAACCAGGCTTGCAACCTTCGCAATCGTGCCGGTGAAGAGGCTTTGGATGGCGGTAAAGCCGGTGTCGAAGGGTGAGTTCTGTGCCAGCGCGGCCGCGGGCATGACAAGAAACAGGGTGAAAGTAACAGCGGTTAAACGCACCCACTTCGAGCGAAGAAGGGGCCGGATTTGGCGAATAACATGGATTTGGAACCAACGTGATGACATTTACGCCTCCAGGAGCAGTTAAAATCTGCTGCGTGTGGCGCAAAACTAACCGCACTCAATTTCGCTGTCCAATGATTTCTCAGCCGATATCTATTCCCGCCAGGAATAGGTACCAGTGCAAAGACGAGATATTGAGGTGATAAGTCGTTGACTAAGTTGCTTCACGGTGGCATATCTCGTTGAATAATCGCGGATTGCAACGATGAAAATATTTGGACGGAAACGCAAAACAACCTTGAAACATGAGCGGTTCTGGCTCTAGGTCGGTCTTGAGACAATGCTATTCACAGTACCGCTATGAGCCTCCCAGACGGTTTTTGCACAATCGAAGGTTTAGCGAACAATCGACGGCTATGTCCTTTGCTGCGAAGTGGATGGAAATGTCTCGTGTTGAACTTCACAACGAGGTTACCCACCGAATCACTCTAAATTGTTCCGAGCTATTCCCGTTGGGAATAGATATCGGCTGAGAAATCATTGGACACGGCGGCTGGAATAAATCAAATTGGCAAGTAGCCGGCAAACTAATCCGCTGGTGGGCGGCTGATGAACTGCCCCTGGCGGATTTCGGCCGGATTGTGCGTGCGGGTAGCGGTTGAGGTCATGCGATGTCTGATTTCGCCCGAAAACCAATGGAGTTATCTCGCGCTTTCGATTCCGCTTCTCGTGCAGAATCTGGGGCATTCCTTGATCTGGCCAACGAGAAGCACTATTCGGTTATCGAAATTGCCAAACTCTGGGCACTCAGCGAGAAGACCGTTCGGAGAATCTTCGAAATGGAGCCGGGCGTAATTCAGTGGGGTGCGGGAGAAACCCTGCACAAACGAGTGTACCGGACGTTGCGTGTGCCTGAGACGGTTCTTCATCGGGTGCATCGTAGGCTGCGTAGAGCAAGCTGACAGAGCCCCACCCGTCTGGATCTCTAACACGAATACCACGAACCTGCGTTGTGTACGGCGCTATTGATGTTACTTGATGCTGTTAACTTCCGTGCGCCGCTTTCGTACTGATCTTCGATTGTCCGCTTCAAGAGTGTTCCAGGCCTTTCGGACGTTGAGCGCGAGCTGCTCCTGCCGCGCCTTGACCCACGGCGCGTAGTGCTTCTCTGTGATCTTCACGCTCTTGTGGCCAAGCAGCATTGAGACTTGTTCTAGGGGAATCCCGGCGAGCAGCATCTCGACCGCGAACGTGTCCCGGAACATATGAGGATGGCACCGTTTGGGTGATCCGTCGTCGCTCAGCAAGTTTGCAACTTTGAAGAGGCGCCGAAAACTCCGCTGCCAATTGCCAACCACAGACTTCGGCGAACCGTTGCCCGACCAAAAGAAGTACCGCGGATTGGGGCTGGGGCCGGACGGAATGTTTCTGAGCGCATCGGCCACATCTGGAGGTAGCGGAACGTAAACTGGATTGCCGGTTTTGGCACGATACAGAAACAACTCGCCGAATTCATTCAGCCGGCGCCTCTCCAGCGTTACGGCATCCCTGATTGCGAGTCCGCTCCAGCGCATCAGCAAAACAAGCGTCCGCAGACGTGTCGGTTGGTTTCGGCATTCCGTCCAGCCCTTCGGCTGATAGACGTATGTAGCGTCCATGATTTTGTCGAATTCGTTTTTCGGAAAGTAATCCGTGGGAGGCCCTTCGGCTCTGACTCGACCCAACAAAACAGCGGGATTGGATTTGATCCAGCCGAGCCGCAGGCAGTAGTAAAAGAATCCTATTAGCCGCTCCTGTTTCTTTTTCTTCGCAAGTGGGCCATCGATCCATGTGTCACGGAAGCCTTCAAGATCGGCAGTCGTAATCGCAGTGATGTGTGTAAACCCAGCGGAAGTGGTCCAGCCAAGGAACTGCTTCTCGAAGATCGTGGCCAACTTCTCGAGGGTGGAGTCTGCAAGATTCTCGGTACGTTTGCTGGCTAGAAACCTCTTCACCGCAGTTTGGACGGTGACAAGTTCCGGTGTTCGTGGCTGCGCTTCGCCGCCGCGGATCGAAGATGCTTGCTGTTCTGCCGCTTCTTCGAGCCGCCTGCGAAGTTCTTCAGCCTTTTCCCAGCTACGGGTTCTGGCCGTCTGGCGAACGGGGCATCCGTTCAAGACGCCGCGAATCCACTTAAGACACCGGCAGCGCCTCCAGAACCGATCAGACTTCTTGGGGCAATCAGAGGTGTGGCGGGTATAAACGAAAAGACTCAATCCCTACCTCGTTGTACCGAAGTGGCGAAACGACGGTACAAAAATGGTACAAGATTTGAGCCTAGTTTGTAAATATAATAAAATGGTGACTTTAGTGTGGTGGAGGCGGCGGGAGTCGAACCCGCGTCCGAAAATGTCACTGGCCGAGAGACTACATGCTTATTCCGGTTCATGCCCTGGGCATTACCCCAGGACGTTCGCGTCACCGGCTCAGAACGGACAAGAAACCGTTGCCGCTAGCCTGAGATCTTAGCCTCCCGGCCCAGACGTAGCCGGGAAGAGCAGCCCGCAGTGTGACGTTCGCTCGCAGCCCACGGGCAAAGCTGCGGAGAACGGCGGCCTAACGAATTAGGCTGCGTATGCCATCTGTTGATTGGCAATTATCATTTTGCACGCGATTACGGGTGTGTGCACCCCG
>JBKQNU010000067.1:0-35160 GCA_052145815.1 Occallatibacter sp.
GCGAAGAGGCGGGCATCAAGTCGGCCACCTTCACCATCATGGGCGAGTACGCCTTCGGGCAACTGGCCGGCGAGAGCGGCGTCCACCGGCTGGTGCGCATCTCGCCCTTCGACCAGGCCAAACGCCGGCACACGTCGTTCGCGTCGGTGTACGTTTCGCCCGAGATCGACGAAACCATTCATGTGAACCTGAAGCTGGAAGACCTGCGCATCGACACTTACAGATCGGGCGGCAAGGGCGGCCAGCACGTGAACACCACCGACTCCGCCGTGCGCATGACGCACTTGCCCACGGGAATCGTGGTCCAGTGCCAGAACGAGCGCAGTCAGCACAAGAATCGCGAGAAGGCTATGAAGATGCTGCGCTCGCGACTCTATGAATACGAACTCGACAAGAAGAAGGCAGTCAGCAAGAAGCTTGAAGACTCGAAGCTTGAAATCAACTTCGGCTCGCAGATCCGCTCGTATGTTTTGCAGCCCTATCGCATCGCCAAGGACCATCGCACCAAGGTGGAAGTTGGCGATGTGGACAAGGTGCTCGACGGGTACCTGGAGCCCTTTCTGCGCGGATATCTGCTGGCCAAGCGCCGCGGCACCGCCGTGGCCGCCGCCCCGGACGACGACCTGGATGTCTAGGAGATTGTTGAAAATAGTAGCTCGGGACATGAAGTGTTGCCCTCAGGGGCTAAAGCCCGGATTGATTTTGCGGCGTTTGCGGCACGACTGAAGTCGTGCCCTTTCAAAGCAACGGCTTAATCAGAGGTTCCTTAGAAGTGAACTGATAACTGTGAATCAAGAACTGTGAACCGCGAACTGAAAAATGCCCGCCATGACTAACGACCCTGCCCTGATCGATGAAATGCTCCGCACCGCCAAAACCATCGCCGTTGTCGGCATGAGCGATAAGACATGGCGCGCCAGCCACAACATTGGCCGCTATCTGGCTGCAAACGGCTATCGTGTCCTTCCCGTGAATCCGGCTCTCACCGAAATCCTGAACCTCAAGTGCTATCCCGATCTGGATGCAGCACAGGCAGCCGCGCAGCAGGAAACCGGGGCCGGAATCGACCTGGTTGACGTCTTCCGCGCCTCCGAATTCGTCCCGGCCATTGTTGACGATGTGATCCGGCTGCACATTCCCTACCTCTGGCTCCAGGATGGCGTCATCCATGAAGAAGCCATAGCCCGAGTCCGCGCCGCTGGAGTAAAGTGCATCCAGAACGACTGCATATTCCGCGAACACTCCGCGCGGCCCCAATTGCACGCCCGACCATAAAGAAGGAAACATACAGCGACGATCGTTGAGTAAACTGAGTCCAACCACTGGGGGACCGCGTACTGAAGTTATGCGCCTTTGCCGTTCGATCTTCGCGTTGACACTGCTGGTTGCCGCCGGGCTTCCCGCGCGCGCCGTCTCCGCGTCGGCCGATGGGCCGCATGTGCATGTACAACTTGTGGTTCCGGCCTCGGCCTTCAATCGCGGCGAAGCTGCAGATGCAGGGCTCTATTTCAAGATCGACCCCGGCTGGCACGTTTATTGGAAAAACGCCGGCGACGCAGGCGAGCCGCCCCACATGAAATGGACCCTGCCGGAGGGCATCACCCCCGGACCGCTGGAGTTTCCTGCTCCCAAGCGCCTGCCTCTTGGGCCCTTGATGGACTTCGGCTATGAGAACGAAGTTCTATTCCCATTCAAGCTGAACGTGGCGCAAACAGCCAAACCGGGCTGGGCGGTGCTTCATGCCAAGGTTGACTGGCTGGTTTGCCAGGCCAGCTGCATTCCGGGAAAAGCCGAGTTGGAGGTCACCCGCGGCGTGGCCGAGCACCCTGGCCGCTCCGTTTTCCTGAGCGAGGATCAAGCTCTCTTCAAGCGCCTAAGTGGTCGTCTTCCCAAGCCATTACCGCCGGGAGTGAAAGCGACGTTTCAAGCCACAAAGGAGGGCTTCCGGCTCTCCGTTGAGACAGGCCAGCAGGAAACCATGGCGGCATTCTTTCCCGCCGACCAGGACGTAATTGACAACCCGGCTCCGCAGAAGATCGAGCCAGCGCCGAATGGGCTCATTCTTATTCTCAAGAAGGACGCGAATCTTTCCGCTAATCCTGCTGTATTAAACGGAGTTCTGGAACTATCAGGCGGCCGGGCATATGAAATTGCCGCAGGGCCTGGGAATACTTGGAAGCCCGGCTCTGCGGCTGTCACTTCGGAGCCCCAAGCCTCCGCGACGGCTTCCCCGGGAGCCACGGCGGCGGCCCATTCGGCCTCGGCAATTCCTTCAAGCCCGCCTCAACCAGCGACATCGACCCCAACCGCGCAAGCTGTTCAGCCACCGTCTCCGACTCCGATCCAAACCCGGCCCACGCAATCCACCGGCCTCGGGATCCTCCAGGCGACCGGCTTGGCTTTCCTGGGCGGGCTGCTGCTCAACCTGATGCCCTGCGTCTTCCCGGTGCTCTTCCTGAAAGGGCTGTCGCTGGTCAACTCCGGCAATGAAGAGCGGCACAAGCTGAGGATGCACGGATTTGTCTACGCAGGGGGCATTCTCGCCTCATTCTGGGCGCTGGTCGCCGTGTTGCTTGGCTTGCGCGCGGCGGGAGGCACGCTGGGTTGGGGATTCCAATTTCAGTCGCCGGTGTTTCTGGCGCTGATGGCGGGCCTTCTGTTCTTTCTCGGGCTCTCGCTTGCGGGCCAGTTCGAAATCGGCCTTACGCTGACCAGCGCAGGCGGCTCGCTGGCTGCGAAGCAGGGCTACACCGGGAGCTTCTTTACCGGAGTGCTGGCCGTGGTGGTGGCCACCCCGTGCACGGCTCCGTTCATGGGAGCGGCGCTTGGCTACGCTCTCGCCCAGAGCGCGGGGGTGACCTTCGCCGTCTTCACGGCTCTGGCGCTGGGACTGGCTCTGCCCTACGTGGCTCTGACTCTGCAACCGGCCTGGACGCGGCTTCTGCCCAAACCCGGCGTCTGGATGGAAGTCCTGAAGCAGGCGGTTGCCGTGCCCATCTTCGCCACGGTTATCTGGCTGGCGTGGGTGGTGGCGAACGCTTACGGCGCAGGCCTTCTGGCCGCACTGCTGGCCAGTTTTCTGCTGCTGGCAATCGCCGGATGGTTCATCGGCCGCTGGCCCGCGAAGCGCTGGTCGTCGACCGTTGCAGCATCCATCGTCCTCTTGGTTGTCGTGACCTTATGCATTGCACCGGGAAAGATGGCTGGCCGGAAGCCCAATGCTCGCGACGTTTTGACATCACAACTTGAAGGTCAATGGGAACCTTGGTCGGCATCCGCAGTAGCCCGCTATCAGGCGCGAGGCCGGCCGGTTATGGTGGACTTTACCGCGGCCTGGTGTCTGAGCTGCCAGGTCAATGAGCGCATAGCTCTCGACCAGCCCTCCGTCCAGAAGGCTTTTCAGGACGCTAACGTCGCCCTGCTCAAGGCCGACTGGACCAGCGGCGACGATGCGATCACCCAAACGCTGGCCTCGCTCGGCCGCAGTGGCGTCCCCGCCTACGCGTTATACGTTCCCGGTGAAGCATCCCCGCGGCTGTTGCCCGAGGCGCTCACGCCAGGGATCGTGATCGATGCACTGGCCAAGCTGCCCAAGCCTGCAACTCAGGCCGTAGCGGCTACGTCCAACTTGAAGTAAGACACCGGTTGATCGTCTGATTTCCCCTCAGGAGGTTAACTCTCATGGTTTCTCTTGCCCGTCTCTCCGGCTTGAGTCTTCTTGCGACAGCGTTGCTCACCGTGCATGCAGGAGCGCAGGATGCCCGCGTTGGCGCACCAGCGCCTGCTTTCACCGCAACCGACTCCCGCGGCCAAGCCGAGTCGCTGGCCCAGTATCGCGGCAAATATGTCGTCCTCGAGTGGCATAACCAGGGCTGCCCGTTCACCCGCAAACACTACGTCTCCGGCAACATGCAGGCCCTTCAGAAAGAGTGGACCGGCAGAGGCGTGGTGTGGTTTACCGTTATCTCGTCCGCGCCCGGCAAGCAGGGCTACGTTACGCCGAGCGAGGAGAATGAGTATCTCACGCAGATGCACGCCTCTCCCACCGCAGTCCTCATGGATTCCGACGGCAAGCTGGGCCGGCTCTACAACGCCAAGACCACGCCGCAGATGATCGTCATCGATCCGGCGGGAAAGATCATCTACGACGGCGCCATCGACGACCGCCCCACGCCCGACCCTGAGGATGTGCACGGCGCGCGCAACTACGTCTCCGACGCCCTGACCGAGGCGATGGCGGGCAAGCCTGTTGAGACAGCCTTTACGCGGCCTTATGGATGTTCCGTCAAATATCCGGATTAATCGGCCGGCGCCCGAGCGCTCTCAGCTCGGATGCTTTTGCATCAACCCGGTTCCGTGGCGCATCCCTCAGACTGTTATCCTTGCGATGGATCGTGAGAGAGGACCAGTTTGGCAAAGTTGACACTCGTATTGGCGCTTCTTCTGGTTGCACTGGGCCTCGCCGGATACTTGGGCACGGGCAGCCTGCATCCCACGGCGCTGATTCCGGCGTGGATCGGCCTGGCTTTGGGTATCTGCGGATTTCTCGCCATCAGTCCCGATGAGCGGCGGCGCAAGTTGTTCATGCACATTAACGTAACCATCGCGCTGCTGGGTTTTCTTGGCTCGACTGCAGAGGCCATTCGCGGCTACGTCCACGCCAAATCCGCCGGCATGGAGCCGGATCAGATTGCCCTCGCCTCCAAGGTCACGCTGGCCGGGTTGTTGCTCATCTACGTCATCCTGTGCGTTCGGTCGTTCATTGCCGCCCGCCGCTCGGGAAAGGTATAACTCTTGGGCTCCATGCGCAGTGGGTTAGGCATGGGCGGGTCGCGCGCCGAGCGATCGCCGCGGCCGGGCGCAGCACGCACGGGTCAGGCTGTACAGCCCAAGCGCAAGCCGAATCTGAAAAAGATGTGGCCTCAGATCTGGGGGCTGGTGAAACCGCGCGTGGGGCTGCTGATCGGCGGGCTGGGCCTGATGGTCATCAATCGTGTGGCCGGCCTGGTGTTGCCCTACACCTCGAAGTCGCTGCTCGACAAGGTGCTCTCCACGCAGCATCCGCATCCTCAGTTGCTGCCGAAGATTATCGCGCTGGTGTTTTCGGCGATGGTGGTGCAGGCAATCACATCGTTCTCGCTGACCCAATTGCTTTCCAAGGCCGGCCAGCGCCTTATTGCGGAGATGCGCCGCCAGGTGCAGCGCCACGTGGGCCTGCTCTCCGTCGCCTACTACGACGAGAACCGCACCGGTACGCTGGTCTCCCGCATCATGACGGATGTTGAAGGCGTGCGCAACCTGGTGGGCACGGGCCTGGTTGAGTTCGTCGGCGGGCTTCTCACAGCAGTCTTGTCTTTCCTTTATCTGCTGCATCTGAGTGTCCAGGTCACGCTGACGGTATTCACCGTGATGGGCGCATTCATCTTTGTGCTTCAATACGGATTCAAGACGATTCGCCCCATCTTCCGCGAGCGCGGCAAAATCAATGCCGAAGTTACCGGCCGCCTGACCGAGTCGCTGGGTGGCGTGCGCGTCATCAAGGGTTACCACGCCGAGGAGCGCGAAGCCGGCGTGTTCGCTGCCGGAGTCGAGCGGCTGCTGGCGAATGTGATGAAGTCGTTGACCATGACCAGCGCCCTGGGTGCTGCATCCACAACGGTGCTGGGCCTGGTCTCCTCGCTGGTGATGTGGTTCGGCGGCCAGCGTGTGCTGCACAGCACCTGGACCGTCGGCGACTACTTCAGCTACAACATGTTCCTGGCCTTCATGGTGGCGCCGGTCTTTCAGATTGTGAATATCGGTACACAGTTGACCGAGGCCTTCGCCGGCCTGGATCGCACCAACGAGATCATGAGCGAGCTGGAAGAGAACAAGAGCCCTGAGCGGACAGTGAAGATGCCGCCGATCCAGGGAACAGTCCGCTTTGAAGAAGTCGAGTTTGCCTATGAACCGGAGAAACCCGTGCTTCATGGAATCAGTTTCCTTGCCGAGCCGGGAACAGTTACGGCGCTGGTGGGTTCATCGGGATCGGGCAAGTCCACCATCATCAGCCTGGTCTGCGCGTTCCATACGCCGACGAAAGGGCGCGTCCTGGTGGACGATGTGGACCTTGCGCATGTCGACCTGAATACGTACCGCTCGCAGTTGGGAGTGGTGCTGCAGGACTCGTTTCTATTTGACGGCACGATACGCGAGAACATCATGTTTTCGCGGCCCGACGCCACCGAGGAGCAGTTTCTCTTTGCCTGCCGCACGGCCCGCGTCGACGAGTTTGCCGAGCGATTCCCGGAGACCTACAACACCGTCGTGGGCGAGCGCGGAGTCAAGCTTTCGGGAGGGCAGCGGCAGCGGCTCTCGATTGCGCGAGCGCTGTTGGCTGAGCCGCGCATTCTGATTCTCGACGAAGCCACCAGCTCCCTCGACTCGGAATCCGAGGCCATGATCCAGGCCGGATTAAGCCAGTTGATGGAAGGCCGCACCACATTTGTGATTGCCCATCGCTTGTCGACCATCCGCCGGGCGGAACAAATTCTGGTTGTGGAGCAGGGAAGAATCGTGGAGCGGGGCAACCACGCGGAACTGTTCGCCATGGGCGGCCGCTATTACGACCTCTACACGCGCCAGCACGGACTGGAGGCGAATCTGTTTCTCGCGCCCGGCGAAGGGGATGTGGTCCCCGTGTAGTTGTCCTGAGTCGGAAGTTCGCCGCATAATTTCCGAAGTGCAACCGCAGGTCCCCATTCGACTTCGCTCAGGGCAAGCTTTCGACTCCGTTGGGCGCAAAAGACGCGCCCAACTGCGCTCAGGATGACAGCTTTTTTGTGGAACGAACTTCTGACTCACCACACTAGCTAGTCGCTCCCCCTCCCGGGGAGAACGGGATAGTTGACCGAAGGGGAATCCGCAACCTTCCACCTGTCTGAATCGGGCTTCTCTCCGACCCTCTGCGGTCTCACCACAGGAAATTCCGTCTCAAAGCTTGACACGGGAGCCCAAAGCCAGCAGACTGATATTGTCACCACTTGGCGAAATGGAGGACCATAATGCGAGACACTGCTCCTCAAGGCACCTACAAAGTTCAGGCTCTGGACCGCGCTTTTGCCGTGCTGGACCTGCTGGGAGAGAGCGAAACGCCGCTTGGTCTGGCGCAGGTGGCCTCCTCGTTGCAACTGCACAAGAGCACCGCCCACCGCTTCCTAATGGTCCTGGAACGGCACCGCATGGTGGAGCGGACCACGGGCGGAAAATTTCGCCTCGGCTTGCGGCTGTTCGATTTCGGCAACCGCGCCATTGAGCAGTATGACCTGCGCGACCGGGCTCAGCCGCATCTTCGCCGCCTGGTTGCCGAAACCGAGGAGACTGCGCACCTCTGCATTCTGGAAGCCGCCCGGGTGATTTACATCGACAAGATTGAGCCTGCCCGCTCGGTTCGGATGATCACCCGAGTTGGGGCCAGCAATCCGGTGCACTGCACGTCGGTGGGGAAGGCAATTCTGGCGTTTCTGCCGGAAGAGCGGGCGGCCGAAGTGCTTCGCCGCACCCGATTCGAGCGCTTTACGCATCGCACCATTGCCAACGCCGAAGCCTTGCGCGCAGAGATGGAGAAGACGCGCCGCCGCGGGTATGCGGTGGATGACGAAGAGTTTGAAGAAGGGCTCCGCTGCATTGCTGTTCCACTTTTGGATGCGCAGCGGCTTCCTGTCGCAGCGGTGAGCATCTCCGGGCCATCGTTCCGCGTGACCGCGCAGAAGCTGCCTTCAATCGCCAACCATTTGCTGCAATGCGTGCGCGCGATTTCAGCCGATATGGGCTATACGTCTTCAGGGCGGGCAAATCGAGCAGCCTGGTCGGCGTAGTCCTCGTCATCGCGACCAATCAGGCCTACACGATGGCTCCAAACATTCGGCCACAATGACCTGCGATCGCCATTGCGGCGCATAGGATTCTCATCAGCGGAAACGGGAGCCGGACTATCCGGCCATCATGCCGCCGAAGATCGCCTGTGAGGCGTAGCGGGTAAATTCGATGGTGGAGCGGGCATTGAGGGGAAGATTTCCGCTGGTGGCCAGTTTGCCGATGCCATGAACTAACGACCAGGCCGTCCATGCCAGCGGCAACGGGTCGCCGACCGGAAGGTCTCCGGACTGCTGCGCAGCGGCAATGCATTCCTCGAGGACGGCAAAGGCACTTTGCCCGGCGGCCCGATGCTTTGCCTGCCTACGCGGAGCGTGAGGCAGGTCGAACATCACCAGGAAATGCTGAGGCCAACGAACGGCAAACGCCACATAACCACAACCGCACTCTTGCAGCCGCTCCCGTGGCGAGGCAGCCTTGGCCATGCTCTTCTGCATCGACGCCGTAAGCCGATCGAACCCCTCCGCAGCGACCTCTGCCAGCAGTTCATCCTTGCTGGCGAAGTGGCGATAGGGCGCATTGTGCGACACGCCGGCTCGCCGCGCCACCTCGCGCAGCGTAAATGCGCGGGGACCGACCTCGCCAATCAGGGTTACTGCGGCGTCCAGCAGAGTCTGGCGAAGATTGGCGTGATGGTAAGGCTCGGATCGGGTCATGCTCTTTTTTAACAGATGAATGTTGACAGTAGCAACGTTTCCAACTAATCTGATGTTGTCACTGTCAACATCTCTACGAATTCCACGGTGACGCGAGGAGAGCGAGCTAATGGCGGGCGGTGTTCCTTACAAGCAGGCGAAGCTGGCAGAAACATGGGATGCGATCGTGATAGGCTCCGGAATCGGCGGACTCACTGCAGCAGTCCTGCTGGGGGCGCACGCAGGCAAGCGGGTGCTGGTGCTGGAAAGGCACTACGAGGCCGGCGGTTTCACGCATACGTTCCATCGTCCCGGTTTCGAATGGGACGTGGGTCTGCATTATATCGGTCAGATGCAGGATGGGTGCAGCGCTCGACGCGCATTCGACCACATCACGGCGGGCAAGGTGCAGTGGCAGTCCTTGCCGGATGTATATGACCGCTTCATCATCGAAGGCCGCACAATCGACTATGCCGCTGGACTGGAGCGCTTACGGGAAGGGCTCCGGCAATCGTTTCCGGGAGAGGTCAGGGCCATCGACCGGTATCTCGCAGCGGTTCGCGCCTGCAATCGCGCTAGCGGCCTTTACTATGCGGAGAAGGCGGTTCCGGCGCCTGTGGCGGTGCTGGCCGGCAGCCTGATGCGCGCGCCTTACATGCGCTGGGCTAGACACACTACGCTCGAGATCCTCGAAAGCTTCACCACGAATCGAGAACTGATCGGGGTGCTGACTGGACAATGGGGCGACTACGGGTTGCCGCCCGGGAAAAGCAGCTTTGCTGCGCACGCCACTATCGCTGAGCATTATTTTGGCGGGGCCAGCTACCCGGCCGGAGGAGCGGGTGCGATTGCGGCAACGATTGTTCCGCAGATCGAGAGCGCCGGCGGCGCAGTGGTCACCAGCGCCGAAGTTTCAGCCATTCTGCTCGATGGCACAAAAGCCACCGGTGTCAGGATGAGCGACGGACGTGAATTGCGCTCTGGCATGGTGCTGAGCGATGCAGGCGCGGCCAACACATTTGAGGGGCTCTTGCCTCGAGAACTCCCCGCACTGGATTCACTGCGCCGCCAGCTGCGGAGCCGTCAGCCTTCGACAGCGCACGTGAGCCTCTACGTTGGACTGTCGCAGAGCGATGCTGCTCTTGGATTGCAAGGCACAAATGTGTGGGTGTATCCTTCCTTCGATCACGATGCGAATGTCGAGCAGTTCGCGCGCAACATCGATGCGCCATTGCCGGCTGTTTATCTTTCCTTCCCCTCGGCCAAGGACCCGGATTTTCAACGCCGGCACCCCGGAAAGAGCACGATCGAGGCCATTACCATGCTTCCTTATGCGACATTCGACCGCTGGGGAGAGACGCGCTGGAAGCGGCGCGGAGAGGAGTACGATGCGCTGAAGGAGCGGCTTGAAGCACGGCTGCGCGCCGAACTGGAGCGCCAAGCGCCCTCCGTGGTTGGCAATATTGCCCATACCGAGTTGTCCACGCCGGTCACAACGCGGCATTTTATGAACTACGGGCATGGAGAGATCTATGGTATTGCCTCCAGCCCGGACCGTTTTCTGGTGCGCGGACTAGGAGCCAGAACGCCGATTCGCGGCCTCTATCTTACTGGCCAGGATGCGGCCAGCCTGGGTGTGGTCGGCGCGCTGTATGGCGGAGTCATCAGCGCCTCGGCCGCAACCGGGAAGAACTTCTTCTCGGTGGTCTCGAAGCCCTTTGTTGCGCGAAGACTGACTGGCCCAAAGGAGATTGGCACTGCGGACTAACGGCGAGTTGGCGCCCCGGCGAATAAGATTTGCCGGTCATCCGCATTCCTGTTCGCTGAGTCACATTGATCGTTAGTCTCCGGCCTCAATGAACGGCTTAGAACGTTTCGCTCAACAAGCGAATGCCCTCCCGGATTTGTGCCTCGTTCATCCGCGAGTAGCCGAGTATGAACCCGGTTCGCGAAGGCTTTGTCAGGTTCCAATGCGATATGCCGTAGATCCCAACGCCCCGCGATGCCGCGTGAGCGATTCGCATCACCTTGAGGAGGCCTTCTCCGACGATGGCGGCAAGACATGGGATCCGAACTTTGTGGCTACGCTGACGCGGGAAAAGCAATAGAGCGGATCGACGAGGTCACACAAGTATCGATCAACCTAACAGGAGACCTAGGGATTGTTCGCCGGTTGAGTTCCTGCTTCCCGGCGGTCTACTGGCATATTCCCGGCAACTTCAGTCGTTCCGGCCATGGGCGCCACTTTCCCATTCAACTCCAGCAGCAGCAATCTGCCGTCGGAGAAATATCTCTGTCCAGTCGCGGTCTCGGCGCCGAAAACGGGCTGGGCGGAAGCCAGGTACTCCTGGCGTGTAGAGTGCCCCGCCTGAGCCAGGTTCGCGGCGATGAAATCGCGTTCCACATCCACGTCCGGGTCGATCCGGTGAAAGAACCGAAGCGTATGCTTCACAAACGCGATCGAAACGTCATGCGTCGCCGCGGCCGCCCACAGCGGAATTCCATCCACTTCGCGCCCCGTCTTCCATATCCGCAGGTGATGCCGCCGCGCTACGATCGACTTCGGGTCGGGCAACACGTACGAATAGTCCTGCGCCCTCCCAAAGACGTACAGATCGTACATGGGCAGTTTTTTGTAGTGCGTGCGCTGCCACAACAGGCGCCAAACGATGTGCGATATGGACTTGTCCGGTTTGATCCATCCGGCTCGCGCAAAGGCCCTTTCCAAATCATCTTCCTTGGCCAGAAACATCAGGTTCAGCATGTCGCCCTGGCGCCCTTCGTCGTCCAGTGCTTGTGGCGGCAGCAGTTTGACCGTCTCGCTCAGCGCCGAAACACTCTCTCGCGCCCTGGGCAAATCCCCCGCCTGCAGCCGGGAATCGTCCTTCGTGTACGCCATCACATCTGTACCCTTCAGAACCGTGCTATCCCGGCCACGCGACATCAGAAACACCGGGGCGACGGGCCAGTAGATTGCCGCCGCGATAGCCATCTCCAATCCCATTCGAAGGGTGCGCGACCTTCCTCTGAATTCCTTGCGAGCAACTAGCTCCACACTCTGGCCGTTCGTGAGTTCAACCGAATCGAGCTTGACAATTACGTCGCCCCCTATGCCCAGCAGGCGCTTGCCTTTCACTCCAATCACCGCACCTGTGGCCAGGGCTCCCGTCCGGATTACCGTGAATCCCCCGATGACTACGTCATCGACAACTGCAAACTCAAGACGGTCGCTCGTGTGCGCGTGCGCGGAAGAGATAGTCTGCGCCACTTGAAGATGAACGGGAGTTCCGCTCTTCATCAGGAGCGCAGACGGGCTGGCGGGCAGCTCCTGACAGAAGAGGCCCGGAGCAAGAAGAAGGAGAAGCATGTACAGGAGTCGTGTCAGGCGTTTAGCGCAGGTCATGGGCACTCCTCTTTCCGTGAGGCCGAACCTCCGACTCGCGCTGAGCTTTGGCCAATCTAAATTAGACCGTAATTGAAGATTAGGAATCTATGCACAATGACACACCCCCGGATTGAGCCCTCCGCCGCCCGCAAGTCGGCGAACTCTGGCGCTGGGGACACTTGATGAGCCGCCTGCTCAAGCTGAAGGTAAATGCCGGCCGGACTACTTTTTGTGTTATTTGAAATGTATAGACGCGGCTTCAATGCCGGTGAACAACCCGACTAGAGCTAAATGGAACGTACATCGCGGGCGATGCAGATTACTATTCATCCAATGGGTGTTTTTATGACAGCCAGCGAAGCTAACCGCCAACGGGTACTCGCGCTCCTCGTCGAAGATGAACGGATGCTCAGCCAGTTGTGGTATGACCTGCCTAGTCGAGGCCCCGCGATGAAGACAGCAAGTCCTCTCAGGTGGGAAACCGAGCAACATCCGATCTCCGGCCAATGCGACAACCTTCAACTACTCTTGTTTTGATCGCATTGATGACTCAATTACGCTATTGCGGACCGTCTTGCTGTTCAACGCGCCGGATGATTGAGTCGAATGGCGCGTCCACTTGCTGCGCATATTTGACACAACCCTGGACTTGCTGCGGAGAAGAATCGCCGGATTGAACAGTTGACGCTTGCACCGATCGCATCGGTCGAGCGAAGCGAAATGAGACGTATCCTCAGCGTTTCTTCCCGATTCTCTCCCACTATGAGGGCGCTTCCTTCGATTCGGATCTATCCATATGCACTGGAATTCCGCTAATGAGGCCCTGAAAATCTGTTAGGCGCTTGCCCAGAATCACCACTCCCCTGGAAGTGATTTCATATTCGCGAATTTCCTTGGCGTGATTTCCACCCCGCATCTTGATGACCACCATGATCTTGCGAAGCTGGCCATCAATGGATACGTAACGCAGCCGGAGGATGTCATCGCAAAGGAAGGAGATGGAGTAGGTACTGAATGGAAATTCGGTGAAAGACTCGTCCACTTCGACCGTGCTGAGAATCGTAACGCCGATTCCGGTCAGAGCGAAGATCATCCGGTAGAGCGATTCGCGGAAGTCGGCACGGAAGCCGGGCGACAGAGCCATCTCAAAGCCGGCCAGGGAGTCAATAACGAGGCGCTTAGCGCCAATTTTCTGCACAGCGTCGAGAATCGACTGCATGGTTTCGTCCACCGAGAGATCCAATGGGCGGAGATAGAGGATGGTGAGGTTCCCGTCCTTCTGCGGAGTTTCCAGATCCAAACCTAAACTGGTGGCTCGCTCCGCATACGCTTCCGGGCGCTCTTCAAAGACCGCGACGATTCCCGGTTCCCCCTGGCGTATGCCTTCTGCAATGAATTGCGTTGCCAGGACAGATTTCCCGGTTCCCGAAGGCCCCGCCACCAGGACGCTATCGCCTTCCCGCACGCCCCCATCCAACATCTTGTCCAACTCCAGAACGCCGAAGGAGAGACGCCGCGAGCCGGGAGGATTCCTCTTTCGTGCGGTCAACCCAAACGTGCGCGAAAAGGCTTGAACACCGGCATCGGTTATACGGAACGTGTGCAACCCCGGAACGGAATCCTGACCGCGTAGTTTTATGATCTGCAACTTTCGAACAATCGAATTTCGTTCCGCTGTTTGGCGCAACCAGAACAGCCCATCGGCGACGGTAAAGATGGGATTGTCGCGCAGCTCGTCCTCCGCATATTCGCCGATCAGGAAAGTTGTAGCCTGCCAACTAGCCAGAAACAGGGCCAACCGTTGAATGAACGATTGCAGGTCCATATCGCTTTGCGGTTTCCGCACCATGGTGCGGAAGGAGTCCACAACCACCACGGAGGGGTTAGCTTTTTCAACTTCTTTAGTGATTTCCTCCAGGACCGCACCCAAGTCCTTCTCCAGAACAACTTGGCTCAGGTTGATAAAGCGGATGCAGTCCGGCAGCTTGGCCGGGTCGAAGAATGTGTACTGTTGCTGGTATCGCAACATTTTTATGGCGGATTCGCCGAGGACAGTGAAGTAGAGGGCAGGATGTTCCAAGGTCGCATTGGCAAACACGAACTGGTGTGCCAACGTCGTCTTCCCGCTTCCGGGGGCGCCCGCGATGATGTTGAACGAGAATTCGGGGAGACCGCCGCCCACAATTTCGTCGAGGCCCGGAACTCCGGTGGGTAGTTTGTTTATCTTGACTTTGTCTTGGGTGTTCACGCTTTTCTCCCCTTCTCGGAACTGCAATCGTCAAATGCTGCGCCTGGCCAGGTAACCCGCAGCAGGCTCAACGTCAAGGCTTCGCCAAGGAGGAGAAGGAGCAGGCCGATTAAGCGGGCGATGAGGATGACTTCCCCTTCGCCAGCCGGGAACTCGCCGGCCCGAACCTTGTCGATGTCGAATTTGTGTTCAATCTCGCCCAGGCCCTGTAATGCACCATCCGCAGAGACCCGCACCGCCCAAAGGCTGGGAGCTTCTGTTCTGGCCAGAGCCAGAGCGCGAGAAGCCAGCGAGTGAAAACCTGCAACTCCGGCAAACTCACCAAGGCCCTGGCGCAGCTTCTCATAGACGCGAAGGGTGGCGGACTCCGCAGGCTCGGAGGTCTGGTCCGCAAAGGCTTCGTAATCAAGCAGACGCAGGGCCAAATCGCGCATTGTTGGGGGAGTTGTCATGCTCAACCATGCATTGCTCCAGGTTGCAGATTTCGATAGCCGTTGCGCGCCTCGTTGGGGCCAAGGCGAAATTTCCGTCCTTTCGGAAATCTCCTCGCAGTTGCGGTGTTCGAGATCCAGAACCGGTCTCAAATTAGTGCAGGCGGAACTCAATTCATGTAGCGATCTTTTTCCGGGTCCGGTCCGTCTTCCTGCGAACCGCCAGCCTGGCTTCGGATGAGTGTGAAAACGTCCAAAACCGTGGCAATACTGCGAATGTTTCCCGCAACGCTCATGAGTCCGTCTTCCATGCCCGGATGTTTGTTCGCCAGGGTTTCAATTCGTTGGCTCACACTTCTCAGCCGGTTAATTTCGAGCAGAAGATCTTCGAAAGCCGCAGCCATTATTGGCCCATCGGCCGCCGCGTCTGTTGTGTGAGCTGGGGGCGTGACCGGCCCCGTCTTGATGTCAACCTGAAGGCGTAAATCTTCAATCAAACGCATCGTTGTTGCCTCACCGAGAAAGGTAAGAAACAGCCCGAGGAGCTGCGCAATCAGATTGATTCCGACCGCGCCATCCTCATCCGTGTCTGTTTGCGATTCAACTTCGCTGAGACCGCGTAAATCTCCATTCGCCGTCACCTGCACGGCGCTGAGTCGGGGAGATTCCGATCTGGCCAGAGCCAAAGCACGGGAAGCGAGCACCTGAAAACCGTCGATGCCGACGGGTGCGCCGAGTTGCCGGCGCAGCCTCTCATACACGCGTACTGTTGCAGGTTCTGTTCGCAGGGATGTCGTACTTGCTTCGGCCTCGCCAGCAACGAGGCTGCGGGCCAAATCACGCGTTTTTTGTGGAGGAAGCACTGGTTCCGTTCTTTCCTTACACTCTACGCCTTCGTCTTGAGCGTGAAGCATTTACCGCAATGACGCATCATGGCGATTGTTTCTGTGGTGAGATTCCCGACCCGATTCATCCGGCTCAAAACGACGTCACGCGATCCAAAAGTACTTGAAACATCCAAGGAAAGATGAGCAAACTTGAACAGATTGCGCCGCCGCCGGAGTGATTCCATGGTGGAGGTTGGTCGAAGTGTGGAACGGCGCAGAGTGCAACGGATGCTCAGTCGAAAGGAAGACATCCGCTATCCCTCAGACCTGCCTGCAGCGGATTCTTCTCAACTCATCCCCCATCTTTCATGTTAAAATTCTGGCAATGCCAGCGTGCTCGCCTCCAGCGTGCTCGCCTCCAGCGTGCTCGCCTCCAGCGGTAACCCTTAAAAAGGGCGCCACTGTAAGTAGGCCCGTCGATGGTCGAATTCGAAAAGCACCAGTTCGATACCGCCGCTTTCCTCGCCAGCGCCGGATTGGGGCGAAGAATCATCCGTTTAGCGCCGAAGGAAGCCTTTTTTTCGCAGGGAGATCGCGCGGACTCGGTTTTTTATCTTCAGCAGGGCCGCGCAATGGTCACGGTGGTTTCCCCAGCCGGGAAGGAAGCTACCATCGCGCTGCTCTCCGCAGGCGACTTTGTGGGTGAAGAAGCGCTCGCGGCAATAGCTGGGCTGCGTTTGGCCACAGCCACTGCGATCACCGCCTGCACCGCTCTCAGAATCAGCCGGGACGAGATGATCCATGTGATGCATGTCGAGCATGCGTTCTCTGACCTCTTTTTGAAGGTCCTTCTGGAACGAAGCATGCGCATTCAATCCGACCTGGTCGATCAGCTTTTCAACTCCAGCGAAAAGCGCCTTGCGCGGATACTCCTGTTAATGGCGGAATTCGGCAAGCCGGGCGAACCGGAACAATACATTCCCAAGATCTCGCAGGAGACCCTTGCGGAAATGATCGGCACCACTCGCTCCCGCGTGAGCTTCTTCATGAATCGCTTTCGCAAACTCGGGTTTATCGAATACAACGGACGCATCAAGGTTCACAAGTCACTGTTGAATGCGGTCCTGCTTGATCGATTACCCCAGCTTAGCGCCGAAAGACCCCCTTCTTCGGCCACAAAGCGAACTCGACCGAAGCCTGCCCGGCGTGCCTACGGCAAAACCAGGGATACTGTGTCCTGATTGGCTTCGTTGAAGGTCGCCGCTCACTGTTGGTCGCGTCGACTTGAGAGCCTTGGCCTCGGGATACATCGTCCCTGGTTTTGCTATAGCATGGGCAGAATTGAGCAAATCGGAGTTGTGTGCGGCGGGCACTGAGGAACCAGGCTCAAGCTCGCGGAAAACGGGGAGCGGGCTTCTCCCCGGTCGGTGCGGCCTGAGCGCTGAAACCGTTGCGGACCGACGCGGTCAGTCGCGGCTGATCCATCTCCGTTTTTATGCGTGAGAGGATCTTTCTTTCTTTTGCGCGTGAGAGGATCTTTCTTTCGATCTCGATCTGGCTTTTATTTTGCATGAAGCGACCCTTCTTTGCATGATAAGCAAATTATCGTATCGAGTTCGGAGCCGATCTTCGTTCAGGCATCCCGCAATTCGCATGAAACAGGACAGGTGCATGTTTATTCCGCAGCCGCGTTAGCGCCGCCACCGCGAATATCCCCAGCCACCGCCTCCGAGCAGAAAAAGCACCACCAGAACAATCACGATAGTTTCCATGTTGTAACCTCTCTCGCAAGACGAAGCGGACCCGCCTATGTGACGGCTGTCCCACTTCTTCCTTGCACATGATCTTAGGAGTTGCCCAGACGGCTGTCTGATCACATTGGAGCACCCTGAACCGGGCCTCCAGCCTCGTCTCTGAATCCTGAAGTCCCTGTCTTGTGCGCGGAGCCATCATCCCGAGACCGGTAATTCTCGCGCCTACCGATTGGAAAAATAAGAACTACATCCTGCAGATAGGGATCTTGACAACAAGGGGCGCTGACGGACTTGGCACGGTGGCCCGGATGTCGACTGCCGTGAGATGCACTTGCTGCCCAGCCGACGCAAATGTATTGCCGCACGCGGGTGCGCTTCTGCTGCTGGAACGCAAGTTCGATCGTGCTTTAGGAAGTGGGCGTGAGCGCTGGATGCGCTGTGCTTTGGCAGGCTGGCTGTGCCGAGCAAGACAAGGCCGGCATTTCTCTCCGTGGAAGGAGAAGCGCCGGTTTCATACCTTCCCGGGAACTGGCTTTCTATCCCCTTTAACCAATGTGACCGCGCCGAGAGGGGCCTGCATTCACCTCAGAACGATGCGGCATCCGCCTCAAGATCCAATTCAGTCCAACCCAATCTGACCAGCGCGGTCGTTGGGATTCGCACATAATTCCTCCAGGGGATAGGACGGCAGAATTATTGACTGCTGAGTGCGATAAGCTGCGAGCAAGAGTGAACGAAATAGATCAACTCTTACCGAGGAAGTGAGAGCAGATGGAGGGGCGTCGATAAATGTTCATCTGCAAGGAGCGATGCGAATGCGAGATAACTATCGGGGCGACTACGAGAATGATCTCAATCGCGTGGAAGCCGAACTGCTCGAAAAGACAATTCGACTGAGGGACATTTCCGCCTCTTCATCCAACGAGGAAACAGAGCGATTTAAAGGATATCTGGAGGGTGTCATCACTCAATTGACGAAGCAGAAAGAGCAACTTGAGATGATATGCAAACTGGAAAGTTGAGTTCGGCGACTTGGACTCCGTAGGGTCGTTGACCTCTGCCGTGAATTTGCCCGCGTTGGGTAAAGGTCTGGTCAGCGTATTGACCGTTTTCGGGGCGAAATTTCCACGGTACGCACGACGGTACTGAAATGTGTTTTTGGATGATTTTGGATGCTTTTGGGTGCCACCAATGCTCCTGAAATCAATAGATTACGACCATCGAGTTAACTGTCACGGCAGAGGTCGCGGGTTCGAGCCCCGTCGTCCCCGCCATACATTCCAAAGGACTTAGGAGTGTTTGGCAAGTAATTCTTAAAGGTACAATAAGGAATCTCGAGGTCTGGGCGGGCGAGTTCGATCACAAGTCTTCGATACGCTGGCCCCGGCGTTCCTAGGGGCCTCAACTGCTTCTGAAACAGACCACCGCTCCTTTAAGCCGGTTTTGAGTGTCTTTGACCTGCCCCATTCCTCTCGTCCAGCTTTCGGGTTTTGGGTCACCTTGGCAAGGGCTTTCTCCGCGCCCAACCTTTTGACATCCGCCGATGAAGCCGGGCAGTGGCCACGAAGCGGTCAATACAGGCCAGCAATCGAAAGAAGAATCCATAGTTTGTTCACCTTACCGTCCTGAGCAATGCGGCTCAGACGACTCAAGACCAAAATGGGAGACTAAGTCATGACCGGGGCACTTTGGAGCTTCCAATCCCTCGGCAGAACTGATCCGGGGCAGCATAAACACAATCGCGAAACGATGTGCTCGATAGCGGCTCATATGTTTCCTGCCTTTGCTTCTTCAACTCGGCTGATTGCCTCCGTCGCCTTCATTGAGCACGACAGCCGCGCACATCAAGCCCGTAGATCGACAGTTGGTTTTCGGATCCGCAATGGAGGCATATGGCTACCTCGACCTTTCCCATTTCGCTGCTCAGTTCATCGCGCATTCCTACTTCGGAGTGTAGAGTTCGGCCGGTCCAGTCTGCGCACCGGCTTGCCGACGCCGTAGCTCGCGCGCAGGCTGGCGATCAAGATGCTTTCGCAGAGCTTTACTTACGGCACAAGAAGCACGTCTTCTCAATTTGCATGCGGATGGTCCGCGATTTCTCGCTGGCCGAAGACCTCACCCAGGAAACCTTTCTTCAAGTGCACCGCAAACTTGCATCCTTTCGCGGCGACTCCGTTTTCAGCACCTGGCTGCACCGGCTGTCCGTCAATACCGTTCTGATGCACCTGCGCAAGCGCGTGCTACCGGTTGTCTCACTCGATCACATGATGGAAAGCGCACCTGACGAGCGTGTGGGTCGCAGTTTCGGTACCCGCGACCTGACACAAGCTGGCGTGATCGACCGTCTGACCATTGAAGGCGTAGTTGCAACTATGGCGCCCGGTTACCGCAACATCTTCCTCCTTCACGACATTCGCGGCTTTGATCATGGCGAAATTGCCTCAATGCTCAATTGCTCCTGTGGGAACACAAAATCCCAACTGCACAAGGCGCGGCGTGCGCTCCGCAGCAGCCTTACTTCACAAGCAGTCCCCGGCGCCCGCGGATCAGCGTGCCAGGCGAAGGGCTCACTTCCACCGCGAACCCAGACACGAAGCTCACAAAGATCGACGAGGTCACGCGAGACTCCAGCCTTCAGAGTTCAATCAACCGCAAGAGAAGTCGCCACGTAGTGAGTGCCGTCGTACTTTGCGGTCACCCTGACGTCGTCTCCCTCGTGGAGATTCCGGCTTGCCGGGAGCTGCGTGGAATCAAAGAGAATCTGGTAGCTCTTATTGTCTCGTGGATCGACCAAGACCAATAGCCCAGCGTGCAA
The DNA here is from genome assembly GCA_052145815.1 of Occallatibacter sp. Classification (GTDB taxonomy): domain Bacteria; phylum Acidobacteriota; class Terriglobia; order Terriglobales; family Acidobacteriaceae; genus Telmatobacter. The sequence goes on from JBKQNU010000067.1 coordinate 20,010, forward strand.
ATCAAGAGAGGAGAGAGTTCCGCTGAATACAAATGCAGATCCCGGAGTGGCCAGGATGGCGATCCGGCTGGCAACGCCTCGACCTCTTTTGTCGGATGTAAAGTCGATCGAGATTAGAGTCCCCTTTACCAGATTTGATGCTTCAAAAGCTGCGGGCTGCAATGAGTCCGGGCCCTCGGATACTATGAGCGTGCTTGCCGGCACAAGGAGTCTGATAGGCTGACGTGACAGGACGGCACTTACTGTTAGTTCACGAGTCTCAGCGTTGTAGTCAAGCACTCGGCCCTGGTACTCGCCTTCGGGTAATCGTGACAACATATGGATGCTGAGAGCATAGACTTCTGTCCCGTCCAACACCGTTTCAACAGAAGCATGATTTGCCGGTCTTAGTTCGCTAAGAGAAACTTTCTTTCCATCGAGATAGACCTGGGTGCGTTCGTCAAAAAGAATCTTCGCGGGCCGCTGGCCAAAGCCTCCGAGCATAAGCTCATCGCGCACAGGGTCGACTTTTCGGATCTCGCCTCCTAACACGGTGCTCTTTCCTCTTGGTGCCGGAGGCAAGGTAGAGGAATTAGTAAGGATACTTGGGGAACTTACGGCGGATTGCAGTCCCGGAACCTGTGAAACTGCATCTGCGGCCAGCAATTGTGCAACTGCCAGACCGCCAAGCATACTTACTGCCAGAAAACAGTTCATATCAGCTCACCTCGATCCGTTACTAACTCGATCGAAACTCAGTTCGATACTTATTCTGATGGCGTCGAGCGAGTAACGGTAGCCTAGGTGGCAAAGAAACATGAGACAGTGCTGATGCCGGCAACGGAGTTTAATGTTACGCATCTAAGTGAATGTGCGCGAAGGTTTAGATCGTCCTTGAGCCGCACCGAAGGGTGCGAGGAAGCGCAATGATCCTACAAAAAGTAATTGCGGTAGTTGCGGTAATTGCGGGCTTGGGATCCAATTCCGCGTGGGCAGCCGATGTGTTGAAGCTCACGATTCCAAGGCGCAGTGAGTTGACTCCCGTGCAGCGTCTCAATCGTGAGGGTGTTGACGCTGTAAAGAAACACCAATACGACAAAGCCGCGGCGCTGTTCTACAAGGCGTACCTTTACGATCCTGCCGACCCTTTCACACTTAACAATCTGGGCTACATCTCCGAGTTAGAGGGAGAATTGGATCGTGCGCACAAATTCTATGCTTTGGCATCGGAGCAAGGCAGCAACGCGAGAATCGATCGGAGCAATGCGAAGCAGTTGGAAGGAAAGCCGATGCACTACGCCTTCGAGAGTCTTCAAGATGTTCCCATGCGGGTGAATCGCATGAATGTGGACGCGATGGAGCTTCTGTCGGAGGCCCGCGGATTTGAAGCCGTTGCTCTTCTCAAGAAAGCACTGTCTCTGGATGCTTTGAACCCCTTCACGTTGAACAATCTGGGCGTGGCCGACGAAGCGATCGGAGACTACAACAACGCATTAAAAGCATATGGCGCAGCTGCCGATGCGCACTCTTCAGAACCCGTAGTCCTCGCGCTGGATCGGTCATGGAGGGGAAGGCCCGTTAGCGCCATGGCCGCAGCGAGTGCTGGGCGGCTGGCGGAACGGATAAAAAAGTTGGACAGCGCCGAACTCAACGCCGTCATGCTTACGATGCGCGGGGTTTCCGCGGCGAATCAAAATGATCGGCTTGCGGCTAGAGAAGACTTTCTCCAGGCTTACTCACTCGATCCAGTCAGTGCATTTTCGCTCAACAACCGGGGATATGTTGCCGAGATGGAGGGCGATCTTGAAACGGCACAGTTTTTCTACAACAAAGCAGGAAAGGCCGGTGATTCGAGCATTCGGGTCGGGCTGGCGAGCAAACAGTCCGCCGAAGGCAAGAAACTATCTGCGGTGGCTTCAGATAGCAATCACAAGGTGGATGGAGAACTTGACAAATACAGTCAGGATCGTCGCCGGCAAACTGGTCCAATTCAATTGATACCGCGCGGCATTGCATCGGCCGGAGATTCAAGCGTTCCCACAGAAACGCCTTCATCCTCACATGTCCCGCAAACGGAAGTACCATCCGCGCCTCAGCCGAACTAGCCTCAAAAAAGGATTAGGCTAATATGACCCCGACCCTCGCAGAGTCTCATACGAATCAGTCAATGCTCCTTCTTTCCCGCCTGCTTCTGGCTCCGCAGGATGACGGGGAATCATCTTCTTCGATGATGGCAGATATAAGGTTGGATGTTCGAGAAATCAGCCGTCGAAAGTTTGACGACTTATTGACATTGGCCCACTCGAACCATGTGGTCGTGCGCGGACTGGAGATTCTTAATGACATGGCGCACGAGGCGAAGGATGACACTCTTGCCGAATGGGCGCAAACTGCCCTGGCGGCTGAGCGGGCACGGATTACCACGGCTCTAAGGTTCCTCGAAGACATTTGCACAGTGTTCGGATCCGAAAAGTATGACATCGCGGTGATTAAATCGCTCGATCACTGGCCCGATCTAGGCAGCGACCTCGATCTTTATACAAATGCGAATTCTGACGACGTTTCAAAACTTATGAAGAGCCGCTTCGACGCGCGAATAGCTCCGCGAAGCTGGGGAGACCGCCTGGCGGGCAAATGGAACTTCCTTGTCCCCGGACTCCCCGAAGCCGTCGAGATGCACGTTGGCCGCCTTGGACAGACGGGAGAACAGGTCGGAATTGCCACACACCTTTCGGAGCGCAGCCGTCGCGTCATGATCGGCAATCAGGCGTTTCGAGTTCCATCAGTGTCGGATCAGCTGATGATCTCCACTCTGCAGAGAATGTACCGGCATTTCTATTTCCGCTTGTGCGACGTCGTTGATACTGCCGCGTTGTCGGAAAGCGGTGCCATTGACTACAGAGACCTGCGTGCTTCAGCGGCAAATTGCGGCATCTGGGAAGGGGTTGCGACGTATCTCGTGATTGTGTCGGACTACGTGCGGAAGTACAGCGGTTCAGGACTTGACTTGCCGCATTTTGTGAGAGATGCAGCGCGCATTAGCGGCGATGAAGTCTATTATGCCCGACAGTTTCTTCGGGTTCCGATTATGCCGCAAGCGGTAAGCCTCTACGGATCGCAACTTGCCGGGTTGCTGCGAAAGCGGGATTTGCAGAACGGCGCGCGGCTCAGTTTATTGCCATGGCTTGCCACCGCGGCCTTGGTAGGTCAAAGAATCACTGGAAGCGATAAGGGTATTTGGTAACGCACTAACTTGAACTCAGTGAATGCGAAGTTGGATCCCGGTAATTCATTCGCTTTCGCTGCTTAACCTGTGATGCACCAGGAAGGGGAATGCTGGATATCTTCCTCCGGCAAAAAATGCTATGGGCGATCTTGTAACGACGACTCCCGAATTGATCCTGGGCGGCAGCACTTGGCGGCCGATATTCGCGACCGATCTGCATGCGTTCAAACGCGACCCAACTTCCAACGCTATTTCATTCGCAATCCATGTTGTCGTCATCTCTCTGGTTCTCTTGGTGGCGGTGAAAGCACGCACAATTGTCACGCTGCAGCCGACCACGATTGTAACGCCGGTGGACTTCAAAGTTACCATTCCTCCGGTCACATTGCCTGTGGCAAAAACGATGGGCGGCGGTGGGGGTGGCGGCGCACACGACGTGGTCGAGGCCAGCAAGGGGCATCTGCCCATGGTCGCAACGATCCAGATCACGCCTCCGCAGATAATCAGGATTGATCGGCCGAAGCTGGGGATTGAGCCATCCGAGATGGTAAAAATTCCGGACAATAACAACCTGCCCAACCTCGGCATGGCCCAGTCGCCGCAGGTCGCGCTCGCCTCACAGGGAAGCGGCAGCGGTTCAGGATTCGGGCAAGGCCTGGGCGGCGGCATTGGCGCAGGTCGCGGGAGCGGAGTGGGGCCGGGCAGCGGTGGCGGCTATGGCGGCGGCCTCATGAGTGTGGGCGGCGGCGTGAGCGCACCATTGGTCATCCATTCGGTTGTGCCGGAGTTTACAGACGACGCTCGCCGAGCGAATTATCAGGGCAGCGTCTCGATAAAACTAATTGTCGATTCCCAAGGAAACCCGCAAGACGTCCGCCTGGTTACTCATCTCGGCATGGGATTGGATGAAAAGGCAATCGAAGCAGTAAGGCAATACAAGTTCAGGGCAGCCATGTATCAGGGCCATCCGGTTTCCGTGCAGATCGTGATCGACGTTGACTTCCATCTGCATTGAGCCACATAACAGCGATTAAAATTGAGCGGCCGCGAGCAGGCGACCATCATGCTGGTCGCCAACAATGCATGGGACCATCGCCGACGCGGTTTGCTATCGCACTATTGCTTGGCTTGTTGCGTGGTTTGCGTTTGTTGCGGCGCCGGCTTCTTGGCATAGTACCCCTTGCGCGTTCTCACGACTAGCTTGCCGTGCTTCGCTGCGTGCGCCTCGACGCGCACAACCCGGTAGCCTCCTAGACTGGCCGCTCTCGTGGAGTGATAGCCGACGGTGTACTGGTCCCGAATATCTCGTGCGACCTGCTCTGCGATCTGATCGACATCTTGCAGGGAATGGGGGAAGTAAGCGATGCCGCCCGTCTCCTGCGACAGCCTTTCCAGAGCAATTCTCGCGCGCTCTGCCTCTCCCTTGTCGGTTCCGAAAAGCAGTCCAATGGTATAAACCACCGGTCCCCCCAGGTTCTGCACGCGGCGAATGGCTTCTTCCAGGTCGAGGCGCGACGCATTGTCCGCTCCGTCTGTGATGACCAGAAGCACCTGCTTTGGGAGTTTTCCGTGGTTGGCCAATTCGTCCGCCGAAGCGGCCACCGCATCGTACATGGCTGTGGTTCCCTTGGAATCGAAGTGCGAGAGACCCCGATTGAGCGCAGCGATGTCCGAGCTAAAGCCCTGATCGAGAAATGCCCGATCGGAAAAATTTACGATAAACGTCGCATCCTGTGGATTTGAAGCCTTCAAGAGATTCAGCGCAGCCGAATTCACCGCCGCGCGCTTGTCGCGCATCGAACCCGAGTTATCGACGACAATTCCCAACGAAACGGGCTGATCCCGGTGCAGAAAAGAACTCGTGGTCTGGGGAACACCGTCTTCCAAAACATGGAAGTCGCCGCGGCTCAAATCCGTGACTGATCTGCCATTCTCGTCCACCACCGCACAGGTCAACAGAACCTCATCCACATCCTGGTGCAGGGTGTAGACGCCGTCCTGCCGCTTCTGAATCTCCCCGGCTCGCGCTGGAGCCAGATTAGACGCGGTGATCACAGTTGCGCTTTCTTCGGCATCGAGCGAGGGAATCGGATCGTGGTCCGCGTCCAGCCGCGCCTGAACCTCCGGAAGCGTTGGATCGCGCGCGATGGTGGACGTTGCGGATTGAGTCTGCGCAGGCTTTTGTGCCTCAGAAACAATCTGGACCATCGGCAATTCCAACGCGAAGGCGGAGCCGGACCCCTGATCTGCCCGCACCCAAATGCCATGGAAGGCGTCCTGCAATTCGGGGCGTAGCGCCAGCAGCGTCGTCATCACCTCGGTCACTTGTTTCCGCGCAGTTTGCGGATCACGCAACTGGGCCAGCTGTGCGTTGTCAGGAGTGTAGTGAACTTCAAGGTCCAGCGCGCCAAATGTAGTTGTGGTGTCGATCGCCGTCACTTGAAAGACAGAACCATCCACGGCGAGCATCAGCGGCTTTGTGTCGGGAAGATTGTCCGGATGTGCCCGGTCCTCTTCATGCTGCAGTTTCTCAAGGTTGGGACTGGACAAAAAGTCCACCGGGTCCAGAAAATAGGCGGCCAGGCGATAGTACAGCCAGGCATTCCAATTCATGTTCATTTGCGTAAAATTACGAGCCCTCGCCCAGTACCACAGGCCGTCGCGACCTGCCGCCATCATAGGCCTGCTGAAGAAGCCGCCAAGCATCCAGCGATGGCCAGCTGACTCGGACAGGATGAGTGAAATCTGTTGCGGTTGCGGTACGCCCGTTGCGTGAAGAATGGCCAGCGCATATGACCCTGGCGGCAGATTGGTAAAGTTCAATGTCACGACCGGCGTCCCACAGTAGAAATCTGTTCGATCGTTGCCCACAGGCTCGGTCGACGCGTCCAGCGCATAGAGGCTATCGACAGTAATGGCCGCTTGCTGGACAAGCGGCTTCAAACTTTCGACGGATGCTGCGATTCCGCTGAAATCCGCCGCAACCGCAGGAAGCGTGTTCGCTCGAAGAGCCTCCACGCTTCCACTTTGCACCTCGCCAACCATGGTGCGAGCAGCAGTCGACAGGGCATCGCGCTGTGTGGCCGTCATTTCCGACTGCGTCTTGCAGGAGGCCGCTCTTGCAGTTAAAGGAGGCATCGCGGCTGCGAAAACCAGGAATAACACCAGTGCGCGTGGCACCTTAACAGGCCTTATTAGCATGGATTTAGCCTTCCGGGGGCTTGACTGGGTGGTGATTCAACTTCGCCTGGCGCCCTACTAATATAAGATGCAACTAACTTGTCGCTCGTTTATAGCATCCAAGAGGAACTTAGAATGTCTTTTTTGTATGAGAACACGTTGGCGAGATGCGTGCGCACTCATTTGCAGTCCCTGTTTCATTTGGCTCAGCGCCGCATCTTTCAGTTGCGCGCAGGCGACACCAACCCTGGCGAGGACGCGTACAATACCCGTGCACAAAGGCATAGAATGCGCCTCGGGCCAGAAAGCCTGCCCGCAATGCACTCGTCCCGCTTGGAATATTAACCTTGACGCCAACGCGGAAGTGTATATTACTAGCTGCGAACCAACTTGAATTAGTACTCTTTTGATCAGTTGCCAATGCGGTTAGGCTTCTGGAGTTATGTGGAGACGTTGTGCGGCTAATTCTTCCGGAATAGTCGCTTCATCAACCTCTCCAGCGCTCTTGAGGATGAACCGGATTTCAGTCGGACACACCAGGGGAAGACTCCCGCCGTAGCCGCCGACCTTGGTTACCTTGAAGAGGTTGCTGGGTTCTCATCCGGCGCATTTTGTCGCTTGCACCTCAGACCAGCCCGTTTAGATAAGCGAGCAAACTCGACCTCTTCGCTGACAGAGCGAAGCGGGCGCAGCTGTTCACGACCTTGAGCATCTACGGGTTCCAAATCTTAGCTGAGGCAGGTTCATGAAGACTTTCAACTCCATTCCTTTGTTCATTCTGGCTTTCGCCATGCCCGCATTCGCCACCGTTGCCGTCAGCAGCCCATCGAATGGTGCGACAGTGAGTTCAACAGTAAGCTTCGCCGCAACTGCGACCACGACCACATGTTCAAAAGGCGTGGCGTCCATGGGCGTGTATGTGGACTACGAGTTGCTCTTTACCGTGAATGGAACCATATTGAACACTACTCTTTCCGTCAACCCCGGTAAGCACAATACCGTTGTCGAGGAGTGGGATTATTGCGGAGGAGCCACCTTTGTCTCGATGGAGATCACAGTCACCACTCAGGCCGGGATCCACGTGACCTCGCCCGCGAACAACAGCGCAGTCAGTTCCCCTGTCAATTATGTTGCGACAGCCACTAGTAGTTGTACCAATGGTGTTGCATCCATGGGCATCTACGTAAACGGTCAGCTTACGTATGTCGAAGATGGCGCAAGCTTAAACGCCCAGCTGAGTCTTGGGCCGGGATCCCAGCAAACAGTCGTGGAAGAGTGGGACAGATGTGGTGGGGCGTCCTACACGCCTATCAATATCACCGTTCAAGATGGCGAAAATGTACTCTCCAACCTCCAGGCCAGCGGCGGATGGAGCGATTGGGGTGAGTTGCCCCCAAATTACGACATCTGCTCCGCCCCGTGTTCGGGAGTTACCTGGGCAATGTCGCAGCACGCCAGTTCACCGTCTCTGAGCGGAAATTCGACCCGGTTCGAAATTGGTGGAACCACTCCTTACGCTGACATCCTTTGGTCAATACCCGTATTGGGCCAGAACACAACGCAAGGTATACCAGACACTGCCCACAGGTTGCTCCCGACCCTGCACAACTTCACTTACGATGCCTACTTCTACGTGACGAACGCTTCCATTACACAGGTCCTGGAGTTCGACATCAACATGTACATGGATGGCGCTGGAATGATATGGGGCAACCAATGCAATCATCTGGGTGGAGGAACATGGGATATCTGGGACAATGTGAATGCAAATTGGGTTTCAACCGGCTTCGCCTGTGACTTCCTAGACAACGCTTGGAACCACGTTACCATCCAGGTGCAGCGAGAATCGGGCAATGAGATTCTTTATCAGTCGATCACGATGAACGGCAAGACCGCAATAATAAACAAGACCTATCCGCCGTTCTCCGTTCCCAACGACTGGTGGGGAGTCACACTCAACTACCAGATGGACGGAAACTACAAGCAGTCGTCGAATACGACCTACGTGGATAATCTTAGTTTTACCTATTGGTAGGCTCCATCCCTGTGCAGAATTGGACAGTTTTGCAGTTTGTTCGATGGCATATTCGTTTCCAACCTTTGTTCATTCGAATGGGGGTGAAGAATGTTGGATGGGAAGCAAAACTGTTTAGCAAAACTCCTGATCGTCGACGATGAGCCTGCCGTCCGATCCTTCGTTTCGCAGGTGCTCACCGGAATTGGGTATACCGTGCGCTCCGCCGAAGACGGACTCTCGGCATTGGATGAGATTCGAAAAGAAACCCCGGATATCATTCTCTCCGACCTCAACATGCCGGGTATGTCAGGCTTCGAATTGCTGTCGGTGGTCCGCAGCCGCTATCCATCAATCCAGGTGATTGCCATGAGCGGTGCGTTCTCCGGCGAAGAAGTGTCTTCCGGAGTTGCTGCCGACGCCTTCTATCAAAAGGGGTGCGGCCCGGGTTCTTTGTTGAAGATCATAAGAGCCCTGCCCCGATCGAACCGGCTTTCGCCGAATCATCCTACTGCGTCGGCGCCCATCTGGGTTTAGCCGAATAGGCACGATAACCCCGGGTGAGCACTACGTGACGGTTCTCTGTCCGGATTGCTTACAAACCTTCCGCGAGGATTTCGGGAATTCTCTATGCCGGATGCGCGAAGTTGAGAGTGTTTATCGCCCTGATCGAATTCTCTTCGCAACCGTCTACTCGCACCGACAAAAAGACGGGTTAGAATTGTCTGACTTGTGGTATGCGCTTTGCCGTATGCGGCGGCCGACACAATGCTGACACCCGGCCCCGGAACTTGTAAACCCGTGGGACGGCGTTAAGGTCGTCCCCGGCGACAAGATCCGGAAGCAAGGGACTCGAACCTAATCGGCTGTTGTTGAGGTGAAATGAATCCTACGAAGAGGCGTGATTTTTTAAGGCTGTGCATTGCATCTGCACCGGCGCTGGTTTTAGCGCATCGAGTCGATGCTGACCGTGAATGGGTCCACGCGGCTGCGCAGCCGGTTTATCGGATTTCGGGCTCGCTGGAGCGATATATAGATCCGTTACCTGTTCCGAAACGGTTGATGCCGCAAAGCACGGACGAGGATGGAGTTCAATATCGAGTTCGCATGTTGGAATTCAAACAGCAGATGCATTCGCAGCTTCCTCCCACGAAGTTGTGGGGATATGAGGGGCAGTATCCCGGTCCAACGATCGAGTCTCTCCGGGGCAGGCCAATCGTAGTCAAGTGGGAGAACCAACTGCCATCGCAGCATATTTTTGACATCGACCCCCGCATACACGGCGCAATGCCTCCGGCTCCCGCGGTCCGAACCGTACCCCATCTTCACGGTGCGCGTGCTCGCTCGGAAAGCGATGGATTGCCAGAGAAGTGGTTCACGCCCGGAAATTCGGCTATCTATCATTATCCGAATAGCCAGCAGGCTGCGACGCTCTGGTATCACGATCATGCGATAGGCATTACGCGCTTGAATGTCTATGCGGGCCTGTCGGGGTTCTTTCTCCTGCGCGACGATCAGGAGCACAATATGGGCCTGCCCTCAGGCGAATTCGAGATTCCCCTATTACTGCAGGATCGCACACTGGACGACAAGGGTCAGCTCGTCTATTCTCCGACGTTCGATGATGGTCAGAGGCCGCCTCCGCACTGGTGGGCCCCGGAGTTATTTGGCGACCTTCCAGTCGTGAACGGCGCTATCTACCCCTATCTGCAAGTCGAACCGCGCAGCTATCGTCTGCGCCTTTTAAACGGCGCAAATTCACGGTTCTTCAACCTTTTCTTCAATCTTGCGAAGCTCCCAACGGACATACCCTCGCTTGTATCATTTCACCAGATCGGAACCGACGGCGGTTTTTTACCAAGCCCGGTTGCATTGAACAAACTGTTGCTGGCGCCGGCTGAACGCGCCGACTTGATTGTTGATTTTTCCGGCCTCGAAGGCAAGACGGTAACCTTGTCCAACAACGCTCCGGCCCCATTCCCGGGATGGGACATGGTCACTCCACACCATTTAGCGTTGTATGAGTTGATGCAGTTTAGGGTAACCCTTCCGCTCTCCGGCAATGGGAAGCCCTTGAACAGACCGCTACCCCGCCCGCTCCCAAAGCTCGATGAAACTAAATCCATCGCTACCAGGGATTTCGTACTGGCCGAGGGGATGGATCGTCAAGGACGGTCCCTGGGTGTGCAAATCAACGGCAAGGGATACGACGACCCAGTCACGGAAATTGTGAAATTGAATTCCATTGAGAAATGGAGATTTATCAACAATACCGAAGATGCGCATCCGATGCATTTGCATTTGGTGCAGTTTCAGATTCTTGAGCGCCAGGGATTCAACCCCGTGGCTCTTCGCGACGGCGCCCTGGAATTGGTGGGTACACCACGGCTCCCGGCGGCAAACGAGGCTGGATGGAAGGATACGGCGGTCGTCAACCCACGAGAAGTGCTCACAATCATCGTTCGATTTGGAGGTTACACTGGCCGCTATGTTTTTCATTGCCACATGTTGGAACATGAAGATCACGAAATGATGCGGCCTTATGAGGTAGTTTCTGATAACTCATGAATCCTCCATTACCAGAATCTGCTGCACATGCCAAAGGCTATGGCCCCAGGCTCGTAGGGGTGCACGGATCGTACCCCAGTGACTCGGCTGTCACCGGAATCGGCGGAGTCGGCGCTGTGGCCCATGGAATGTTGGTGAAGTCGAAAAACTCCAGCAGGTTGGGCTGGACCGCGTCGCGGTTAGTCAGGTAATTGTGATTGCCGATAAACCGGTCTTCGACGAACCTGATCACCGCCGTGTGGTCCATCGGAGTGTGCGAAACATAATGTTTCCGGGTGAAAGGCGAGATGATTATGTTCGGCAGGCGGAAGCCAAGCTGCGCGGCAAATCCGTGGACGGCCGGGGCGTCACCCGGATTAGCCCCAGGGTCAGTCGATGCCAGGTCGCAATGCAGCGTTGGCCATTCACCGACTGGCACACAGGGGAAGTACAGATTCGGAAGCTGAGCAGTTGTATCGGGATTCACTGCAATCGTCGAGATATCCGGGATGGTTCCCAGAGAGGCATCCGTGTAGTCGTTTGAGTGGCCGGGCACCGGCGGAACATGGTCGTATGGTCCTCCACCCTCGTCGTAGCTGAAGAAGAAAACCGAATCCTTCCAGGAAGAACTGTTCATGAACGCATTCACCACACTCGCCACTTGCGCCTGGCCCAACAGAATCGATTGACCCGACCCTGGATGCTCGTCATTGTTGGCGTAGCCGGCCTCAATGAATGCAAAGCTGGGAAGGGTGCCGTTGGTGAGATCGCTGAAGTAGGTGGATAACCAGTTAATGTGGTTCGGATCGATGCAGTAGGAATTCTGCACATCGCCAACCACGTTCGAGGGTTGGGTGGGTGGAATGCAGGCAGCGCCGGTTGGATTGTCATACAGATACTTATACGAATAGGACAAGTTAGAGAAGTCTGTCGCGGGATACGCTGCGTTCGTCCCGCCTAAGCAGTCATCGTCGTCGAGGCAGAAGCCCTGGGTGACCGTGAAGTAGATCTTCCAGGATACATTTGCCTGGTCAAGTTCCCGGAAGATATTCGGTATATCGAGCTGAGGAAGATAGTCATCCCCGCCGGGGTCCTTTACCAGGCCCTGAGTAGTGCCCCCCGTGAAAGTGGCGATGCGATTGTCAATGCTCTTGCTCGCCACCGGCGAGAACCATCGATCGGATACCGCGAACTGAGAAGCCATGTAGTAGTAGTAATTGAGAAAGCCCTGGTCGTAGTAGCCCATCGCGCGCTGGCCAGTCAGATCTGTGTAATTGCCGGAACAGGTGCTGGATTGGGGGGCACAGCTTTTAGCGTAGCCTTCGGCAGTGTGGACGAAACCATTCTCCGAGATCGGGCGTGTCGTGAGAAAATTGTATCGATTGACGTCTCCGTAGCTCGCCAGCCAATCCGAGCTATCGTCGTCAATGCAGGTGCTGGTGAATTTGAAGAGTGAATAGGATGTGCCTTCATCATCCTCATTACTGATTGTGGTCAGCTTGTCTTCGATGCCATCGACGTTATAGGTATTTCCGTCGTCACCAACGTTCCAGCCGTTCGAAATCCGGTAGGGATTGAGCATCCCGAAATAATTATCGAACGTATGATTCTCCTGAAGCATGAAGACAACGTGATCGATGGATTGAGCGCTGCCTCCCGCTCCCACCGTTACCGTCGCGGTGGCGGTGGCGTTTCCCCCGGCCCCGGTCGCTGTTGCGGTGTAAGTTGTTGTCGCTGTCGGGCTGACGGCCTGCGTCCCGCCACTCGCCAGCAGCGTATACGTGCTGCCATCTGTGCCGGTTATCGTCACCTGGGTGGCATTCGTCGCTGTCACAGTCAATGTGGATGAATTGCCCGAGACAATTGAAGTGGGGCTCGCGATGATGCTCACGGTCGGCGCAGGGTTCGTAGTCGAGGTCACTGTCACGGTTGCAGTCGCCGAGATTGTTCCGCCGGCTCCAGTCGAAGTTGCAGCGTAAGTTGTTGTCGCTGTCGGGCTGACGGCTTGCGTTCCCCCACTCGCCTGCAGCGTATACGCGCTGCCATCGGTTCCGGTCACGGTTACCTGGGTGGCATTCGTCGCAGTCACGGTCAAAGTGGACGAACTTCCTGCGGTAATCGAAGCGGGATTAGCGGTGATGACAACAGTTGGCGCGGAATTCGCACTGATCGTCACCGTTGCGGCCGCCGAGCTGTTCCCACCAGCTCCGGTCGCGGCGGCGGTATAAATGGTGGTCGCTTTTGGGCTGACGGCCTGCGTCCCGCCGCTTGGCTGCAGGTTATAGGTGCTCCCGTCTGATCCGGTGACCGTCACTTGAGTGGCATTCGTCGCACTCACGGTTAAAGTGGACGAACTTCCCGCAGCAATCGAAGCAGGATTGGCTGCGATGCCCACTGTTGGCGGCGCAGAAGTGATGGCGACAATTCCCCCACATCCGGTGAACAGCAAAGGCAGCAAAACGCTGGGAATCACCCAGATTGGAATCGAGAATAGAGATCTGCCAACGCGTGCCTTTCTCATGATGACTTCCTTCCTGCCTCGCTAAGGGAGCGCGCTCGCTGGATATTGGAGCGGCAGCCTACTTCCCTGGTCTGGAACTGCGATGCCTTAATTCATCGGTTGATGTTGAGGAGGATGACTCTGATCCCCGTCGCCATTCGTGCGGTCCTCTTGGCCTATGGACTGGTTCCAGGCAAAACGCTCCGCCGCATTATCGCGGGGAGCATAATCTCCTCCCGGCTCTGTGCAGAGGTCCTCATTCATGCCAACTCCTTGCTGGGCTAACAGAGCCGATTGCATGCTCCAGTCAGGTGAAGCCTTTCTGGCACTCAGAATTCGGAGCCAGAGACCCTGGAATACTGGAAGATCTCCAGCATTGCGAAGCGCTCTTTTGCATTTGTGCAACTCGAACCAGCGAAGGTAGTTCTTGACAACACTGGCCATCGTCATCTCAACCCCGGCCGCAAAGTTCTCCTCCGCCATCTTGCGTTGTAGTTCCGGCGACTTCAGAATGACAATGAATTGCTCAGCCAGATCCCCTGCATCGCCCTTCTCGTAGAAGCGGATGGTCATACCTTCGCCCGCCGCCATCTCTTTGAAATCGTCGATGTTTGCGCATACTATCGGGAGTCCGTACTCGCACGCTTGATGGGCTGGACCACTTGATCCAGTTGCTGAGTCGTAAGGAAGAGCAAGGATCGACGCTGACTGAAAAAGCTCAGGAATATCCTCTTCCGGAACGTATCCACGGAACTCAATTGGCAGACCTGCAGGCTGCGCGTCTCGTATTGACTCCCAATAGCCCGCTCTCGTGTGATGATTGGCGCCGGCAATGATAAGCCTGGCATTTGGAATCTTCTTGAGGACCATTGGGAAAGCTTCCATTAGCGTCTCCAACCGCTTATACGTTCCCCAGTGTCCGATTGCCAGAATACGCATATCCGGATTGCCGCGCTTCGCAAAATTCGGAGGACTGGGAATGGACGCAAATGTTCCATGCGTACCCAGCAACACGTTTCGAGCGGAATACTTCGCCTTCAAGGTGCTGCGGAAGTGAGGAAGAAGCACAGAGACCGAATGCGCATTCAGCAATGCTTTCGTTGCCAGGTTTGTGCCTAATCGAAACAGTCTCTCCCTCTGCACACCAGCCGCAGCAAAGTCGACATGCTCGATGATGTGGTGCAATGTGATATGCGTGAAGAATCCAGCGGCCCGCGTCAGAGCCGGGGTAGAAAGTCCGGCAAATGCGGCAAACGGATTCTTGGGCGTTGCAAAGCTGGAAAAGACAAGGTTGTACCACACAACGTCCGGCTTCAACCGGCGAATAGCGTTCAACAGCCGCATCGGAGTTCGAAGACTGCCGAACTTCCAGCAACGGATTACGTTGAACCCCGGCAACTCAGACATCTGATGAGCTCTTAGCGTCTTGCCATTCTCGTCGGTTGCGAAGTCATAGTCGGCCAGTTCGTCGGCAAGAATAGTCAATTCGACGTCAGGATTCTTCTGTAGTTCCTGCGCGATATGAAACGCATACTCGTTCAACTGGCGCCCGCTGGGAGGAAAGGTGGCAACTAAGCAAATTCTCATTGGACTCCGCCTTCAAAACAGATTGATTTGCACATAAGGTCTGAACTGCTGGTTTCGACCACCCGTAAAATTGAAGAAAGTCTCCTCCTGGATGCCCGCACTGAATCGAATTGGATAC